>NC_018002.1:1882581-2510109 GCF_000265295.1 Sulfurospirillum barnesii SES-3
CTGTTCAAACCCAACACGTTGTGGGCTAGGCGCATCTCCATAGGTTGCGCCACTAGACGCATACACCACCACGGCATTACTTTTGAGAGCCAATTCTAAAATGCTTTTAAAGGCATTGACGTTGGTTTTAACCATAATGCCTTGATCTAAAACCGTCGTATCCGAAATAGCGGCTTCATGAAAAATATAATCAACGTGGTACGCTTCTAAGGCTTTTAGTGCCACATCGTCGTTGATGTCACCACTAATCACTTCGCCTTGAAAACCAATCAGATTTTTAAAATGACCAAAACTCTTTAAATTGCCATTGGAAAAGGTCGCTTCACTGCGAAAACAGTCAAAAACAATGACACGACACTGGGGAAAATGTGTTTGAAAATAAAACGCTAAATTACTGCCAATAAACCCCGCTCCACCCGTGATAAGAACGGTTTTAAGATTAAAATCAATAAAAGGAGTTTGCATACGAAACCTTAGTTTTGAATAAGGTTAATTGTATCCAAAATTAAATTAACACAATATTTAGCCCCACCCTCACAGGCGCTACCGAGCAAAATGGTATTGTCTATGCCTGCACCTTGAGCTGCTTCCATGTCACTCCTCTTATCTCCAATCATCCATGAAGCTTTCACATCAATATCAAAGGCACGTATCGCCTCTTCAAACATGCCACTTTTGGGCTTCCTGCACGCACAATGCTCTTCTGGAGCATGGGGACAATGGTACACTGCATCGATTTTTATCTTTACATGTAAAAGCGCTTCACACATCCACTGGGTGAGTTTTTGAAAATCCTCTTCGCTGTAGTAGCCTCTTCCAATACCCGATTGGTTGGTGACAATAATGAGCAAATATCCTAAAGATTGAAAATGGCGTAACACTTCAAAAACGCCCTCGCAAAACTCAAAATCCTCAATTTTGCAAACATAGGCTTTATCGATGTTTATGACGCCATCTCGGTCTAAAAAAAGTGCTTTTTGCATCCTAGTCACCTAATTCTTTCGTAATGTCACTGAGCAAATTGGTGTATTCTAAATAAGCAAATGTATCTTTTTGTGCCATCAAAGCCTCTTTTGCCCTTTGAAAAAAGACACGTGCATTCTCTCTATTTTTAAGGTCATACGCTAAAAATTTTCCCATATAATAATTTGCAAAAACATGAAAAGGCTCTTTATTCAAAACGGTCTGCACCTCATCAAGGGCACTGTAAATATAAGCATTTTTTTGAAGACTCAACGCACGTTTCAAGCGAATCATATGCTGTGTGGGATCAACGAAAAGACTGTTTTTATACATCAAGGAAGCTTCGTTAAAAATGCCCATATCAAAATAACCATCACCCAAAGCATTCCAAGTGCTTTTATCATTTGTGCTTTGAGCTTGTGTTTTTAGGTGCGTTACTTTGAGAGCAAAAGGAAGAACCGTGGCAATTTTACTGTGCTGTACATAATGAGGATCCAATAAATACGCATCCACTAAGGTATCAAAACCTTTGGCTATTTCGCCTTGCTTGAGGTAAATATTGGCTAATTGAAGCATGCAAATAGCATTGGTTGGTTCATCCTTAAGAATGGACTCAATCATCTCTTTTGCTTTGTAGGTTTCTATACGCTCACTTTCGCATACACTGTGAGTGGCTGCAAATCCCATGACAGATACGCATACTAGAAACACTATTTTTCGAAACACACGACCCCTCTTCAAACTTTAAAATGAGCTGAATTATAGCGTTTTTTTATAAAAGAAAAATTGAACATAAATAATGATAAAAAATATAAGCAGGGATAAAGTCTGCTTCGTTATAATTTTCAGCACACAACTTAGGAAAGGGTATCAAATGAAAAAAATTTGCGCAGTTTTGGCAATTGCAGCAGTCTCTAGCCTTATGGCAGCTGATGGTGAGGCAATTTACAAAGCAAAATGTTTCTCCTGTCACAAAGAGAATGCAAAAACATCTGCTTTAAATAAATCCCAAATTATTGCAGGCTGGGAGGCATCAAAAATTGTTGCTTCTTTACAAGGCTACAAAGCAGGTCAAGGTGGACCAATGAAAGCGGTTATGAAACCTATCGCTTCTGGTTTAAGTGATGATGATATGAAAGCGGTTGCTGAAACCATCGCTGCATTTAAATAATTTACACACAACAGGGGCAAAGCTCCTGTTGCTACGTTGCACTAGGCACTAAAGCTTGCCTCTTCGAGGCAGAAGGTATTTTTGCTTTTGCTCTAATCAGGTGGGGCGTATCCTTTTTCTCTCTTCTCTTTTTGCTTTAAAATATCCTCTTTTTTACGCTCCATAGTCACTGCATCATTGAGTGCTTCTTCGCTATCAAATTGAGCCCCATCTAAAAATTTTTTGTGGTCATCAAATTGTCCGCTTCTAATGCCCCAGAGCAATGCCCACAATCCAAACGCACCCAAAAGTGTTGATGCACCTAACATCATTGCTACAACCCAACCATCCATTTTATAAACCTTTTAAAACATGCTTGATACGCATAGAATTTCCAACCACAACCAAAGAACTAAGTGACATCGAAAGCGCAGCAATGAGAGGAATGACATGCCCGCTCATCGCTAAAGGAATCGTAACAACATTGTAAAGCAATGAAAAAGCTAAATTCTCTTTAATCACCTTTAAACTCATGCGTGAAATGACAAAAGCATCGTGTAAGCTTTTCATGCTATCGTTGGTTAAGATAATATCACTCACCTCCACCGCAACATCTGCCCCACTGCCCATGGCAATGGCAATTTCACTTTGAGAAAGGGCTAGGGTATCGTTGATACCATCTCCTGCCATCACCACCTTTTTCGTTTGCTGGCGTAGCGTTTCAATGTAGGAAGCTTTTTCATCAGGAAGCAATCCTGCTTTAAACGTCGTAATACCCACCTCTTTGGCAATCGTTTCACTCACACGCTGATGATCACCGCTAAGCATGATAATCTCCAATCCTAAAGCCCTCAGCGCATCAATGCTCTCCTTAGCTCCCTCTTTTAAGCTGTCTTTGAGCCCAAAGATAGCAACCAATTCACCATCTATCGCAAAAAAATAGTGGCTTAATGCATCAAATTGCTCTTCTAAAACAATCTCAATACCTGCTTCTTGCATCATTTTTGCATTACCACCCAATAAAACATGCCCCTCATAAACGGCACTCAACCCCTTTGCTTCAAACGATTTTATCTGCTCTAATGCCTTTACATGTAAAAGCTCTTCACGCTCTTTAATAAAACGAACCACCCCTTGACTAATGGGATGATTTGAGGCATTAGCCAGAGCGTAGATTAAAGAAAAATCAACAATTTTCAGGGTTTTCATCTCTACCACATCGGGCTTACCTTTGGTAATGGTGCCTGTTTTATCCAAAATCAGCGTGTCGCATTTTGCCATGCTCTCTAAAAAACCTGCCTCTTTAAATAAAATGCCCCGCTTTGCTGCCAATCCCAAACCTACCAGCGTTGCCACAGGCGTTGCCAAAGAGAGTGCGCACGGGCAGGCAATCACAATCACCGAAATGGCGACAATTAAAGCAGTTTCAAATGAGCCACTTTGAAAATACCAAAATGTCCATGTACACAAGGCTAAAAAAAGAATGGTTCGGGAAAAATAGCCTGAGAGTTGGTTGGCAAACTTTTCAATGTGTGGCTTTTTACTCAGCGCATCTTCAAGCAATGCTACCAAACGTGTCAGCATTGAAGAAGAAAAAGTACTGCTTGCTTCATAACGAATCACACTGTCTAAACACAAAGCGCCGCTAAGTAATTTATCTCCTTTTTTTAACAACACAGGTTCAGACTCTCCACTTAAATGAGAAAGGTCAAAGGAACCCTCCCCTTGCGTTATCAGACCATCAATGACAATTTTATCGCCTGCTTTCACTTCAATCACATCGCCTACTCCAACACTTTCCACACGAACCAATGCTTTTTCATTTCCTTGAATCACAAGTACTTCAGTGGGTAAAACGCCGCCGTATGCGTCCAGTGTATCAACAGCTTTTTTCTTACTTAAAACCTCTAAATACTTCCCTGCGAATACAAAGGTCACAATCATCGTCACCGAATCAAAATAAACCTCGGCACTTTTACTAAACATCGCATAGATTGAAAAGCTATACGCAAGGGTTGCTCCTGTTGCCACCAAAAAGTCCATCGTAATATAACGATTTTTTAAACCATAATACGCCCCTTTAAAATAGACGGAGCCTGTATAAAAAAGCGTGGGGGTTGCCAAAACAAAGCCTGCAAAATTGAGAATATTTTTAACATTCTCTTGCATCCCCGTAAAATACCCTGCATACTGAGCAATGGCTATCCACATGACATTCATGGTTGCAAAAACGCCTACAAGAAGCTTAGAGTAGTATTCTCTTCGCAGTGCATTGGCTCGCTCTTCTCCCCCCTTAGGATCATACGGATAAGCGTTATACCCAATACTACGAATAGCTTCAATAATTTTAGAGAGTTTTGTAAGGGAACTGTCCCAAACAATTTTAGCTTTATGATTGGAGTAATTGATGGAAACTTCCACCACACCCTCTTGCTTTGAAATAACCTTTTCGTTCAACCATACGCACGCACTGCAATGAATCCCCTCAATAATCAGCGAAATCTCGCTAAGTCCCTCAGGCGTCTGTTTAACGTATTTGGAAACAAAACCCTCCAAATCAAAACGCACACTCTCTTCCAAATGCGCTTTAGGAGGCACTAGGGTTGTCTCACCCATCTTTTCATAGAAATTTTCCAAGCCCTCTTCTTGCAAAAGGTGGTAAATCCCCTGGCACCCTTTGCAACAAAAAAATTTTGGTGGGTTAAAGTGCACATCTTCCAGCAAGATAGAGGTATCGTATTCTAAATGGCAGTGATCACAGCGTTGTTTACTCATAAGCTTCTTTCACATAAAGTTACATCCTGCAAATATTATAACGTGACTTTTGTGTGATAAAGCTGATAGCCCTCTTAGCTTAATTTTATTTTTAAATCCTTTGTGATAAAGTGCGTGCCCTACATGTAATGGTGGGATTTCAAGCACAAAGGGACGAGGTGGAGTCACGTAAAAAAGAGTATGTTAAACTAGGAATTCCTTTTATATGTGCCGTACTTCCACTTTACGCTACACTTTGGTATAACTACTATCTTGCTTCGTATGTGCTTCTTACACTTCTAAGTGCTAGCAGCTTTGTGTATGTTGGAAAATTACGCTACAGCCATAAAAAATTTAAACATCGTCTTAAAAGCAATCTCTACACGGATTTTAACACCCGCCTTCCAAACCGCTTACAATTTTTAAAAGATGCACGAAGCCTCAATCCTTCTATAGATTCAACCCTAATTTTAATTAATATTGACTCTTTTCAAACCACCAATAATTTCTACGGTCATGCGTTTGGCGATGCCTTTTTAAGAACCATTGCGCATTGGCTTAAAAACAACCTCCCTCCCGTTGAAGCCACACTCTATAAGTGTGAAGCTGATATTTATGCTATTTTTATTGGAGTACCCTTTAATGAGTACAATCTTAAAAAATACCTCAAAAAAATCTCCATGAAAATCACCAAAGAGCATATTCTCTGTCGTGGTATAGAGATTGACACAACCTTGAGTATTGGCGCTGTACAAGGAAGAAAAAACCTTTTAAAACTCTCTTCCATTGCCTGTAAAGAGGCCAGAAATAAACGTATTTCTTACGTCATTTACGATAAAAGTTCGTATAAAGAGAAAGAGTATCATCACAATATTACGATGAATCACATCTTAAAAGAGGCTCTTTCAAAAAACCGCATTGTGCCTTTTTTTCAGCCCATCATCAATCTCAAGACAAAAAAAATTGAAAAATTTGAAACCTTAATGCGCATTCAAAAAGAAGATGGAAACCACTACCTGCCTTGTGAGTTTTTAGAGATTGCAAAACACTCTAAAATTTACTCAAAGCTTTCTATGGCACTGATTCAAAAAGCCTTTGAAACCTTTCAAATCTCTTCAAACAGCTTCTCCATTAATCTTTCGTATCTTGATATGACCAACAGTGTCACCAAAGCGTTTATCTTTGAAAAACTTGAAGAATTTAATGTCGGCTCATGGGTCATTTTTGAAATTTTAGAAAGCGATGGTATTGAAAATTATGAAGCGATTGCCTCTTTTATTGATGAAGTTAAAGCCTACGGTGTGACGATTGCTATTGATGATTTTGGCTCAGGCTATTCCAATTTTGAACGCATGACACAATTGCGTGTGGATTATATTAAAATTGACGGAAGTTTGATTAAAAATCTGGATAGAAATGAAGAGACAAAAATTATTGTTAAAAACATTGTCAATTTTGCAAAAGAACTTGGCATTAAAACCATTGCTGAATATGTCCATTCCCAAAGTATCCTTGCATGCGTTAAAGAGCTTGGCGTTGATTATGCGCAAGGCTATTACATAGGAAAGCCCTGCGCACATCTTACACCACTTCCCCAAAACACGTGAGTTTCTTCTATAAAAACATAAAACACTTCCTTTACATGTAATCATTCTTTTTTAATGTTTAGCTAAAGATTGTGCTACAATTTTAGCGCATCTACATTAAGGCAAAGAGGTTACAAATGCGTATACTCTTTTTATCGTTTCTCTTTAACGTGACTCTTTTTGCCAACCTACCCAAAGAGACTATTTCCCTTCAACTTGCATGGCTTCATCAATTTCAATCCGCTGGATTTTATGTTGCGCTAGAGAAAGGATTTTATGAGGCGGAAAATCTTGATGTTACGATTAAAGAGTACACGTCTCACACCCAACCTGTTCAAGATGTGTTAGAGGGAAAAAGTCATTACGGTGTCGTCAATGGATCATCTTTGTTGATTGATAGACATAACCAAAAACCTGTGGTCGCATTGATGGCTCTCTTTCAAAGAGACCCTTCTATTCTTATTAGCACCAATCCCTCTATCAAAAACCCATACGATCTGAAATACAAACACATTTTGATGTCCGATGAAGATTACCGTTCCGTTGGAATGCTTGCCATGTTAATGAGCCATGGCATTAAACGTGAAGAGCTCTTTTTACACCATCACTCGCTCAATTTAAACGATTTAATCACTCAAAAGGTTGATGCAATGGCATGCTACATTTCCAATGAACCTTTTATGCTTCATGAACAAGCTGTTGCTTTCACCGTTTTAAATCCTATGGACTATGGCTTCAATTTTTACGGGGATGTGCTTTTTAGTTCTGAAAATGAACTCTTACTCCACCCTCAAAGAACAAAAGCATTTTATAATGCCACGAAAAAAGGCTGGGAATGGGCATTTTCACATATCGATGAAACCGCACAACTGATTTATGAAAAATACAATACACAAAACAAAAGTCTCGAAGCCCTACGCTATGAGGGAGAAAAACTGAAAGCTTTGGCTTTTGATGAAGAGGGTTTTTTTGGTACGCTGAAAAGCAAAAAATTTGAAGAAATTATGGGTATTTATAAGGTTAGTGGATTTATAAAAAAAGAGACCTCTTTAGAGGGATTTCTCGATCCACTTTCTTTTGCGAAACAAACTATTCGCATTGGTGTTCTTGCAAGCCGTGATGAAAGCAATACCCTCTCACGTTCATGGAATGAAAACGCAAAATACCTCTCTTCACTCTTTCCGTATCATCGCTTTGAAGTTATTCCTCTTAATTTTGATGCAATGGAACAAAGTGTTAAAAATCATGCTATTGAATTTGCTATTACCAACCCTTTGCAAGCCATTCAACTTGAACATCGCTATGGACTAGGACGCATTGCAACACTGAGTTCTTATTATAAAAACAAACACTACAGTGAATATGGAAGCCTTATTTTCACACGTTCTAATGCTAAAGAGATTAACACTTATGAGGATGTTAGGGGTAAAAAAATTGGCGCTGTTTCACCCAACTCTTTTGGAGGATACCTCATTGGTATGAAAGAATTAGCCCTAGAAAAAAATGAAAAAATCATATTTTTAGAGACCCATTTTAATGTCATGAAAGCAGTATTGGAGGGAAGTGTTGATGTCGGTATTGTTCGCAGCGATATGGTTGAGCATATGGTTGATGAGGGACTAATGGATTTGAAAGAGATTAAGGTTTTAGGGGCAAAAACCTATCCTGATTTTCCATTTCTTATCAGTACCGAACTCTATCCAGGCTGGATTTTAGCCAAAACATCTCATACAAAAGATGCACTCTCCAACGAACTCTTAAGTACGCTCTTAAAATTATCAAATACCCCTACGAACCCATATTTTTATGGTGTTAACACTACTTTTGACTACTCCAAAGTGCATCACCTTCTAAAAGAGTTGCATCTTTATCCGTATGAAAACGAACCCTTTACCTTTAAAGATGTTTACACACGCTATCAATTTCTCTTCTTAAGCAGTGCCATTGCTTTTGTCATTATCCTTGCTTTTAGTGGATACATTCAATTCTTAAACCGTAAATTACGCCAATACACACACAAAATTGAACGCTTTAACGAGACCCTAGAACAAGAGGTTAATGAACGCACCTATGAACTCTCCTTGCTCAACTCAAAACTCAAAGACCTCGCCAACATCGACGAATTGACCAATATTGCCAACCGAAGATATTTTTTGCTGCTTGCTACGCAATATTTTCATGCGGCTAAGCGCAATTCCACACCTTTGTATATTCTCTCTTTAGATATTGATTTTTTTAAACGTGTCAACGATACCTATGGTCATGCAATTGGGGATGAAGTACTTAAAATCTTTTGTAAAAATGTTCAAGCCACTCTTCGTAAAAGTGACCTTTTTGGACGAATTGGTGGAGAAGAATTTTGCGTGTGCGCACAAAACATCCCTTTAGAAGGAGCACTGACACTAGCAGAGAGAATTCGTAAAAATGTTGAAAATAGCCATGAAAACATTGCCAACTTAACGATACCCACCATTACAGTAAGCATTGGAATCAGTGTGATGCAGCCTGAGGATTTAGAAATTTTTGACACCATTAAACGCTCTGATGAAGCCCTTTATAAAGCTAAGAACAGTGGACGAAATCAGGTACAAATGGTTTAGTTCCTTTAGTTAAGAGTTTGTTTATTCAACTGAGTTATAATGCCTCGAACATATATTTTTCTTAAAAGGACACACAATGGCAACAACCAAGCTCAAAGGCAATCTCGTTACCCTCACAGGGAAAGAACTAAACGTAGGCGATAGTGCACCTAGTGTAACTGTGGTCGCAAAAGATTTAAGTGAAATTAGCGTTGGTGGAAAAAGTGATAAAGCACAACTGATTGTTATTGTTCCCTCATTGGACACAGCAGTCTGTGCACAAGAAACCCGTACATTTAACACAAAAGCAGCGGCAATGAGCGAAGCACGTGTTGTGGTTGTTTCTATGGATTTACCTTTTGCAATGGGTCGTTTTTGTACCACAGAGGGCATTGAAAATCTACAAGTGGGTAGTGACTTTAGAGCAAGAGCATTGGCGGAGGCGTATGGCGTTTTGATTCAAGATGGTCCGCTTCAAGGTCTAAGCGCTCGTGCTATTTTCATTGTTGATACACATGGTAAAATTGCGTACAAAGAGATTTGTCCTGAAATTACAGAAGAACCAAACTATGAAGCAGCACTGTGTGCGCTTGAATCACTTACGGGTAAAAAAGGGTGTGGTTGCCACACCAAATAACTAACTCAGTTCTACACTCTCTTGTGTCTTTAAAAGCCACAAGAGAAGTTTCTCTACGCTTTGTATCTCCTGCTCTTTCATGCATACATCTGGCATAGCCATAATCTCTTCAATTAAGAGGCGATTTTGCAAAAAATTTACCTGATGACGCCTAGCATTTTCACTGATCTTTTCGTATTGCTGTTCACGAACGGTGCTGCTTAAACGTTTTTGTTCTGCTTGATACAGCGATAATCCTTTCGCCATCATAAGCAAATTACTCCCGCAAAACGCCCTGTTGTCTTCTCTCTACGGTATGAAAAATACCTTTCATCACAGCACGTACACACGGTTGAACGCTCTATATTTTCATCTAAAATACCCATAGCAGCAAAGGTGTTGAGATTGTAGGTGAGAAGGTCTAAAAACAGGCGTTCATTCTTTACATGTAAAACACTTTCAAAGCCCTGGGTTACCTCTTTGCCTACCTCATAACAACATGCCCCAATGCAAGGTCCCATCATCACACGTACCTCTTTCACCTCGGTGCCAAAATGGTGCATCATCGCCTCCACACATTTTACGCCAATCCCCTGCTTGCTTCCCTCACGTCCTGCATGCGCCACACCAATGGCTTCATGAATGGGATCATACATCAAAAGAGGAAGACAATCTGCCACCATCACCGCCAGTGCAATGCCTTTTTGGTTGGTTATCATCGCATCGCACGTTGGATTCATGGCTTCGTGTTCTACTACAACAACCGCATCTTTGTGTACCTGCTCCATAAAAACAACCGCACGTGCACCTATTTTTTCACGTAAAATGTCTCGATTTTCCTTTACATGTAAAGCATTATCGTTTACATGTAACGCTAAATTCAATGTTGAAAAAGCCCCTTCGCTTACACCGCCACAGCGCTCAGTAAACAAATAGCGCATCAATACGTCGCCATAATACGATCCACACCATTCCAGTCCAACGCCTCTTTTTTCTGAAACATATGGTAGAGATAGCGTGCGAACATATCGGTCTCCACATTAACCCTGCGCCCTACTTTATACGAAGCAATCAGCGTTTTTTCGAGCGTATGCGGAATAATCGTCAAACGAAAACTCTCTTTTTTCACCTCATTGACCGTTAAACTCACCCCATCAATACTCACACTCCCCTTAGGAATCACAAATTTTAAAGAGTCTTTAGGAAGTGAGATTTCAATATCTAAGCCATTTTCTCTTTGCGTTAAGCTCTCAATCACCCCCACACAATCCACATGTCCTTGTACCATATGCCCATCAAGCCTATCACCTAGAGCAAGTGCGGGCTCCATGTGCACCTTTCCTTTAAGATTTTCAAGGGCTAAAAGAGAGCGACTCTCCAAAGAGAGCTCGACACTAAAACCACTCTCAAAAAGTTCTATGACTGTTAAACACGCACCATTAATCGCAATGCTATCGCCAATAGCAGGTTTGTAGTTGGCACGAAGGCTTAAAACCGTGTTAGCGTAACTTACCACTTCCGCAAATTCTCGAATCAATCCTGTAAACATGAAGCACCTTTTCGTATTTAAGAGGCATTATATCGTGTTTAAAATTGAGAATTCCTAAGAGGCGCAATGCCCTAAAAAAGGGAGTTTAAAAAGTTTCTTTAATGTTATTCCTGTATAATTTTTATATATTCTTGTTAAGGAGCCTTTTATGCAACAGTGGTCCATTTCCAAAAAAATTTACCTTCCTTTGTTTGGGAGTATTTTTATTGGTTTTCTTTTAATTCTTACCTTTTCTTATCTGAGCATTCAATCCATCGAAAATGACGTCTACAAGAGTGAAGAAGAAAGTTTAAAGGTCTATGTTACCAATCAATTAAACGCCCAATACGATGTTGCATTAACCAATGCCATTACCATTGCCTCAAACTATTATGTCATGCAATCCTTGATCAATCAAGACCGTAGCCTTGCGATGAAAGGGCTTCAAGAGCTCACCCAACTCTACAAAGAGCAAACCACTTACAAAGAGGCTCAAATTCATATTCATACCCATGATATTAAGAGTTTTTTACGGGACTGGATGCCTAATAAATTTGGCGATGACCTCTCCAGCTTTCGTCAAACGATAAAAAAAGTCAAAGAGAGTAAAAAACCTCTAAAAGCGATTGAAATGGGTGTTGCTGGAATGTCTTTACGAGGGGTTGCCCCCGTGCTAAAAGAGACAGAGTACCTAGGCTCGGTTGAATTTATCAACTCCTTTGATGCGGTTGTGGTCAATGCCAAAAAAGATTTGGGTGCCAGTGTGATGTTTCTTACCGATAAAAAGCTTCTTAACCTTAGCGCAACCGCCAAAGATGCACTTTTGGCAAAAGACACTGCCCTTTCACAAAAAAAAGAGATAAGCAATATCAAGCTCTTTGAAGAAATTAAAGAGCTTAACCTAGCCTCAATGGGTGCACGCTTTACCACACAAAATTATTTTGTAGTCAGAGAAGAGCTCCTCTCGTTTGATGGAAGCAGAGCAGGTGAAGTACTGATTGCCAAAGAGTTAGAAGCTGTTAAAGCCGTTGTGCACGAAGCGCAATATGTATTAATTAAGCAATTACTGATTATGGGTGTAGTCACTAGCTTCATTATGGCAATGCTGATTCTTGCCTTAAACAAAATGGTCATCACCCCTATTCAAGAGCTAAAACAAAGAGCGGAAAATCTCTCCAGTGGCGATGGAGACTTAACCAAAAAAATGGAAATTAAAAGCGGTGATGAGATAGGTCAAACCTCAAAAGCTTTTAATCTTTTCATTGACAAAGTACGTACAACCGTAAGCCTTGCTAAATCTTCAAGCAATGAGAATGCCTCTGTAGCCAATGAACTAAGCTCCACCGCATTAGAAGTGGGTAAACGTGCCGAAGAGACTGCACTCATCGTAAATGACACGCATCACATGTCCCAAAGTATGAAAGAAGAACTCGCCAACTCTTTGCAAAAAGCAGAAGCATCCAAAGAAGAAATCAACACAGCACACGCCAAATTAATTCAGGCAAAAGAGCAGATTCTCAAAATGGCAGCACAAGTCCAATCCAATGCGCATATTGAAATCGAACTGGCACGTCAAATTTCACAACTCAGTCAAGATGCCGATCAAGTCAAAGGTGTTCTAACGGTTATTTCTGACATCGCAGATCAAACCAATCTTCTAGCCCTTAACGCTGCCATTGAAGCCGCAAGGGCTGGAGAGCATGGTAGAGGATTTGCTGTTGTTGCTGATGAAGTAAGAAACCTCGCAGAACGCACACAAAAAAGTTTAACAGAGATTAATGCAACCATTAATGTGATTGTTCAAGCCATCAATGATGCGAGTGATCATATGAATACCAACTCAAAAAGTATGGAAAACTTAACACTCATTGCCTCAAGCGTTGAGCAAAATATTACAGAGACAACCATTATCATGGATAATGCCACCCTTTCAAGTGAGCATACCGTACAAGATTATGTTCAAACAGGAAAGAAAATTGATGCCATTGTCACAAAAATTGAACAAATCAACACCATTACCCTTAGCAATACCCGTAGCATGGAAGAGGTCAGTGGCGCAACCGATCATCTGAGCGGCTTAACTGAAAATCTTAACAGTGTGTTGGGAAATTTTAGAACCTAAATTCTAAAGTAGGCGTTAGTCTGCGCCTACTTCTTCACAAAACCTATAAAATGTTTGGGTAGCTTCTTGTGCTTCTTCAAGGGAAACCTCACAAAAACGAACCCTACCCCCTGCTTTTAATTGCGCCAATTTAAAACAATCCACAGCAATGACAGAACCAATTTTGGGATACCCTCCTATGGTTTGACGCTCTTTTAAAAGCACAATGGGCTCGCCATGACTTGGCACTTGCACCGCACCGTAACAAATAGGTTCAGAGAGAATACCACTCGTGCGTGGTACCACCTTTTCCCCACTCAAACGATACCCCATGCGATCACCCTCGCCTTTAAAAGTATAAGCCGTACTAAAAAAAGTTTTTTGCGCCTCTTTGGTAAAGAGTGCTTCTTGATACCCCTTAAGAAGACGCAGGGTTATTTCATCAGAATAGGTAGGAATAAAAATACTTTTGAGTTTTCGCACTTCATGGCATACCGTTGTTTCCTTCACGTCAAGAAAATCGCCTGCCTTGAGTTTACGCCCCTCAATCCCTCCTAATCCCTCCTTCAAACTGGTTGAAAAACTCCCATACGCATAAGGGGTTTGAAAACCTCCTTGCACGGCAAGGTAAGCAAACTGAGCATCACTGGCAAAAGCAAACGATAACACATCGCCTTTTTGAAGCGTGTGGGTTTGCCACAACGCCAACGGTTTGCCTTTACATGTAAGATTCATCGCAGCACCACATACAGCTATACGTATCACTCCGTGCGCCTTTAAAGCCAAACCACCCAAAGCAATTTCAATCACAGGGGTGTTAAAAGGGTTTCCAACCAACATATTAGCATAGGCAAATGCGAGTTCATCCATTGCCCCACTTTGGGTTAAGCCAATGTCACCAAAACCTCTGCGCCCTGCATCTTGAATGGAGCTTTGAAGACCTGCATTTTCAACACTAAAGCCATTCATAACACACCGCCTAAGCGTAAAAATTCCTCTTTAGAAATCGGCTCGTAACACACCGTATCACCTACATGTAAAAGCGATAATCCCTCATACGTTGCATCAAACATTGCCATAGGTGTTCGTCCTAAGATTTTCCACCCACCAGGACTTTGAGCAGGATAAACCGCACACTGCCGATCGGCAATAGCCACACTGCCTTTGGGAACGGCTTTTCGAGGGTTTGAAAGTCTTGCGGTTGCCAAACGGGCATCAAGCTCTCCTAAATACGCAAACCCAGGGGCAAAACCAATCGCATAAACCGTGTAAATTTCGTTTACATGTAAAGCAATAATCTCTTCCACACTCAAAGATTTTTCTTCCGCTAAAAGGGCTAAATCAAGCCCAACCTCTTCTCCATAATACACAGGAATCTTCACACGTTTAGACGGAGTCAATGCACAGGCTTCTGCTCCTTGCAAAATCCGCTCTAACGCCTCGCACGCACTTTTAAAATCAAAGCGTAAAACATCATAACAAACCATTAACGAGGCATACGAGGGAATCACTTCATAAAACCCCTCAATTTCCGCCTTTTTCAATGCAAAATAAGCTTTTTGAACCTCCTGTGAAAGAGAAGGATCAATTTTGTCCCCAAAATAGACAATCACACACGATTCAGAAGCAATAACATACGTACGGCTCACATGCTTTTCCTCAGTGTTTCTACCAACAAAACAGCCTCTTCATTGTCTCCATGAACACATAAGGTATCTGCTCTTAATGCAATTTTTTTACCCGAAATCGTCTCTAAGACACCCTCTTTTTGCAGCAATTTTAGACGTGCCAAAACCTGCTGAACATCATGAAGTACGGCACCCTTTTGTGTACGAGGCACCAATAAACCCGCATCATCATACGCCCTATCCGCAAACACTTCATACAAAAGTTCTAAGCCCAATGCCTTAGCAATGCGCTCATGTACCGACGTATCAACCATGGAGAGAATCATCAGCTTTAAGCGAGGATTAACCCGAGCCACAGCCTTAGCAACCGCCTCAAAAATGCGTTCATTTTTCATCATATCGTTGTAAAGTCCCCCGTGGGGTTTTACGTAAGAAAGCGTAGCATTGTGCGCTGTCGCAAAACCTTGCAAAGCACCAATTTGATAAATCACCATGGCTTCAATCTCCTCCAAAGAGCACGCCATACTACGCCTACCAAACCCTACCAAATCAGGATAAGCAGGATGCGCACCAATGCTAACCCCGTGTTTGAGCGCCAATTGAATGGACTTATCCATAATCAAAGGATCTCCTGCATGAAATCCACATGCAAAATTTGCCATATCAACATAAGGCATAATCGCCTCATCCAATCCCATCTTCCACGAACCAAAACTCTCACCCGCATCACAATTTAGACGTATCATGACCGTATCCTTTATAGAACTCTTTTGTGTTAAGAATCTTACCACAAATAAAAAAGTGAATTGTGCTTAATTCTTTACCATTACTCTTACATGTAAAGATTTAAAAACATTAATCATTGTATAATGAGACAAATCTATGTACACAACGAAGGTAAAAATACGTATGAAATATGATGTGATTGTAATTGGCGGAGGGCATGCAGGCATTGAAGCTTCTTTAGCCTCCGCGAGACTTGGGCATAAAACCCTTTTACTCTCTTTATTAGCAGAACAAATTGGAGCAG
This sequence comes from Sulfurospirillum barnesii SES-3, assembly GCF_000265295.1. Taxonomy (NCBI): domain Bacteria; kingdom Pseudomonadati; phylum Campylobacterota; class Epsilonproteobacteria; order Campylobacterales; family Sulfurospirillaceae; genus Sulfurospirillum; species Sulfurospirillum barnesii. The sequence continues at coordinate 1,898,517 of NC_018002.1, forward strand.
CAAGCTGTAACCCAGCCATTGGTGGACTTGCCAAAGGACACTTGGTGAAAGAGATTGACGCACTGGGTGGTCAAATGGGACTTGCTACGGATAATGCGGGCATTCAATTTCGCACCCTCAATCTCTCCAAAGGACCAGCCGTTCGTGGTAGCCGTGCACAAATTGATATGGATAGGTACCGCATCTACATGCGTACCATTATCTTAAACACCGAAAATCTTTATGTGGCACAAGAGATGGCAGAGAAAATCATCACAGACAATGGTATCGTGACAGGCGTTATCACAGCCTTAGGAAATCACTACCATGCACCAAAAGTCATTCTAACCACAGGTACGTTTCTAAAAGGGCTGATTCATATTGGAGAATTCCAACAAGAAGCAGGACGTGTAGGCGAATTCCCCTCACGCACCCTAAGCGATTCTATCCAATCTTTGGGCATTAGAATGGGGCGATTAAAAACAGGAACATGCGCAAGGATTGATGCAAAAACGATTGATTTTTCAAAAATGGAACTGCAACCAGGCGATGAAAATCCAATGCCTTTTAGCTTTAGAACCGAGCGTGAGAGCTTTAAACCTTTTCAACTGCCTTGTTATATTGCCTATACCAATGAAGAAACGCATACGATTATTGAAGGGAACTTTCACAGAGCACCCCTTTTTACAGGACAAATTAATGGCATAGGGCCTCGTTATTGTCCGAGCATTGAAGATAAAATCAACCGTTTTCGAGACAAAGAACGCCACCACCTTTTCATTGAACCGCAAACCCGTGAGGCAACCGAATATTATATTAATGGTTTTAGTACTTCACTTCCTACAGATACTCAATTAAATATGATTCATTCCGTACAAGGAATGGAAAATGCACGCATTGTACGGTACGGTTATGCTATCGAATACGATTATGTTGACCCAACAGAGCTCAAACACTCCCTTGAAACCAAAAAAGTTTCAGGACTCTACTGTGCAGGTCAAATTAATGGCACCACAGGGTACGAAGAAGCAGCAGCACAAGGCTTGATGGCAGGAATTAACGCCTCGCTGAGCCTAAGGGATGAAGAGCCACTTGTTTTTAGACGTGATGAAGCCTATATTGGTGTTTTAATTGATGATTTGGTTACCAAAGGAACGAAAGAGCCTTACCGTATGTTTACAAGCCGTGCAGAGTATCGCTTACTGCTTCGTGAGGACAACGCTGATTTAAGACTAATGCCTTATGGCTATAAAATTGGTCTCATCGATGAAAAAACGCATGAGAAAATGGTGAAAAAACAAAAAGAGCTGAAAGAAGGACTTCGTTATCTTGAAGAGAGCAGCCTTACACCTTCTCATGAAAACAATGCTTTTTTAGCGAGTATTGGAGAAGATAAAATTACCGATAAAGTCTCCTTGCAAAAAATTGTTGCACGTTCAGACTTTAGTATTGAAAAATTGGAAAAACTCGCCCCTTTGGTCCTCGAATTTAGCGAAGATGCAAAAGAGCAAATTTTAGTCGAAGCGAAATATAAAAATTATATCATCAAGCAAAAAGACCAAATTGATGGCATGAAGGAGATGATGAATGTTAAAATCCCACCGATGATGGATTTTAGTTCGATTTCAGGGCTTAGTAACGAGGTGGTTGAAAAATTGCAACGCTTTAATCCTCCTACCTTATTTGCAGCCAGTGAAATCAGTGGCATGACCCCTGCGGCGCTTGATATTTTACATGTATACATTAAAATACACAACAAAAAAATCAATTGACGAAATAGTGACATAAATTTGTCATAATTGACTTTTGTCATAGATTCTTAATAATTTATGCGATAAAATTGTCACAAATTAATCAAAATGAAAGGAAAAGGAATGGCTGTTGAACAAAACAGACGAGACTTCATCGGTATGGCATTGGGCGGTGTCACAGCTGTGGGTGGTGTCATAGCACTTGGAGCGATGAAAAAGACATGGGATCCACTCCCTAGCGTACAATCTGCTGGTTTTATTACCGTTGATCTCTCACCGATGCAAGAGGGGGAACTTAAAACGCTTCAATGGAGAGGGAAACCTATCTTTATCTTGAAAAAAACCGCTGATATGAAAAAAAACGAGAACCGTGATGTCGTTGCAGGAAACAGTAACTACACTGTTATTATCGGTCTTTGTACACACTTAGGTTGTATTCCTACATGGATTCCTGCCCGTAAAGAGTTTTCTTGTGCCTGTCATGGTGGTGTCTTTGATGCCAGTGGCGTCAATACATTTGGACCACCACCGCGTCCTATGGATATTCCTCCTTTTAAAATTGATGGCGAAAAACTCGTTCTCGGTGAAGAAGGTCCAGAATACCAAAAATTAACCGCTAAAAAAGCGTAAAGGAGGCAGTCATGGCAGAGATAAAAAAAGCAGATGGGCTGATGGACTGGCTTGATCAGCGTTTGGCCGTTAAAGCATTTATGCGTGTAATGATGACAGAGTATTGGATTCCTAAAAACATCAACTTCCTTTGGGCAATGGGTGTTGTTTTAGTTGTTTTGTTTAAAATCTTGATTGTTTCAGGTATTTTCCTTCTTATGTACTACAAACCAGACATTAACTTAGCATTTGATAGTGTGAACTACACCATTATGCAAGAGGTAGAATACGGCTGGCTTTGGAGACATATGCACGGTGTAGCAGCGTCTGCTATTTTCCTTGTGATTTACATTCATATGTTTACAGGTATTTACTACGGCTCTTACAAAAAAGGGCGTGAGATGATTTGGCTTACAGGTATGGCTCTTTTTGGTCTATTTTCAGCCGAAGCCTTTAGTGGCTATATGCTCCCATGGGGACAAATGAGCTACTGGGCAGCACAAGTTATTACCAATCTTTTTGGTGGTATTCCTCTCATTGGTGAAGCGCTTGTTGTGTGGATTCGAGGTGACTTCTTAGTTGCGGATGCTACATTAACACGTTTTTTCATGCTTCACGTGCTCTTATTGCCTTTAGCGATTATTTTAGTGATTGCGATTCACTTCTACTCTTTACGTTTCCCACATGTCAATAATCAAGACTCCGAAGAGATAGATTTTGATAAAGAGGCAAAAAAATACCTTGCAGGGAAAACCAAAGAGTCTAAAGTAGTTCCATTTTGGCCAGTATTCCTCTCTAAAGATTTCTTTGTTGTCGGTGTTGCCATGACTATTTTCTTCTACTTAGTCTGTTACCACTACGATTTTGCAATGGATCCCATTAACTTTGAACCTGCTAATACCATGAAAACACCTGCACATATCTATCCTGAGTGGTATTTCTTGTGGAGTTATGAAGTGCTTCGTGGCTTCTTCTTTGATATTGGTGGTATTGCGGCAATGGATATTGGTTTAGCTGCATTTGGGTTTGCCAATATTATTTTTATGATTCTTCCATTTTTGGATAGAAACACTGAGAATGTTGCACCTGCACACAAACGTCCAATGTTTTTTATTTGGTTTTGGGTTTTACTTGTCGATATGATTGTGCTCACCGTTTATGGCAAACTTCCTCCAACAGGAGCCAACGCTTGGGTGGGATTTTTTGCAGCATTGGTCTTTATCTTGCTCTTTGTTGCCCTGCCTATCATTACAAAAATGGAAGCAAAATGTCAGGGAGGTTGTAAATGAAAGAGTTAAAAATATTAGCAGTGGTAATCTTTTTTACCGCTGTTGTTTATTGGGGTGTTGAGCCATTTGCACATTCACAAATGCACCCACATGTTGCCCCTGCAGATTATAGTTTTAAAGATTTAGAACCTTCTTCTAAAGTAGGGGATGCCTCAAGAGGGGCTGAAACCTTTATCAATGCTGGCTGTACAGGATGCCACTCTTTAAATGTTGCAGGTATGCCTGCCCCTATGGATAATGAGAGTGCATCGGCTTCTTTTGGTGTGGTTCCACCTGATTTAAGTAGTGCAGGTGCTATTTATGATAAGCACTATCTAGCAGCCTTAATTAAAAACCCAACAAAAGCACTCAAAGTTGAGCATAAATTCACCGAAGAGCGTCCGCACCCAATGATTGCATTTTATGGCTTAGGTGGTGACATTGATCAAGAAATAGCTGACATTGTTGCATACCTTCAAAGCATTGCACCCAAAGAGATAGACGACAAACAAGTCTTTGCAGATGCCTGCCAAAGATGCCACGATATGAAATACGATAAACTCTCAAGTCCTAGTGATAAAACTGCTTTGATGGCGTATATGGGAACATTGCCTCCTGATTTGTCCATTATGATTCGGGCTAAAAGTAAAGAGTACCTTCATACCTTTATTAATGATCCTCAAAAACAACTCTCAGGGACATCAATGCCCCGTGTTGGTTTAACCCAAAAAGCTGAAGAGCAAGTCATTGCTTATATGGAAAAAGTGGGAGATCGTAAAAAAGCTGAACGTGAAGATTTAGGGTATAAACTTATCGGGTTTATGGTTATCTTTACAATCCTTGCTTATTTATGGAAAGTTAAAATCTGGAGAGACGTTCACTAAGAACGTCTTTACATGTAAAGGGTCATTTCGCTTATTCTCTAAGTGAAACGACCCTTTATCAAAGAGAAAAAAGAAGTCAAAAAACGATAGAAGAAAATTTTCTATCGCTCTTCGTACGCACCAATAGAGGTAATACGCTCATAGCGTTTATTCATTCGTTCTTCGTTTGTGAGCTTATCTAGTTCATCTAAAGATTTTAAAAAATAATTGCCTAATGCTTTTGCTGCATTTTCTTTATCACGATGCGCACCGACTAAAGGCTCATCAACAATTGCATCAATCAGTTTAAGATGTAAAAGGTCTTCAGAGGTAATTTTCATTGCTTTTGTGGCATTTTCTTGTTTGCTAGGATCGTTCCATAAAATAGCAGCACATCCCTCTGGAGAAATAACAGAAAAGACAGAGTAACGCATCATAGCCACTCTATCACTCACTCCAATGGCAAGAGCACCACCACTTCCACCCTCGCCAATAACAACAGCAACACTTTTGGTATTTAAACGGCTCAGTTCAAAAAGATTTTTAGCAATCGCTTCACTCTGTCCTCTCTCTTCTGCAGCAATTCCTGGATACGCACCTGGAGTGTCAATTAAAAAAAGAATGGGAAGATTAAACTTTTCTGCCATTTTAGCAATACGAAGGGCTTTACGATACCCTTCAGGATGAGGCATACCAAAATTACGTTTGATTTTATTTTTGGTTCCTCTTCCTTTTTGCTCACCAATCACAACCACTTTACGTGAGCCTAAGTAGCCAATGTAACAGACAATCGCAGCATCATCTGCAAAATTTCTATCACCATGAATTTCATAGCTATCTCGCAAAAGTGCTCGAATATAATCTAACGCATACGGGCGGTCAGGATGACGCGCTAATTGCAATTTTTGGTATTCACTTAAATTTTTATAGGTTTTCGAAATCTCTTTTTCAAGATTTTTTTCTAGTATTTCAACAGCATGGCTATCGCCTTTGATTTTGGCATTGGAAATATCCTCATCAATCTGTTTAATACCATTCTCAAAATCCAAATACGTTGCCACTGAACTTCCTTACAGACGTTTAAAAATTACAGAACCGTTGGTTCCACCAAAGCCAAATGAATTACTCATAATATACTCAGCTCTGCATTTTCGAGCCACATTAGGGATATAGTCCAAATCACAATCAGCGTCTGGGTTTTCATAATTAATGGTTGGAGGTAAAATTTCATCACGCATTGCCATCAAACAAATAACCGCTTCAATAGCACCAGCAGCTCCTAAACAATGACCAATTTGACCCTTGGTTGAACTAATCTGAGGAACATTTTCACCGAATAACTCTTTAATAGCGGCTGTTTCATTTTTATCATTGGCTGGAGTACTGGTTCCATGCGCATTAATATAATCAATTTTAGGAAAACCCGCCATTTTATAAGCAGCTTTCATAGCACGAAGAGGACCATCTAAGCTTGGAGAAGTAATATGATTGGCATCACCACTCTCACCAAAACCAACCACTTCACCATAGATATGAGCACCCCTAGCAACAGCGTCTTCATAAATTTCTAAAACAAGAGCACCTGCACCCTCACCCATAATAAATCCATCACGCTGTGCATCAAAAGGACGAGATGCACGCTTGGGTTCATCATTACGTGTAGAAAGCGCCTTCATAGCAGCAAAACCGCCTACACCTGCTGCACAAATAGCCGCTTCTGCGCCTACAACGAGCATCTTATTGGCTCCACCCGTAATAATTGTTTTGGTTGCTTCACTAATCGCATGAGTACCTGCAGCGCATGCCGTAACCGATGAAAGGTTTGGACCTTTAAGACCATGTTCAATCGAAACCATTCCACCTAACATATTAATGAGCGCTGAGGGAATAAAAAAAGGAGAAACTTTACGAGGACCTGCACTGTTTACAATCACAGAATTTTTCTCAATCACCACCAAGCCACCGATACCTGAAGCAGAACTAACTCCAAAACTCTCTGCATCAAAGCTTTCAATTTTAGCATCGCTCATCGCTTCTTGCGCAGCTTTAAGTCCTAATTGAATGAAACGATCGGCTTTTTTGACCTCTTTAGGATTCATAACCGTATTAGGATCAAAGTCCGTAATCTCACCAGCAATTTTAACGGTATGCTCGGTTGTGTCAAACGAACTAATGCTTTTAATGCCACATTGAGCTTCAACGATAGCTTTAAAAGAACTCTCTTTATCCAAACCTAATGAATTAATCATTCCGATGCCAGTAACAACAACTCTTCTCAAATTTTTATCCTCTTTTGTGATCTTGTGTGGGAATGGGGAGAACCCGCAAAGCGGGTTGTGTGTGCAATATAAAAATTATTTATGTGCTTCAATGTAAGACATAGCATCATTGACCGTGACGATTTTTTCAGCGTCAGTGTCTGGAATTTCAATGTCAAATTTCTCTTCGAGTGCCATAACAAGTTCTACAACGTCTAAAGAATCCGCACCCAAATCTTCTACGAATTTAGAATCTTCTTTTACCTCTTCAGGATTGACATTTAATTGTTCAACAACCACCGCTTTTACATCATCAAATAGTGCCATTTACTAGCTCCTTTAAAAAATTTTCACTATTTTATCAAAAAAACCTTTAATTTGAATTTTTTACATGTAAGCATCCCTTTACATGTACATGCCACCATTGACTTTTAAAACTTCCCCTGTGATATAACTTGAACTATCACTGAGTAAAAATGCTACCGCTTCTGCAATATCTTTGGGACTTCCAAAACGCTTAAGTGGGATTTTTGAAGTGTAGCTCTCTTTAATGTCCTCACTTAATTTATCCGTCATCTCCGTTGCAATAAAACCAGGAGTTACGGTATTGAAGCGCACATCTCTTGCACTTCCCTCTAGCGCAAAACTTTTACTCATCGCAATCAAACCACCTTTACTTGCGCTGTAATTGACTTGACCCGCATTGCCTGTCTCCCCCACAATGGAAGCAATATTCACAACAGAACCAAAGCGTTTCTTACTCATCACTTTGAGTGCTTCACGGCATCCAATAAATGCAGACGTTAGGTTAATGTCAATCACAGAAGTAAAATCCTCTTTTTTCATACGAATCGCTAGTTTATCATTGGTAATGCCTGCATTATTGACCAAATAAGAGAGTTCGCCATCACTATCCACAATCGTTTTAATGCCCTCAACAAACGCTTCTTCATCGGCAACATCAAATCCAATCACTGCTGCTACACCGCCATTGGCTTCAATCTCCGTTTTAATGGCATCAGCTGATTCAGGACGAGAACGGTAATTCACCCACACTTTAAGTCCATAACCTGCTAATGTAAGCGCTATCTCTTTACCAATACCACTTGCCGCACCTGTAACTAAAACATTTTTTCCACTAAATTTCATTGTTTTCCTTTTTACATGTAATGTATTTTTTCACGCCAAAAAAGCAAAGCTCTTTTGACTACGCTTCGCTATGCACTAAAGCTTGGCTCTTACGAGCCAGAGAATTCGACTAAGGGTGCATCCATCTCTTTAGGAATAGGCAGCCCCATCAATTTAAGCACCGTGGGAGCAATATGATTAAGCCCACCTTTCTCCACTTTTGTCACACGCTTATCCCAAACAAAACCATACACATCAAATGTGGTATGGTTGGTCAATGTTTTTTCTTCACGATCAAACATCTGCTCACAATTTCCATGGTCACTCGTAAGCACAATAGAATAATTCGCCACTTTGGCTTTTTCAAACAGCCGCCCAAGCTCTGCATCCACGGCTTCCACCGCTTTAATGCCTGCTTCCAAACTTCCCGTATGCCCAACCATATCGCCATTGGCAAAATTCACGACAATAAAATCATACGCCTCATCCATCGCTTTTAAAACCGCATCGCCCACGGCATGGGCACTCATTTCGGGTTGTAAATCATAGGTTTTGACTTTTGGACTGGGTACTAAAAGCCTTGTTTCACCCACTTTTGGCTCTTCTACACCGCCATTGAAAAAGAAGGTAACATGTGCGTATTTTTCTGTTTCTGCGGTATGAAACTGAGAAAGTCCCGCATCGGCAATCACATCGCTTAGCGTATGTTGAGGCGTATCGGCTTCAAACATTATAGGAAAAGGATAGCTACTATCGTACTCTGTCATGGTAATACATGTAATGCCATTGAGGGTACGAGCAAATTCGCCAAACTCCTCAAAGCCAATCGCACGAGAGAGTTCACGCATTCTATCGTTTCTAAAATTGGCAAAAATCACTCCATCTTCGCTTTGCATTCCACTATACGCTTCAAATGCTACAGGCTCAATAAACTCATCGGTGACACCTTTATCATACATGCTTTGCATATACGCTTTTACATGTAACGCTGTTTTAGGCTCTGCATCGACTATCGCACAGTACCCTTGCTCAACCCTTTCCCAGCGATTATCCCTGTCCATGCTAAAAAAACGCCCTGAAATAGAAGCAATGTGAATGTTCTCATTGCACAGACCCTCTAACTGCTCCACAAATCCCATACCAGAAGTAGGAGAGACATCTCGTCCATCGGTGATAATATGGAAAAAAACTTTTTTTCCACTCAGCTCGCTAATGTGTGCTAAAGCCATCATATGATCAATATGCGAGTGTACTCCCCCATCACTGACAAGCCCTACAATATGAATAGAGCCTTTTACATGTAAAAGCTCTTGAAGCGCTTTATTTTTTGCTAAAGAGCCATCTTGTGCCGCCAGTGAAATTTTGACCAAATTTTGGTACAAAATACGTCCACTGCCGATACACATATGTCCTACTTCGCTGTTGCCCATCTGTCCATCAGGTAAGCCTACACTCAGCCCTGAGGTTTGAATTAAAGCGTAAGGGACACTCTGAAACAATCTCTCATACGTAGGTTTCTTTGCCTGTGCAAACGCATTTGCCACTTCACTGGCATTGTGACCAATACCATCGGTAATAATCAGTAAGGTTTTTTGAATCTCTGGTTTCAAATCGTACCCTTTGTTATCAGCTTATAAGCAATATATTACTAAAATGTTGCTTTTATAAAAATATATGGAAGTCCCCTTTATGCTGTACGCTCTTTACAAACTCACCTCAATCAATCTCTTTCAGTACATTACGGTTCGTGCAGGAATTGCTTTTTTCTTAGCTTTTATTTTCACCGTTTATCTTATGCCAAAGTTTATCAAATGGGCAAAAGCACGCAATGCCAACCAACCTATTTATGCCCTTGCCCCACAAACGCATCAACAAAAAGGAAAAACGCCTACCATGGGAGGCATTGTCTTTTTGTGTGCGGCGACCCTTGCTGTGCTTTTGTGCGCTCGCATGAATAACATATTTGTCATCTCTTCGCTCACATGTATCTTACTCTTTGGGCTGATTGGTATGAAAGATGACCTCTCTAAAATTTTAGGTAAAAGCAACACCGCAGGGCTAACCCCAAGGGCAAAACTGATATTCCAAATTCTTGCCTCATCTGTTGTCGCATGGATTTTATACCAAAATGTTGATTTAGATACCACGTTTTTTATCCCTTTTTACAAATACCCTCTTTTTGATATGCACCTTTTAGCCTTAGGTTTTTGGGTATTGGTGATGATTTCTTCAAGTAATGCTGTCAATCTTACCGATGGGTTAGATGGGCTAGCAACCGTACCTTCCATTTTATCTATTCTCTCTTTGGCTGTGTTTGTTTATGTGGGCGGTAACGCTTTTTTAAGCAGCTATTTACTCCTTCCAAAAGTAGGAGGCAGTGGCGAAGTGGTCATTGTTGCAACCGCAGTTATGGGCTCATTGGTGGGCTTTTTATGGTTTAACTGCTACCCAGCAGAAGTGTTTATGGGCGATAGTGGAAGCCTCAGCGTGGGTGCGTTTATTGGGTATATGGCGATTATTTCGAAAAATGAGATTTTGCTGATTTTGATTGGGTTTGTATTTGTTTTAGAAACCGTTTCGGTTATTTTACAGGTGGGAAGTTACAAGACACGTAAAAAACGTATCTTCCTGATGGCGCCAATTCATCACCATTTTGAGGTGAAAGGTTGGCCAGAAAACAAGATTATCGTGAGATTTTGGATTATTGCGCTCATGTCAAATCTTTTAGCACTTACGGCATTGAAAATACGATGATAACACTTTTTGGACACGGAAAAACAACCAAAGCAATTGCAAAACGCTATGCAGGAAACTGCCAAATCTTTGATGATGCCTTTACATGTAAAGGTGAAGATGAACACGGAAACCTCTTACTTCCACCCTCTTTTTTTGAGCCTGAAAAAAGCAGTGTAGAGATTCCAAGCCCAGGCTTCCCCGCAGAACACCCTCTCATTCAAAAAGCCCTTCATGTCACCAGTGAATATGACTTTTTTAAAGAGGCGATGCCTTTTAGCATCTGGATTAGCGGAACCAACGGGAAAACCACCACCACACAAATGTGCCAATTTCTCTTAGAAAAACAAGGCGCAGTTGCGGGTGGAAATATTGGCACACCCTTAGCAGAATTAGATGAAAAAGCCCCGATTTGGGTTTTAGAGACCAGCTCGTTTACCTTTCACTACACCAAAGTCACCGCACCTGATATTTATCTGCTTTTACCCATTAAGCCTGACCATCTTACATGGCATGGAAGCATGGAAGCGTACACCGATGCCAAACTTTCTCCTTTGGCTCGTATGCGTGAGGGAAGTGTGGCAATTTTGCCAAAAGCACATGCCAATGTCCAAACGCTTGCACATGTTATTGCGTATGAAAATGAACATGATTTGTCTGAAACGATGGGGATTGATATTTCAAAAATCAACTTTAAAACACCGTTCTTGCTTGATGCGGTACTTGCCATGAGTGCTCAAAAAATTCTTTTAGATACCATCGATTATGAGCGCATCAATAGCTTTAAAATTGACCACTATAAAATTGAAGAGTTCCACGATAAACAAGGACACCTATGGGTCGATGACTCAAAGGGAACCAATGTCGATGCAACCATAGAAGCGCTCAAACGCTATCAAAATGAGGAAATTTTACTCGTTTTAGGTGGGGATGATAAAGGAGTCGATTTGCAAGAGCTTTTTGACTTCATGAAACCTTTACATGTAAAGATATTTGCTATTGGCACGAACACCGAACGTCTTGCCACATTTGCCCAAAAAGAGGGACTTTGGCTTTCAAAATGCTTTGTACTTGAAGAGGCAATGAAGCAGATTCACGCACTCCACACCACTCAAAGTGTTGCCCTTCTCTCTCCAGCAGCAGCGAGCCTAGATCAGTTCAAATCCTACGCTCACAGAGGCGATCGCTTTAAAGAGTTGGCTTTAGCCTAGGGCTAAGCTACTCTTAAAGTTTTTAAGCTATAATTTCAACTCTTCAAAAGTGTGGCTGGATAGCTCAGTCGGTAGAGCAGGAGACTGAAAATCTCCGTGTCGGCGGTTCGATTCCGTCTCCAGCCACCACTCCACTAAAATCAATCAATCTTAAATAATCTCAAACTAACGATAAAATCGAAACTTTAAAGCTAATTCTAATACCAATCAACTTAAAACACTCTCAATGTATCTCATGCCTTTTGGTACATATTTTGGTACAATGTACCAACACATCAAAAATACCCCTTAAAAATGTACCAGATAATAGTAAATCATTACTGCCCATTTATGCGTTCACTTATCTACGCTAAGTATCCATGTATCGTATTTTAAGGGAGCGTTAGAAATTCTGTGTCAATCAGGTAGTATTTCAAATACACAAGGATTGAACGATGGAATTTCAGATAGACACAGAGGCAATATTACAGCACATACGTGAGGGCAAAGCCCTTGGAGGGAAAGATGGAGCACTGGCTCCTCTTATTAAACAACTAACAGAAGCAGCACTTCAAGCAGAGATAGAATCGCACCTTACCCAAGATTTGCAAAAGAATCGTAAAAATGGATTTAGCTCTAAAACAATGAAGAGTGAAGTAGGTAACTTCGAACTCGATGTTCCAAGAGATCGAACTGGTAGATTCGAGCCTCAAATCGTGAAGAAAAATCAAACCCATATGTCGGATCAAATAGAGCAAAAGATACTCTCACTCTATGCCCTTGGCAACAGTTATAGCCAAATAGTTGACCTTATTGAAGAAATATACGGTGTAGGCTTCTCTAAAGCCACCATAAGCGCCGTAACCGATAAAATCCTACCCATGTTACAAGAGTGGCGCGTTCGCCCCTTGGAAGAGCTGTATCCCTTTATATTCTTAGATGCCATTCACTATAAAGTGAAAGATGAAGGCAAATATATTTCCAAAGCATTTTATACCGTGCTTGGTGTTAAAACCGATGGTAAAAAAGAGATATTAGGTCTTTATTTAGGTGAAAGTGAAGGAGCAAAGTTCTGGTTACAAGTGCTCACAGATCTGCAAAACCGTGGAGTGAAAGATATATTGATTGCCTCAGTCGATGGACTTAAAGGATTTCCTGAAGCGATTAACTCAGTATTTCCCAATACAGAAGTTCAGCTGTGTATCGTCCATCAAATACGCAATTCCCTCAGGTTTATAGGCTCAATCAATCAAAAGCAATTTGCTAGTGAACTTAAAGCAGTCTATCAAGCATTTTCCAAAGAAGAAGCTGAAAATGAACTGGATAAACTGGAAGAAAAATGGGGTAAAAAATACCCTATTGTTTTTCAATCATGGCGCAACAAATGGGATAACCTCTCACTGTATTTTCAGTACCCTGAAGATATTAGACGTGTTATTTATACCACCAATATTATTGAATCCGTTCATCGCCAGTTTAGAACATTGACAAAGACTAAAGGGGCTTTTCCAAATGATGATAGCTTACTCAAACTTCTTTTTATGGGTATTAAAAATGCAGAAAAAAAATGGACAATGCCTATACGAAATTGGAGTCTAACCCTCTCACAACTCTCAATTTATTTCGAGGGTAGACTCAACAAGGCTTTAAATTTATGATACAATTTTAGGAACTACTTGGTGCTGACACAGATTTTTGAACACTCCCATTTATTAAAATCTACTAATACAAATCTCTTTAGATATTGTTTTAAGTGAGCCAAAATGTTGTTTAATAGTGTTTGGGTGAGTTCCATTATTTGAAATATTTGTTATATAGTTCGATATTCGGTTTATATCTATCTCTAATCTATTTGATAATTCCTTAAAGGGTATGAACTTTTCATGAGGTTTTGGAATTGATAAAAAGCTAATTTTATCTTCTAATTCTTTTATATTTTTATCGTTCTCATTTGCACTATTGTATCTCTTTAAAACTTCTAAATCTTGAGTATGCTTTTTGATTTTTTGTTCTTTATTCTCAAACTCTAAATACTGCATATAACCACTTATTAAAGCCTCTACAAACTCTTGAAAAACAATCAAATGATTGTCTGTATATACTGAATTACATTTATATAAAAAGCTCATGTAATGATTGTTGTTTTTTAACTTTGATAGTTTTTTGCTATTTGTAAATAAATTATCATTGTTTGATTTTTCACCCTCTAATAAAATTATGATTTCATTAGTATTTGGAAATTTTTTAATATTATCAATAATTACATCATAGCTATTATTTAAAAGCTCTTGATTAGTTTGTGGGGTGTTTTTGTTGATATTATAATTTTTTGCTATATTTTCCTTACAAATTATACTCATCGATTTATTCATCGCTAAAATTGTACGGGCTGTTATAAGCGTTGTTTTTCTTTTGGTTAAAGGTTTTGGATTTTTTTTGAGTTTAATATTTTCATAGTCAAAAGGCTCTCGATTTAAAATATTACTAATTGCTTCATCTTTATTTTTATACTTTTTAGTTTTTCTTTCTATATTTTCAAACTTGTAATATAGTTGTAAACTTTCTTTTATAGCTTCTTGATAGTTGTCTAAAAATGGGTGTTTTTTCCAATAATCTGCTTCATAAAATTCTTTAACAAACCAATCCATACTATCAACATAAGTTAATTCTATAAAATCTGCTAAAGAATAGTTATTTAATCTTATATTTTCTTTTTCTTTTTCAAATTCATCTTCCCAGTCACAAATTGAGTCATCATTACTGTCAAAATATTCTTCTTGAAGCTTCTTATAGTATTTATCATTAATGGAATAATTTATGTCACTGATATAATTGATTGCATATAAATCATCTTCAAACCATTCGATAGCAATATTTATCATTTCCTCTAAGTATTCAATATGTGGGTATCTGTATTTTTCCAAAATAGTATTTTGAATATGTGTTTTTAAGTATTGCTTTGTGCAGTCATCGAGTTTTGAAATAATAGTAAAGTTGTTTTCTTCTGCAATTTCATCAGTTAAAGTTCGTTCCATCATTTTATCTCCATCATTGCCAAAACATACCCACTCCACCAGTTCAAAAGTAAGCGCATTTCTTGGGTGTAGTCTGCTTTATTGGTATAAGCTCTTTCGGTTTGTGTGCCTATGGCGTGGTCTAAAACTTTTTCTCTACTCTCATAACTGCAACGGTGCGCCATTTGATTGGTTTCTACAATGCTTCTAAATGTGCCTCTAAAGCTATGAAGTCTTTGCCTACGACCTCTTAGCTCATCGTTGAAGCCTAAACGCTCTAAGGCTCGGTTTGGGGTTTCTTGATTGAGGTGTGCGCCATTGTCGGTTACAAACACATACTCTTTATTTGATGTATAAAGATACTGCTCTTTTAAAATGGCTATGGCTTCGTCTGAGAGAGGGAGTTTGAAATCGTCCACGTTTTTATCTTTGCTTTTCATTTCAGCTCTTGGAATGGTAAGTAATTGCTTTTCAAAGTCAATAAACGACCATTTAAGTGTCACAAGGTTAGAAGCTCTTAGTGGTACATGTAACACAAATTTGAGAGCGTTTTTAGTGGAGTAATGCCCATGATAACGATACAAAGTCGTTATAAGTTCCTTTAAAATCGTAGGCTCTACAATCTTGGGATAATTGACTTTTTTAACGGTTGGGAGAGTGCTTTTACGGTGAATGTTTGCCACGATATTGAACTTACAATACTTACGGCTACATGCAAACTGCCAAAGGTCGTTTAGGTAAGTAAACAATCTGCGTGCTGTTTCGGGCGTTTGTATGGCTTTTACTTCAATGATGGTAATTATCTCGGTGTGGTCTATCTCATCAATGGAACGCTCACCAAAAGCTTTTAAGGCGGTATTTTCAAAGAGTGCTTTTTTGCGCTTGTGCGTATTGCCCGATAATCTTCGTTCTTGGTCGTCTAACCATAGCTTTACAACATTAGCAAAGTTACTCTCTTTTTCTCGTTTGACTTCGGCTTTAACTTCTCGTTTATCATCTATCGGGTCAATGCCTTGCTTGATGAGGTTTTGCCATTCGTCACGCTTCGCTCTTGCATCAGCTAAAGTTACACTTGGATATGTTCCAAAAGAGGTTTTGCGCCTTTTGTTTTGCGTGGGGCTTGTATATCTAAAAATCCACTGCTTTGTTCCATCGGGCTTTATAAGTAGCTGTAACCCATCGCCATCGCTTAATGAATACTCTTTATCTTGAGGCTTTGCGCTCTTTTTTATTTCGGTATCACTTAGAGGCTTTACAGACTTGGGCATATAAGTTCCTTATTCAAGTCAATCTATGCTCCGATTTTAGCACTCAATGTATAAAAGATTGATTTGATGGTACATTTTATGGTACATCTGTATTTTACAAACAAGGCTTAAATGCCTAAATTTAGGGATTTATAGCTGTTTTGTCGGTAGAGTCTCCACCACCAAACTTCTTATCTTATTTTTTCCTCTTTTTTATTTCATCCATCAACGTACTTTCAATAATATTTTTAAGCTCTATCCCATCAATCATCTCTTTTTGCAGTAGTGCAAGAGCTACCGCTTCAATGGCAGGCCACAAGCGTTTGACCTCTTTTTCGGTTTGTGTTTGTGCGGCTTTCATCCAGACTAAAAGGCGCTCTTCAATTTTTTTCGAAAGCAACTCTTTATCATACTCGGATTCAATGCCACTGACATTAATGTAACCCAACTCCTCATCCATGCCAAAAAGCGCAATGGCAGCGTACGCTTGCATGGTTGCCACTTCAAGGTCATTCATCGCTCCACTCTCCATGCCTGCTTGTCCAAAGCGTTCCATTTTCGCAATACGCCCTGCTAATAAAATGCACATATTCGAAAAAAGCTCTTTTTTTGAAATCGCATCAATATAATCATCGTGATGATAGGAGACAAACCCCAAAGCATCACTGCGAGGTGCCACGGTTACTTGTTCGATTTTAATCGTAGGTGTGAGCACATACGAAAGTACCGCATGCCCCGCTTCATGGTAGGCTGTTTTTGCCATGGAAGTTTCGATGTCTCGAATCTGTTTATTTTCCAATTTTGCGCCATACTTAATGACGTTTATCTGCTCTAAGAGCATCTCCTCTGTAATCTCTTTAAGACCCTTGCGTGCGGCAAAAAGTGCTGCTTCTTGTCCAATGCGTTTGAGTGCATCTCCTCCCATACCTGAAATATACCGCACCACCCTTTCCACATCAATGGCTTCATCGTGGGGCATTTTTAAAATCTCTTCAATAAAAAAGCGTCTCGCTTGCATGTCAAGTTTTGGCACCTCAATGCAAATATCCAAACGCCCCGTTTTAATTAACGCATCAGGAATATCATTTTTTTGAGCAAGGGTAACGATGGTAAACAAAGGGGTTTCAAAACTTTGTGTCAACGCATCAAGCTCTTCAATAACAGGCGCAACATTCATGGTAGCAATCACCCCACCCGTAATGCCTTGCACATCAATGTCTTCTAAAATGACAATTGCAGGTGCACCACTGTAAGCTTGAGCATACGCTTTATGAATTTTTACCCCATCAAACAAATCCGCATCACGTAAGACAATGTAGGGCATGTCGGCTTCATGCGCAAAAGCACGGGCTAGAAGTTTTTTTCCCATACCCGAAGCACCGTACAAAATCATTCCCTTAGGGGGCACCATAGAAAAGTGTTTTAAGCGCTCAGGCTCTTTTAAAAGGCTAAGCACCTCACGCAACTCCTCTTTAACCCGTTCTTGCCCTGCAATATCATGAAACGTTACTTCAGAAACACACAAAGCATCTTGTGTGCTTACATGTAACTGCTCCTTAGTATAATGAGCATTTTTAAGCGTGTAGTTCGCTTTATTTCCTTTTACATGTAAAGACCACTCGAGGCTAATACGCCAATGCTGTTTACCAATTTTTTTGAGCAAAAGAGGTTGATTTTTTAAAGCATCCCGTACAAAGGTTTTGGCATTTAAAGAGACATTGTAAGTAATATACGTTACCTTTGGGTGTTCTTTCAAAAGGGCATAAACCCCATTAAAAAAAGTTTCTGGAAGCTTGGTTTGAATGTAGCGTGCGTTTAAATAGGGCGCTAAAGAGAGTGTGAGCAAAGCAATAAAGGTATCAATATTTTTATACTCCATTTGCACACCACTTGTTTGGTTAAACTGGTATGAGAGGGTATGCAAACTGTGTGCGCCAATTTTAATCAGTGCGGTTAAACTTAAAGGATTAAATGGGATTAAAGAGCCCTCATTCAATAAAGAGAGGAGTTTGGCATTAAAAACCCGCTGTTTATTGCCATTAAAACTTATCTCTTCTTGTGCCAAACGCTCCATTAAAAAGGTA
Organism: Sulfurospirillum barnesii SES-3; assembly: GCF_000265295.1. Taxonomy (NCBI): domain Bacteria; kingdom Pseudomonadati; phylum Campylobacterota; class Epsilonproteobacteria; order Campylobacterales; family Sulfurospirillaceae; genus Sulfurospirillum; species Sulfurospirillum barnesii. Next base: position 1,916,641 of record NC_018002.1, read on the forward strand.
TGCGCCTGCAAAGGGTCATGGACAAAGAGTGTTTGCAAATCTTGACGTTTTAGTAAACCACTTAAACGAGTGGTACTCATGACAACCACTACGTGAGAAAAATCAACAGGGGCTTCTTTAACATCTGAAAAAAGCGTGTATAACGCAAGTTGTACTTGTGTATCGGCTTTGTCGATGTCTTCAAAAAATAAAACCGAACGTGGGTATTTACGAACACAATCAACAATCGTATTAAAAAGACTCAAGGACAATCCCTCTTCAGGATTGTATGCCTCCGTGTACTGATCCATCTGAAAAGCGTAAAAATGTTCTATGGCACTGTCTTCATGAGGAAGTAATTCTGCCAAATAACGCTTCCCACAGTTGGGAGGACCAATAAAGGTCAAAAGGGCTCTGATTTTTGAGTGAAACAGGCGCATATGCCCTAATGTTTTACAGAGCATCTCAATAGCAAAATCTTGGTCAAATAAAACCTCTTTGAGTCTCTCTTCAAGGCTTATGTTTAAAACACGATAGTTTTTCTCTTCTTGCATCAGGTACTCCTTGCTGCGAAAAGTTTATTCTATCATATAAAAAATTTACGCTGGTTTGATAACCCCTAAATCCACACACGCAATATGGGTGGGTGCATGTTTTGCACTCTTTTTTAAGCGCCCAAAAATTTCATTAAGCTCATTATCGTCTAAATCATGCTGATACCCAAAGCCATGACAAATCACAGCTGCACTGACCGTCATTAAGGGGAATGATTGAAGCATTCCATCACGATTTTTTGCTAAGATATACCCCGATGAGAGCCCATTTTCACAATAAAAACTTTTAATATCTTCTGCAAATTTTAGAACAATCTCTTGCACAATGCCATAGACTCTCTCAAAATTGTGCTCTTCTTTTAAACTCCAGCCTAAGAAAAAATCATCGCCTCCCACATGCCCCACTAAGCACTCTTCTAAACCCACAGCACTGCGTAAAATATCCGCAAACAACGTAATGGCACGATCTCCCTTACGAAAACCGTAATAATCATTAAAAGGCTTAAAATTGTCAAAATCAAAATACGCCATCAAGACTTTATCTTTTGATTCCATGGCGGTTGAGACAAATTCATTGATAATACGATTGCCAGAGAGCCCTGTTAAAGGATTTTGGTCTTTTGCATCGACAATATTTTTCTCATTAACCATCTCTAAAAGTACTCTGGAACTCAAATAACCCACATATTTTTCATTTTCCGTAATCAAAATCGCATCGTTTTCATCATCAAAGCCATAAATTTTCAAAATTTTCTCAATGGGGTCATTAATGTCTGCTCTACCACACGAAGAGACAATGGTTTTAAGACTCCCTTTTGTTAAATTATACAGCAAGGCTTTTCCATAATTAGAGTAAATATAGGTCTTAATATCCGTATCTTTAATGACGCCAATGGGGGTATAATCACGCTCCAAAACAGGCACAAAATGCACCGTTTTATCCGCACGTAACATCTCATACACCTCATTAATGCTTGAGTCAATAAACACAGGATGATTCTTTTGTAAATATTTCACAATATCCGAATTTTTTGTCCCTTTGCGTTTATCGTTGAGAGAGACGGTTTTGAGATGCTCATACGAGGATAAAATTTCACACACATTTTGGGTTGGCTTTTGCACAAAATAACCCTGAACCATGTTACACCCTAGCTTCTTGCACTCCAAATACTCCTCTTCACACTCCACTCCCTCAGCAATGGTAAAAATACCCATCACCTGTGCAATTTGAACAATAGAGCTTACAAAAAGACGCTTCTTTTTACTTAGATGAATATCACACACAAAAAAACGGTCAATTTTAATAAAATTAGGATCAGCATTAAAAAGCATTTGAAGCCCTGAGAAGCCAACCCCAAAATCATCAATTGCCATTTTATAGCCTTGTTGTTTGTAGAGGTTCAGTACCAATTTATCAACCCCTGCATACATACCCACTTGATGTTTTTCAGAGAGCTCAAAACAGATATTTGAGGTGTCCATACCATAACTGTTCAATAATTCACACGTATACCCTGGCTTAAAATCGGGCATCATGGTAATGCGATTATCCAAATTATAGAAGAGTTTAATGTGTTTTGAAAAAGGAAGAAGAGAAAATTTATGAATGGCTTTTTCACGTAAGAGCACATCAATCATATAAAGCACTTTTTCGCTGTATGCTGTGTCAAAAATTGCATCAATCGTTACAAAACCAGCACCTTCATAATTGCGAATCAAGGCTTCAACGGCATAGAGTTTACCTGTGTAAATGTTGACAATTGGCTGAAAAGCAAAATCTGCCACATCGACAAGTTTTTGCCATTTTTCATTTAACATTGCGTAACGCTCCTGGGTGGGGAAATAGAAGAATAGTACCTAGAAGCGATTACTAAATCATTACATGTAAAGACCTTAGTCGCAATACTCTATGCAAATTTTATGCGGGATAACACGACCACCACACGCCGTAAAACAGCCATCATACGCTTGTTCACACCCACAATCTGTGCTACAAAATGTTTGTTGATTGAGAAGGATTTGCTCAAAACTAGGACGCATTGGCATACGAGGCTCACGGGGTCTCTCATAGTTCAGGCGATTTAGATAACGACGCAATTCATCACGTTTTTGACAGGCACTGACCTCTTTATCTTTGGTGCATCGTTTTTGGAAATAATTAAAATCTCGACTCACATCATCAAAATCTCTTCGCCAACGGTACATATCGCTTTGAAAAAAGGAAAAATCCATACGGTAGCGCCCATACTCATGCTCATACGCTTTTAGCTCCTCTTGCTCCACCGCTTTTGCTTTGGCATATGCCTCATCCAAACAGAGCTGATAGCGTTGTTGGCACTGCGTTTGACACGTTTGTTGACTCACGCTACAGCGTTCAACACAAGGCGCAAACGAAGCAGAAGCGCTTGTGATATACTCATTTTGAATCACATACCGAGGCGCACACCCTGTTAAAAACAAAAGCAACCCCATTAAAAGAAGACGCAACATCACTACCTCCGCTTGCATTATGTGTCGTATGATACGCTAAAATTGTGAGCCATGCGTGAAATGCTCCACAACACACTATGCCCTTCTCACTGAAAAATACATATAGATAAAATTACTCATCGCCCCACTACTAAGCATCATTGCCATCACCACAATTTGATACCGCACCGCAATGAGTGGGTCAATGCCAGAGAGAATCTGCCCTGTCATCATCCCAGGTAAAGAGACAAAACCGACCGCTAAGAAGGTATTAATCTGTGGCATCATCGAGGCTTTCAGCGCAATAGAACGTGCTTTTTCCATCTCATGATGCTCTTTTTCCTTTTCATAACGCTCCGCACACAAAGAGATGGCATTCATCGCATTGGCATAAATCATCCCCGCTAGAGGAATCACAAAGCGAGCATCAAGGGGGTTTTCAAGCTCAAGCACCAAAAACAGCACCCATGCTAAATTTAAACTTCCTGCAATGCCAATCGAGAAAAAAATGGTTGCATAGGTTTTCCAATCTTTATGACGAATATTACGCCTGACAATCAGCGATGCACTCACAACCATCACCACGACTAAAGCAAACAAATAAAGCGTAGATTCTGTGCTAAATAACGAAACCAACACATAGCCTATGGCAATGAGTTGCACACTCATGCGCAAGGTGGCAAACAGAATCTCACCCTTCTTCCCTACCCATACAAAATAAAGAAGTGCCACACATCCAAGTGGTACGAGCATATAGAGTAAATTTAGAAGAGGAATGTTACTCAAAGCAACCAATCCTCTCTTTTCACACTCTCATCAATCTCCCTGCCCATACTTTGGTGCAATGCCCAATAATAATTCACAAACGAAGCAACCCTTGCATCGTTTGGCACATAAACGCCCTCTTTTTTACATGTAAAGCGCTCTAAGAAGAGTTTGGCATCTTTTTTAGAAAGATATTGTTCCGCCAAAGCGCTGTAAGTTTGAAGGTACCATGCTTTAAGAGAGTCATACGCATCCAGATGAATACTAAGCTTCTTCCCATCAAAGTCCAAAACACCGCTTTGAAACAAGCCATGCAAATGAATCAATCCTTCGCAATAATAAGGCTCCACCTCGCCCGTTTTCATCCACCCAATTAATCCCACGGCACGCTTTAGCGTATCACGTAACAAAGGCTCTTTTAAGGCTTCATCTTCGTCCATAAAAAAGGCAACCAATCCACCTGTGGTCGCTTTAAACTCCTCAATGTTTTTAAAAACACCGCTTTGATTCATAAAGGTCTCTGTGTCGCCATCCATCCATAAAATATGCCCAAACTCATGCCCAATGGTACTCACCTCATAAACCTGATGCCATAAAGAGGGTTGGTGAAACACCAGTTCTCGCTCTGCATCCATAAAGGCTTTTCCAAACACTTCATGATGAATTTTTAAAAAAGGTTTAGCACGCAAGGAGTCTAAAATGTTATCGGCAAAGGCAAAAATTTTCTTGCCACACTCTTTGGTCACCGTTTCATCATTGGGTACGACTTGAGCGGAAAAAAGCCCGTTAAACTCAGCCGCATAAAAGAGTGCAGGACGCCCGATGTAGAGCTGAACACGCTTAAGATTTAAGAGCACATTCTCTTTTACATGTAAGGATGTGTGAGCACTCTTTTCAAACACCGCCTCAAACATCTTTTCAATGCGCACTAGGGTTTTCGTGGCATCTTTCATCAAAGGATTACTAAGCCTGACATCCCACTCTAGCGCCACCGCTTTTTTGTAGTGGTCTTCATAATACTCCAAAGGATGTCCCACTTGAATAGGCGAGGTAATCGCCATCCATGTCCTATCAACCTGAGCCCATTTGCCAATGAGTTTGGCTCTATCTTCCTCCACAAACGCCTCTTTGATAGCATTAAAATAAGCGATATACGCCTCTTTTTGACCAAAATTATCCTCTTCCAAACGACTCAAATCTTCCACCAACGCTTCTAAAACATTCTTTACATGTAAGACATGTGTTGGAAAGGCTAAAGCGTACGCTTTGGCTTCATAGCCTCCTTGCAACTTCTCTAAAACTGAGTAAGAACGATCCCCTATTTTGCCTGAGGGCTCCACATCAAAAAGCCCTTTTTCGTGCAACATCGCCATGATTTTGGCTTCATCGTGGTCATACTCTAACTCTAAAAGTGGGTTGATGGTATTGATAATATGCTCCGTCCACGCACTTTGCCATAGACTAAGTACCACACCCACTTCATGCACGCCTCTAAGTAAACGACGATAAAAAGGGCAAAGCAGTTGTTCTACTTCTATTTGTGCTAAAAGACGTTCATGCTCTTTGAGGTAAAAATCACTCACCCAAAGATAGGCTTTCTCTTTTGCCTCGGTAATAAAAAGAGCATCTTTGCCCTCTTTCTCTAAGGCTTGCACCATCTGCTCGTCTCGTAAATTAATCAGGCGTGTTAAAATCGCCACACGGTTTTCTCGAATCAAAGAGAGCTCAATCTCTTCCAAAAACGCATCAATAAAGGCTTCAACCGCTTTATCGTACGTTTGAGACTCCACAATGCTAAAGTACGCACCTAACTGCTTTTGGCGCTCTTCTAAAAGGGCATACACACGTTTCAAATCATTTTCAAATCTCTTTTTCATCATTCATTCCATATTTTTAGTATAATTAAACCCTTATTTTATCTGATTTTATCTCATGAAGACGTTAAGGAAACAATGATGCAAAACTCTTGGGAAATAGAAACCAAAACCATTCAATGCGGATGGGAACCTAAAAACGGTGAACCTCGTGTTTTACCCATCTATCAAAGTACCACATACAAATATGATAATGTCAATGAAGTTGCGATGCTTTTTGATTTGGAAGCTTCTGGGCATATGTACTCACGCATCTCCAATCCAACGTGTGAAGCACTGGAAGCTAAAATTGCCGCACTCGAGGGCGGTGTGGGAGCTTTGGTGACCTCTTCAGGGCAAAACGCTTCCACTATTGCCATTGCCAATATCTGCTCTAGCGGAGACCATTTTATAGCCATTGGCGCCATTTATGGTGGAACCGTCTCTTTGTTCACCAATACGCTTAAAAAAATGGGCATTGAGGTGAGCTTAGTGGATGCAAGCCTCTCCAAAGAAGAGCTTAAGCGCTATTTTAAACCCAACACCAAAGCGCTTTTTGGCGAAACCATTGCCAATCCAAAACTGGATGTTTTAGATTTTGAAAAATTTGGCGCATTGGCTCGTGAAATGGGCGTTCCTTTTATTGTCGATAACACCTTTGCAACACCTTACTTATGCCGTCCTTTAGAACACGGTGCCAACATTGTCATTCACTCTGCGACCAAATACCTTGATGGGCATGCCATTAGCGTCGGTGGTGTGATTGTGGATGGCGGAAATTTTGATTGGAGTAATGGCAAATTCCCTGAATTTACAGAACCTGATAAGAGCTATCATGGCATTGTCTACACGGAGAAATTTGGTAACATGGCATACATCATTAAAGCCAGAGTGCAGTGGATTCGTGACATTGGCTCGTACCTCACACCCATGAATGCGTTTTTGACCAATGTGGGCATGGAGACTTTACATGTAAGAATGGACAGACACTGTGAAAATGCCTACAATTTAGCACAATTTTTAAGCGCACATCCCAATGTTGCATGGGTCAATTACCCTGCCCTTAGCACCCATAAAGATTACAATTTAATGCTCAAATACCTCAAAGGCGCAAGTGGTGTGCTGAGTTTTGGTGTTAAAGGAGGACGTGCAGAGGGTGAAAAAGTGATGAATGCCCTCAAACTGGCTGCGATTGTGGTACATGTTGCAGACGTACGCACAGGTGTGTTGCATCCTGCAAGTATGACCCATCGACAATTAAGCGAAGAAGAGCAACGTCAAGCAGGTGTTACACCTGATTTAATTCGGGTCAGTGTGGGAATTGAACATATTGATGATATTATTGCCGATTTTAATCACGCACTTAATTCCATTTAAAAAGAGTTAGCCCATGCATAAAAGTCGCTACGAATTGATTAATACGTACTTAAACAAAGGCATTATTGAAGCGTATATGCAAGAAGCAAAAGAGATGCAAACGCCTTTGTGCCTTGCTCAATTTGACTTTGAAGTCGATTTGGAAGACGGCTTTTTCTTTAAAAATATTATGACGTTTATGCAAAACCTTATCCATTTTGCCCCTGTGCTTCAATACAAGGAAGATACCTTCATTATTCTCTTTCGCCATACCAACTTGCACGAAGCCAAAAAACGTCTAAAAAACCTCGAACACACCATTAGACTCGAGTTTAAACACGAGCTTAGAAGCATAGGACTCACCCTGTTTGATGCTAGCGACACCTATCACGTTCTTTTAAACCGTCTGGAGCGTTACTATACGCTCTCAAGACTCAGCCTTCGTAAAAAAATCTTTTTTGGAACGATTGATTTTGACTTGCATGAAAATGCCAATCTCACGCTTTTGCTCAACACCATTTTTCGCAAGGAAAATAAAGTCACCTTGCACAATCTCTACAAAGGTATGCCCCTTCAAGAAGAAGCAATTATGGCAAAATTTGAAGGAGGTGTGGCACAACTCAAAGTGGCATCACCTCGAATTTCTTTTTATGAAAAAGAGAGTTTTACGATCATCCAACACGATAAAATCCCCTATGTCATTAAGGCAAAAATCATTAAAGTGGACCCTCAAAAATCCTTGTTGGTGTTAAACCGTTTGGAGCTTTTAGAATACTCTGCACTGGATCGTACGGATATTCGTCTTTTGCCGCATAAAAATATCAATGCGATTCTCTCTTACCAAAAAATTAAATGTTTTGATGGCGTGATTGCTAATATTTCAGAAAGTTCAGTTGTTTTACATGTAAAGATGCCAGACATTGAAAAACTCCTCCAAAAAGGATGGCTGGATCAAGAGTTTGAAATTGCCTTTCAACTGCCTACGAGTAAAGGATTTTTAACACCGCTTAACGCAAAAGCAAACATTTTAAACATCGTGAATGAGACCATTGTGCTCTCTCTCCAACCCAATTCTTTTATGAAATCCAAGCTAAAAACCTACATTACCCTTCTTCAAAACAGGCTTTTAGTGGAACTCAAACAACACATAAGGAACCTTATTTAGTAGATTTAAAGTGAACTTATACTACATTTTCTCCTTACAATAAAAGAATTACAGTGTGATTACAAACAAAGGAATTGTATGGAGATTCAATCCATCAAAGATGTGAGAAATGTTAAGGGCTTTGGTATCAATGACTTTATGAAGCTTGTTGGGTGTGTTATTTTTGTCCTCCTTGTTATTTGGTATGTCTCAACCCTCTCTAGTGAAATTCCCAATAAAAATATTTTAATTATTGCGGCGATTTTTGGCGGCTACATGGCAATCAATATTGGCGCAAATGACGTTGCTAACAACGTAGGACCTACGGTTGGGGCACAAGCTGTGACTATTTTTGGGGCGGTGATTATTGCGGCAATTTTTGAAGCAGCAGGTGCACTCATTGCAGGCGGGAATGTTGTCAGTACCATTAAAAATGGCATTATTGATACCAAAATGCTCAATGACACCAATGCGTTTATTTGGTTGATGATGGCATCCTTGCTGGCAGGGGCGGTTTGGCTAAACCTTGCCACGGCCTTTGGCGCACCTGTTTCAACCACGCATGCCATTGTAGGAAGCATTGCAGGGGCGGGTATGGCATCGGCTGGTTTTGATGTGGTACAGTGGCCAAAGCTAGGAGAAATCGTTTTTAGCTGGGTACTCTCTCCGTTTTTAGGAGGCGTTGTTGCTGCTGGTTTTTTGATGTTTATTAAAAAAAGTGTTATTTATCAAGAGGATATGCAAGAAGCTGCCAAAAGAGTTATCCCATGGATGATTGCCATTATGACGTGGTCTTTTGGAACATACATCATTCTTAAAGGGGCTAAACAGCTTATTCATATGAATTTTCTCAATGCCGCTGGCATTAGCTTTATTTTAGCCATTGCCACCTATTTCCTCGTAAAAGCATCCTTGCACCGTAGTGAATCGCTTGAAAACACTCGTGCGTCGATTAATCAATTTTTTAATATTCCGCTTATCTTCTCAGCAGCCCTTCTTAGCTTCGCACACGGTGCAAACGATGTCGCAAATGCCATTGGTCCCTTAGCCGCCATTTACGATGCGCTCTTTACAGGAGGAATCTCCACAAAAGCAGGTATTCCCGTGTGGGTCATGTTGGTAGGTGCTGGCGGTATCGTGGTGGGATTATCATTGTATGGCCCTAAACTGATTAAAACCGTGGGCAGTGAGATTACTGAACTTGACCAAATTCGTGCCTTTTGTGTTGCCATTTCTGCGGCACTGACCGTCATTATTGCCTCACAATTAGGATTACCTGTAAGTTCCACACACATTGCAGTGGGTGCGGTTTTTGGGGTGGGTTTTTTACGTGAATATTTGATGAAAAACCGTGTCAGAGAAACCGAAGAAGATTTTAAACAACGTAAACTTGATGAAGAGATGAATAAACTCGAAGAGTACAAACATGCTTTAGAATCGCTCGGAAAACTCAAAAGTGTCGACCCTCTTTTGGTAAAAACACTTATGGGGAAAATTAATGATGAAAAAGCTATTATAAAAAATATTTATGAAGGGGAGTTGGAGCTGAGTAAAATTGAGAAAAAAGCGCTTAAAGCGGTGCGTAAACACGAACTGGTGAAACGCTCTGCCCTTAAAATGATTTTGGCCGCATGGCTCATTACTGTTCCTGCTTCTGCTTTGTTATCTGCAATTTTTTATTTTATGATTCGAGGTATGTTACTCTAGTTTTTAAGGCTTAGCTTGGTGCTAAGCCTTATTTTTACCCCTGCAGTTTTAACTCAAAATGTTTTTACATGTAAAACACTTTTGCTCTTTTTCTGTGACGAAATACCCTTAAAGGAAACCCTTATTTTATGTTATTTTCAGATTTAAACCTTAACGCCTCTTTGTTAAAAGCCGTGCAAGAAGAAGGCTACACGACCCCAACACCTGTGCAAGAAAAAGCCATTCCCTTCATTTTACAGGGGCGTGATATGCTAGCAGGTGCCCAAACAGGTACAGGAAAAACTGCTGGTTTTACCTTGCCAATTTTAGAACTTCTATCGGCTAAACCACGTAATAAAGCCAAACCTGCTCTTCGGGTGCTCATCTTAACCCCTACACGAGAACTGGCCGCACAAGTGGGCGAGAGTGTGCAAACGTACGGGAAGTATTTACCGTTTAAAAGTGCGGTTATTTTTGGAGGCGTGGGCATTCATCCGCAAATTCAAACGCTAAAAAATGGTGTGGATATTTTGGTGGCAACCCCTGGTCGTTTACTTGACCACGTCTCACAAGGAACCATTAACCTCAAAGAGATTGATACCTTTGTACTGGATGAAGCAGATAGAATGCTTGATATGGGCTTTATCAAAGACATTCGCAAAGTCATTGCCCTGCTTCCCTCTAAACGTCAAAACCTTCTTTTTTCGGCTACCTATTCGGATGAGATAAAAAAGCTCTGTGAGTCCATTTTAAAAAATCCAGCCGTGGTGGAAGTAGCACGCCGTAACACCTCAAGTGAACTGGTCAATCAGCGTGTCATCATTGTGGATTGTAAGCGAAAAACAGCTCTTTTAGGCAAACTGATTCAAGAACAAAAATGGGAACAAGTACTGGTGTTTACTCGCACCAAACACCATGCCAATAAAGTCTCTGAATACCTCAACAAAATAGGCATTAGCTCATCGGCAATTCATGGCAATAAAAGTCAAGGTGCTCGTACCAAAGCCTTGGCTGATTTTAAAGGTGGCAGCATTAAAGTGCTGGTCGCAACCGATATTGCCGCACGAGGACTGGACATTGACCAATTGCCTCATGTTGTGAATTTAGAACTGCCCAACATTGCTGAAGATTACGTGCACCGCATTGGACGAACAGGACGGGCTGGTAACAATGGTGAAGCCATTTCCCTCGTGTGTGTCGATGAATTTGAGTATTTAAAAGGGATTGAAAAGCTCATTAAACGCTCGTTTGAGCATGAAATTATTGAAGGCTTTGAGCCAGACCCTAGCATTAAAGCCGTGCCCATTCAGCAAGGAAGAGGCGCTAAACCTCAGGGACAACCCAAACGCCGTGATAATGCACCTCGTGAATACGTTGAAAAAAGAAGAGAAAAAAAGCGATGACCATCTTTGTTGATGCCGATGCCTTTCCCAATGTGCTCAAAGACATTTTGCTTCGCTTTGTACTAAAGCGAGGCATTCGCACACGCTTTATCGCCAACAAAAAGATTTCTATCCCTGATGTAGCGTTTATTAGCATGGAAATTGCCCCACAAGGCGTGGACGAAGCCGACCACCTCATCGCCTTTACATGTAATGCAAAAGATATTGTCATTACCGCTGATATTCCCTTAGCCGATAGAATTGTAAGCAAGGGAGCCATTGGGCTAGACCCACGTGGCACACTCTACACACCTGAGAACATTAAAGGTTTACTTGCCATGCGAAATTTGATGCAAGAACTTCGTGACGGTGGAGAAATCACAGGAGGACCAAGTGCCATTGGAGAGAAGGAAAAAAGAGCGTTTGCAGATGCCCTAAACGCTCTTTTGCAAAAATGCGTCTAACTTACGAAACGGCTCTAATTTCTTTAATGGGTTTAATACCAAAATAATCCCAGAAGTATTTGAGGGAATCTAAATGCATTTTAATGTAAGGTGAGTCACTTTGTTTAGCATAGATAAAAAGCTTCAAGCCTGAGACATCGCCTACAAATTGAAAATGCTCAGGTTTATAGAGCTTAGCGTAAAACGCAAGACTCTCCTCTCGTTTTTGCGCAAAATGTTCCAAACGCTTCGTGTAAAAATCGCTCTGTAAAACCCCGTTGAAACACAGACTCTTGCCTGTATGTGTGCTAATGCCAGGACAATCCGTATCCACCAAAATATGCTCAAAATAAGGCGTAATGGGATAAAGCTTACACGCAGGGGTGCGGTGCTCGTAAATACTACACTGATGGTTTTCATAATACCTGCAATGCCCCTTTCCATCGTTTAAAAGCACGTATGCCATTAAACGCTCATTGTCGATGCCAAATAAGATGGGAAAATGGGTGTAAACCTGTGCAAAATCTTCTAAAATCAGTGGCGATGCCACAAAGCCTTTGGCGCCATTACAACACGCCCCCTCACACCTCGAACATCCGTTAAAATAAAAATTTTCTACCTGAATGTTGACATAATTTCCAGTGCTTCGCATCTCTGCCCCTTTTTACATGTAAAGGCAAAAGCATTTTTAGTTCCGTATGAGCAGGACATGTAAAGCTACTTTTTAACCACGCATTCCCTTAAAGTCTCTAGCTTTTCATAGTTCTTTTTTGCTTCTTCTATTGCTTCATCGAAGGCAAAACCTTGCATGATAATTTTATACAAATTGGGTTTTTCCTTGCGCCAATTGCGAAGGGTCATTGGGGTGATACCGAGTATGCGGGCCATATCTTGTTGGGTTAGTTTCATAGAAAAAATGTACACAAAACCAACTATAAATCAAATTAACAACCATTTATCTTTTTTTTACATAAATAAGCAAATATTTATCCTTTTAGCCATAGAATGAAAACATATTTTCTAAAAAATAGGAAATAACGCAAAATTTACAGACAAAAGGAAAGAGGATGTTTGCAACCATAAAGAGGAAATTGATTTTATTGCTTGTTGTTTTAATCATGGGATTTACGGCATTAGGGTACTCACTGATCAAGTCAAATGATGATGGTAAAATGGCAGCCCTGAGACTTTCACAAATTGGAAAAGTTCAATCACACCTGTTTGCATGTATGATGGAACTACGTGGTTTTCAGCTTTTAGGTAAAAAAGAGCATATTCAAGGAATTGAGTCCCATTATAATGAGACATTAGTCAATATAGAATTACTTCAATCCAGTCTTCAATCGCCCCAAAATCAAAAGACCTTAAAAGATTTAAAAGAAAAAATGAGTGCATGGTATGCCATCAATACACCCCGTATTGAACTGCTTAAAACCTATGGTGCCACGATTAACACCTCAACATTTTCACAAGAACATCCAAAAGAGTATGAAAACTTAATGCGACTAACCAAAGAGTCTGCCCTCTTATTTGAGGTTATTGAGAAACAAATCGTACAACTTGAAAACGCTGTTCGAGAAAGTAATTTTGCCCGTTTAGACAGCAACAAACTCTTTGCTGAGATTATTTTAGTGTTTGTTTCACTCATCGCCTTAGGACTTTGCTTGATTATTATTCGCTCCATCAATCACTCTATTTCAAAAACCAAAGATGGTATCGAACACATACGTAACACGAAAGCTTTACATGTAAAAGTAGAAACAGGGACTAAAGATGAGATGAATGACATCGCACAGATGCAAAACCTCCTTTTAGAAGATATTAAAGGTGCTATGATAGAAGCAAAACACAATGCACATGAAAATGCTTCTGTAGCAGAAGAGCTTTCCAGTACCAGTTTACAAATTGGTAAGCGGGCAGAAGAGGAAGCGTCCATTGTCAATGAGACATCTCGTGAAGCGCAAAATATCTCTTCTGAAATTGCTCAAACTAATGATGATGTCCAAACGGTCAAAGAAGTGACCACCACCGCACAAAATAGCTTACTCAAAGCCCAATCCATTCTGCAAGAAACCCTAAGTCACCTAGAAGATACCGTACACGTTGAAGCGCAAATCAACGAGAAACTCAATCAACTCTCCCAAGATGCAGAACAGGTCAAAAGCGTTTTAGATGTTATTGGCGATATTGCGGATCAAACCAATCTATTAGCCTTGAACGCTGCTATTGAAGCAGCACGGGCAGGTGAGCATGGGCGAGGATTTGCGGTGGTTGCCGATGAAGTACGAAAACTTGCGGAGCGAACACAAAAAAGCCTGATTGAAACCAATGCAACCATTAATGTGATTGTTCAATCCATCGGCGATATTAGCGGTGAAATGAATCAAAATACAAAACGTATTCAAACACTCAGCACCTTTTCGAGCAATGTCAATTCCCAAACAAAAGATGCCGTATCTTTGCTAAGCCAAAGCGTGAGTGCCACAGAGCGTGTTTCCATAAAATCAAAGCAAAATATGGAGCGCATTCAAACCATTATTATTCAAAAAATTGAAACGATTAATAATCTCTCAAGTTCTAATGCAAGAAGTGTTGAAGAAATTGCCTCAGCCGCAGAACATCTAGCCCGCTTATCTGGCAATCTAAACACAACCCTCTCTCAATTTCAAACCGCATAAGTTTGACGCTAAGGATTGTGTGCAAAAAGGATTACATGTAAAGCTTTTTGGCTTTACATGTAAGTTATCATCAACCAAAGCGACCTGTGATGTAGTCTTCGGTTTTCTTCTCTTTTGGATTGACAAACAGTGTTTTAGCATCAGAATATTCGATGAGATTTCCAAGGTGGAAAAACGCTGTATAATCCGCAATACGTGCGGCTTGTTGCATGTTGTGTGTGACGATGATGATGGTGTAATTTTTCTTCAAATCTAACATCAAGTTTTCAATCTTCTCGGTTGAAATCGGATCAAGCGCAGAGGTTGGCTCATCCATCAAAATGACATCTGGCTCTACCGCAATCGCACGTGCAATACACAAACGCTGTTGTTGTCCGCCTGAAAGGGCAGTTCCTGGATCTTTGAGTTTGTCTTTGACCTCGTCCCAAAGGTTAGCACCCTTAAGAGCTTTTTCAACAAGCTCATCACACTCTTTGCCTTTTTTAACAATATCATGCATTAAAGGAGCATACGCAATATTTTCATAAATGCTCTTAGGAAAGGGATTGGGCTGTTGAAACACCATCCCCACTCGTTTTCGCACGGCTACAACGTCAATGGATTTATCATAAATATCATGGCCATCTACCCCAATATATCCCTCAACCCGACAATTTTGAACCAAGTCATTCATACGGTTGATACAACGCAAAAAGGTCGATTTTCCACAACCACTAGGTCCTATAAGTGCAGTAATTTTTTTGGTATAAATATCCATGTTAATAGAATTTAGGGCTTGTTTTTCACCGTAGAATAGATTCAGATTTTTGACTTCTACTTTAATGGTCTCTTCTGAGCTTGCACCCATTTCTCGATCACTCATACTGGTGTGAATATAACTCTTTTCCATACTGTTACCACTTTCTTTCAAATTTTTTTCGTAAATAGATTGCCACGGCATTTAAGGAGAGCAAGACTGCCAAGAGCACAACAATCGCAGCGGCTGTTCGCTCCAAATAAGCTTTCTCAGGCATGCCAGCCCACGTAAAGATTTGTGCAGGAAGCACAGTTGCTGCTTGTGTAACACTCGTTGCAGGGTCGGGAACAAAGGCTATCATCCCCACGATAATCAGCGGTGCCGTTTCACCAATAGCACGAGCGATGGAGATAATAGAGCCTGTTAAAATTCCAGGCATTGCCACAGGCAAAACATGGTCTCTTACAATTTGCCATTTGGTCAGTCCCAAACCAAAACCCGCTTGACGAATACTAGCAGGAACCGATTTTAAAGAGGCTTTCGCACTCACAATAATGACAGGCAAGCTCATCAGTGCCAAGGTCATACCACCCACCAAAGGAGAGCTTCTAGGAACTCCAAAAAAGTTAATAAAAATTGCTAAGCCCAACAAACCAAAAAGAATGGAGGGAATGGCGGCAAGGTTATTGATATTCACCTCGATCACATGCGTTAAATTGTTCTCAGGCGCAAACTCTTCCAAATAAATAGCTGTCATCACCCCGATAGGAAAAGCTATCACAATGGTCACAAACATGGTAAGTAATGAGCCAATAACCGCCGCATAAATACCTGAATTTTCAGGAATTTTAGAATCTCCCGTGGTTAAAAAAATGGTATTAAACTTAAGCTCAACATTGCCTTTTTCTTTCAGTTCATCCACATACGCTCGATCACGTTCAGAGGTACGAGACTCTTTGCCCTTAAGGTATTGATCAACCTCTGAGTTGGCAAGTGCCCAAAAGGTTTGCGTGCTATTCATCCATGAGGGATTTTCTTTAATGAGATTTGGTAAATCCCTAAGCCAAGCACGACTGATAATTTTAAGCTGTTTGGCATTAATTGCCCCGTAAGGATTTTCAACAACCTCTTCATTAATTGCTACATCTATTTTAATGTACGTTTGTGAAAACGCAGGATACCCCGCACGGACAATATCCACTAGGAAAAAGACTAAAAAAGAGATCGAAAAAGCAATGGCAGCCATCGTGGCAAATTTAAAAAGTGCCGCTTTTTGGTTACGTCTTTTAATTTGAGGTATATAAAAATAGTTTTCGTTGGTATCTTTCATCTGTCAATCCCTTAAAGTGTGGAAACTTTGTATTTTCTGTGGAAACGTCGAATGGTGCTTACAGAGACAATGTTTATAATCAGTGTTACAACAAAAAGCACAAAACCAAGTGCAAAGGCTGAGAGGGTTAGAGGATTGTTAAACTCTTGATCTCCTGTGAGCGATTCAACAATTTTAACGGTCACCGTTGTCATGTCTTCCAATGGATTCCATGATAAATTTGGGCGAAGTCCCGCTGCCATGACCACAATCATTGTCTCTCCAAGCGCACGTGAAACAGCTAATAATATCGAAGCAATAATGCCTGGCATTGCAGATGGAAGCACAACAAACCGAATGGTCTCCGCCTTATTCATCCCAAGTGCATACGCACCATTGCGCATACTTTGAGGGACAGCACTGATAACATCATCGGAAAGTGAAGAGATAAATGGAATAATCATAACCCCCATAATAATACCGCTTGAGAGTGCATTTTGGTACTGGGCTTCAATGCCAAAGATGGCAAAAAACTTCACCACCGCAGGTGCAATGGTAAGGGCAGCAAAAAATCCGTACACAACCGTTGGGATACCTGCTAAAATCTCTAAAAACGGCTTAAGTTGGCTTCTGACTTTTGATGTTGCATACTCTGACATATAAATGGCAGAAAGCAATCCCACTGGAACGGCTAAAATCATTGCCATAAGGGTAATATAAAACGTTCCTGCAAAAATAGGCACAGCCCCAAATTTGGCTTGAGCGGCATGAACATCAGAACGCCCAGCTCCTTCTAAAAAGGCAGTATCAGGTGCCCACTCTGTACCAAATAAAAAATAACTAAGGCTTTGAGTTTGAAAAAAATGCAAAGCTTCAAAGATGATGGAAAGTAAAATACCAAAAGTCGTCATGACTGAAATTAACGAAGCAAATAACAACATGCCTTTAATAAAATTTTCAACCAAATCACGAGCCCTTGTTTGTGGAGCCACATTTCTAAAAAAGAAAAAAAGGGCAACCGCTCCAGCACTCAGAGCGCCTGAAACTAACATAAAAGGGGGAATGGCATGAATGCCAAAAAGATATAAAAATACTCCCACAACACCAATGGTTATAATAGGAAGTCCTGTATAAAGGGCAACAAACCAACCATACTGATCGGGTTGGGAATGCATTTTAATACCTTCAGAGCGTAACCCTACAGCACGTGTTTTACCAATAATATAACCGATAAACATGAGTGGGAAAAGACCACTAAAAAAAATAAGATAAAGTGTTTGAGTGCTCACCAGAGTCCTTTTAGAAAAATGAGGAGGATGTGAGCTCACACCCTCCTTTTAGTTTTACATGTAATGATAATTAAGGAAGAATGGTATGTTTTTTAACCATTTCTTCGGTTAGTTTTGTTTTAGCCAAAACCGCTGCTTGAACTTTTTTAAGCTCTTCAGCTGTCATTGGAACCAAACCAATGGTTTTTAAAACACCTTTTTGTCCAACCATTTTGTCATCGACGTAAAGTTTAAAGAACTCATCCATCCCTTTAACGCTTGCTCTGTGAGAGTTTTTAGCGTAAATATAAAGGCTTCGTGAGATAGGGTATTTTCCGCTTGAGATATTCTCAGACGTTGGAGCAACGCCATCAACCGTTGCACCATTGATTTTATCACCATTTTCTTCTAAGAAGCTGTATCCAAAAATACCAAACGCTGCAGTATCTTTAGTCAATTTTTGAACGATTAAGTTATCATTCTCACCTGCTGGAACAAATGCGCCATCTTGACGAATCGCTTTGTATTTACCTTTTTTATCGCCATACGCATCAAATTTTTTAGAAGCAGCTTCCATGACCATTTCATCAAATGAATCTCTGGTTCCTGATGTGGTTGGAGGACCATAAACTGTAATTTTTCTATTTGGCAATTTTGCATCAATTTCATTCCATGTTTTATACGGGTTTTTCATCAATTTGCCATCTTTACCTGGAACTTCATCTGCAAGCGCTAAGAAAAGGTGCTCTTTGCTTAGGGCAACTTCACCATTGATTTTTGATTGAGCAATCGCAATACCATCAAAACCAACCATCATTCCAGTAATGTCAGTTACACCATTTTTAACACAAATTTCAAATTCATCGGCTTTAATTGGGCGTGACGCATTGGTAAAATCTGGGGTATCAAGACCATCACCTGCACAAAAAAGCTTCATACCGCCACCTGTTCCTGTTGATTCAACAACGGGTGTTGGGTTTCCTGTTACGGCTTTAAACTCTTCTGCTACATAGCTTGTAAAAGGATACACTGTCGATGATCCAACAATTTTAATCTGATCTCTTGCACTAGCACTAACGCTTAATGCTGCGACGCTTAATAGCGCTACTGCACTCATTTTTATCGTCATAATACACTCCATTTAAGATTTTGTAACACGGTCATTGTAAAAAAATTTGGTTACAAGATGATTACATGTAACGATTGAGTCCATTACAGAAAAAAGCATTATCTCACACATTATCTCACGATGATTCCTCTGCTATTATGTTAGAATTCACTATTATTATTTTATTTATATAAAATTGGAATTTAAGGAGAATTTTATGTTGCAAACACTTCGCGCAAAACTTATTGCTTTGTTCGTGATTATTTTATTGAGTACGTGTTCTTTGAGTTATTTGCTGATTTCAAACACGGCCAGTGCAGAAATTGCCGTTAAAAAAGTACAGATTATTGAAAAAATTACACGTGATACCGCAGAGCTTCTGATGCATTCAAGAGGTTATCAAATCACTTTTGTGCCTATGTTTATGGAAAAATCCATTGAAGCAGAAAGAACATTAGCAAGACACCTTCTTGAATTGCAACCTTTATTAAGCTCAGAAAGGGACATTGCACTCTTTAATGAAATCAAAATAGGTGTGGATGCCTTTGCAGAATCCACACTGCCTCGTTTTGATCTGCTTACCAAATATAAAAAAGCTACCGATACCCCTGAATTTTTAGCCACCAGTGATGGTAAAAAATTTACAGAACTGACCAATAAGGGACGTGATGCATTTATTATTATTGCAAAAAAAGGGGATGAACTCTCTAAAGCAATTGAAATGGAAGAAAAAGCATCCTTAGCAAAAGCCCGTATAATTGGTATTATTCTTGCTCTAATGGCCTTAATCATTACCAACCTTGCTTTTTGGTATGTTGCCTCTCACATTAAAAAATCTTTACAAATTGCAACCAACGAATGCCAATACATTGGGGCGACCAAAGATTTAACCCATACTATTAAAACCCATGGTGAAGATGAAATTGCAAGCATGATGCAAACCGTAAATGCCCTCCTCGCACAACTACGTCAAGCAATTGATGATGCCAAACGTACCGCTATGGAAAATGCAGCAGTCGCAGAAGAACTCTCTTCTACCTCCCTAGAGATTGGAAGACGTACCGAAGAGAGCGATAAAGAAGTGGACAGAGCCGTGCACACCACTAAAAATGTTGCCACTATTTTACATGCAAGTGAAGAAAATGCTGAAAAAGCAGGCACTGTTATGCAAAACGTCTCTGCCGAACTTAACGAAGCCTCACAAGAGGTTTTGGCAGTGTCTGCTGATTTACAAACCATGGTTGCGAATCAAACAGATCTTTCCGCCCGTTTAGAGCAACTCGATCAAGAAGTTGCACAAGTACAACAAGTACTTTCCGTAATTTCCGATATTGCAGAACAAACCAATTTACTAGCACTCAATGCCGCTATTGAAGCTGCACGGGCAGGTGAACACGGACGTGGTTTTGCTGTGGTTGCGGATGAAGTGCGAAAACTCGCTGAGCGAACCCAAAAAAGTTTAGTGGAGAGTAATTCAACCGTAGCTGTCATTACCCAATCGGTCAATACCTCTTCAGATTTAATGAAAAAAAATGCACAAGAAATTCAAGCCTTAGGCGTTCGAGCAGAAAAGACACAACAACTGATGTTAAAAACCGTTAACAATATGAACGAAACAGCAATCATTGCTCAAGGTGCGGCAAAAGAAGCCAAAAATGGTAGCAAAGAGGCAAGCTCTATGTTAGGACGTGTTGATGCCATTCACAAACTAACCTCCACCAATGCAAGAAGCGTAGAAGAGATCGCCTCAGCAGCAGAACATCTCTCTAAACTCTCTTCAAACCTTAGCGATGCTCTTTCTACCTTTAAAACATCCTAAGCGTTTACATGTAACGCTAGAGTCATCTTGATACGTGTATGAAGATGACTTGCTTTTTATGCATCCATTTCCGCTACACTCTCTTTGATTCGTGCTAAACTATCCTCTAGGTAAAAGGGTTTTGTCAAAAAATTATTTAATTTCTATTTAATAAATTGAATTAAACTGTAAATTTTAAAACTAAGCTATTTTCATGCTACAAAATTTATATATACTTTCAAAGTATGAATAGAGTTAATACGATAATAAATCCCATTTTAGTGGGTTTTTTTATCCAATGATTGTACTGGTTTATTCAAAAACTAAACACACCATAGAGGATAGTCTATGTCAAAAGTTCATAAATTCGTGATTACAAACCCGCTGATGTGTATTGCGTGTAATGCCTGTGTTAAAGCCTGTGTTAAACACGCCTACATACGTGGGAAACTTTCCAAAAAAAGGTTGGATGTGCTCACTCTTGAGAGCGGTAAAATGCCCAACCAATGTCGCCAATGCGATGATGCCCCCTGTGCCAATGTCTGCCCAACGGGTGCACTTCGTATAGCTAATTCCTGTGTCGAGCTTTGTGAGGAGATTTGCATTGGCTGTAAACTCTGTACCATCGCTTGTCCCTACGGTGCCATTGTGATTGATGCTGAATTTCCTCCTTCCATTCAAGAAGAAGTGGAAACCCATTTAGAAGCTGGTTGTATCAGTGGTCTTAAAAGCATTGCCATTAAATGTGACATGTGCGATGGCATTGAAAGTGGGCCTGCATGTGTGAGTGTTTGTCCAACGGGTGCACTGGTCTTTGTTGATCCTGTATCTGGAGAGTGTAAATTTGGTAAAAAAGTCAAAGGGGACTTAGCACCCTTTTTAAAAACCATTGTTCCAGATGTAGAGTTTAAAGACATACCTGAGCCTGTTCTTAAAAAACCTAAAGAACCAGCGCCTACTCCCGTTGAAGAACCCCAAACCACTAAAGAGGAATCATAATGCAAACCATATACACGCTATTTTTGTTAGCCTCACTTCTTTCTCTTTTGCTTTATAAAAAGCCTCTTCTTGCACAAAAAGTGGGATTTGGCTTAGCCAGCGTCATTTCGCTCTATGCGGCGATTTTTTTCTTTTCCAATCTACACGATACCTTGTTATGGAAATTACCAGGAAGCTTTATTAGTGCACCTTTGTTTCGACTTGATTCCTTAGGCATGTTTTTTAGTTTTTTAGTGAGTCTTGTCGCTTTTGCGGTTTCACTGTTTAGCTTTGACTACGCAAAATTTTATGAAAACAAAGCAAACTTAGCCGTTTTTGCGTCACTCTTTAACGCATTTATTCTTTCCATGCTTTTGGTCATTGCCAGTGACAATGTGTTTTCCTTTATGCTTTTATGGGAAGTTATGACCCTCATCTCAGCCTTGTTAATTTTGATTAATGATGGTAAGGATGCTGGAAAAAATGTCATGATTTATTTAGGAATTGCTCAAATTGGGGCGTTTTGTTTAATGGTTGCTCTTTTAATTATGGCAAGCTTTGCAGGTAGCTTTGAGTTTAGTAAATTTGCTGAAATGGAAATTGGGTTTGGCATGAGCTTAACACTGTTTGTCCTTCTGCTCATTGGTCTTGGCTCAAAAGCAGGCATGTTTCCCTTTCATGTTTGGTTGCCGCTTGCCTACTGCCAATGCCCATCGAATGCTTCAGCACTGATGAGTGGGGTTATGATTAAAGTCGCTCTTTTTGCCTTTATTAAATTCTCCCTTCTGTTGCCTTCACTGGTTCAATTTGGTTATATATTACTGTTTGTGGGTGCTCTTAGCTGTGTTTTTGGAATTATTTACGCACTTGTTTCCAATGACTACAAAGCCGCTATTGCCTATAGCTCCTGCGAGAACGTGGGTATTATCTTTTTAGGACTAGGTGGCGCATTTTATGGTCTTGGAACCAACTCACCTACCATCGCTTTACTAGGTTTTGTTGCAGGGTTCTTTCATATTTTAAACCATGCCGTTTTCAAATCACTTCTGTTTATGCTCAGTGGTAATGTTTACACCGCCACACAAACACGCAATATGGATCTTCTGGGTGGTTTGCACAAAAAAATGCCTATAACCTCCATAATCTTTTTTGTTGCAGTGGTTGCTATTTGTGCATTGCCTCCACTCAATGGATTTGCCAGTGAATGGGTTGTTTATAAAACCATGGTCATGGGAGGTATTCATGAGGGCGTTGTCTCACGCTTCTTCTTTACTCTTGCCATTATTGCTCTTTCCATTACTGGAGCTATGGCTATCATGGCGTTTTCAAAAGTTTATGGTG
Organism: Sulfurospirillum barnesii SES-3; assembly: GCF_000265295.1. NCBI lineage: Bacteria > Pseudomonadati > Campylobacterota > Epsilonproteobacteria > Campylobacterales > Sulfurospirillaceae > Sulfurospirillum > Sulfurospirillum barnesii. The sequence continues at coordinate 1,939,488 of NC_018002.1, forward strand.
CTATCTTTTTAGGTGTTGCACGAGATACCCAAAAAATAGAAGATGCGAAAGAAGTCTCTTTTATCCGACTCTTGCCGCTTGGTTTGTTGGCAAGCTTGTGTGTAGGAATTGGTGTGTTTATGAATGATGTGATTGGTATGCTCTCAAAAATTGTTTTTACATTAATACCTCAAACCACTACAAGTATCCAAGGCTTAATCTCTATGCCAATCATTATCATGGTAATGCTTTTATGCGCCATTATCCCTTTTGTGCTCCTTTATCTTTTAAAGGCGAATCATAAAGAAGCACGTATTACGGATCCATGGGCATGCGGTTTTCTTTACAACAAAAACATGCAAATTGGTTCCAATGCCTTTACAGGTGACATCAAAAAAGCATTGAGCTTTATTTTAAAATACGAAAGCGAAGTGAAAATTGATGGGTACTTTTCAAAGGCTGTGTATACGCATAAAACCCATGATCTTTTTTGGGAAAAATTGTATGTACCTGTGATTGATTTTATTATGGTGGTTGCCGATAAAATAGGTATTTTTCAAAATGGTAGAACCAACCTTTATGCGGGTTATATTTTGATTTACCTTTGTTTAATACTCATGTTTGGGTATTACTACCTATAAGGAGAGGATGAAAATGGATTTTTTTTATTTATTATTACAACTTATCTCAGCAATAATGGTCGCTCCTCTCTTTGATGGAATTTCAAGGAAACTTCGAGCCAAATTTCAATCCCGTATGGGACCGAGTATTTTTCAAACCTATTATGATATTTATAAATTACTTAAGCGGGGCAGAACAAAATCACACAGCGCAAGCTATATCTATCAAATAGCTCCCTATGTGTTGTTTATCAGCGCAGCAGCCATGTTTTGTGCCTTACCCATTACCTATGGTACCAAGGCCGTTGCTTTGTCGCAATTTTCTGACATCTTTGTGTTGCTCTATTTAGGGGCATTGTTTCGATTTACGTTTATTGTGGCGGGTTTTGATACCGCCAACCCTTTCTCAGGCGTCAGTGCAAGCAGAGAAGGTACTATGGGGTTTTATACTGAAGAAGTGGCAGTCATTTGTCTGATTGTGGTTATGATGGGTGCTGGCAGTACGAATTTACCTTTTATTGTTCATTCCGTATTGGAGGGACATTATGGATATGCTATTCCCTCTTTTTCTATTGCGGCTACGGCATTTTTGTGGGTGATGTATGTTGAGACTGGACGAAAACCTTATGATTTAGCTGAGGCTGAACAAGAGTTACAAGAGGGTGTTTTAGGAGAGTTTTGTGGTAAAGATTTTGCTCTGATTGATATAGCAATCTTACTCAAACAATTCGCAGTTTTAGGATTTTTTCTTGTTATTTTCGTCCCATGGGGAATTGTTGAAAATCCAATTCTATCGCTCATTATTTTCTTAGCAGAGGTAGGTTTTCTTTATGTCATGGGTGTATTTATTGATAACTTTGGACCGAGATTTACAATGAATAAAGGTATGAAACGCACAATGCTTTATGCACTGGCTGTTTCATGTACTGCATTAGTACTTTATATTATGGGAATTTAACGATGGCAAATTTAAATTTAATCGATATTATCACTGTTTTGATGATGGGAACAAGTTTTGCGGTCTTTGGCTTAAGGCAATACCGTCATAGCATTCTAGCGTATGCTTTGCAAACACTGCTTTTGGTCATCGTGTTTTTACTTTTATATGTAAAGTATGGTGCACATGAATTACTCATCTGGTCAGCAACCGCTTTTGTCATGAAAGTTGTTGTGGTACCGCTGTTTCTATTCAGACTTGTTAAAAAATTGGGGGTTGTTGTTGAAGATGAACCTGTAGGAGGCTTTTTTATATCGCCTGTTGTAGCGCTCAGCTTTTCACTGGCTGTGGCTATGATGTTTTACAAAGTGTTTATCAATTTTTCACTCTTTCAAGACACCTTGCCACTCTTTGCGGCTTCCTTTATCTTCATGATGGGTATTTTTGGATTTATCCTAAGAAACTCTTTTATTAAACAAATTCTCTCCTACTGCCTCTTTGAAAATGGCATTCACCTAAGCCTTGCACTTATGGCATACAATGCCCATGAGCTGGTTGAAGTTGGAATCTTAACCGATGCGATTTTTGCAGTGCTTATTATGGGAATTTTAGCGAAACGTTTTTACGCCACGTATGGAAGTCTTGATACTTCCAAAGCGGTTAATTTAAGGGGATAAAATGGACATTCTTATATTAATACTCATCGTGCCTTTTGTTTTAGGCATTGTCATGTTTTTTATGCCTTTGCATTTTAAACTTTTACAAAACCTTCATATTGTTTTTAGTTTTGCTGTCTCATCTCTTTTATTGATGGCCGTTGGCAAAGTTGTAAATGGAAATGAGCTTTTTGCTTTTGAACACTTCTTTTTTCTAGATTCGCTGGGTGCTATCTTTTTGTCGCTGATTGCGATTACAGGTTTGTTGGTCAATGTCTACGCAACCACCTATATGAAGTGGGAACTTGAAGAGGGTCACGTCACCTTACGACAAGTGAAAAATTATTTTGCGCTTAGTTTTATTTTTACATGGACGATGAGCCTTAGTGTTGTGTGTAACAATATCGCCTTTATGTGGGCAGCTATTGAAGCGACAACATTAGCATCGGTCTTTCTTGTTGCGGTCAAAAATGACAAAAAATCCACAGAAAGTGGCTACAAATACATTATTTTATGTAGCATTGGTCTTGCATTTGCCCTTTATGCGACTATCTTGCTCTTTGCCGCAGCCAATGGTACCATCGAGGGTGATGCTATGCTCTACACAAACCTTCTTGCCAATGCTGAACAAATTGATACGATGGCATTGAAGCTTATTTTCATCCTTGCTTTAATTGGCTTTGGTACCAAAGCAGGTTTTGCGCCAACACATACATGGTTGCCTGATGTCCATGCCGAAGGTCCTGCTCCAACCTCAGCGTTGCTCTCAGGAATCCTTTTAAAATGTGCTTTACTTGGACTGATTCGTTACTATGCTATCGTTGCGAATGGTGTAGGGCTTGATTTTGTTCAATCGGTTATGATTGTCAGTGCTACCTTAACACTCTTTGTCTCTGCCTTTTTCTTGATTCGTCAACACAATGTCAAACGGATGTTTGCCTACCACTCTGTAGCACACATGGGTGTTATCGCTTTTGGCTTAGGCGTGGGTGGACCCATTGGTCTTTTTGCAGCCTTGTTTCACTGTGCAGCACACTCATTTACCAAAGCTTTAGCCTTTTGTTCCACAGGCAATATTGCCAAAATTTATGGAACCAAAGATATGACTAAGATGGGGGGCATGATACGCATTGCACCTATTACAACCGTACTTTTTGGTATTGCCATTTGTTCACTGGTTGGTGTTCCTGGCTTTGCTATTTTTGTGAGTGAATTTTTAATCTTTAAAGCGGCCGCTCTTGATGGAAAGTATGTTTTAATGGGAATTTTTGCACTTGCCTTAGCCATTATTTTTATTGCAGATTTTTCACACTTCTTTCTTGCTTCCTTTGGTAAAGTAGAAGGAACTGTCGTTCATAATGGTGAGATGAAGCTCAGTGAAAATCTTCCGCTCATCGCACTGGCTGTTTTGATTGTCACCTTTGGTGTGTGGCAGTTTGAGTCCTTTACGTTCTTGCTTGATCAGAGCGTTAAAAGCATATTAAAACAATAGGATTTTTCATGAAATGCGATACATTTATAGAAGCTCTTAGTGCTAGAGTAAAGGTTTTAGAAGTTACCAGACAATGCGAAGATCAGGTAACTGCGTTGGTAGAACTCAATGATTTACCTGAAGCAGTTCGCTTCTTATATTACGACATGGGTGGCTATCTCTCCACCATGATTCCTAATGATGAGCGAAGTATTAATAAACATTATGCCCTTTACTATGCCCTCTCTATGGAGGGTGGTAAAATGTTTGAAGGCGATGAAATAGCCCAAGATGAAAAATGCTTTGTCACCATTAAAGTGCTTATTTCACCCGATAGCCTTACCTACCCATCCGTAACACCTTTGGTACCTGCTTGTGTGTGGTATGAGAGAGAAGCCTACGATATGTTTGGTCTTGTTGCAGAGGGATTACCCGATAAACGACGTTTAGCGCTAAGCGATGACTGGCCAGAGGGGCTTTTTCCGCTTCGAAAAGATGCCATGGATTACCGCTACCGTCCAGATATGAAAGATCATTATATGGAACCTGAATATGAGTTCTTAAGGCCTGAGGGCTCAGGCATTATTGATGTACCTTTGGGGCCTTTGCACATTACTGCTGATGAGCCAGGGCACTTTCGACTTTTTTGCGATGGCGATACCATTATTGATGCGGATTACCGCCTTTTTTACCAACACAGAGGCATGGAAAAGCTGGCTGAAAACCGCATGAACTATGACCAAATGGGTTATTTGGCTGAGAGGGTCTGTGGAATTTGCGGGTATGCGCACTCTATTGCGTGTATTGAAGCGGCGGAAAAAGCGATTAACTTAGAAATTCCTGCTCGTGCGCAAGCCATTCGTGTCATTTGTTCTGAAATTGAAAGATTGCATAGCCATCTTTTAAATATTGGTTTGGCGTGCGAAGTCACAGGTAACTACAATGCCTTTATGCATATCTTTAGAATTCGTGAATACTCTATGAAACTAGCAGAGCTAGTCACAGGTGGACGCAAAACCTATGGCAATGTGGTGATGGGTGGTCTTAGACGAGATATGACAGGCGAAGAGATAAGAGAAAGTCTTAAAATTCTAAAAATCATTGAAACGCAAGCCGATGAAGTCTGGGATGCGGTTATGGATGACCAACGCCAAATGAAACGCTGGAAGGGTGTGGGTATCCTTGATAAACAAGTCGCCCGTGACTTCTCTGCTGTGGGACCAAACATTAGAGGCAGTGGTATTAAACGAGATACGCGTTATGACCATCCGTATGATTTTTTCAAACAAATTGAGTTTAATGTAGCCGTGGTTGAGGGTGGTGATGTCTTTGCCAGAGAGATGGTACGTTACATGGAACTTAAAAGCTCTGTTTCCATCATCCGCCAATGTTTTGAGTTAATGCCACAAACGGCAATTATTGTCGATCCAAAGTTTCATGTTAAGCCTGAAAACTATGCTTTAGCGTATGTAGAAGCGCCCAGAGGTGATAACGTGCATTGGATTATGCAAGGTAGTGCGCAAAAAGTATTTCGATGGAGATGCAGGGCTGCGACCTACAATAACTGGCCAAGCCTTCGTTTTCAATTCCGTGGAAACACTATTGCCGATGCAGCATTGATTGTCTGTAGCCTAGATCCGTGTTATTCGTGTACAGAGCGTGTGACTGTTGTTGACGTGAAAAGTAAAAAGAGTAAAATTTTAACGCATAAAGATCTAAAAGAATTTTCCAAAACTCAAAAAAATAGTCCCATGAAGGATTTAAGATGATGAAACTTCTTGATATTAGTAAAAAATACGGTGATACAACCCATAAGTATCCCTTTGAACCGTATAATGTTGCAAAGAATTTTAGGGGAAAGCCTGCATACACCTTTGATTTGTGTATTGGGTGTGCGGCGTGTGGCATTGCGTGTCCTTCTAATGCCATCACGGTGCAATTTAATAACGATAAAAGCAAATTGGTATGGGAATTTGATTGCGGGCGATGTATCTTTTGTGGAAGGTGCGATGAAGTCTGCCCCACTGGCGCTATTCGTTTGAGTGAAGAGTTTGAACTTGCTGTTAAATTTGACAAATCGGCTCTGATTCAAAGAGGAGAACTTGAGGTTCAATACTGCACGCAGTGCCAAAAACCTTTTAGTGCAAAACGACTGATTAAATATAGCTTTGAGTGTTTAAGCAAAGCCAATGTCAGTGAAAAAAGATTGGAAGAAGCAAAAGAGTATTTAGGCGTTTGCCCTACATGTAAAAAAAATGCCACCGTAGCAAACTTTACCAGTGGCAAAGAGATGGTGATAGAATGAAAACCTATGAAGTACCCAGTGCGATTGCACTGGCAAATAACTTAGAAGAGAAGCTGGAGCTTTTAAAACACATTGGCAGAAGTTTTAGTGTTTTCCGTATAGACTGTGGTAGTTGTAATGGTTGTGAGATTGAAATTTTTGCAGCCATTACCCCGTTATGGGACCCTGAGCGTTTTGGTTTTAAACTGGTTGCCAACCCAAGACATGCGGATATTTTACTCTGCACAGGTCCTGTTACACGCCAAATGTACTACCCACTGCTTCGTGCGTATGAAGCAGCACCTGATCCTAAAATTGTAGTGGCATTAGGAGCTTGTGGCTCCACAGGAGGTATCTTTTACGATGCCTACAGTGTTTTAAGCGGTATTGATAAAATTATTCCTGTAGATGTCTATATTCCAGGATGTCCTCCACATCCTGCAAGCATTATTTATGGACTAACAACAGCCCTTGGCGTCATGGATCAAAGACTTCAAAAAGTAAGCTTTGAAGAAGAAGGAGAAATGCCTTCTTTAGTAGAAACCTCCGTAATAGGCAACACTCTGTTTGAGAGAGATTTACTCGTTCATGCGAAGCGGTTGATGAGTTATGTTTTTGGACGTAAACTCTTTGATAAATACCTTGATGCCCTCCTTAAAAGCGGTGATGTAAAAAATCCAAAAGCAACCAAACGCTCTATTACAGAGGCGATGCAAGCAGAAGATGACCCACGTTATGCCGAGTGTATGGGAATTTTACACAATGAGGTTTATACCCAGTATGTCCCATGTGATGAAGAAGATCACATCAGTCTTCACCGTGTTGAATGGGGCCCTAAATGATAGAAGTCTACCAGCTCATGAAAAGGCACCTTGATGGTGCCAAATCGGGCGATGCAATGCTTGATCAGATTAAAATCTTTTCAACCTGCATTGGACATGGCGTAGGAACCATTGATTTTAGTGAGAAAGTTTTAGAAATAAACGAAGCTGAATACGAGGAAATACTACAGCATGGGGGAGAGTATTTAAAATTTAAATTGGGAAATTTGAGTAAATATTTTGAAATTGAAGTCTTTCCTGAACATGCACATAAACTGTTACCTGAAATGATAGAGTGCCCTTTAAAAGAGATATTTGTCAACCTCAAAGAGGGGTATTTGGTGCTTCGCAAGGATTTTGCGTGAAAAAAGCACTTTTATGTGTAGGCAATGAGCTCAGAGGAGACGATGGAGTTGCCATTGCGGTGGGAAGGCTTGTTGAAGAGCATCTACCTGAATGGAAGGTCTTTTTTGGATACGATACACCAGAGAATGAATTTGCCTCTTTACGGGAATTTGCACCCGATGTCATTGTGGTGGTTGATGCCATGAGTGGATTTAAAGAGGGAAAAATAGAGTTTTTAGACCTAAGCGATGAACGAACCTATGTCTACTCCACCCACAATATTCCAACCCCTATTTTAATGAGTTATCTACGAGAAATTTGCATCAAAACGTTTTTTTTAGGGATTGCTGTTTTACTTGAGAATGTCTTGCACTTCAGCGAGGGCTTAAGCCAAAGTGCCAAAGACTCTTCGCTAAAAGCGCTTGAAAAAATCAAAGAGTTAGATACGCTCCTAAATACATGAGAAAAGCACCCATTATGGTGCTTCATCTCCTTTAATGTAGCGTGTTTTTTTTGCTTCTTTAATTTTTGTTATATCCACTAAAATAAAGCTGTCAATACAATTGGCAAACTCTTTGTCAATATTAAAATCTAAAAAATAAATACCCCCCTCATCGCATAATTCTGTGTATTGCTTGTACAAGGTCGGTACACATAAATTCATTAACGAGAGCTGCTCTTTTAATATCACGAAATCTTCCTTATAATTTTTCCCCGTAAAAAAAGAACGTGCTTCTTCTTGCTCAGCATGGCTTAGAAAATAGCCATTGCGTGCTTTAACCAAAGATTCATTTTTACTAAAATAGAGCGTATAAAACGTAAGAATAAGATTTTTTGCCACCTTAGGATAAACATCGCTTAAACTCACAGGTCCGTACATGTAACGAATATGTGGATTTTTATACAAATACGCACCAATGCCTTGCCACAAATAATCAAGCGCTCTACTTCCCCAATAACGAGGCTGTACAAAACTACGTCCTAACTCAATCGCATTATGCAAATAGGGCTCAAATGCAGGTGTAAATTCAAAAAGAGTTTGTGAATAAAACCCTTCCACACCAAAAAACTCACGAATAAAATTCGCTTCACCAATACGATACGCCCCGACCACTTCCAACTCTTCTTCATCCCAAAGAACAATGTGCTTATAGTGCTTATCAAAAAGGTCAACGTCTCTTCTTCCCCCTGTGCCCTCTTCCACTTTTCTAAACGTAAACTCTCGAAGCCGTCCTATCTCTTTTAAAAGGGCTGAGCCATTTTCTGCTTCGTACAAATAGATTTTTTTACCATCACTGGTTTGCCCTAAAAGGGTTGATTGTTTCAACTCTGAGCGTATCATTTTACGCTCTTCTGGATGGGCAATGGCTTTTTGTGTTGCAAAAATACCTCGTTTTCCCTTACTGATTTTATAGAGATGTTTCTTCAAAAGTGTAATAAGAATTGCCTCGCTCATCTCACTCTTTTGTAGACTCTTATACGGAATCATCTCTCCCACTTTAAAACCAATCACTTTGGAACGCTTTTTAAACATTTCTCGTGCAAGCAAAAAGGTAGAAAGTTTTTTATTGACCATCGAAAAGGTATAAAAAAGCGGTGAATTTTTTGCGTCAATAAAGACAGGTAACAAAGGAGCATTACTTTTTTGGGCAAACTTTAAAAAGCCTTTTTTCCATTTACTGTCTTTAATCCCTGTAGGACATGCTCTTGAGACTTCACCTGATGGGAATACAATGAGCGCTTCATCTTTTGCCAGTGCTTCATACACTTTCTTAATGGACTCTTTGGTTGTTGCACCACTGAGGTTATCAATAGGAATAAGCAGTTCGTTTAAAGGCTCTATTTGCATTAAAACATCATTGGCAAGCACTTTAATATCGCTTCTTATCTCTTTAATGAGCGAAATCAATGCTAAGGCATCTAATGCACCTAAGGGATGATTGGCAATAATAATCACCCTCCCTGAAGCGGGGATATTTGCCTTATCTTTATTGGAAATCGTGTACCCAAAATTAAAATACTCTAACACAGCTTCAACAAAATCAAACCCACGGTATGCCTCTCCACGACTTAAAAAGGTATTGATTTCTTCTTGATGAAGTACCTTTTTTAGAACATACACAAGGCTGTGACGCACGATAGCTGGATAAGAGAGAATGCTAGGATACTTGAGGCTTAAAGCCTTTTCAACATCAACCATATCCATACTCCTTTTACATGTAATCTATGAGACGATTATAAGAGGAGTGCATTACAATATGGTAACGCTAAAGTGCTTTTTATGTTACCATATTGTAATGATTTCCAACTACAATGATGGCAAACTATTATAAGGAAAATGTATGCTTCAAAACTATGAAGAAAGATTGATTGAGATCAAAAAAATGCTCTTAGACCTAGGTTCAGAGATTACCATGGCGAGCGAAAAAACACTCAGTGGTATGGAAAGTTTAGATGCTACACGCTTTGAATCTGCAAAAAACCTTTTAAAAAATGTTGAGAATCAAGCCAATGCCATTGATAATGAAATCGTTGTGGCTTTAGCCCTTTTTGGACCTGAGGCAAAAGATTTACGTAAAATGGTTGCCTACCTTAAAATCACCAATGAAATGGTCAAAATTGCCGAAAATATCCGTAGTTTTAGTAAACGTATGGCATTGCATTTACAAAATGGTCTTCCTTTTGTTTCCTTACATGAATACTCCACACATCTGTGCAAAACAGCGATTCAAGCGGTGAATCTTTCCATTTCCACCCTTGACATTTCCGATAAAGAAGCCCTTGAAGATCTCTACCGTAAAGTCAAAGTTGAAGAGAGTAAAAGCGATGATTTGTACTCCATTTTGGAAAAAAATATTTTAAGTGACATTGCTAAAATGATTGACCAAAGTGCTGATTTTATTCAAATTTTAAGTACCATGCGAAAGCTAGAACGTATGGCAGATCGAAGCGTAAACATTGTGCAATTAATGATTTTTGCTCGTGTGGGCGGAGAGATGAAGACGTATTAATGACAATTTTTAACATGCGTTTGAAGCAAAGCTTACAATGCATGTCGTATACGGGGTTTTTCTCTACGAAAAGCCCATACGCCTTTGGCGTTTTGATTTTTGACACTATGGGGTAAAATGAAGAAAACCATTTTAATCATCGAAGATGAAGAAGATTTACTCGAACTTTTAGAATACAACCTTCAAAAAGAGGGTTACGAAACGCTAGGCTTTCTCAATACTAAAAATGTCGAAAAATGTTTACAAGAAGAACCAATTGATTTGCTCATTGTCGATCGTAATCTTCCAGGCATGGAAGGAAGCGAATTTGTTCAAACACTCCGCCAAAAAGGATTTATGCAAGCGGTCATTTTTGTGACCGCTAAAGACAGTGATGCGAACATCGAAGAGGGATTTTTACGAGGGTGTGATGATTATCTTACCAAACCGTACAATATGAAAGAGCTTTTGCTTCGTATTAAAGCCATTTTAGCACGCACCACCCCCAAACAAAACAGCACCCTCTCTTATCGGGATTTGGTGCTTGATTTGGAAGCGCATACCTTACATGTAAACACCAAAGCCGTTGAACTTACCAAACTTGAATTCGACCTTTTGCGCACACTGATTGAAAATAAAAATTCTGTCTTAAGTCGAGAGTTTTTGCTCGAACATGTATGGAAAAGCGATGATTTTTTTCAAGATAAAACCGTCAATGTGGCGATTAACCGTCTTAAAGCCAAAATTGACCCTACTAAAGAAAAAGAGTATATCAAATCGGTTTGGGGCGTAGGATACAGCCTATGCTAATGCTTCACCAACACATCACCCGTGCACTTTTTGCTCTTTTCTTAGGGGCACTGTTCTTCTCTAGTTTGGTCAGTTACTTTGCTATTAAAAACGATAACATTGAGACATATAAGCGAGAACTGATTTCGCATATACGTATTATCAAACAACAACTCTCCACCACCACCGACCTTGAGGCTTTTGCAAAAATCATCAAAGACGGAGCGGGTATCCGTTTTACATTGATTGATGAAAACGGTGTGGTCTTGGTTGATAGTGATAAAGAGAGTGAAAGCATGGACAATCATGCTAGACGTGAAGAAGTGATTCAAGCACACAAAGTAGAGTTTGCACACGCCATTCGTTTTTCGGATTCGGTAAAGAGCGATTTTCTCTACGTTGCCCACCGCTTTCAACACGAAGAGCGCACCTTGTTTATACGTCTTGCTATGAATATTGGCTCAATCATGCATAATTTTTATCTACTGTGGGTGAAAATTGCGCTTATTTTTAGCCTCACCCTGCTTATAGGACTCTATGGGGCGTATCATTTAAGCAAGCAAATTCGCCATGAAATTGACAAAATTATTGCCAACCTTCAACAAATCGCTGATAAAGAGTACAAAATCACCCTCTCTTCTCACTTTTGTTTAGAGTTTTTAGAAATTGCTAACTACCTTAAACGCCTTGCTACAAAATTAGAAAAAAGAGCCAAACAAAAACGTAAATACACCGCAAAAATAAAACTCATCTCACAACAACGAAGCGATGTCATCTCCGCCATTAGTCATGAGTTTAAAAATCCGATTGCTTCCATTATGGGGTACGCGCAAACGCTTTTGGAAGACCCTAATGCAAACACGCAAATTAAAGAGCGCTTTTTAGGTAAAATTGTCCAAAATGGACAAAAAATTTCACACATGATAGACCGTTTAGCCCTTACTACCAAATTTGAAAATGGCGACTTTACGACCCAAAATTCTACGTTTGATCTTGCTAAAATGAGCCGTGAAATTGCACAAACCTTTCGAGAAAAACACCCCTTAAGAACCATCGAATGCAACATGCCTGAATACTGTATGGTCAATGCTGATCGCACCATGATAGAACTGGTTATCTCTAATTTAATCGACAATGCGCTTAAATACTCGGATGATACCATTAAAGTTTACATGGAAAATGAGGCGTTACATGTAAAAGACAATGGCGTGGGAATTAAAGAAGATGACATTGAAAAAGTCACCCAAAAATTTTACCGTTCAAACTCGCATTCATGGGATAATTCCATGGGATTAGGCTTAGCACTGGTCAATTACATTCTAAAACTACACAACACCAGCCTAGAGATACACAGCAGCTTTGGTGTTGGCTCCGATTTTTCATTTAAATTGCCTTCAGACAATCCTACGCTTTAGAAAATAAAAGATAACTCAGAGGCTTTAAAAAGAGCCTCTTCTACTCTTTTTAAAAGACTAGTCTATATCATCTTTAGGCAGCACAATGGTGACCACCAAACCATCCTCTTCATTGCCAATAGCAATAGAGCCTTGCATACTCTGCTCAATAATCTGTTTAGCCATATAAAGCCCTGTACCACTCCCTTTTTTTGTCTCTTTTGTCGTAAAAAAGGGGTCAAAAATATACGGCAATTTTTCATCTTCAATCCCCCCACCATTATCACTGACTTCAATAATAATATAATGCTCTTGCTCGTACGCTCGAAAACGAATACAGCCATGCTCTACATGATGCTCTTTTATAGCATCTTTTGCGTTATTAATCAGCACTAAAAACACATGAGAAAGCTCTCTTTTAAAGCCATACATTGCCAAATCAGCAGGACAATCAATCTCAAATTCTATGCCTTGGTTGGCAACACCTCCATCACTTATTTTAATGCTCTCATCCATACACCCGTTTAAATAAAAAAGCACTTTCCCTTTATCGGGTTTGAAGAAATCCTTAAAATCATCAATGGTAGAAGACATATGTGCAAGAATACTTCTTAGCTTTCGAATCTCCTCTTCGAGTATCAACGGGGTCAGTTTTTTGCTTTGGCTCTCTAAAAAAATACGGTTTATAATCACGCTAATGGTACTAAGAGGTTGCCTCCATTGATGCGCAATGTTATTGAGCATTTCACCTAAAGCAACAAGCTTGGCTTGCTGAAATAAAATTCTGTCTTTAATGCGACTCTTCTCAACCTCTTCTTGAATGGTTTTGTTTAAATGCCCATTTAAATCTTCTAAAGCGGCTTTGGTATCAAAAGCATCGCACAAGGCTCTTGCGATGGCTCCGTACTCATTGTGTTTTGGAAGGTATTTTTGAAGAGGGTCTTTATTTTTTTGGGTTAATGACAGCGTAATATCTCGTAACGGAAAACTAATGTATTTTGCAATAAGCGCCATAAAAATAAGCATCAACACAAAAGTATGTATAAAATTGAGTTGCATATCTTTGGTCGCATACGTATCAAGCACCTCGCTCATACGATTAGGAATATGCAAATAAAGCGTAGAAATTTTCATACCTTTATAATCTCTAAGCGCTATTTCATCGGCAATCGTATAAGAACCTTTCAAAGGTTTTAGCTTATTGAGATGAACCTTTGCAAGCCCATAAGAACTTAACTCATTGATAAAAGCCTCATCCCAATGTTTAGCAATCACCACAAAACCACTGGCTAAAGCATTCTCACTTACAACATAATGAAGACGCCGAATCGGTGCAATATAAACCTCCACCACCTGTTGCTCTTTTTGAATAAAAAAATGCATCAGTTCTTCTTTGTTGAGATTTAAAAGCTCCACATTAAGAAGTTCACTCAGCATTTGCATAAAAGGTTTGGTTGTTTCAGAAAAAAGAACTTTTTTTGATGCATCTAAAATATAAAACCCATCAATGGAAAACTGCACCGTACTGCCTGCAAGATTATCCTCAATCCATGTATCATTAGGGTTTTCAATAAAATTCACCAAATCATTCCATATCGCATAATCAAGTGTTTGCCTTTTCATGGGCTCAGACTTCAATGCTAAGAGCTGTTTCAACCCAGCACTTTGTTCCTTAGCATACGCCTCTGCCATAAGATTGACTTTATCACGTTCATTTTGCCACATAAAAAATTCTAAACCTATCGCAGCAAAAAAAGTAAGCATTACCAGAAGAAAAAAAGAAGATTTAACACTCATGAGACGACTCCTTTGTAGAACAAAAAAAAGGCTCACTATACCTTTACATGTAAAAAGATTGAAGGCTCTTATTTAAAGTTTTTCTAGCAAAAAAGCTAAAGCCTTGTCTTTGCATCTGTAGAGGGATGTTGTAAACATTATAACACGTATATGGCGTAATACTATACTTAAATCCCGTATGCTGATAAAAATCCATACCACGTTTCAACAAGGAACAAAAGGATTCATATGCGCAATACACCCCTATGTTTAAAGGACGCTTTAACACAAATCAAAAGTAAAAAGCATCTTGCTTCTCTTATTTAGAAGCGTTATAATAAAACCTATCTCTATTTCCAAGGAGGCTTTTATGGCAAAGAAAATTTTGTTTATCGTGGGTGATTATGTTGAGGATTACGAAATTATGGTTCCTTTTCAAGCCCTAGCCGCAGTGGGTCACACCGTAAGTGCCGTTTGCCCTAACAAAAAAGCAGGTGAGTTCATTCGTACCGCCGTGCATGATTTTGAGGGAGATCAAACCTACAGTGAAAAACCAGGTCACAATTTTACCCTGAATGGAAGTTTTGATGCGATAAAAGTCGAAGAGTTTGATGCACTGGTCATCCCAGGAGGTCGTGCACCTGAATACCTTAGACTCAATGAAAAAGTACTGCAGATGGTACGCCACTTTGCTAAAACCAATAAACCTATTGCGGCGATTTGTCACGGAGCACAACTCTTAGCAGCTGCGGATGTTTTGTCAGGTAAAAGTTGCTCAGCCTACCCTGCATGCGCCCCTGAAGTGACCAAAGCAGGAGGAACATATGCCTCTATTGAAGTGACTGAAGCCACTGTTGATGGTAACCTTGTAACCGCACCTGCATGGCCTGCTCATCCACAATGGATTGCTAAATTTCTAGGTGTTTTGGGTACTAAAATTACGCACTAAAACTTCTTATAGCAAGGAGAAAATCTCCTCCTTGCTCTTTTTTCTCCTGTGTTTACATGTAACCAATTCGTAGCGTATTTTCATTATGATTGTCTGTATACCTATGAGGAGAATTTAATGATTAAAGTTTTATTTGTTTGCATTCATAACAGTGCTCGAAGTCAAATGGCAGAAGCGTTACTGCGTAAATACGGACACGATGCTTTTGAAGCATACAGTGCAGGCTTTGAACCAGGGGTTTTAAACCCATTGGCAGTCAAAGCATTAAAAGAAGAAGGGCTTGATATATCAACCCATCAAACCACATCGGTGTTTGATCTGTTTAAAGAAGGTCGCCTTTTTCATTATGTAATCACCGTGTGTGATGAGAGCAGTTCAGAGCGTTGTCCTGTCTTCCCTGGACAAGCACAAAGAATACATTGGAGTTTTAAAGACCCTAGCCGTTTTGAAGGAAGTGATGAGGAAAAATTGGTACAAACCAAAGAGGTTATGCGAGAAATCAAAGCAGCCGTTTTAACACTAATCGAAACACTGCATTAAAGCTGCAGGGGGATTTATCCCCTCCGCCACTTTTGTGAGCTCTTCACACAAAAATACGAAATCCCATTAAAACAAAGTGTGACCCCAATGGATGTTGCAACAATAAGCGAAGCCATCGCAGTAGCTGAGCTGATGTCACCTGCATCATCCATATTTAAAACAGCCACTGAAGCCAGTGTCGTTTGAGGGGAGTATAAGAAGACAACGGCAGAAACGGTAGTCATGGCATTGACAAAAAAATAACGTGCAATTTCCAAAATGGAGGGAATCGCAATGGGCACGGTCACCCTAAAAAAAGTACGGTAAAACGCAACGCCCATGGATTCTGAAACATCATCAAACTCTGTATCAATTTGCTTTAACGTTGTCACGGCTGTGATATAACTGGTGGTAAAAAAATGTGCTATGGTACACACAACCAAAATCGTCATACTTTGATAGATACCGTGCAAAGGATTCAGCGAATTGTTAAAGAAAAAGATATATCCCAAGCCTAAGACAAGCCCAGGAACGGCCATGGGAAGGAGTGCTAAAAACTTTAATAAGATGCGTACCAAAGCATATACTTTGCTTTTTTCCACCACATAAGCACTCATAAATACAAGCATGGTTCCAAAAAGGGCACTCCAAAACGCTAAACGTAAACTGTTAAAATACGAATCCCAACCGCCCCCATCCATAGCGTTAAAATCATAATGTTTCAATACAAAACTCAAATCGTATGGCCAAAATTTTATAAACGATGCACACACAGAAACACTCAAAATAATAACCAGTAATCCAATCACACCTAACGAAAAGAGAAACATGGTCGTATCGAAGAAAAGTGCTTTTTTGGGTTTATACACAACAAATTTTGCGCTTAAAATAGATGTTTGTTTCTTTTGCATCAAGGCATCAACACCAAATGTGATAACAGAGGGTATCAACAATAAAACCCCTATAGTAGCGCCCAAAGAAAAATTTTGTTGACCAATCACTTGCTTATAAATCTCTGTTGCCAAAACTGCATAATCCCCACCAATGACTTTTGGAACACCAAAATCGGTGATGACCAGAGTAAAACTCACTAAAGCAGCGGAGATAAGCCCATACTTTGCGCTGGGTAAGGTAATGCTCATAAACTTTTTCATACTATTCGCGCCCATACTTTGAGCCGCTTCATAAAGCCTTGCATCGCATAAAGAGAGCGCACTGAGAAGAATCATCAGAACATGCGGAAAAACATAAAAACACTCACCCATAACAATGCCCCACACCCCATAAATAGAAGAATCCCCCATCCATGATTTTAAAAAGCCTTGATTGCCAAATAAATAAACAAACGAAATAGCAGGTAACAAAGACGGTGCCAAAAGAGGAATCAAGGCTAAATAACGAAACAGAGGTTTAAGTGGCATGGATGAGCGCATCAATGCATACGCAAATATAAAAGCAACAGGAAGAACTATCAGGGTACTTACACACGCAATAAAAAGAGAATTTTGAAGCAATCTAAGCGATTTTGGCTCTTGCATGTAGTGCACAAAATTATCTAAAAAAACAAAACTTCCCACCCTATCGTAAAAGCTTTGTTGTAAAATTTCTACCAAGGGCAAAAAAATGATAATACCTAGGCTTAGCACTAAAAAAAGGCTCAAAGCAGTCAGAATGATTTTATTAGAGTCGTGCCAAAGGCTATGCATTTTCCTCATCCCTAAAATAGAAAATATCACCAGAAGCAATACAAAGTTTAAGGAAACTCCCCTCTTGTATGACTCCTTTTACCAAAGCTTTATGCGGTAAATCCAAAAGCAATGTATCTTCCAAAAGCCCTCTTATACGCATTAAAACTCTGCAAAAACTGCCTAAAAATGTGACTTTTAAAACATCCCCTTCAAGGATATTCCCCTCATCGTTTCTTGTATCATCGTAAAGTTTAATATCCTCAGGGCGAATCAAAAGTTTGATAGCTTCTTCTGCTTGAGGTTCATTCTTTGCCTGAAGTGCTACTTTAAAGCGCAGTTGACCTACTTGAAAGTACCCATTTCTACTATAAAATGCTTTTAAAAGATTTATTTTTCCTACAAAATCAGCCACAAATAAACTCTTTGGCTGATGATAAATTTCCAAAGGTGTACCCACTTGTTCAATCACACCCTGATTCATCACCACAATTTTATCAGCGATACTTAACGCCTCTTCTTGATCATGGGTAACCATAATGGTTGTAATACCGAGATTTTTTTGAAGTTCACGTATCTCTTGTCGCAGACGCTCTCTTACCCTTGCATCAAGGGCTGAGAGAGGTTCATCCAAAAGAAGTAAGGCAGGATTTGTCGCAATAGCTCTTGCAAATGCTACACGTTGTTGCTGTCCACCGCTGAGCTCACTAGGGTATTTTTCTTCACTTCCACTCAAGCCCACAAGTGCTAACAGTTCTTTAACTCTTTTTTTTGCCTCTTTTTTTTCAAAGTCTTTCTTTTTAAGACCGTACGCAATATTTTTGGCTACAGTTAAATTCGGAAAAAGGGCATAACTTTGAAACACAATGCCATAATCTCTTTTTGAAGGTGGCAAATGGGTTATGACCTTTCCATGCTGAATAATCTCTCCGTCATCACACTCTTCTAAACCTGCAATAATGCGAAGTAACGTCGTCTTTCCACATCCTGATGGGCCCAAAAAACAGACAAGTTCACCTTTTTTCACTTCAAGACAAATCTTCTTTAACGCAATAAAATCATCAAAGCGTTTGGTAACATTGTTAATCGTAATAGCACTGTGAGACACAAACATTCCCTTGTATGAAGTGGGGATATTTCCCCACTAACGTATTTATTTTTTTGGTTCAGACTTTGACTCGTAGCGCTTTGACCACTCTTTTAAAATAGCTTCTCTGTTTTTAGCCGACCATGCAAAATCATTTTCAACCAGCATGGACTCATAGTTCGCTGGGATGTGCTCAATGTTTTGTGAAAGTCCTTTGTACGCAACCACCGCAAAATTTTGCGCATACAATTTACTTGCTTCTTCACCCGTTGCCCAGTTAACAAACTTTTTAGCGGTTTCTAAATTTTTACTTCCCTTCACAATCGCCGTCGCTTCCAAATCCCATCCAAGTCCCTCTTTAGGATAGACAATGGCAATGGGTGCACCCTCTTTTTTAGACTTTGCCGCACGGTACTCAAAACTGATCCCGATAAGAAATTCGCCAGCGGCTGCCATTTTGCACGGCTTTGAGCCAGAATGGGTGTACTGACCAATGTTTTCATGGAGCTTGTCCATGTATTCCCACCCTTTTTTCTCACCAAAAATTTTCAACCACGCAGTGACATCTAAAAACCCTGTACCTGAGCTAGCAGGATTTGGCATAACGATTTTACCCTTGTAAATAGGCTTTGTAAGGTCTTCCCAACTGGTAGGCAACGGGAGGTTTTGTTTTTTAGCTTCTACTTCGTTAAAACAAATAGCACTGCCCCAAATATCATTGCCAACCCACATAGGAGGGTTTTTACTATCACGGTATTTGGCGTCAATTTTTTCCAAAGAAGTAGGTGCGTAAGGATGGAGCATATCGTTTTGCTCTAAAAGAACCAAGCTCGTAGCGGCTGTTCCCCAAACCACATCGGCTTGTGGATTGGCTTTTTCAGCTAAAAGTTTTGCCGTAATAACCCCTGTAGAATCCCGTACAATTTTGACATCAATGTCAGGTTGTGCTTTTTGAAAAGACTCCAAATAAGGTTTGACCTGATCAGATTCCAATGCTGTATAAACTGTTAAACTCTCTTTTGCTATTAACGCACTTCCAGCAAGTAGCATACTTGCCACCACACACAATCCTTTTTGAAACATACGCTCTCCTTGGAACAAAATTTTTCAAAGCTTACTCATAGATAACCACAATTTGATTACGGTAACCGCTTTGTAATACCTTGGGCTGTTTTAAAAAGTATGTACATATAAACCGTATTGGTCATTATTAAACCTACAAAAATAGCCAAACGATCATGCTCAAGAAAGGCTACATGTAAAAAAAGAAAATTGGCGCTAAAAATAAGCAGATAGTGCATAAAACTAACATCTTGAGGGGCAATATTTTGAAAACTTTTATAGGCTTGTGCGATACCGCCTATGAGGTTGAGCGAACCAAAGAGTGCCACCAAAAACACACCCGTATCTTTTTTTGAAAATCGCACTCGTTTGCTTTTGCTAAAAATATACCCAAAGGTTAACGTATGGACAAAAAGCTCTAAAATCTTCACAGTACCGATGTTCCCTTTACTCCAAAAAATGTAACCCAATAGTGTAATGAACGTAACCAAATAACCATTAAGCGCTATTCCATCCCCTCTTTTGGTTTTAAATGTTTTATACAATTGAAAAAGATACGCCATAAAAACCAACGCAAAACCACTCTCTAAAGCATAGGGTATCACCAAAACATTGCCTCTTTGATTGCTTCTAATAAGTTGGTAATATCTTTGGGGTAAACATCCCCAATGGTCCCAATACGAAAACTATCAATACAAGACACCTTGCCAGGATAAATGACAAAACCACTCTCTTTGAGCCTGTCGTAAAATGTTTGAAAATCATAAGCGTTGGATAAAGGAGAATAAAAACTTGTAATAATAGGACTTTGAAGCGATTGCTTAACCACGCATGTAAAGCCTAAGGCTTCCATTCCTTTGACTAAGCATTGCTGATTTTCCACATAGCGTGCATGACGCATGGCAATGCCTCCTTCTAATTGAAGTTCATACAAGGCCTCACCAAAAGCTCTTACAACATGCGTAGGAGATGTAAAACGCCATTTGCCTTCGTTTTTTTCCATCACCTCCCATTGATCATATGCATCGAGGCTTAAAGATCTTGCATTGCCTTGACACTGTTTAATGAGCTCTTTTTTAAAGATTATAAACCCAAAACCTGGCACACCTTGAATGCATTTATTAGCACTTGAAATTAACACATCAATTTCTAAAGCATCCATGTCAATGGGAATGCCACCAAAGCTACTCATCGCATCAACAATAAAAAGTTTATTGTACTGTTTTACAATACGCCCAATCGCCTCAATGGGATTTAAAATACCTGTGGTCGTCTCACAATGGGCCACGGATACGGCACGAATAGCAGGGTTCACCTGTAAGATTTGCTCCAAATCTTCAAGGCAAAAGGTCTGCATCTCTAATTCCGTTTGTTTGATAACATCAATACCCATATACTCCGCAATACGTACCATACGCTCCCCATAAGCCCCATTGCTTAAAACCAATAACAGACTTTCATCTCGAGGCATCATAGTTCCAAGGGCAGCTTCCATGCTAAAGGTACCACTTCCTTGCATCAAAACGCTCGTATATTGATTGGTCTTTGAGGCTAAAGTGACCAATTCTGAGCGAATTTCTTGAACGATTTGGTTGTACTCATGATCCCACGTACACCAATCTTGAAGCATAGATGCTCGCACCCCTTTGGTCGTACTTAAAGGACCTGGTGTCAATAAAAGATAAGGATTTTCAGGAATCATTTCTGATGTGAAGCTTGTACAAAACCGACGCGGCATGGTTTCTCTCCTTGCATAATTTTTTCATTGATAATTTCCAAAAGAGGTAAAGCCTCCCAAATACCATCAAGTACATAATGCGCTCCAGCATCGTATAAGCGTTTATACGCATTTAAGCGTTTCTCTTCTAAAAATTCTTTAGGCAATGTTTGCATTTCTTCGTATGAAAGACCAAGCTCGTTGCCACTCATTGCCACACCCACACTCCAACAACCCGCATTTAAACCCTCATGAATGTCACTGATGGTATCACC
The DNA here is from genome assembly GCF_000265295.1 of Sulfurospirillum barnesii SES-3. Lineage (NCBI taxonomy): Bacteria > Pseudomonadati > Campylobacterota > Epsilonproteobacteria > Campylobacterales > Sulfurospirillaceae > Sulfurospirillum > Sulfurospirillum barnesii. The sequence goes on from NC_018002.1 coordinate 1,960,844, forward strand.
AATTTTTAGAATAGAGCTAAGCGGATATATCTCAAGTTCAATAGCATTTTTATAAACCATAAAGGGATGAGGACGACCAGGAAGATACACCGATGGGGTAACATAACAATCTGTTGTATACCCTCCCTTAGACGCCTCATGCATCACAACCTCTAGCATAGCAGCTGTATAGCCTGTGGTTGAGCCTAATTTAATATTACGTTGTTTGAGTATTTGAGCAAAATCAACAGCCCCTCGTATGGGCTTAGAGTAGTGTTCCAAAGAGTGAAGTAACGCAGGTTCAAAATGTTTATAAATAGTCTTAGCATCATGCTCATCTGGGTATCGCCCAAACTGATTAAAAAAACGCTCTTTCGTTAATTCTAAAATCGCTTTCGTGTGGTCAAATTTGAGCATTCCCATAAAGCTACGGATCTCCTCAAAACTCACCTCAAAATTATAAAGCTTAAACGCCTCCTTAAATGCCGCCACAGGAGAGAGAGAACCAAAATCAACCATGGTTCCCGCCCAATCACAAATAACCCCTTGAAGACCTTTTTGCATGCTCGCACCTCCTTGATTCTTCAAATTATCCTACATCAAAAGAATCACAAGAACATTACAAAAAAGAATTCAAACAGTTTACATGTAAAACACCTACACCCCCTGCGTGTATGCCTCCCAGCCTATTTTTCGCAACACACATGCAGGGCATTCTCCACACCCATACCCCCAAGCGTGTTTGTGCGTATGTACTCCGTTGTAACAGGTATGCGACTCGTCAATGACCAAATCCAAAACGCCCTCAACCCGTGAGAGCTCAAAGGTTTGCGCTTTGGTGAGATGCATAAGCGGATAGTGAAAGGTAATGTTGGCTTCACTCCCCAAATTGAGCGCTAATTCTAAGGCTTTAACAAACGGCTCTCTGCAATCAGGATAGCCTGAATAATCGGTCTGATTGACCCCAATGATGATATGCTCTATACCTTGCTTTTGCGCAAAGGCGTGTGCTAGAGTAAAGAAAATCGCATTGCGATTAGGCACAAACGAAGCTGGCAAGTTGGTATGCGTCACATGATGCGCTCCAATATCTTGCGTACCATCAATGAGTGCAGAGTCATTGAGCTGAGAAAAGGCATCCAGACTGAGCAAGGTGTTTTTTACATGTAAGACATGCGCTATCTTTTGTGCCTGAGCGATTTCAACACGATGCTTCTGACCGTAATCAAAGGTAATGGTTTCCACCTCATCAAAACGGTTTTTTGCCCAACCAAGGCAGGTGGTACTGTCTTGTCCACCACTAAAAACAACAAGGGCTTTACGCATTACTCCACTCCTAAAAACTTATGCAACTGTACACTTAAGATAAAACGTGGATATTTTTTGACAAACTCCACGCAAAAGGCGACATTTTCAAAATTGGGCTTATCGCTCTCATTTTGAGGCTGAATGAAAATAGGCTTATCGCTTTTAAACTCCAAAATTTTCTCTAAAGGGGCATTTTTCCCCACCACAAACTTCACCTCATGAAATCCCTCTTGAGCGATATGATTCCACTCTTTTGGACTGTAGGTGATCCAATTGGCATTGGCAATATGCGAAAACCTAAATCCATTGGTCTCCACCGCTACAAAGTAACCATGTCCCTGCAAAAACGCAATAAAATCACGAAGGTCATACAACGTAGGCTCACCACCTGTGATAATCACATTCATCGAAAGATAGGTTTGAATGCGCTCTAACACCGCTTCAAACGAAAGCTCCTCATACGCACCTTTATGCAGCTCCTCATCGCAAAAGGAACAACTCAAATTGCACCCATGAAGACGAATAAAAATAGAAGGAACCCCCACTTGCGTTCCCTCACCTTGAATGGAATAAAATATTTCTACAACTTTTAACATAACACTCTTCTTATATTTTTATACCGATATAGTAGTATTTTTAGGCTAAAAAGCACGTCAAAAATCTTCTTTACATCTCTTTTTAGGTATCATTTAAGCATCACATATTAAGGTATATCTCATGCTATGGCAAATCAGTAAAGAGTTCGATTTTTGTTACGGGCACCGTGTCTGGTCACAACAACTCGACTCAGAATTTTCGCTCACAGGCTGTTTAGCGTGCCGTCATTTGCACGGGCATCAGGGTAAAATTGTCGTTTATTTGCAAAGCAATGAACTCAAAAACGGTATGGTCACAGATTTTCACCATCTTAATTGGTTCAAACAATTTTTAGACGCCACGCTCGATCACAAATTTATCATCGACATCCACGACCCACTCTTTGAAACGCTTTTACCGCACTTTTCGGACAAACAAAATCTCCTAAGCCATGAGGCAGGCTACCAAACGCCTGATTTAAGTAAAGTCGTACAGGAAGCAACCCATTTGATTGAGATGTATGAGGGCTACATTATCGTTGATTTTGTTCCTACCAGTGAAAATATCTCAACATGGCTTTTAGGCATTATTCAAAAGAAAATGAGTCGTTTAGGGGTCAAAGTATCGCATGTGGAGTTTTTAGAAACCCCAAAAAGCAGAAGTATCGTCTACAATCAACAGTAGGGGGACGCCCTACTGTTTACGCTTTAGCGTAAGCACCCTCAAGTTTTTTATAGAGTGCCTCAATCGTTGGGGCATTTTCGCCTGAAAGGAATGAGAGCATTACCTCGTTGTCCTCTTTACCATTCCACACTTTTTTATAGTGCCCCTCTTTATAACCGTGGTCTTGTCTAAATTGGTTGAGGACATTTTTTGCCACGTAAAATTTGTAAAGCACTTTAAGATTAATGCCACACTTACGAGAGAGTGCAAAGTACTCTTTTAAGAGCCCATCAAACAAATCCGCTTCAAAACCTGTCATATCGTGGATAATCCCCTCAATGTCATTAATGAGCTCCATTGGATCTGCCGAAGAGAAAGAAAGAGGCTCTTTGGTGAAGGCTTCAAAACCTTGAACGTCTAAGACATCATGCACCAATTTTTCCAAATCACCTTTTCCATTGGTTTTATAATCTTCCAACAACAAACTCATAATAAAATGCCAAATATCCACAATCTCAACGGTGACATTGTCCCAATCCGTCGCTTTGTTAATACTCTTCCAATGTTTCCAACTAAAACTATCAATGAGCTCCGCACACTCCATGTAAATACATCGCTTCCAGTTAATCATGCGGTTATTTTTGGTGTACCCATTTTCCCAACCAATTCCATTGGTTTCATCGTTGAGTTTTTGTTGCAGGGCAAACATTTGTGTTAAATAATCTCTACTAGTCATCGCTTTCCTTCGTTTATAAAAACCCTAGATTATACTTTTTTGCGCCATAAAAGTCAAAAGAGACTCACTCCCTTTAGCGTATCCTAGCTCAAAACAGCGCATCAATTCACCAAAAGTAAACAATCCAAAGGTGGAGAGTTCAGGATCGCTAATGTAAAGATCGCTTTTAGAAATTTGCAACTGAGACGATGCCATAAAGAGCAAAAACAACGAGCGTTTTACCATGGAAGTGAGGGTGTGTTTTGTCGTTACATGTAAAGGGTGAAGATTGACACTCACAATAGGATCATCAAAATCTAAGAGGGGAGAAATAGGAAGATTATCCATAAATCCTCCATCAATTAAAAGATAGTTTTCATAAACAATAGGGCGAAAAATAGGAATGAGCGCTGAGCTTGCAATGGCTAGCTTAATAGCATCGCCCTTGCAAAAACGTACCAACTCACCCCTGTTCATATCCACACAGGTGATAAAAGTAGGAATGCGCATCTCCTCCAGTCGTGAGATAGGTGCAATTTCCCTTAAAATCGCCGCTGTCTCATCAATGCGAAACAAGCCTTTTTGAAAATAATTAAACCCAATCACCTTGCGAAGGGCTTCACTCTTAAACAGACGTATCATATCAAAAGCACTCACGCCTGAGCCCACGCCTGTGGCAATGACCGCTCCAATGCTTGTTCCTGAAATAGCGCCTATTTCAATGCCATGGCGCTCACACGCGGCGATGACACCCAGATGAAAGGCACCCCTAGCCGCACCGCCTGAGAGGGCGAGTGAAATTTTTAGTGTTCCAGCCATGAAATAATCTTAAACTCCCCATCATACGTCTCGACAATAGCGGTACACGACTCCACCCAATCGCCACAGTTTAGGTACTTTATACCCTCAATTTCTCGCATCTCCGCCTTGTGAATATGCCCACAAATGACTCCATCGTAGTGATTACGTCTGGCATGTTCACTTAAAATCGCTTCAAAATCGGTAATAAACGAAACCGAACTTTTCACATGGTCTTTGACATACTTGGAGAGTGACCAGTGACGTTGGTAGCGCAATCTTTTACGACACCACGTTAAAACTTGGTTTACATGTAACAGCATATCGTACCCAACATCCCCCAAAAGGGCTAACCAGCGTTTGGTCATTGTGACACTGTCAAAAAAATCACCATGTGCGATGTAATACCGCTCATTGCGAAGACTTACATACGCATACTCATCCCGAATTTCAATGCTATCGCCCAATGCTAAAGGCAAAAAAGAGCGTAAAAACTCATCGTGATTGCCTGTAATGTAAGTGACCTTTGTCCCTTTTCGTGCCTTTCGCAACACTTTTTGAATGACATCTGAGTGCGATTGCGCCCATTTCATCTTACGCTTAATCGCCCACCCATCAATAATATCGCCCACTAAAAAAAGGTGCTCACACTCGCTGCGTCTTAAAAACTCCAACAACTCATGCGCTTGGCAAAAGCGTGTGCCTAAATGCACGTCAGAGATAAAAATAGAACGAAATGCAAACACCTCTTCATCATTGGCTATTGAACTCATGTGCTCTTATCACTCTCCCCAAAAATTTCATCGGCAAAGTGCGAAAACTTACCACGTACCGATTTATCCAACTCAATCGCAAAAAGCGAGATGTGCGTCTGCTCTTTTTTGGTCTGCTTTAAAAGCGAGGTCAAGCCATTGTTAAAGCGGTTAAGGTACATATTGTCAATTTGGCGGTTTGAGCCAATCACAATGGCTTTACAGTTGTTATCAAGCCTCGATAAAATAAGCTGTGTCGTGTTGTTAGAGCTGTTTTGCCACTCATCTAAAATAACAATGGCATTGGAAAGTGTTCGACCACGAGCTTCTCCAGGCCAAAGTTTTTCGATGTTGTATTTGGTGATGAGCTCTTGCACTTTTTTTTCAATTGCCATTTGAGGCTCTTGGGTATTGTCACGTTTTTTCATACGTTTTTTGGCAATAAACTCTAAGGTATCGTAAAGTGCCATGTTATAAATACGAAATTTCTCGTCATTTCCTGAGAGATACCCCACATCTGCACCCTTATCAACACTCTCAATGGAGTTGCGCACATAGACAATTTTTTCGTAACTCCCTTTGCTGACTAAGCGCATCGCTGCCACAAATGCCATCAAGGTTTTACCACTTCCAGCTCTGGCGTCAATGACATGAATATCGTACATGTTAGAAAGCAGTGCTTTCATAAAAAACTTCTGTTTGAGGTTGATGGGTTTAACCTCTAAACCTCTAAAGTCAAGCTCTTCATTGAGCATATAAATAATCCCCGCAGGCGAGATAATCGCATGTTCAGAATTGCCATCAGGACTGACAAACTCATAGCAATAATTACTGCTTTTATGCTCAGGATCAAATTCGCTGATAAGTTTTTTATCTAAGGTATTAAAGAGTGCTGAATCAAGTGGAAGCTGTTTGACAAACTCAAACTCAGGTACATCGCTTCGATCTTCTCTTAAAGACTCCACCGTGACGTTGTAAAAAAGCCCAAACATACGGGCATACACGTCCAAAGAGAGAAAAATTACTTTATAATCTACATAATACTCCTGCGCCCCCGAGGCAACCTCAAGAATACGTTTATCGTTGGACTCGTTGATAAATTGGGAGTCAATATCGGAAGTATAGAGAGTTTTGGAGAAGAGGTGAATGGCAATATCATCATCATAGCGCATCTTCACCACACGGAAAATCTCACCGCTATCGACCTCTTCCACCTTGCACGAAGCAAGCATACGAGCGAAACTTCTAGCCTGATAGCCTAGCTCACTAAAGTTCTTTTTAAAATCCTCTAGTTCTATGAGCACCGTCTCGGGAATCACAATGATGTTGTTGCCACCATCACACAACTCTTTGATGAAATTGGTATTGTGCAAGATAATGTTGGTATCAAGCACATAAACTTTGTTGACTGACATCCCACTTCCTTTCATACGATAATTCTATGCAAACATTATAACAACTTCGTAACAAAAAAAATTGTTTTTAAGCGTATTTTATAGGCGCAGACACGCAGACTTAAAGAGGCATCATCTCTTTTTACAAAAGTGTGTGCTTCTTTGCATAGACCTATATACTTCTTCTATAAACCTGTAACACCTAAGCTCGGCTTGGGTATGATTTCATTTTGTAACATTTATTACACTTTACGAATTTAGGAATGTTTTAATGCCGTATTCTTATGAAAAACGATGGGCAGGTCTTGGAGCACTGTGCCTTGCTATGTCCATCATTACACTGGACAATACCGTCCTTGATGTTGCCCTTCCCTCTATTTCCAACGATTTATCCGCAAGCATGAGTGAACTGCAATGGATTGTTGATATTTATATTCTCTTTTTTGCCTCTATTTTAATTACCATTGGCGCCCTTGGCGATCAGTTTGGGCGAAAGAGGTTTCTTAAAATTGGCATTGTACTCTTTAGTCTTGCCTCGTTGGGAGCAGGTCTTTCAACCTCAACCGCAGAGCTCATTCTCTTTCGTAGCCTGAGCGGTTTTGGTGCGGCATTTATTATGCCCTCCACGCTCTCCATCATCACGCATATGTTTACAGATTCTGATGAGCGCATGAAAGCCATCGGACTTTGGTCAATGATCTTTGGACTCAGTCAAGGCTTTGGACCGTTAATTGGCGGTTTCATCATCGAATACACTTCATGGCACTGGGTCTTTTTTATCAATTTGCCCATTGGGTTGATTGCCTTTGTCTATGCCTCATGGGTTCTGCCTGAATCGCACAATAAAAATGCGAAAGCAGACCTTGTGGGCATGCTACTTTGTGTGATTTTTTTGTTTGCGCTCACCTATGGCATTATCGAAGCAGGGGTAAAAAGTTTAAGCGATGCAACGGTTCAGATAAGCCTTATCATAGGGCTAACCGTTTGTGCTCTTTTTATCTTTTGGGAGAGACGATGCTCTCACGCAATGATTCCTTTTGAGCTTTTTAAAAAACGTACCTTCACCATTCCCTCTTTTGCAATTGCGCTCATTGTTTTTGGGATGGTTGGCTCCATGTTTTTCTTTTCACAACTCTTCCAAACCGTACAAGGCTACAGCGCTTTACAAGCAGGTTTATTGCTGATGCCTATGACCTTAGGCGTTGCAATAGGCTCTAAAATTTCACCCAATGCCCTCAAAGCCTATGGCATGCCTTTGAGTATTGGTGGCGGCATTATTATCTCAGCCCTAGGCATGGTACTTTTTGTGTTCACGATTACGATACATATGCCACTTTGGGCAATTCTGGTTGGATTTTTAATTCAAGGATTTGGGATGGGTCTTTCTATGCCACCTTCGACACATTCGATTATGAGCTCTATTCCAAAAGAAAAAGCAGGTGTAGGCAGTGCTCTTAATGACACCACCATTGAGCTTTCTGCGGCAATGAGCATTGCCATCTTAGGGAGTTATGTCAACCATATTTATCTTTTACATGTAAAAGAGATTGAGGCAGAGCCATCGCTTTTAAAAGCGCTTCAAAACTCTATTCAATCCGCCCATCAGGCAATAGCCTCACTTCCTAATGTTGCGGCGCATGATCATTTGTTAACCCTTGTCAATCAAGCCTTTATTGATGGCATGTATCACACGATGATTGTAGGATGTCTTCTCTCGATACTAAGTGGTAGTTTAGCGATTTGGCTCTTACCAAACAATGCGCAAGAGCCAAAGCAATAACATCTTACATGTAAAGCATTTTACGGTTGATTTTGGGTGATTCCACCGCCCAAAACACGGTAAAGCGTGACACGGTTTATAAGCTCTTCAAGCCTTACATTAATGAACGCTTTTTGTGAACTGTAAAACGAACGCTGAGAGAGAAGCGCATTTAAGTAGGTATCGACCCCTTTTTGATAGCGTGCGTCATAAATAGCGTAACTGTTTGCATTGGCTTCCACCAAAGCTTTTTGAGCATCGTACTGTTCAAAAATGGTCGCACGGCGTGAAAGCGCACGCTCCACTTCGCTAAACGCCGTTTGTATGGTGGCTTCATAGGTGGCTAGATACAGCGCTTTTTTGGCTTTGGCATAGTCCAAATTCGCATCCCTCTCGCCCATATCAAAAATGGGGAGCGTCACAGTGGGAGCAAACGACCAAATTTTAGACGTGCCTCCATCAAAAAGCCCTGTTAAGCTGTTCGTCCCAACACCACCTTTGGTTGTAAGCGTAATAGAAGGAAAATACGCCGCTCGTGCCACCCCAATGTTAGCATTGGCTGATTTAAGATTGTGTTCAGCACTCAACACATCAGGACGATTCAGTAAAATCTCTGAAGAAAGCCCCACAGGCACATCTAAAAGCCACGCTTGAGCCTCCTCTTCTAAGCCTTTAGGCAGATGAACATCTGCCACTTTTGCGCCCACTAAAAGCTCTAACGCACTTCTATCGTGCGCCACTTGAGTCGTATAATTTGCAACATCTACTCTGGCTTGTTGGTAAATACTCTGTGCGTTGTACAAGGAAACCTTCGTATCTACCCCTAAATCTACCCTTTTTTGCACCACTTCTAAAGAGCGTTTGGCACTCTGTTCTGTCTGTTTAGCAAGGTGTAAAAGCGTGGTATCCGAGGCATAGCTTAACCATGCATTGATGGTTTCTGCAATGAGTGCAATACGTACGGTTTTTTCTGCCTCCTCTACCCCTTTGTAACTTTCAAGAGACGCCTCACTTTGGCTTTTTACTTTACCAAAAAAGTCCAACTCATAACTGCTTAACCCAACCGTAGCCGTAGAACTTTCTGAGATAGCAGTACTCTCTCCTGAGATAGAACGTGCTTTTGAACCCGTGGCAGAAGCATCAATACTGGGAAACTGTGCACTTCGAGTCACACGATACGTCGCACGTGCCATCTCAATGTTGGCTACTGCTTTTTTAAGATCACGACTCTGCTCTAGGGCTTGTGCAACCACCGCTTGCAAGGAAGGCTCTTGAATAAACGCTTCCCAGCTTAAATCCTGAGGATTGCTTTTTTGCACCGAAGTATTCACATCAAAAGTTGATGGAATGGGCGCAGTGGGACGCACATACTCTGGCGCCATACTCATACATCCCACAAACAAAAAGGGGATTAAAACCAGACTGTATTTTTGCATTTTACACCTCCCCTATCATGGTCGCATGATGGCTACGCTTTGGAAAAAGACCACGCACCAAAACGAAAAAGAGTGGTACCAGAAAAATGGCTAAAAAGGTTGCACTCAGCGTCCCACCAATAATTCCTGTTCCAATGGAAATACGACTGTTCGCCCCTGCTCCACTGGAAAGTGCCAAAGGTAAAACCCCTGCAATAAACGCTAAAGAGGTCATCAGAATCGGTCGAAGTCTAAGCTTCGCTCCCTCAATCGCCGCCTCCACCAATCCTTTGCCTTGATTGTATGCCATCTCGGCAAATTCCACAATCAAAATAGCATTTTTAGACGAGAGCCCAATGGTCGTAAGAAGTGCCACTTGAAAATAGACATCGTTGTTCAAATCTCTCAAAGACGCCGCTAAAACAGCGCCAAAAATCCCTAAAGGAATAACCAATAAAACTGAAAAAGGAACCGCCCAACTCTCATACAAAGCAGCCAAACATAAAAAGACCACTAAAATAGAAATGCTATACAACGTCACCGTTTGACCACTGGATAATCGCTCTTGATACGAAAGCCCACTCCACGCAAAACTTGTACCCATAGGCAATGTTTCTTGCAATGCCTCCATCTTATCCATCGCCACACCTGAACTTACCCCTTTGGCAGGTGCTCCTTGAATTTCATACGATGCCAATCCATTGTAACGGGTCAACACTTGCGCACCATAACTCCAATACGTCGTTGCAAATGAAGAGAAAGGCGTCATGACATCATTTTTACTTTTTACATACCATACATCTAAATCCTCAGGCTTAGAACGATAAGGCGCATCCCCTTGCACATAGACTTTTTTAACCCGACCACGATCCACAAAATCATTGACATACTTGCCTGCCCATGCGTAACTGAGTGTATCATCAATAGCAGAGAGAGAAAGCCCTAAAGCAACAGCCTTATCTTCATCAATCTTTACATGTAACTGGGGTGTCTCCCCCAAACTTCCTAAGCGAACAGCCGTAAAAAGGCTCTCTTGACGTACCTTATCTAAAAAAGTCTCTTGAAGATTTTTCAATGTTTCCCTATTCGTATCCGCAAGCGCTTGAAGCTGAAAATTAAAGCCATTGCTCTGACCTAAACCTCTAATAGCAGGTGGATTGAGTGAGAAAATAGAAGCATCCCGTACCTGTGATAAATTTTTTGTTGCACGAGAGGCGATGGTATCGGAGCGATTTTCTACCCCTTTACGCACATTCCAATCATTTAATGCAACAAACGCCATACCTGCATTTTGTCCATTACCACTGTAATTAAAGCCTGAAATGGTAAAAATAGCTTCGGTATTATTGCTCTCTTTGTTTAAAAAATAATGCTCTACTTGATTAGCAACCGCATTGGTACGCTTAAAGGATGCTCCCTCAGGTAAATTCATTTGCACCATGATATTGCCCTGATCTTCCTCAGGTAAAAAGCCTGTCGGTAGCCGTAAAATAAGCAGTGCCATCACAGCAGTAATCATTCCATACACAACAATCCATCGTAACGGTTTTGCAATCACCGATGAAACATTGCGTGTATAACGGGCAATAAAGGCATCAAACGTGCGGTTAAACCATCCAAAAAAACCATGAGGATGAGTCTCTTGATGCGGTTGTAAAAAAGAGGCACACAAGGCAGGGGTTAAGGTTAATGCCACAATCACAGAAAGCACCATCGAAGAGACGATGGTAATGGAAAATTGACGGTAGATAACCCCTGTGGAACCACTAAAAAATGCCATCGGTAAAAAGACGGCTGAGAGAACCGTTGCAATACCCACCAATGCGCTCGTAATCTCCCGCATTGATTTTTCAGTCGCTTCCATTGCAGAGAGTTTCTCTTCACGCATAATACGCTCAACATTTTCCACCACAACAATCGCATCATCCACCAAAAGACCAATGGAAAGTACCATCGCAAACATGGTAAGCGTATTGATCGAGTAACCAAATACTTCCAAAACACCAAAGGTACCCAAGAGGACAACAGGAACGGCAATCGCAGGAATGAGTGTTGCTCGCCAATTTTGTAAAAAAACAAACATCACCACAACAACGAGTAAAATTGCTTCAAAAAGAGTTTTAACCACCTCTTCAATGGAAACTCGAATAAACTTTGTACTATCCCGTGGATAGGCGACATCAAATCCTTCAGGCATACTTGCTCGCATCTTTTCAACCGTATTTTTAACACGATTGGCTGTAGAGAGGGCATTGGCTCCTGGTGCTAAAACAATGGCTAAACCTGAAGCAGGGTAACCATTGAGTTTTGTCATGGTCGTATAACTCTCACTGCCTAATTCAACCCGTGCCACATCACGCAATCGAACAATTGCCCCACTACTATCGCTTTTGACAATAATATTTTCAAACTGTTCTGGCGTTTGATATTGAGATTTGGCAGTGACCGTCGCATTGAGTTGTTGTTCATCATTGCTAGGAGATGCACCGATACTTCCTGCTGATACTTGCACATTTTGATCTGTAATGGCACTGCTTATATCTGAGGGCATTAAGTTATACGAGGCAAGTTTATAGGGATCAACCCATATACGCATGGCATACTGTGCACCAAACACCTGAACCGTTCCAACACCCTCAAGTCTTGCGATAGGGTCTTGTAAGGTACTCAGCAAATAATCTGCTACATCCACAGATGTTCGTGTATTGCTTCTATCGTATAAAGAGAGAATCATCAAAAAATCACTTTGTGCCTTACTGACACGCACCCCTTCATTTTGAACCGATTTTGGAAGACGTGTGGTAATTTGTGCCACTTTATTTTGCACTTGTACTTGTGCGGTGTCGGCGTCTGTTCCTTTTTCAAAGGTAACACTCATGCGAGCACTGCCAGCAGAACTGCTACTAGAAGAAAAATATAAAAGACCATCTAATCCTGTGAGCTGTTGCTCAATAATCTGCACCACACTGTTTTCCACCGTTTCAGCAGAAGCCCCTTTATAGGTAGCATCAATACGAATGGTAGGCGGAGCAATATCAGGGTATTGCTCCACAGGTAAGTTTAAAATCGAACCAATACCTGTGAGCATAATAACAAGAGAGATAACCCATGCAAAAATGGGTCGATGAATAAAAAAGTGAGCGATCATTGCGCTTTACCTAAACTTTGCGTGACATCCACCACGATGACACTATCACCTTTTTTCACCTTATTGATTCCCTCAACCACCAAACGATCTCCAGCACTAAGCCCCTCACGAATCAACCATTTATCTTCAATGGCACGTTCTGTCCTAATTTTACGTACTTCTATTTTATTCTCAGCGCTCAGCACCATTGCGGTTGCATTACCCTTTGGATCACGAGAAATACCTTGCTGTGGCGCTAAGAGGGCTTGGGTCAAAATGGCTTCATCCATCATTGCACGAACATACATCCCAGGAAGCAAAAGTCCTTTTGGGTTTGGGAAAATCGCCCGAAGTGTCACAGAGCCTGTGCTTTCATCCACCGCTACTTCTTGAAATTGTAACTCACCTTTATGGGCATATATGCTACCATCTTCCAATTTCAACGAAAGATGTACACTGCCTTTTTCAACACCTTTTTGTTCCAATAAAGCACGAAGTTTTAAAAGTTGTGTGCTCGATTGTGTCATATCCACATACATAGGATCAAGCGCTCTTATCGTTGCCAAAGCGGACGTTTGATTGGTGGTAACCAAAGCGCCCTCTGTTACACTTGAAATACCAATACGCCCACTAATAGGAGCTTTGATTTTGGTATACGCTACATTAATACGTGCACTCTCTAGGGCTGCTTTTTTCACATCCACCGTTGAGAGCGCTTGCAAATACGCACTTTTAGCATCCTCCACATCTTGTTTGGAGACACCCTCAATGCTCAGTAACTCTGTATAGCGTTCGTATTTAAGACGACTTGCTTCGACACTGGCTTGCGCATTTGCAAGGCTTGCTTTTGCCTCTTCGTATGCGGCTTGATAACTTGCATCATCAATTGTGTATAAGATGGAACCTTGTTTTACCAAATCGCCTTCTTTAAAAAGCCTTTCTTTAATGATGCCTCCAACTTGTGGGCGAATCTCTGCACTCATTGAAGCTTTGGTACGACCTGCCATCTCTTGTGTCAGGGTTAAACTCTGAGTGCTCAGTGTATAAGCACCCACCGTTTTTAGTGTCACATTGTTTGGTGGAGGTGTTTGTTCGCAGCCAAAAAAGAGAAATGGCAGTAGAAGAAAAAGAGGCTTTAGGGTTTGAAAAACCATGGTCATTCCTTAGAAAATATGTGTGACATTCTAACGCACTTTAGTTAACAAAACCTTACCTAAAAATCTCAAAAGCGTGCTAAAATATCCCTAAACAATTCAAAAGGTAGCGACCGTGATTTTAGAATGGAGTGAACGCTTTAGCCTACACCATGAAAAGCTCGATGCCCAACATCAAGAACTTTTTGCCCTTGCCAATGCCGCACAAAATCTTGACCCTAAAACCTCCAGTAAAATAGAACTCTCAAAACTGTTTAAAGAGTTTTACACCTATATGGCAAAACACTTTAAAGAAGAAGAGGCGTACATGCAAAGCATTCACTATCCTCTTTATATCCAACACCACAAGATGCATCAAAGTATCATTGAGGGGATGAATCAAATTCTTCAAGAAGAAAAAAGTATGGAAGGCTTGCAAGAGAAGATGAAATTTATTGCGCAGAAGTGGCTGGTGGAGCATATTTTAGAGAATGATCTTAAGATCGAGAAGTGGCGCAAAAGCATCACCGTAAGCGATGAAGACCTTCACGCACCTCTGTCTTAAGCTTTACATGTAAGCTATTTTTTTGAAATCACACTAAATCCAAACAAAAGCCAATCTTGCAAACCACCACGATACCATAGAATTTTCTCTTTAGGATACCCCATTTTCACCAACTGATCGATCATCATATGCGACTGGGCACACCACGAAGCGTTGCAAAAAATAAGTGCTGTTTTCGCATGGGAAAAGTCGAGTTTTCCCTCATGTGAAACAATGCCAAGCACGTTTTTCATGTGCTCAAAATCTTCGGGAAAATCCGCGTCGTATGCCACTTCATCAAAAGGAAGGTTCACACTTCCAGGGATGCTCATTTGCTCAAACCACTCTTGTTTGCGCGCATCGACAAGCACATAGCGATCAGGGTGAGGCGTTAATTTATGTTGAATAAACTCCAACACCTCCACTTCACCTACGGTGATGATTTTAGGATCTAATTGCATCGGTTGGATTTTCCCCACCGTTGTCACCACACTTTTTTGGCATAGGGCTGGAACGTTTTTGCCTGCGAGATTGCCGCTAAAAATATCTTCTGGCAAGATATGCACATCCAAACATTCACGAGGAATCTGTCTCTCAATCGTGACCGCTTGTTGATTGTGTACGGTTTTAACGCCTGTATATTGCAAGACCTGAGGATTTTGTGCAAATGCGTAGACCCCAAACACGCTTAATAAAAGCCCTCTCTTCATCCGTTCTCCTTTGAAGGGTGTTGGTTTATCATAATGAAGCTGCCATTTAAAAGTGAACAAAAAAATATGTTATACTTTTTTTCAAAGGAAACACCATGCTTGATCCCAAAATAGAAGCGTTTTTAAAGAAACATCATCTGCTCACACTCGCTACATGTAAAGCAAATCTGCCCTATTGCGCCTCGTGTTTTTACGCCTTTATTCCAGAGCGTGCGACGTTGGTTATCGCCACCGATGCCAATACAAGACACGGGAGGGAAGCCCTTGAAAATGAACAGGTTGCAGGGGTGATTGCATTAGAAACAAAACTGGTGGGGAAAATTCAAGGGGTTCAATTTAGCGGTGTTTTTAAAGCAGCGAATGAAGCGGAGAAAAAAGCCTATTTAAAACGTTTTCCATACGCCATTGCGATGAATCCACAGCTGTGGAGCATCGAAATTGCGTATCTGAAATTTACAGACAATACCCTAGGGTTTGGCAAGAAATTGGAGTTTGTAAACCCCAATACCCCACCAAACTAGTTTACATGTCAAGATTATACTTTAATCGGTGCATCCGAACATGCGGCGGTAAAGACAACATCGGTTGAGCTGTTAAGCGCTGTTTCTGTAGAATCTTGAACCACACCAATTAAGAAACCAACGGCAACCACTTGCATAGCAATCTCATCACTAATTCCAAAAAGACCACACGCCAAAGGAATCAGAAGCAAAGAACCACCCGCAACACCTGAAACACCTGCGGCGGAAACACTCG
This sequence comes from Sulfurospirillum barnesii SES-3, assembly GCF_000265295.1. Classification (NCBI taxonomy): domain Bacteria; kingdom Pseudomonadati; phylum Campylobacterota; class Epsilonproteobacteria; order Campylobacterales; family Sulfurospirillaceae; genus Sulfurospirillum; species Sulfurospirillum barnesii. Next base: position 1,976,473 of record NC_018002.1, read on the forward strand.
CAAGCACACTTAAGAGTAAAGCCGTGGGTAAATCCACTGAAATACCTAAGGTATGCACGGTGGCTAGCGTTAAAATGGTAATGGTAACGGCAGCACCTGCCATATTAGCCGTTGCACCTAGAGGAATCGAGATGGAATACGTATCTTCATGCAATCCCAATTTTTTACACAATGCCATATTCACAGGAATGTTTGCCGCAGAGCTTCTGGTAAAAAATGCTGTCACACCACTCTCTTTTAAACACGTAAGTACCAAAGGATACGGATTGCTTTTGGTTTTCAAAAACACCAATAAAGGGTTGATAAATAATGCCACAAAAAGCATCGTTCCTACCAAAAGCACTAAAAGCTTTCCATACCCTAACAAAGCGGTAAAGCCTGTCTCAGCAAAGGTTTCAGCCACTAAGCCTAAAATACCAAATGGAGCCAAACGAATCACACCTTGAACGATTTTTGTCATGGCATTGCTGATGTCTTGCATGACTGCTTTAGTCTGTTTGCTGCTATGATGCAACGCAATACCAGCGGCTACTGCCCATGTAAGCACCCCAATATAATTCCCCTTAGCCAATGCATTAATAGGATTATCAACCATGCTGACCACAAATCCTTTAATCACACCCACAATGCTTTGAGGTGGGGTTAAGCCTGCTTCTGGATTAATTAAAACCAAACTTACAGGAAACGAAAAACTAACAAGTACAGCGGCCAATGCAGCTAAAAAAGTACCAATAGCATACATGATAATAATGGACTTAATGTTGGTTTGAGCCCCTACTTCTTTGGTTGCAATGGCTGTTGAAACCAGAATAAGAACCAAAACAGGCGCAACCGCCTTCAGTGCCCCTACAAACAATTTACCTAAAATTGAAACCGCCATGGCAGCACTTGGAGAAATCATAGCAATAACCACTCCTAGCACCATACCCATTAAAATGAGAACAATCAAATTGCCCTCTTTATACCGTGAAACCAAACGCTCCATTCTCACACCTTTATTCAAATTGAATCTTAAAAATTAGATTGTAGTTAAAAAGTTCTTAGAGCCTCTTAAACTAAACGTGAAGATGTTTGAGGTCTAGTTTGAGTGCCGTATTGTCCATCACCCCAATGCCTTTTTCAAGGATATTGGATGCAATAGCATGGGCTTCTTCCAAAGAGTGCATGGTGTATGTTCCACATTGGTAGACGTTAAGCTCTGGAATATCGCTTTCTGCCTTTACATGTAAAACATCTTCCATAGATGCCATCCACGCATCAACAACCCTTTGTGCTTCGGGTGTTCCAATCAAGCTCATATAAAATCCCGTACGACATCCCATCGGAGAAATATCAATAATTTCTACCCCATCGCCATTAAGATGACTACGCATAAAGCCTGCAAAAAGATGCTCTAAGGTATGAATGCCTCGCTCAGGAAGAATCTCTTGATTGGGTTTGCAAAAACGCAAATCAAAGACGCTAATGTCATCCCCCTTAGGTGTTTTCATGGTTTTAGCAACCCTTAGTGCAGGGGCTGGCATTTTAACGTGATCGACACAAAAACTATCCAATAATGGCATGTTTTATCCTTTTTTTAATGGATTATAGCAAAAAAAGTGTACAATAATTGGGCATTACACCTTACATGTAAAGGAAAGACGTGAAGCGATTTGGGCTTATATTTATAGTCGTTCTCCTCACGTATATCTTTACGCTGAGCCAAAATTTTGTACTCATTTGCGCAGGCATTGCGCTTTTTTTATTTGGTATGTTCTGCCTGGAAGAGGGATTTCATGCCTTTGCAGGTGGCTTTTTAGAGCGTATATTGCATACCATGACCAACACCGTATTTAAAAGCCTTCTGTTTGGTGTTCTTAGCACCAGTATTATGCAATCAAGTTCGCTTGTTTCCATTCTCTCCATCTCTTTTATCAGTGCAGGGCTGATCTCTTTAGCACAAGGCATTGGCATTATTTTCGGAGCCAATTTAGGAACCACTACGGGGGCGTGGTTGATTGCAGGGCTTGGGCTTAAAGTCGACATTGCCAGCTATGCAATGCCTTTACTTGTTTTTGGTACCTTGCTGCTCTTTTACAATGAAAATAAAAGTAAGGCATTGGGCTATTTGTTAATGGGCTTAGGGTTTTTATTTTTAGGTATTGCGTATATGAAAGAGGGCTTTGATGCCTTTAAAGCGCACATAGACCTCACACAGTATGCCATGGGAGGCATGGAGGGTGTTTTAGTGTTTGCCCTCCTAGGCGTTGTAGCAACCCTTGTGATGCAATCCTCGCATGCCACATTGGTACTGATTATTACAGCACTGTATGCATCGCAAGTGACCTATGAAAATGCGCTCGCCCTTGCTATTGGCTCAAATATTGGAACGACGATTACCGCACTTTTAGGCTCATTGAGTGCCAACATTGAGGGGAAAAAATTTGCCGTTGCGCACCTACTGTTTAATTTTATTACCGCTTTAATTGCCATTGCTTTTATTCAGCCTTTTATCATGCTGATTGATAAAACCGCACAGTTTTTGGGCATCGTACCTGATGATTACGCCCTAAAATTGGCTTTATTTCACACCTTTTTTAATCTTTTAGGTGTGGTACTACTTTTTCCATGGACAACACAGCTCGTAGCCCTTCTTAATGCGCTTTTTCGCCCCTATGAAAAGGCGCTTCCTCAAAAAGACGATGTTTATTATTTGCACGAAAGTGCGCTTGATTTTCCTCTGAGTGCCCATACGGTTCTTTTCAAAGAGACCAAACACCTGTATCAAAATATCGCCGAGAGTATCGCACACTCTTTGAGCATTACCAAAAACGATATCACTTCAGGTATGGAGAGTGATGAAATTATTGCGCTTCGCAATAAAGCACTTCCCTTTAATATGGATGCCTACTATGAACGCAATATCAAAGAGATTTACGGAAAAATTATCACCTTTGCCATTATGGCACAAGGGAAATTTTCGCAAGAGAGCATGTACGATTTGGTTGCCATTAAAAATGCCAATTTGAGCCTTGTTGAAGCCTTTAAAGCGGCCAAACATATGCAAAAAAACATGCTCAAATACCTCGAATCAAGCAATACAGAGATTAAAACCGAGTACAACCATATTCGTAAAAATCTCATTAGCCACCTGCGCACCATGCAACTTATTTTCAATACCAATGAAGAAGATGTCGCTATTTTATTGCTAAGCAAATTGCACGTGGATACCCAAAAATACGATATTGCCTCCAATAAAGCATTGGATAATTTAATTCGCTCCAATAAAATTAATTATGCCATGGCAACCTCTTTAATGAACGATACCAGCTATGCCTATACCATCGCTTCAGAACTTTCCAAAGCTGCACAACTTCTTTTTGTACATGAGAAAAAAGGGGTTCAAGAAGGGCGTGAAGCACTGATTTTAACCGAGACGGAAGCCGATGTTTTAGCCCACGAAAATGAACCAAGGAGTCATGGATGAGTCAAAGAAAATTTATTCACCTACTAAAAGAACTTTTAGGTATTAATGAACCAACACAAGAGACGCTACAAACCAAAGAAAATATTAAAATGTTAATGGAAAAGCTGGAAAAACGCTACCTCTTTTTAAAAGATTCCTTAACCAAAGAAGAAGACCCTCTGCAAAGAGAAAACCTCAAAGAGACGCTCAAAATTATTAAAGAACAACTGAAAAAAGGGAAGGACTTCCTCAATCATGGGTAAAATACTCAGCCTCTTACTTCTTTTTTTGCTCATAGGGTGTGGAACAAGTCCTCAAGAAAAAGTGAGCGAAATTTTACAATCCAGAGGGGCTACCAATCTAACGCAAGATTATAAAAAAATCACCCAATACCTCTACACTTACAAAGAAAAACTTGACATACGAAATCCCAAAGCCTTTAACAAAGCGTCACAACCCTACATTTTTCATGAAATTAAATACGCACAAAATGGCATTCGTATGCACTACAATGGAAACCTGCTTAAAACATATGATGACTACCTTCGCATTGCTTTTGATAAAAATCCCAACATTCCTGAACGCAATGATTTTCTTATTTTGGGCTTACATAAACTGCTTTGGGAGAGTTACAAAATTGGTGAAGGCCATCAAATAACCACGCTAAGTTACAAAGAAGAGGAGTTTAAAAAGCTCTATTACTACCTTGAGGTCATTCGATGGAAAGTTAAAACTGCCAAAGATACTAATGGAAATTTCCTATTTATCACATGGCAAAATAACTGGCAAGTAGAGCTTCACCAAAAGCTGCTCAAAGGAGAAATGCTCTCATGGGAGATGATTCAAAACCTCCCTTCTTTGAGAACAAAACGTGAAAGCATTTTGGATGCGTCTAACTTTAACTTTGAAGTCATCCTTACCCAAATCATTGATCAAGTGAAAAATAGCGCCAAACAAATCGGCAAAGAACCTGTGGATATTGGCATTGATGCGATGATCAGCTTGGTACTCTTTTTATAGCGTTACATGTAAAACATACGCTGCAAAAAAGCTTTTCTTTCTTTAGCGTTTTTGCAGTTCAATTAAAATCAAACGGGTATTTTTATAACTAAAATAAAGTGTTAAACCCATAAGTATACCTGCGCCTAATAACAGAAAAATCATAGGCATGCTCCACTCTTTATTGCCATTTTGAGCTTGCGAAAGTGTACCTTTTTGAGATGCCTTTGCCGTAACACTAAACCCTTCATTAGGAGCAAATCCTTCCTTAACCACGGTATGACCAGGGCCACCATCAAGTACAACTTGATAGGGCTCTTTAGGAATAGCTATTAGCAGTTCACTTGATTCGGGTAGGCGTTGTTGAAACAAAACCTCACCACTGATTAAAGATTCAAGTCGAATCAGTGCTCCTGATGCCAACTCCCCAGTACTAAATTCACCATGAACGGTAAGCGTATTGTCATCATTATTCAGTATATTCATTAAAAGCGTATGAGCCTGTAGGCACGTTCCTACGATGCCTAAAGCCATGAGTATCCATATTTTTTTCATTCGTGTACCTTTCTTAAAATTTTTGCGTCCAAAATGCCATGACTTTTGCTCTCTCTTGTGGAAGCTTAAACCCAATCAAGAGTAAAATACTTCCCAAAACAAACAAGCCACAATCCACACTTAAAATGCTTATCATTCCCTCATTCCAAAGGCGAAGAGGAGAAAAGCCACTGTTATAGAAGTGCATCAAAGGCGCTATCAAAAACAATATTCCACCGAGTTTTAAAAACTCTTTGGCTGCTTGATACGAACTAAGGCGATAAAATGCCCATGTAAGGGTGGCTAACCACATCAATGCAAAAGCTCCTTTTTGCCATAAAAAGCGATCAGACAGCTCAAAGGGCAAACTCCATTGCAAAGCAAATAAAAGCCCTGTTGCAGGGAAGACACCTACCATAACCGCTAAGGAGAGTTTGCCAAACCAATGGTATACGGGTATGTTCTGTGGAAACTTTCGAGCCTCTTTTTCCATATAAAGAAGCACACCAAATCCTAAAGCACCTCCAGCAAACACCATCAAAATTGCCATCAAAAGTCTGGTAAAAATATCCACGCCAAAAAGAAAATGTAAAAAAAACATAGCCTCATAAAAAAGCCCCGACCAATGCTTATCCATCACCTTATGCTGATGCAACACACGACCATCAACCCCACTGAGTGTCACACTAGGAAGATTGGATATACCGTTTAAAAAAGGCATGTACGGATTGTATCCCTCAACTTTAGCTTGTGCACGTGAATCTTTCCAATTGCTGAGGGTTATTTTTTGAATCGATACTTCAGGCATAGCTGCTTTAGCGTGCTCCAAAATTTCATTCATCGAAAGCATTGAAACCCTATCGTGCTTTTTTTCAATGCGTTCAAGAGAGGGATAGAGTATAGGACCTACCAGTTTCCACGTATTAAACGTCTCTCCTTTGGAAGCAAGAAATGTCATGGGTGCAGACGTAGTGTATCCAATATTCATCAGTGCTCCTGTCAACGTAATAATAATAAAAGGGGGAAACACCCATGTGAAAATTTTACGGTGCCATTTGGAAAACCGACTCTGCGCATTTTTGCCACTATTTTTATAAGACACTTTCCAAATCAGCATCAATCCACCAATGAGAAGAAACATGGTCGCAACAGCCATCAAACCAAACACGATGTAACCAAAGAGCTTAAAAGGTCTACCATAGTGCATGCCGTTTAAGAACATGGCAAGTTGGGACTGTTCGTCTTCATTCTCAACCTCTTGCGTCGTGTTGGGATTGAAGACTTTTGTCTTCATAAACATGGTTGAAATACGAAGTGCGGGATCGTGCATAGAACCTGGAAGGTTAATGGTAATGCCATTAATTTGAGGGTAATCAGGATCGCCAAGCACAGAATCAATCATCGCAGAGTAATCTACGTTTTCGATATTAGGCATAGCATAATGGCGTGAGGGTTTTTCCCAGACCTGAATAAAAGGCAGCAAGATCGCGAAAATACCAAAAAACACCGATACATACAGTAATAAAGAGACATTAATCCCTACAGCAACGTGAATACGACGAAGCCGTTGTTTAAAAATCTTTTTCGCTTCTTCCATCACATACTTTCCTTAAAAAAGAAAAAAACAATCAGCACAGCAAAACAAAGTGTAGGAAGGACACTTCGCCATAAGGCACGCAAGCGTGTTGGTGCTAACACAATCCAAAGCGAAGCCAACGCCCATGCTAAAGTGTTAAATAACAAAGGAATCACTAAAGACTCCCCAGGGCTTACGGGTAAAATAAAAAGAAGCAATGTCATACCCAAATACGCCACACATAAACCACCAAAGATAGCACAGAGTGTACGAAACATCCCAATACGCTTAGCATTTTTCTCAGGAATAGCAAGATGAGAAAAACGCTGTTTTAAAAAATAAAACATAGATAAACATCCTTTACATGTAAAGAGCTCAAAAGAGCTCTTTTGGGTTAGAAGGTATACTTAAAACTAAGGGTAGCATTACGTGGGGCACCGTAAACCATCGAATTATTTCCAATACCTTCATAATATTTTTTATCAAAAAGATTGTTGACGTTGAGTTGAAGTTTCATATTTTTGTCAATAGCATAGGCAACCATTAAGCTTGCTAATGTATAAGCATCTTGCGTAATTTTTGTTGCGCCACTGCCTGTATAATATTTGCTTTTGTAGTTCAATCCGCCACCTAATGTTAAAGCATTAAACTCATATTTTGCAAATAAATTAGCGGTAGTTCGAGATGCCTTGGTGTTATACGTTTCTCCATCAGCATCTTCTGCTTTAAAGTTTGCAACCCCAAAATCTAAACTAAAATTATCCGTAATTTGTCCAATGACATCAAACTCAAACCCTTTACTTGTAACACCACTCGCTTCAACACTGGCCACTGTCGTTGTGCCTGGTACAAAAACACCTAACGGATCATCTTGAGCAACATTGTCTTGCTTGATTTTAAACAATGAAAAAGACGTATTTAAAAGACCACCAAAATATTCACCTTTAATACCTACTTCATAATTATTGCCAACAATGGGATCAAGATAGCTCCCACTCGCATTTTTTTTATCTTGAGGATTAAAGATGTTAGTATAACTTGCATACACAGAGTGGTGCTGATCTAAATCATACACTAAGCCCACATAAGGAGTCAGTTCGTTATCAAATTTTCTCGTCTCTTTGGTTGTATCATCGCTGGAGTATTCCCAAGAAGAGACCCTAGCCCCCGTAATAAGTTTCAAGTCCTCCATCAACGAAAAATTACCTGCTAAATAAACCGCTTTTTGTTCTATCTCTTCAGGTTTTAATGTATAGGGAACATCCGTTCCCGAAGGAGCAGGTAGATTTAACGTGTAGTTGTAAAAATTACCCAATGGCGTATAATACCCATTGGGATAGCGTGCATCGTATTTGGTAGTTTTATCGATATTGTACGAAACACCAGTAATTATTTCCTGTGCCAATCCAGCCAATTCAAACGGGATATTCACATTTACATCAAAGGTGTGTTGCTTTTTTTTGGTTTGCCCTTCCCAATCCATGTACCGCAACCCACCGCCAGTGCTTTTATTGACTGCACCCGCAAAATACAACAACGCCGTATCTGTATCTATTTCACTGTATAAGTACCTTGCATTAAGCGTTATGTCCTTATACAGGACGTGTTCTAAGTCCATAAAAACAGATTTTTCTTCGGTATTCCAATATGTCCAATCTTCTGATACCGTAAGCGACCTGCTAAAGTGTGTTCTTGTTCCATCTGTATAAAACGCAGGTAGACCACCCCAACGGATACCATCTCTTTCCAATTTTTGATACGAAAATCCACCAGAGATGTACGTAAAATCTCCTACATCTGCATCAATAACTCCATAAAAAAGATTGTTCTCTCTTGTATATCCATCCATAAATGATTTTTCATCTTCATGCTTAGCAATAAGCCGACCTCTGACACTTCCACTTTCATTAATACCTGAACTAATATCAGTGGTTGCACTATAAGCATCCCACGAACCTCCACTTACAACAACACTCCCCGTGGGTTCTTTACTGTTTGCCCTTTTACGAACCATATTGATACTCATCGCAGGATTGCCATACCCTGTTGTTAACCCATTTGCACCCCTTACCACTTCTATTCTGTCATACATAGACAAGTCTATATCCCGATCATTCCACGTTGAATAAATTGGCAATCCATCAATTTTGTAATAATCTAAATCAAATCCTCTTGCACTAGAATTAATCCTTTCATCCCATCGGTTTAGGGTAATGCCTGTAATGCTTCCCAACACATCCTGATAAGACGTGACACCTATATCTTCTAACTTCTGTTGTGTCAGAACCGTAACTGATTGGGGGGTCTCACGCATAGAAAGGCTGAGTTTCGTTGCGGTGTTCGTACTCTTAGTCGTGTACAACCCCGTGCCTTCTGTCGTTGCATCTTGGCTTGCGCTAATCGAAATCGCATTGAGCGTAGAGACATCTTTTTTCTCTTGAATGATGATTGCCCCATCTTCAATCACCGCCTCTAAACCACTGTTTTCCAAAAGTTTATTTAAAGCGTTTTTTGTACCCTTAACCTCTTTGATTTCCCTAGATTGTTTCCCTTCCAAAAGTGCGCCTTTCACAATATAAGGGGTTTTAGATTGTTTTGAGATTCGCTCAATTGCATCTTTAAGTGGCTGGCTTTGTAAGCTGTAGATGATTTCATCGGCATACATATGTGTACTCATAAGTAATGCAACCGCTGAACTTAAAAGGCTTTTTTTTAGTAGATTCATTTCATTCTCCCATATATTCTAAAACAATTTTGATAACTGTTCTTAACTATATAAGAGTGTAAAAAAACAAAAAACGGACATTACTTTTGACTTTTTTTTGAAATTACTATTTTTTCGTCATTTTTTGCGATTTTTAAGGGATATATTTTTGTAAGATTTTGTAAAAATATATCTAACTGGTTTGAAGAAAACTCTCCCGTAATCACATAATTTTCCAACTCAGGTTCCCCAAAGCTATATGCGATTGTGGTATATTTAGCGAACTCATCCATCGCATGTTTGAGTGTCACTTGATTGAAATTAATAAGATTATCCCTCCAAAGTGCTATTTTTGTTGGATTAATCTTTGCATAATGACGCACAACCCCTTCATGAGTATACGTAATAGAATCTGCTTTTAAAAGAAGAACTTCATTCTTTTTCTCACGCCATGAAGCATCATAGTATGTTCTCACAATTCCCTCTTCCACGTTAATGGTGGTCGAATCATCTGCATGAATCACTTCAAATTTCGTCCCCACCACTTCGATGTTGATTTTATCACTTTGAATAATAAAGGCTCTCTTCGCATCTTTAGCGACTTCAAACATCGCTGCTCCCTTATCTAAAGTAACAACCCTTTTGTTAGCATAAAAAGCAACACGCATGTTTGTTTTTGCATCACATGAGATACGACTCCCATCAGGAAGCACATGCGTAAGAAGAGGATGCGTATCTGAGCTTAATATGTCTGTGAATTTTAAAGCATAAACTGTGTCATAAATACCAAATGTTCCCACGCTTATAACAAGTAAAATAGTGGCAACACGGGCAAAATACTTCGTTTTCTCAAAAAGTTTTATCTTTTGTGCCTCTTTGTGAGCCGTTATGCTGAGTTGTTCTGCATTCTCTTTTAAAAGAGATTGTGACATGGAATAAATAGTTCTAATGCGCTGATACGCTTTTACATGTAATGGATTTTGAGCCAACCAATGGTGTAATTCCTCTTTTTGAAAAGCACTCAACCCCTCCTTCTCACAGGTAACCCAAAAAGTCGCTTCTTCTTTAATTTTAACGTCAATATTCACTTAAAATCCCTTCTTGGCAAGTTCTTCTTCAATACTAATGCTTGCTCTTTTAATGAGTTTTTCAACAGCATTTGTGGTAATGCCCATCATTGAAGCGATCTCTTTTCTACTATAACCATCAACGGTATGTAAAATAAACGCTTGTTTGGCTCTGGATGGTAGAGCATGAACAACACTCAAAAACGCTACCTCATGCTCTTCTTGCATGAGCAATTCTTCTGGATGCGGACTCTCTTCAAAATGTATCAGCTCTTCAAAAATAACACTTTCATACTTTTGCTTTCCCATAGACTCTTTGATGGCAAGATTTTTGACAATTTTATAAAGATAGGCTCTCTCATTGGCAATATCAATTCTATCTTTAATCGCAATTGCTTTAGTGTAAGTCTCTTGAATCAGATCTCGTGCATCCTCTTTATTGCCAATGAGTTTTTGAGCAAAATATAAAAGTTCATTATAATACTTGAGCATTTAAAGGCCTATAATTTTTTGATATAGATTATCATGACTATACTTAAAGCATGTAGAAATTTCTTTGTAGAAAATACGTTATTTTTTACATGTAAAGAGATCAAAAGACCTCTTTTGCACTAAAAGCTGTATTTCACTGAGGCGATAACATTCAAAGGCTCTCCATAAGAGACTTGATTGTAAAATCCTACGTTGCTGTAATATTTTTTATCAAAAAGATTGTTAACATTCACTTGAAACGTAAGGTCTTTAGACTCTTTATAACGACCCATAAGATTTACAAGTGTGTATGCGCTTTGAGAGATTTTTTCAGAAACTCCTGTGACAGGGTTAGTGGCAGCAGTATACGTTTCACTCTCCCAATTGACACCGCCCCCTAAGGTAAATTTACCAAGCGTATACGTTGAGTAGATTTTCGCAATTTTTCGAGGATGGGTTGTATTTACGTTAACCCCATCCGCATCTTTGGCTTCAAACTGAGACCATCCAAGGCTTACTCTCCACCCTTCAGAGATTTCACCATTCACATCAATTTCATACCCCTTGCTAACGGTTCCAGAAGCACCATAATACGCTTGATCACTCGAACCTGGAACCATATTAATCCCATCAGGTTGTGCCACATTGTCTTGTTCTATACGAAAGACTGATAACGTTGCATTGAGTTTACCATCAAAATACTCCCCCTTGATACCCGTCTCATAGTTTTTGCCCTCAATAGGGTCAAGGTAGCCTCCTGATTTGTTGCGATAGTTTTGGGGTTGAAAAATCTCCGTATAACTCGCATACACCGCATGGTTGGCATCCAAATCGTACACAACTCCCGCATAAGGAGTCATCACATTGGTATGCTCATAAGAGTAAGTCGTGCCATACGAATAAACGTCTGTTTCCCAATTGCTTATGCGTGTTCCTGCTATCAATTTCAAATGATCTGTGAGTGAAAGTTTACCTGCGGTATAACCACCAAGTTGTTTGGTTTTTCCCTTAGTCGCAAGGATACTATTTCCCCATGTAGGTTCTGCGTATGAGCCATCCCATGCGTAAAAATTACCAATAGCCGCCAAACCTGATCCTGCTCTAGCATACGATGTTAATGTTTGTTCGTTATACATCATACCTGCCACAAGTTCATGCGCTAACCCTCCTAGTTCAAAAGGAATGGATGTGTAAATATCCACATTATCTTGCTCTCTGGTCACGTCGTACCAGCCAGCAGACCCGCTCAATCCCAGCCCTGTTGTTTTGTCTAATTGCCCAAACATGTAAAACAATTTTGCATCGGCGGTATTTTTACTATGAGAATAAGCGCCATAAAGCTTAATATTATTGGCAAAATAGTGCTCAAGTGATGAAAAGTAGGTCTGAGCTTCGCTTTCCCATGCACTCCATTTAGGCGCTGTGGTGGAAGAGCGACTTAGGTTGGTTTTGGAACCATCACTATACCATGAAGGTAACCCACCCCACATACTTGCAGTTGGCTCGTTTTCTTGATAACTAAATCCTGCAGAAAAGAGTGTATCATCTGTCACATCCACGTCTACAACACCATACAACAGATTGCGTTTGTTTTCATAAAAATCAATAAATGAATCACTCTCTTGATATTTTCCCACCACACGTGCACGAATCGTCTTGTCTTCATTCACAGGAGATTGCATATCAACTGTCGTGCCATATCTATCCCAACGCCCTACGTCCCCTTCTATGCTTCCTTTAAACTCATTGCTTGTGGCGTGTTTGCGCACCATGTTAATCGCTGCCGAAGGATTTCCCGCTCCACTAATGAGACCATTGGCTCCACGAATGACTTCCACACGATCATACATCGCCAAATCTTGACTTGTCTCTCCTCCACTCCAACCCGCTTCCCATGTGGTAGGAACACCATCAATCTGATAATTAGTTATGTCAAAACCACGCGCAGCATAACTTTGACGTTCACTATCAAAAGTTTTTGTACTCACGCCTGTAATGTTTTTAATAGCGTCGGTTATGGTTTCTAGCTTTTGATCCTCGATTTGTTGCTGTGTGACTACCACCACCGATTGAGGTGTCTCTTTAATCGATAAATTCATTCGTGTTGCCGTATGTGTACTTTTTGTTGTGTATGAGCTTGTGCCCTCCGTGGTAGCATCTTGGCTTGCGCTAATCGCAATCGCATTTAGCATCGAAACGTCATTAGATTCTATGATAATGATCGTGTTATCTTTAACCACCGCTTCAAGCCCCGTGCCTTTAAGTAACTGCTCCAACGCTTTTTCAAGCCCTTCAATGTTACTAATGTTATTCGCTTTTTTAGAATCAAGCAAAGCGGAATCACCCGCATAAGAGAGTTTAGATTGCGAAGCGATAATTTCTAAAGCTTCCTTGAGGGTTTTATTTTGAATCGTATAAGCCTGCGCCAACAAGCTTGTGTTGAAAACCAAAGCGAGGCTAACCGTAGCCAGTGCTTTTTGTGCCAATGTCATAGTTCACTCCTTTTAGATGCGCAAAGAGAGACGTTCATTTTTTGAGAACGAATATCTTTAGCATTAAAACGAATGAAGCTGCACAAAACGGACATCAATTTTAAAATTTTTAAAATTTATTTTCGAATAAGCGTGATGCCCTCTTTTTCTTTTTTAGCTTTTAGCCCATAAATTGTCTCCATCGCTTCAATAAAACCTTGAAAATGTTGCGTTGAGAATTTTCCTGAAAGTTTTAAAAAAGAGAGATCATCACTTTCAAAGATAATTGTTTGGTTGGTGTAATATGCAAAGTGTGCCGCAGCGTCTCCTAGCGTTGTTTTGTCAAAAAAGAGCGCATCCTCTTTCCAATCAGCAATTTTTTGAGGATTAATCTGACCGTAATTGAGCACTTTGCCCACCTCGTTAAACGTAATCGAATCGGCTTGTTTGAGCTGATAAAAAGTACTTTGGGTTTTGTCGCTCACTTTCACAACACCTTCTAACACACTAATCGTAGTCAGGTCGTTTACATGTAAGACTTCAAACTTCGTACCTACCACCTCAATGACCGTATCGCCCGCTTTAATGATAAATGGTTTATGGACATCTTTAGCGACGCTAAAAAGTGCCTTGCCTGTTCTAAACGCCACCGTTCGTTTGTGATTGTAATAGGCAATGTCTATGGTAGATTTGATGTCCAAATCTACGGTGGTCATATCAGGAAGGGTGATATTGAGTAGTTTTTGATCCGTTGTAGCATAGTGTTGATCAAAAATTGGCTGAAAATAGTACTGATTAAGCCCAACACCTAAAAATAAAACCAAACAGGCAGCAACCAAAGAAGTGAAAAATGAGCGCCTTTGATACAATGCTTTTGACGTTGCCACGACTTCGTCATTTAAAACATCCGCTTCAAGTTCTTGAATAAATGCATCATCAACCTTTAAACATGATGCTATAAAATGCTCTGTTTCTTCATAAGCGCTTTTATGTTTTTGATCTTCCATCCATTGCTCAAATGCTTCTTGCTCAAAAATATTTAGCCCTTCACGTGATCGCATATGCCATTGGTGTGCGATTTCATACATCATCGTTGTTTTTTTCATGGATGCTCTTTTGCTATTTGTTCTTTAAGCTGTAAAACCGCTCTGGTGATATTTTTTTCAACTGCATTGGTACTAATGCCCATCATCTGAGCGATCTCTTGCCTTGAGTAGCCTTTGTAATAGTACAAAACAAACGCTTTTTTATTTTGAGGTGAGAGGTTTTTGATGCACGCTTTTAAGGTCTCTTGCCTTATTTGTTCATCCACTCGCTCTTGTGTGTTACTTAAAACCTCCCCACAATGCTTTTCTTCTTCGTAAGGCATCTGATGAACAATCTTATCTTTTCGAACTTTATCAATCACAAGATTGCGTGCCACTTTATAAAGAAACGCTTTTTGAATAATCATATTTGACTTTTTACGTGCTTCTAAAACTTTGATATACGTCTCTTGCGTTAAATCTTGTGCTAAAACTTTATCGCCTGTCAGCCTTTGAGTGTAGCACAAAATTTCATCATAATATTCCAACATTCAACCAAAACCTTAAAATATTTTATTTTGATAATGAAACTTATAAACTATTTTAACTTTAAACTTTATTAACATTTAGCCTAAAAAAGCTTGCCTAAAAAGCACTCGAAGGCTTACTATATCAGAAGAAAATATGTACTATAATGAGAGCAAATAACTCTGATACACAAAGCTAAGGAAAATTGATGATACTCTTCATTTTTAACAACCAACCCTATGATGGAAGCGACAAAACATACAACGCTCTACGCCTTGCAAAATCTTTACATGTAAAAGGTGAAAAAGTAAAAATATTTTTGATGAGCGATGCGGTTGATATGGCACGTGAAGCCGCACGAAAACCTGATGTTTACGACTATGATTTAGTCGCATTGCTTAAAGAATTGTATGAAAGTGGCGTAGCATTAGGTGTGTGCGGAACATGTTTAACACGTTGTGGTATTTATAAAAATCAACCCTATTTTAACGATACCATTAAAGGCACTATGGGGATGCTGACTGAATGGAGCATTGAAGCAGACAAAGTACTAAGCTTTTAGCCATGTGCTACGAAACATTTCAAAAAGCCCTCGATACTTTAGGCGTGATTGGAGGAATGGATAAAAAAGAGATTCGTCGATGTTATCTTGCTTTATCCAAAAAATATCATCCTGATGTTCATGCGCAAGAAAGTGGAAAATTTCAAGAAATTCATGAAGCCTACACACTCTTGATGGATTATGCGGAAAATTTTCGCTTTCGTTTTAGCCAACAAGAGTTTCAAGAACAGTTCCCTTTTTGGGATGATTCTCACTCTGATTGGCATACTAAAATTTAATCCTTGATCTATCTCAATCTTTTGAAGACACTTTTTGATTATAATACGCCAAAATCAAGAAGGAGTTTTTATGGAAATCAACAACATTCAAGTATGCAATGTCTGTCTACGCAGCAGTGAAGAGAACAGTGGTGCAGTTTTTATTAAAGCGATGAAAAATGGCGAAGAGATTCATGTCTGCACAGGCTGTATTCCACACATCATTCACGGAAGTGGTGATGTTGCAAAATCTAATGCTCAAGTCTCACTCGAACTTCAGAGGTAAACGAATTTACATGTAAGGAAATTTCCTTACATGTAAAGGTACTTTTTATTTCATTGCCGCATCAAAGCGTGCATTGACCTCATTCCAATTCACCACACTCCACCACTGTTTGAGGTAATCACCTCGTTTATTTTGATACTTGAGATAATACGCATGTTCCCATACGTCCACCGCTAAGATAGGAGTTCCTTTGATGTCAGCCACATCCATTAAAGGATTGTCTTGATTGGGTGTTGATGTCACCGCTAATTTTTTATCGGACGTTACAACTACCCATGCCCAGCCCGAACCAAAACGAGTAGCTCCTGCTTTTTCAAACGCCTCTTTCATCTTCTCAAGACTTCCAAAATCACGCTCAATTGCTTTGGAAAGCGTAGCTGAAGGCATTCCCCCTTTTCCCATAGGTGCCATTAACTTCCAAAAAAGAGCATGGTTATAGTGTCCACCGCCATTGTTACGTACTGCTGCGTTATATTTAGAGATGCTTGCCATGATAGCTTCTAAATTCATAGATGCAAGTTCAGGATACGTTGCCACTTGCGCATTAAGATTTGAGACATACGCTTGATGATGTTTACCATGATGTATCTGCATCGTTTCTTTATCAATAGCAGGTTCTAAAGCATCGTAACCATAAGGTAAAGGTGCTAAACTAAACGCATCTGCGGCCATGAGTGCAGGAACAAAAAACCATGAGAAAACAAGTGCCATCAAACTCTTCTGTACAAACGATTTTTGAAACATATGATGCCTCCTAGAAGATTTAATAAAGTTGATTTTATCACAAAAATATCACAACTTTGACTACATTTTATAGGGGTTGAAATTAAAATACGCTGAGAAAAAAAGGAGATAAAAAACGTCAAAGAAAAGAGAAGAAAAAAGGAGCAAAAAATTTTGCTCCTTAAGAAAAGAGATTTTTAAGCCTCTTCTAGCTCATTAGAGAAATCAGCCATTGCTAAACGGTTGAGTTGTCTCCATCTTCTTTGTGCATCTTTTTTATTATGATCAAACAAGGCTTGTGCATGTTCAGGATTGGATTTTTTAAGGGACGCATAACGTACCTCATTCATCAAGAACTCATCATACAATGACCAATCAGGCTCTTTGCCTGTAATTTTAACAGGATTTTTACCCTCTTTTTCCAAACGTGGATCATAGGTATAAATTGGCCAGTAACCACATTTGGTTGCGAGTTCTCCTTGATTGCCTGATTTACCAAGACCACCTTTAATACCATGTGCAATACACGGTGAATAAGCAATAATCAAAGATACGCCAGGATACGCTTCTGCTGCTTCAAACGCTTTAATGGTTTGCGCTGCAGAGGCATTTGAGTTGATTTGCGCAACAAAAACATTGCCATATGTCATTGCAATATACCCCAAATCTTTTTTCTGACTCGGTTTTCCAGCGGCAGTAAATTGAGCGATAGAACCTGCACGTGATGATTTTGAACTTTGACCACCTGTGTTAGAGTACACTTCAGTATCAAGAACAAGGATGTTTACATCTTCTCCACTGGCAATAACATGGTCGAGTCCACCATAACCAATGTCATACGCCCAACCATCACCACCAAAAATCCATTGTGATTTTTTAGCAATGTACTGTTTGAGGCTTAAGATAATATCTGCACCAGGTGCTGTTGGATTGGCTTGTAAAAGAGGAACCAAAAGATCACGAATTTCAGCAGATTTTACTCTATCATCTCTAAACTCAATCCAATCTTTATAGAGTGCTGCAATGGCATTGGGTGCTTTTTCTAAAGAAGCTTCCATGACAGAGTGAATACGATGACGAATCGTCTCATTTGCTACATGCATACCCAAACCAAACTCTGCATTGTCTTCAAACAGTGAGTTCGCCCAAGCAGGACCATGACCAGCATCATTTTTACGATACGGTGTTGAAGGAGCTGAACCACCATAAATTGAAGAACAACCTGTCGCATTAGCAATCATCATGCTATCACCAAAAAGACGTGTTGCTAGGGTAATGTATGGCGTTTCACCACAGCCTGGACATGCAGCATGAAACTCAAAAAGTGGTTTTGCAAATAAAGCACCTTTTACCGTATTTTTAGAGAGAATATCATCTTTATAGGTCACTTTTTTGAAGAGGTAATCTGCGTTAATTTGCTCCCCTGCTTCAAGACTCTCTTGCAATGGAACCATGACCAAAGACTTCTCTTTTGTAGGACATGCCTCTGCACACAGATCACATCCTGTACAATCCAATGAAGAGACTTGAATTTTGTATTTTAAGCCTTTTAACTCTTTACCTTTGGCATCAAGGGCATGCGTTTTAACACCCTCAGGTGCAGCTGCAAACTCTGCATCATTAATAAGAAATGGTCGAATAACAGCATGTGGACAGACAAATGCACATTGATTACATTGAATACAATTCTCTTCAATCCATTTAGGAACCATAACACCAACACCACGTTTTTCATACTCTGTAGTTCCATGCTCAAACGTACCATCTTCATAACCATTAAAAACAGAAACAGGTAAGCTATCACCTCGTGCTGCATTGACTGGTTTTGCGATTGCTTCAACAAATGGGGTACCTTTATAGGTCGTGATTTCTTGAGTTTTTACTTCGTCTTTAAGATTTGCCCATGATGGATCAACCTCAACTTTAATCAAACCATTCGCTCCTACATCAATCGCTTTGTAGTTAAGCTCAACAATTTGCTCCCCTTTTTTGTGATACGTTTTATACGCTTGCTTTTTCATAAATTCTTGGGCTTTTTCAAAATCAATGATTTCGGCAAGTTTAAAGAAAGCAGACTGCATAATAGTATTACTACGATTTCCCAAACCAATATCACGTGCTAATTTGGTCGCATTGATGATGTAAAAATTAACCTTTTTCGTCGCTAAAATGCGCTTGACCTTATTAGGAATTCGCTTAATCGTCTCATCAGCATCCCAAATGGAGTTTAGAAGAAAAGTACCATGCTCTCTAATGCCATCGATGACGTCATACAACTCAAGGTACGCCGCTACTGAACAGGCGACAAAGTGCGGGTTGGAAACAAGATAGGTAGAGCGAATCGGATGTTTTCCGAAACGAAGGTGAGAACGTGTAAATCCACCTGACTTTTTAGAGTCATAAGCAAAATAGGCTTGTGCGTACATGTCTGTCTCATCACCGATGATTTTAATTGAACTTTTGTTCGCACCAACCGTACCATCCGCACCCAATCCGTAAAATAAACACTCTTTTGTCTCAGGCTCACCCAAACTCATCTTTTCGCCAACACTCAACGATTTAAACGTGACATCATCTACAATACCTACGGTAAAATCATTTTTTGGATCAGCAAGTTTTAAATTTTCAAACACCGCTAACATTTGCGCAGGATCAACATCTTTGGATGAAAGACCATAACGACCACCCACAATAATAGGAGCATTAGCATGTCCATAAAACGCTGCTCTCATATCAAGATACAATGGTTCACCAATAGAGCCAGCCTCTTTGGTTCTATCTAAAACAGAAATCTTTTTAACGGACTCTGGCATCACATCCATTAAATATTTGATGCTAAATGGGCGGTAAAGATGGGGTGTAATTAAACCTACTTTTTCACCTTTGCCATTTAAATAATCAATCGTCTCTTTCAAACACTCTGTCACTGAACCCATCGCTACAACGATTCTATCAGCATCTTTTGCACCATAATAGGTAAAAGGCTTATACTCACGTCCTGTCTCTTTTGAAATTTCAGCCATGTAGTGCGCAACAATATCAGGCAATGCGTCATAAAATTTATTTTGTGCTTCTCTGCCTTGGAAATAAATATCGTCATTTTGTGCTGTACCACGTGTTTTTGGAGATTCAGGGTTTAACGCCTCATCACGGAAGCGTTGAACGGCTTCTTTATCGAGGAGTCTATCAAAAACCGCATAATCCATCACTTCAATTTTTTGAATCTCATGGGATGTTCTAAAACCATCAAAAAAATGCATAAAAGGAACACGCCCTTTAATCGCACATAAATGCGCCACACCTGCTAAATCCATAACCTGTTGAACCGAACCAGATGAAAGCATCGCATAACCTGTTTGGCGTGCGGCATAAACATCTTGATGGTCTCCAAAAATAGAAAGGGCATGGGTTGCGAGGGTACGTGCGCTCACATGAATAACACTTGGTAATAATTGACCTGCCATTTTGTACATATTTGGGATTTTAAGTAACAAGCCTTGAGAAGCCGTGTAAGTTGTGGTAAGTGCACCTGCTTGAAGTGAACCATGAACGGTTCCAGCAGCGCCACCCTCACTTTGCATTTCGACCACTTTAACAGGCATACCAAAAAGATTTTTTTTACCTTGAGAAGCCCAAATATCCGTAAAATCCGCCATTGGTGAAGAAGGTGTAATAGGATAGATACCCGCCACTTCCGTAAACGCATACGACGCATACGCAGCAGCTTCGTTACCATCCATCGTTTTCATGACTTTAGCCATTAAAATCCCCTTATATTAGTTTAATTTTTTGACGTATAATGTGAAAAGTTCCTGATTCTACTTAGCATTTTCTTAATAACTCATAAATGAAACCCTCATAGAATTTCTTTAATAAATTTTTAACGATGCTCTTCTATCCATTTTACGGCACTAAACGCATCTGGAAGAATGTTTTTCGTATGTACTAAAAGTTCAGCATGTGTGCTATATCCACACAAAACACCAATACCCTCAACACCAGCTTCTTTTGCTGAAATCAAATCCATCGGGGTATCACCAATCATCCACGTATGCATTGCCTCTTTATCCAACACCTGCAAAGCCTTTTGAATTGGCTCAGGATGAGGCTTTGGATGTGTAATAGACTCCCGTCCAATCAGCACTTTAAAATGATGCATCACACCCATATGCTCCAAAAGTTCTTCAGAATAACGTGCTGTTTTTGTCGTCACAACGCCTAGGGTTGCGATGCGAGATGCCCTCTCAATCGCCTCACGTGCCAAAGGAAGTAACGTCGTTTTTTGACGTGAAATCAAACGATAATGCTCCTTATACGCAGCCACATAATCATTTGCTTCAAAAGCGGAGACCCCCAGCATCATAAACATCACATCCAAAGGATGTCCAATGAGTTTTTTAATGGTATCATCCTCTGGTGCTACGTGCCCGAAGGTATCATACGCAACACCAAAACTCTCCAAAATAGCATCGGTCGAATCAATCAGTGTTCCGTCCAAATCAAATAAAATTGTTTTCATCATTGACCTTAATAGAGCTTTTACATGTAAAGCTATATTATAGCTTCAAGACCATTAAAAAGGAAACCACATGCTTAAAAAAAGCCTTATCATGCTCACCCCTCTTTTGCTCTGTGCCGCCAATTGGCAAGATACACTTAATACCGCAGTCAATGCCGCTTCCAGCACGCAAACGACCACAAAGGCAAACACAACCTCTCAAAGTACCGCCACCTCAGGCGTGAAAGAAGCGCTTAGTTTAGGTGCTAAACAAGCTGTTTCTCTTTTAGGAAAAGAGAATGGTTACTTAAACAACAGTGCGGTTAAAATTCCTTTGCCTTCATCCATGCAACCCGTTGCCACAGCAGCTGAAAAATTGGGAGGCAAACGGTATGTCGATGATTTTGTTCAAACGATGAATACCGCAGCAACCAAATCCGTCCCAAAAACAGCCTCCATTTTAAGCGACACTATCACTTCGATGAGTGTTGAAGATGCACAAGCTATTGTCAGTGGTGGCAATACCGCCGCAACGGATTATTTTAAAAATAAAGCAGGCAGTAAACTCTTAAGTGCCATTATGCCCATCATTAAAGAGAGTATTGGTGAGAGTCAAGTAATGAACTCATACCAGAGTCTTAAAAACTTTGCAGGAAAGAGTAGTGCAACCCAAGCTATTGGTAATCATGCGCTTGTCACGCAAGCTTCAGGTCTCGCTAAAGGATTAGGAATGGGCGATGTTGTTCCAAATGAAGATGAGGACATTGAGAGCTACGTTGGGCGAAAAACCCTCGATGGTCTTTTTTATATGATAGCAGAAAAAGAAAAAGCGTTGCGTAGTAATCCACTCGCAAGTGGTAGTTCGATTATTCAACAAGTGTTTGGAAAGTAAAAAGAGGGATTCCATCTAGCCCTAGGCTAGATGGAATGGGTATTATTTTTTAAAGAGTGCGTCTACTCTTCTGTTTTCAGCACGACCTGCTTCTGTATCGTTTGTCGCTACTGGTTTACTCTCGCCGTATGCTTCTGTACTTACTTTAGCTGCGACAACACCTAAACTTGAAAGGGCTTTAGCAACCGCTTTTGCACGTTGATCAGAAAGTTTCATATTGTAAGCATCACTGCCTTTAGAGTCTGTATGACCCTCTAAAACAACACGATAACCTGGATTTTGTTTCATAAAATCTGCCACCTTTTGAATCTGAGGCATAAATTCTGATTTTACGGTTGATTTATCAAAATCAAATGTTACATGTAAACGAATAATTTTCGTACAACCATCAGCGTCAACTACAGTGCCTGCTGGTGTATTTGGGCATTTATCTTTATCATCATACACACCATCCATATCACTATCTTTTGGGGCAATAGGTGCTGCAACAGGCGCTGGTTTTGGCTCAACTTTTGCAACGACAGGTGCTGTTTTTGGACTTAATGGAATGGTAAAACCTAGGCTATAAAATAGGTTGTTATCGCCATGGTCAAATTTAATCGCATGACGTACTTCAGCTTTAAGTGCAAACGTGTCTGTGACCCAATACTTTACACCACCGCCGTATTGTGCAAACATACTGTCATCATTTTTAAATGCTTCATTGGTAATATCTTCATATCCCAAGCCCACCAATGCATACAAAGCTGTTTCTGGTGTCATTTTGTACTCTTTGACAAGGTTGGCATAATAACGGTTAAAATCAGTCTCTTTTGTACTGTGTTTATAATCAACATTGTCACTTCTGTCATACCCTAGCTCAATTTGACTGATAATAGAATCATCTAAATTGATGCCAAATCGTAAACCATAGGTTAATTGACCATCTAAGTTAAGATTGCCCTCTGGTAAAACACCGCCAATAGTTGGTGTCACCTCATAATTATAAGCTACAGGTGCTGCAAAAACCAGCGTTGCCAACGCTGCCAATGAAAATAGCGATTTTTTCATAATTTTTCCTTTGGTAAAATTCGTTTTTAAAAATGCATTGTAACACATTCCCTAACAAAAGGAGATTAAAATTCAGGTTTCATCCACTCGATACTGTTGTGCATAATCCCAATAATGGACGTTGAAACAGGATTGATTTTTTTATTCACAGCGGTAATGGTATTGGGAATAATTAAAAATAAATAAGGATTATCCGCCACAATCAAAGCAAAAATTTCTTGATAGAGTGCATCAAATTTTTCTTGCTGTATGGTTTGTTCTGCCTCTTTAATCAAAGCATCGACTCTTTTATTTTCGTACCCAACAAAATTAAATCCCCCCTTACGCTGGGACTCACTGTGCCAAATGGTGTACGCATCTGATTTTAAGCCCAAAGACCATCCCATTAACACGGCTTCAAACTGACGGGGTAGAATCACTGTATTTAAAAAAGCTTGCCACTCCATAACCTTTAATTTCATCACCACCCCCACATCTTTGAGTTGATGTTGGATAATTTGCGCAGCATAACTCCCACTTCCACTAGCATTGGTTGAGAGCTCAAAAGTAAAAGGATGGTTTTCATCGTATCCTGCCTCTTTTAGAAGGGCTTTTGCTCTATTTATATCTCTTTTAGGTGCTTGCACACTCGCATTAAATGCTCCTGTGCCTGGTAAAAAAGGGCCTGTACACACTTTACCATGCCCAAAAGAGAGAATATTGACCAATTCCTCTCTATCAATTGCTAACGAGAGTGCCTCTCGCACCCTCGCATCTTTAAATTTTTCTGATTTAAGATTAAAGCCAATATACGAATACGTATGCGAAATCTCTTCGTAAATAGCGTAATAGTTACGAAAATCTGCATCAATCTGACGCTCTAGCTGCAAAGGGCTGAGTGTTCCTACATCCAATTTTTTAGATTTTAACATTAAAAATTCACTGGCACGATCAGGTAAATAGTGAAAGATGATGTTATCAAGATACGGTTTATGAATAAAATAATTGGGATTGGCATTCAGGAGAATATTTTTAGAAAGCTCAAATGTTTTCAGGGTATATGCCCCTGTTCCAATAGGATTTTGGTTAAATTTACTGGTCATTAAATCCTTATCGTGGCGTAAGATGTGCTCAGGCAGCACCTCCATCATCCAAATTTCAAGAGCCTTAAAATAGGGATATTTGTATTTCACTTCCACCGTATATTCATCCAACATCTTTACATGTAAAACATGCATAAAACTCGAAGAGTAAGGGGTGAAAATTTTAGGAGAAAGAATAGTCTCATACGTGAAAAGCACATCCTTCGCACTAAAAGGAACACCATCACTCCATGTGACATCCTGTCTGAGTTTAAAAATCAGTGTTGTATCATCCACAAAAAAGTAATCATTCGCAAGTTCAGGCACAACCTTTGCATCTTTATTGTACGCAAGTAAGGCATTAAAAAGCCATCGTGAGACTTCAGAGCTTGTCCCATCCGTTGCAAGCAGAGGATTAAGACGGCTAGGATTTGCCGAGATAGCCAAATGCAAGGTGCTTGCATACACATACGATGTTAAAAAAATAAGGAGTAAAAAGAGTGTTTTCATGAAGGAGATTATAGTCAATTTTGGGGTAAAAAAAAAGCTTCCAGATCGGGCAAATCTGGAAGCTTTATAAAAAGGTTGAGTGATTTACAAAAAGGAGGTAATTGTCTTGGTAGTGAAAGTATAGAGCAGTTGTTTAAACGCTCTATTAACCTTTCGTAAACAAAAAGTTAATAAGACTTTTTTTCTCTTTTTTTATCTAAAACTCTAGGCTTTAAGAGTATACTTTTAACACTCACTCAAAGGTAAATACCATGACATTAACGATTTTAAACGACTACTGCTTGAGTTTTAAAGGGGCCTTAAAAGAGTACCCTTTCGACGATACCACTGCTGTGTATAAAGTGGGCAACAAAATTTTTGCCCTGATTGATGAAGAGCGCAATCCTCCACGCATCAATCTTAAATGCGACCCTTACTACGCCAGAGAATTACGAGAACTGTACGAGAATGTCACAGCAGGCTATCACATGAATAAAAAACATTGGAATACCATTATTTGCGATAGAAACCTTGAGGATGCTTTAATTTTAGGCTGGATTGATGACTCGTATGAACTGGTTTACAAAGGTCTTTCTCAAAAAATGAAAGCGTTCATTTCCAATAGCTAAGCCTCTTTTGCCCTTAAAAAAGCCTCTGCTTCTACGAACTCTTCTTCGCTAAAAACGGTGATTCCTGCTTTTTGTAAAGCTTTACATGTAAACCCAGAATCACGCACATGGGTATGCGAAAATGTCCCATCGTAAATAACATCTTTGCCACACGAAGGGCTTCTGGCTTTTAAAATTGCCATGCATACGCTTTGTTTTTGTGCCACCAACAGTGCCTCACCCGCCCCTTTTAAAAAGGCATCTGTCACATCTTCTCCTTGGGTATTTACCACGCGATTTTCCCCATGCACCACCTCACAAGGATGCCTAGGTGTGCTCAGTCCCCCTAAGACTTCAGGGCATACCAACACCAAACGCCCTTCGTCCTTCCACTGTTCCAAAATCTTTACATGTAAAGCATTATTGCCACCATCGTATTTCACGTTTTCACCCATTAAGCACGCACTGATTAAAATTTTTTCGCTGCTCACTTAAAATCATCCTTTGCATTTTTCACTTGCCAACGCAACTGCTTATACCGTAACCTATTTTTGAGACGTTTGACTTTATCTATATCTTTCATATTAATGCTAATCGAACTCTCTTCTAAATCATCTCCCTCTTTAATCGTAATATTATCCGCTTTATTTAATGCCAACTTTTGAGACCCAAACACACTTCGATGTCCTGTAATTAAAAAAGCAATCACCACACTAAGTGCGGCATAATTTGCCATATGCACACCAAAAAGCTCTACTGCCATAATGATAGAAGCGATAGGAGAGTTTGTCGTACCTGCTAAAACACTCACAAATCCAAGGGCTGCAAAAAGGGCTACATGATCTCCTGTCAAATTGCCAAATACCACCCCACTGGTTGCACCCACATAAAACACAGGGGTAATAATCCCCCCGCTTCCTCCTGAGGCTAAGGTAATAGCCGTAAACAGTGTTTTAAAAATAAAATCATACCAATGTACATTATCGGAAATGAGCGCATTGGGACTCAGTGCATCACGAATAGTGCCTAATCCCAATCCTAAATAGTTTTCAGAAAGAAAATAAGAGATAACCACCATCATCAATCCCGCAACAAACGCTTTTAAATAGCGATTGTAGGGAATGGTTTTAATCCATTTTTCCAAAGTATTGACCGTGGTAATAAAAAGATCAGAAACAATACCAAAAAAAACACCCGCAACCACCACTTGTACAATTAATGTCACATCTAAGCTAAACGCTCTGTAGGCATTGATGTCATAATAATGATACGTTACGCCCAAAAATTGTGCCGTGGTAAATGCCGCAAAACCTGCAATAAACGAAGGCAAAAGCACATCGTACATAATCACCCCAATAATCAACACCTCAATACCAAAAATAGCCCCTGCAATAGGCGTACCAAACACCGAAGCAAACCCTGCACTAATACCACAAATCACCAGTTTTTTACGATCTGATTTTGAAAATTTAAGCAATGTTGCCACAAACGACGCCGCACCTGCCCCCATTTGTGCCCCAGGTCCTTCTTTGCCTACCGAACCGCCTGAAAAAATCGTCAACACTGTAGCCACTAATTTGACAGGAATCACTTTAGCATTAATATACCCATCTTTTTTATGCACCGCCTCAATCACTTTCTCCGTCCCATGCCCCGTAGCATTAGGATCAAATGTTCGTACAATCCATGTGGTAAGCATTAAGGCAAAAGGAAGCGTAAAATAAAAGGGGAAGGGAAGAAGGTCTCGTGCGTGTTCTGCACGGGAGAGAATATTAAGAAAGATGGACATCAGTCCTCCTATCATAATACCAACCACAGAAGAGAGAAGAAGCCATTTTGAAACACTAAAAAAGATGACCGTTTGTTCGACAACATGTTTGTTCATAAAATTTCTTTCAATTTGGGCTACGTTTATTATAGCCCTCTTTGATAAATTGTATATAAACCTTTTAACTCATCCTACCATTGCACCCACGATTTCTTTGGCTCTCTTCTTCGCCGCTTCTACCTCATCAAGCACCAGTGCAACCGCCATTCTGCGCCCCACATGACTGATGGGTTTTCCAAAAACACGCACAAAGGAGTTTTTTGAAAAGGCACTTTCAGGAATTTCAAGTGCGGGCAAATGCGCTTCACTCAAGCTTTTAAACGCCCCACTCGCACCCGCTCCATAAAAGGTAAAATCAAGCGGTAGACCTAAAACGGCTCTTACATGTAAAGCAAATTCGCTCTGAGATTGCGTGATGAGTGTGACCATTCCCGTGTCGTGCGGACGAGGGCTTAGTTCACTAAAGTAAACCTCATCGTCTTTGACAAAAAATTCCACACCAAAAAGTCCTCGCCCACCTAAGCCATCGGTCACTGTTTTGGCCATCACTTGTGCTTTAGCTAACACTTCTGGCTTCATCGGTACGGGTTGCCAACTGAGCACATAATCCCCATTTTCTTGAATATGCCCAATCGGCTCACAAAAGACCGTCTCTTTGCCATTGCGAACGGTGAGCAACGTAATTTCATAATCAAATGGAACAAACTCTTCGACGATAAGTTCGCTCGCATCGCCTCTGGCTTCTTTGGCGATTTCCCACGATTTTTGGATGTCCGCTTCGCTTCTGATAACACTTTGACCGTGTCCAGAAGAGCTCATCACAGGCTTAACCACACACGGAATGCCTAGCTTTTTGGTCGCTTCTTGTAGCTCTTCAAGCGTTTTAACAAACACATAGCCACTGGTTTTAAGCCCCAATTTTTCAGCGGCAAATTCACGAATATTTTTACGGTTCATCGTCTTTTTGACCGCATCCGCATTGGGAATCACGCAAAAACCCTCTTTCTCCGCCTCGATAAGTGCCTCGATGCTCAGCGCTTCAACTTCTGGCAAGATATAGGTAGGTTTTTCACGGCGAATCACTTCTAAAAGTTCTTCTTTGTTTTTCATGTTGATGACATAGCTACGATTAGCCACAAGGTGCGCAGGTGCTTGCGGATACGAATCCACCGCTACGGTTTCAATGCCTAAACGTGTGGCTTCAATGACCACTTCTTTGCCAAGCTCTCCGCTTCCGATGAGCATGATTTTGGTGCTATTGCTTTTAAGGGGAGTTGTAAACTTCATGAAATTCCTCTTTGTGTTAGTTTAAGCAATTTTACACAAAAGTGGTTTAAGAAACGAAAGAAGTCTAAATTTTATCGCTTGTAGTTGGGTATACTGTGTGTCAAAATCTGACGTTACATGTAAAGGTTATTTATGGAATTTCTTCCCCAAATTCTCCTGCTAAGCTCCCTTCTTCTCTTTGGTTATTTCTGGTTCAAACCACGTACGAAGCCCAAACCAAACCCTCAAAAACAAGAAGAAATTCGCCAAATGTACCGACAGCGACTTCACGCCGAGCTTGAACGCATCCAAAATCCAGATGAACGACAAGCGAAAAAAATTGTTCTGCTTAAAGAATTTGCTAAAGAGTTGGAGTTTAACCTCTTTTTTGATAAAAGTGATGTTCAAGCGTTGATGAAAGAGTTGGCGGGGTATTGAATTTCTAAAGGGATTATGGAAGATGTAAAAGCCTTGATAGGCTTTTACATGTAAACGATTAACGTTTAGAGAACTGTGGACTACGACGTGCTTTTTTGCGACCGTATTTTTTACGCTCAACAACACGTGAATCACGTGTTAATAAGCCGTGTGGTTTCAAGATTGCTCTAAAGTCTGCATCTATAGAAGCAAGCGCTTTAGAAATACCATGACGAAGTGCGTCCGCTTGAGCGGAGTAACCACCACCTAATGTACTTGCTACAATGTCAAAGCTTGTCTCTTGTTTGGTAAGAGCAAGAGGTTGACGAACACGTTTTTTAATGGTCTCATGACCACCCAACCACGCTTCAAAATCAATACCATTAACAGTGATTGAGCCTTTACCAGGTGCAACCCATACTTTAGCGATAGCTGTTTTTCTTTTACCAGTTGCGTATACTTTTGCCATATTACTTTCCCTCTACTTTAACTTGCGCTGTATGTGGATGCTCATTACCAGCATAAACTTTTAGCTTTTTGATCATCTCTTTAGCAAGATTTGTTTTAGGTAACATGCCTCTTACCGCAAGTCTGTACAATTTCGCTGGGTTGTTGTTCAAAAGATCACCTAATTTTTCAGTTTTAACACCACCGAAATATCCAGTGTGTCTGTGATACAATTTTGTGTCTAATTTTGTTCCACTAAACTCTACTTTTTCCGCATTGATGATGATAACAAAATCACCACAATCAACGTTTGGAGTAAAGTAAGGTTTATGTTTGCCTCTGAGCAGTGTTGCTACTTCTGTAAGGAGTTTACCAAATCTCTTACCAGCAGCGTCCACTACGATCCAGTCGCGTTTAACTTCGCTAGGCTTTATCGCTTGTGTAGCTTTCATGTGTCATAACCTTTGACGTATTTATTTAACGAAGTGCAAGTGTAGTTAAACTATGCTTACATATAGCTTAAATTAAGTGTTATATAAGTTTTTAATCAACTCGACTTTTTCCTCGCTCAAATAACATATATACCCTTCTACAGGCAAAGAATAAATCTCCATAAGTGCTTCTTGGTAGAGTTTGACTTGTGCATGGTGTTTTGCACTTTGTTTTTTAGAACTTTTATAATCAATAACGATGATTTTATCGGAAAATTCCAATAAAAGATCAATCTGTTTACGTTCTTGTTGATAAATGAGTGGCTGTTCTTTATGGACTCTTGCTCCCTTTAATAAAGATAAAAACTCTTTACATGTCACAAGATTGAGTGCTCGTTTATAAAGACTTTTCAAGGCTGTTTCATCCAACAAAGGTGCAAAGCGATTTTGTAAAGCAAGGTAAGCACGCTCTAATGCTTTTTCATTAAAATCATCAAGCATTTCAAGGAGATAATGTTGAGCTATACCAAAGGTCATTGAGCTCACTTCCCATTCACGTTCTTCCTCTTCTGCCTTATAAATATCTTGTGAACCATAACGCTCAGGCAAAAAGAGGCTCATGGGAGGTACAGCTTGAGGCAGCTCTTTAAATGAAGCATGTAACACACCTCTTTCAAGGGGTGTAAGATTGAGTATTTCAAACGCACTATGCTCTGATTTTGCACACACAAATAAGGAATGTTTGGCTCTAGTAAACGCTACATAAAGAGCATTGAGTCTGTCTTCATCATTTAACAAGTTCTCTTTATCTTTGGCAGTGGCATACAACGTATCTACCGATTCTCTTCCACTCATACTCACATAAAGCCCTTGAAGATTTACCTCATCGTAACTGAACAACAAGGTATCGCTTCGGTTATTATCACGCCCCAATTTATCACACAAAATAACATGTTCAAACTCTAAGCCTTTAGATTTATGAACCGTCAAAATACGTAACCCATCTGTGTCTTCACTCTTAGCTTCAGTGCTTAGAGTCTCTAAATCAAATAAAAAACTCTCAATCTCTTCATACCTGCTAGCGACCTCTAAAAACGCTAAACAATCGCTACTCCCATCAAAAAGTTCGAAACTTCGAATCAGTTTTTCCATCAAAACATAAGGAGATTCATTCACGTTCCAAAGGTTTCGATGAAGAGGGGTATCCCACCTTTTACCCGATAAAACAAAAAATGCCGCCTTGTAAAGTTCATCACCAAAATACAGGTATTTAAGCAAAGAAATTAGTGCTTTAATAGAACGTACCTCAATTAATTTTAGTGTGGCTTCTAGCCTTACATGTAAAAAAGGAAAATGCTCTTGTACTAAGCCTTTAAGCACGTTTGCATCTTTATTTGTGTGCACTAAAAGAGCAATGTCTTTGGGCATAACACCCTCTTTTAACAAACGCTCGATTGCCTCTAAAACGAAAGATTCAATGCGCTCATCCATGCGCACATTAATGTAGCCATCCCTCTGCTCTTTTGCCACCTTTTGAGCAGTATAACCTTTAATCTTGCCTGTAAATATTTCATTCACAAACTGCACCACTTCATACGTACTTCGATAATTTGTATCGAGTGAATTTACGTCTAAATGCAATGTCTCTTTCGCATAGTCAAACAGCTCTTTAGCACCCCCTCGAAAACGATAAATCGACTGCTTCACATCGCCAACGAAAAAGAGTGTTTTAAATGCTTTCACACCCTGTCCTGCTCGTATTTCCTCAATAATAGGTAACAAAATTTGGTACTGCACAATACTTGTGTCTTGAAATTCATCAATCAAAAGATGCTCAATGGAACCATCCAAACGAAAATAGAGAAACGCTCGACTAATCTCTTCTCGTAAAAGCGTGTAAAGCACATTGCTGACATCATCAAATGCTAACTCGCCGTATTCGCGCATGAGTACACTAAGACTCTCATCATAAACGCTAAAAAGTTTTCCAAGCTCTCCTAAAATATACGCTTCTTTGGCATTAACATGCGCACTAAGTGCCTCTTTTAGTTCACCTAAAAGTGCATTAACCTCTTCATTGGCATGTTTTTTATAATCCCAATAGCCAAAATCTTCTTTTTCCAAATATTTTTTAGCCAACAAATCACGCAACGTTTGAGCTTTGAGTGTTGCCATCCCACGCTCAGACAGACCACTGCGTTCAAAATGCTCTCGTATACGTGCCAAAAGCTCTAAACACGGTTGCAAAGAAGGATATTTCGCCTCATGAAACGCACGTATATTCAGTTCTGATTTCTTTTGGTAGAGCATGTTTAATAAGGAGAAAATATCGCTCAATTTTTTATCTTCATAAAGACTAAAAGCAATCAATGCATGATAAAGATTGTGACGTTTGCACTGAGCGATAAAACGCTCCACCAAAACTTCATCCAATGTATTTTGTCCCACTTTAAAATCGGGTTGTAAGCCTACATGTAATGCAAAATGACGTAAAATAAGTGAAAAGAAAGAATCCAATGTAGCTATTTTAATATCTGCTTCTAAAAAATCCTTCAACACACGCTCTTTTTCATAAAGTAACATTTCTTTAGACATGCCTGTTTGAATCGAAATTGCCTCTAACTCATCTTTGTTCTGTAAATGCTTTAAGGTCTCAAAAATACGTATTTTCATCTCTGAGGCAGATTTATTCGTAAAAGTGAGAGCGACAATTTTTTGAGGATTAGCTCCCATAAAAAGTAAAGAGAGATAGCGCACACTTAAAGCAAACGTCTTGCCACTTCCTGCACTGGCTTCTAGCGCTAAGTAAGGTGAAAAATTCATACCAGATCCTCTTTCCCACACAGCAGTGTATAAGGGCACAGCCTGCAATGCTTAATGTCTTCGCACAGTTCATATCCATTTAATGGCGCAGAGAGCTCCTTTAATATATCCCCTAAACGTGCTGTTTTCTCTTCTAAAAACGTTTCAGGTACCAAAATACCCTCTTTAAGGTCATAATAATAAACCCCCGCAACCCGCCCCAACGTAGCTGCGATGAGCGCATAAAATACCAATTGAAAATCCACCGTAGCCTCTAAAGTTTTTTCAGTACTGGTAGGAATTTTTCCGCTTTTATAATCAATCACAAAAAGATTTCCCTCTTTTTCATCCATCCTATCTATTTGTCCCTCGAGTACGAATCCCTCATACGAAATAGCGTGTATAAACTCTTTTTTAAACACACGAAATCTCTCATCAAATCGTTGAATCTCATTGCGAATAAAAGGACGCAATTTTTCCAACCACACGTCCACAAAATAGCCCCATACTTCGTGAGTATTTTGTTCTTTTAATAGCCTTTCAATGGTACTAAAAAGTTTTTTTTCATCCAAAAGCGCTTCATGGCAAATAGCTTCTTCTAAAACTTTATGCAAAGAGACACCAATACTTTGCTCATTAATAACATGGCTGGGCATTTTTGCCTCTTTCAATTTTGCGATGTAACGAAAGTAAAATTGACGTTTACAGCTCAACAATATTTTGAGTTTTGTAGCAGAGAGCGGATGGGCTTTTAAGTCATACGGGGCATCAATAAAGGCTTCAAAATAAGGTATTTTTGATGCCTTTGGTTCAAATAAAAGCGTATAGAGAGCTTTTTCATCCGCCATTTTAGTGCTCTGAAAGCCTAATGTATCTAGGAAACGTGAGGGCATTGAGGTTTCATTCTTTACATAAGAAATCGCTATCATTTTTGCTTTGGAAAAAAGCTGATGATAATAATATCTTTGCAAATTCTCTCGATCTTTTTTAGTAGGAAGCCCTGCATGAAAACGAACATGTGAAGAGAGAAAAAGGTCTTTGGAAGAGCGTTTTGGCACATATTCATCATTAAAATCAACAACGATAACACCCTTGTAAGCCACTCCACGAGTTTCCAAAACGCCCATAACCGT
The DNA here is from genome assembly GCF_000265295.1 of Sulfurospirillum barnesii SES-3. Taxonomy (NCBI): domain Bacteria; kingdom Pseudomonadati; phylum Campylobacterota; class Epsilonproteobacteria; order Campylobacterales; family Sulfurospirillaceae; genus Sulfurospirillum; species Sulfurospirillum barnesii. The sequence goes on from NC_018002.1 coordinate 2,010,043, forward strand.
CACTTTTCCCCCTTTTACATCGTCTTCACTCAAGACGCTCAAACGGTTTAAAAAAAGTTTACAGATTTGCTCAAAACGTAACATAGGTGCATGATTTAGAAAATGCTCAAACGCAAAAAATGCCTCTTTAAAAAGTGCTTTTTCTGTTTCTTGTTCACTCAGCAAGCGTTCATAAAACGCCATTGCTTCTTGAGCTTTGAGTTTTTGATACCACATTTCTTTACATGTAAAACGTATCTGCTCATCAATCCCCAAACGATCCAACCTAAGATAATCTTCAATCGCATCGTTTCGCATGGCTTTTTCAAGTGCACCAAGTTTTTGAAAAAACGAACTTTGTTTAACGCTGATTCCCATCGCAAAATTGAGATTTTTCCAACTATCAAAACGAGAAAGGCTTTGTGCAAAATGCTCATCAGGTAAAACCACCACTATTTCATTGGGCAAAAGTCCTTCGTGTACAAAGCGTGCAATGGAGTTTTGCACATACGCTATTTGTGGTAACCTAGAGCTAAAGCCATAACTTTCAATATTTTGATCCAAAGGAATTTGTGGGCTTACATGTAAAATAGTTTTGGTTGAAAAATTAATTTCATAGCTTTTATTGAACTCTAATGCTATGCCATAGTCATGAAAATGATCTTTCATTTTTTGGTTGTAAGGTGTTATGCATACCCTTACATGTAAAGGAATAAGCTTTGCTATTTGGCATAAAATCGCCCATTCAAATTGGCTTAAAAACCCTTCTAAATGAATACGTACAGCTCCCAGTGAGCGAACATAGTCCTCATTAATGGTGTACAATTCAGGTAAGGTAATGCGGTCATACAAAGCGTGTTTAGACAGGAGTGCTTGGTATTGTTTTAAAAGCATTTGCAATATTTCTAAATGCTCTGCGTAATGCTCATAGGTATCCACACCCCTAAGTGTTTGTAAGCTTACACGTTCATGAGCGAGCTCTTCAAAAAAACGAAAAAGGTATGAGGAGTTCTTTAAAAAGGTAAAAAATTCACGATCAATATGTAGAAGTTCAAAACGAGTAAAGCGTGAAGCTTCTTGCATTAAAAGGACACGCATATCCTCATCAACCAAAGAGTGATGAGGCACAAGGATAGCTTTTTGTTCTAATTCAGCCATAGTCATGGCTTTTGGAAGCAATGTATTGCTTTGTATAAATGTCTCATAAAATACACGTATCGCACGACTCGTTGCAAAAACTTCTACCATAAACACCGCCTCCTAATCATTAGGAGGATTATAACAAAGCAAAAATATGAGAAAGATTTTTATGTCAGAGTGAAATGATTTTATTTTACGGCATAGGCTTCATTTTTATGATAGCCTTTCAATTCACCCACTTCAATTTTACTAAGAATTTGCCATCGTCCCTCTTTTGAAATATCAAATGGTCCAAAGCTATACACGCCATTTTCAACACGAGAAGGGCTTAGGGTACGGTTTTCTTTATTGGTTTCAGGACGTGAGAGCATCATCGTTACATGTGCATTCTCAATACGATTTCCCTCTTTATCTTGAAGCAGGATACTCACGCTATTTTCCCCTATCTGAAACTTCTCAGTAGAATACGAAAGGTCAAATTTAGCATTAAATTTTTCTTGAAGTTCCAAAATATGGTTAATATTCTCATCCACTTTTTGGTATTTTTCCATATAGTACGTATCCATCTCGACAGGATTATCCAGCGCTATTTTAATCGTATACCCACACGCTATCACACAACCAACAATCATTGCAATTACGGCATGTGGATAATAATTTCTCTCTGTTTTTACTTTAGACATGGCGTTTTTTCATCCTTCTATAAAATGCAAGTAACACTAAGATCGCTACAAAACCATAAATTAAACTTTTGACAACACTCATTGTCGTTTTATTGGAGCTTCCAATAGAACTTTCTAACTCGATTTTACGTGAAGCTGCAATTTGATCCACAATATCAGCATAACCATTCAGCAATGCAGGGCTAACGCCCACTTCCGTTTTCTTTGTAGTCAATAAAGGAATAATCGTCCCACGCCACGGTAAGGGCGAAAGAATTGCCTCTTTATCAAACAGCTTTTCAAGGCCTTCTGAATGGTAAATATCTACCTTTTGCTCAGTAAGAAAGAGGGTGAGTAGAACAAAAGGAGTAACTTGCGTTTGTGCAAAAGTTTGCTGAAACGTTTTTATATCTTCCCCGCCCTTTTCTTTTGCAACCAGTATGACTTTAATACCACTTTTAGTAAAAAGTTCACTGCCCATCTCTTCTATCTTTTGAGCAGCTCTTTCTTCCAAAATTGTATCGTAAATAACAAACTCTTTTTCTAATGCAAAAAGCGGTAAAAAGGCAAAGAGGCAGAGAAAAAATGCCCCTTTGACCTTTACATGTAAAAACCTTTTCATTAACCAATAAACAAATGATTGGATGTTACAACTGCCCAAGCACTCACAATAGCTAAGATGACAAGTCCTACGGTAATGATTTTGTCCATATTTTCAACCATAATATGCCCCTTACTTTTCTATAACTTTTTGAGTCGCATTTTGCGTATCTCTCATCTTAATTGCCTGTGGGTCTGTAATTTTATACGGTTTATTTGCCACATTTTGTTGTGCAGAAATTCCCCATACTGTCAATCCTGCTAAAATAGACAACAACAACACCGTAGCAATTAACATGCCCGTAATGCCATGCAAACCAAATAGATTTCGATTGGTATTTTCCATGTTCTATCCTTACTTAGCTAAAGAGCTGACATACGTGCCAACTGCAGTTTTTTGGACATTGGTTAGACGACCATCGTTGAATTTTGGCATGTTACCAATAGCACCCTTCTTGCCTGTACCTAAAACATTAACAACAAATTGTGCACTGCCATAAGTACTTAAATCAGGAGCACTTCCTTCCATTCCTTTGCCATCTTCACCATGACACGCTGAACATGTTGCCCAAAGTGCACGTCCTTCTTCAACAAGGGCTGAGTTTTTGCTCTTTTTCACGCTTGAAATCTCTTGCATCATAAAAGCAGCAACCGCTTTAGCGCTTTGCTCATCCAATAAACCTGCTGGCATTTCACCCAAAGGATACTCTGAGCCTTTAGCCCCATTTAAAATAGAAAGAACAACGGCTTCTTCATCGCCCCATTTCTCAAAATTCGCTGCTTTACCATTAATGCCATCTCCCGTAACGCCATGACACGGTGCACACTGAACCAAAAAGACACCCTCGCCCATTGCCATCAATGTTGCTTTATCAGGATTGGCAAATTTACTTTCAAATCGTGTACTGTGGCTTTTAACATCTTCATTGTACTCACCAATTTGAGAATATGAATTAAGCGGATACCCGATGAAAAAGTACCATAATGCCCATAAAATAGTTCCTAAAAAGGAAAGTGCCCAACCAATAGGTAGAGGATTTTTATACTCACCAATACCATCCCAATTCTCTTTTGCTAATTCTCCACTGCTTTTGTCGGTTTTCATCTGTTGAATGTACTTCCAAGACACACCAACAGTCAGAATTAAAATTGCTGCCGCACCAAGCAATGCCAATACGTTTACATTGTCATTCAGCCAATTCATCTATTGCTCCTCTTTATTCTTTCTCTTTATTTGACGGTGTACGGGACTCAACAGGAGCATCATCAAGGTTATCATGTAGAGCAATATTAGAATATTGCTCGTAATTTCTTGTACCGTTTTTTTCAGACTTATACAAGTGGTATAAATAGCTGTACAAAATCACGGCTAAAAAAATTGTAAAAAAGATATACCCATACGCTTGAAGCTCTCTTATTGTTTCCATATCCACCGTAAGCACCTTATTTTAAGCTATTAAGATAGGCAATGATTGCTACTATCTCTTTGATCTCACCACGTTTAAACGCTTCTTTAACCCCTGGGTCTTTCATGTCTGCGACAATTAAAGCAGCTTCTTCCATCAGTGCTTTTTTTGCTTCATCATAACTACCCAATGTTGGCATGTCAGGCTGATCATAAGGAACATTAAAGACTTTTTTGACAGTTAATGCTTCAGCATACGCCGTGTCAATATCTGCATTGTTTTTAAACATGTGCTTGTATGCTGGCATAATAGAACCTGGAACCACACTAATTGGATCTAACATATGGTATTCATGCCAATCCGTTGTTCGGTAATTTCCAACCCTCATCAAATCAGGGCCTGTTCGTTTTGAACCCCAAAGGAATGGTCTATCATACGCATATTCGCCACTTAAAGAGTACATACCATAACGATCTGTCTCAGATTTGAAAGGACGAACAAGCTGTGAATGGCAGGCATTACAGCTATCTTTGATATAAACATGACGACCTGCAAGTTCAAGGACTGTATACGGTTTTGTTCCCGTAACAGGACGTGCACTCTCCATAAAATCTGGAAGAATGGTTACAACACCTGCATACGCAATCACCAAGAAGACACCTACCGCAAAAAAGAATGGGTTTTTTTCTAACCAATGAAACATAATTTTACCCTCCCCTTACGCTGCCATAGGTGAAGCATTTTGAGGTTCTCTCTCAATTGCTTTACTTGCAGTCATCGTTTTATATAGATTATAACTAAACATAAAGAAACCAATTAAATACAATAAACCACCCGTTGCACGTAAGGCATAATAAGGGATAAGTACGGTTACTGTATCAATGAAGGAGTACGCAAGATTGCCATACTGATCACTGGCTCTCCACATCATTCCTTGTGTAATTCCTGCAATCCACATACTGGTAAAGTACATTACAATACCTGTGGTTTGAAGCCAAAATTGTGATTCCATCAATTTTTTACTGTAAAGCTCACGTTTATACATACGTGGTGCCATATGATAGAGTGCTGCCATGGTCATAAATCCAACCCAGCCTAATGTACCATCATGAACGTGACCTGGAATCCAATCTGTAAAGTGTGCTAACGCATTAACCGATTTGATTGCTTGAATCGGACCTTCTAGTGTACTTAACATGTAAAAGGTTGAAGCAAAAATCATAAACTTAATCAATGGATTTTCTTTAAGTTGGCCCCATTGTCCTTTCATGGTTAAAAGCATATTAATTGCACTACCCCATGATGGAAGAATCAAGATAACTGAAAAAATAGATCCCATGGTTTGAACCCAATCAGGCACTGTAGAATAAAGTAAGTGGTGACCACCTGCCCAAAGGTAAACAAACATCAAACCCCAAAAAGAAAGAAGTGATAGCTTATAAGAGAAAACAGGCTGACCTGATTCTTTTGGTAAGAAGTAATAAATCATCGCAATAATAGGCACCGTGAAAACGAAGGCTACCGCATTGTGTCCATACCACCATTGTACCATCGCATCATTGGTTCCTGCATACATTGAAACAGAGTGATACCATTTACCCACACCTGCAACAAAATACGTAGGTACAGCCATATTATTAAACAAATACAGCATTGCCACACCTAAAAAGGTAGCGATAAAATACCACATAGAGATATAGAGTGTTTTTTCACGGCGAATACCGATAAGTCCAAAAATACTAATACCCCAAAGTACCCATAAAACAACCACAGCAATATCCAATGGCCATTCAAGTTCTGCATACTCTTTTGACGTACCAATACCCATAAACAAGGTGACAACAGCCGTAAGAATTGTCAACATGTAAATCCAAAAATGAAGCCTTCCAATAATCATCAAAAACGGTGATTCTGCCATGGAAACCTTTAGTACTCTCTGCCCGATATAGTACCATGTCGCAAAAATCCCACTTAACAAAAAGCCGAAGATGACACCAGACGTGTGAAGGGGTCGTAAACGACTAAATGTTCCGTATTCACCCGCCAAGTAATTCAACTCAGGGAAAGCCATCTGATAGGCAATAACTACGCCTATTAACATACCAATAATTCCAAATAGAATCGTTGCGTATGTAAAACATTTCGCTACTGAGTAATCATAGTTCAATGCATGATTAGCCTGCATCAATTCCTCCTGTTTGTGTTTTTATGTCACAAAAATATCACATAATGGAGAAATTATAGTGAAGAGAATCTGCAATAAAGCTTAAGAAGATTAAATTAGTGTTAAATAGAAAATATGAAGAAAATCTTTAAATAGGAAGAAAGCAAGAACAATGAAATTATCGTTCTTGCGTATTAATTTTATACCCAAGTCCTGGAATATTTTTAATAAAATCTTTGTCCGTTTTCTCACGAACTCGTTTAATAAAGGTTCTAATGGCTGAATCTGTTACTTTTTTGTTTGTCCAAACATGTTTTTTAATCTCATCGTGCAAAACAAATACTCCTAAATTTTTAACTAAGATAGAGATAAAAAGGAGTTCTTTTTTTGTTAAGAAAATTGTATTGCCTTCTTTAACCAGCACACGCCTGTTTTTATCAAATTGGTAATCAAATCCTAAATCCACACACGCATCCTCATTGAACAATTCTGCAGAAAGGAAATGAAGCACGTCTAAGAGTTCCTCAGGATCGATAGGTTTAATTAAGTATTTATCAATTCCAACATCAATAGCTTCTAAAAGTTTTTCTTTTTCGCTAAAGGCACTAAGCACAACGATAGGTGTCGTTTTGGAGAGGTGCTTAATCTCTTTTGCCATACTAAGCCCATCCATAATAGGCATCATAATATCTGTAATCACAATATCAGGCTTATATTTTTTAAACTTTTTTAATCCATCTTCACCATCACGCGCGAGGATACATTTATGAAACTCATCAGCCATCGCTTTGTGCAAGGCTTCTCGTATATACTCTTCATCTTCAACAAATAAAACGGTTAATTTTGACAATCCGCTCATTTTTCTCCCTTTCCCTCTTTGGCTTTGGGTATTGTTATTGTAAAACACGCTCCATCGTTTTCATTCTTAACAACAATCAGCCCTTTCATACTGTTATTAACAATCATTTTGCTCATGTAGAGCCCAAGTCCTGTACCAGAGCTAGCATGCTTTGTTGTAAAATACGGCTCAAAAACTTTATCTAAGAGACTCTCTTCAATGCCACCTGCATTATCACAAAGACGCATTATAGCATCTCCTTGCATTGATGTGTCAATTTCAATATAAATTAATCTTTGTTTAATATTATTCATATTAAATGCATCGATAGAATTATTAATGATATTAATAAAGACTTGTGAAAATTCATTAAAATAGCCCTGAATAAAAACATCAGAATGAACTACAAGGTCTATTTTAACCTCATTTCGCTCTAATGTTCCTCGCATAATATCAATAGCTTCTTTTGCAACACGGCTTAATGCAAAAAGATCACTTTGCCTTTCAGGACTAAAAAAGTTACGAAAATCTTCAATGGTTTCAGACATTTTTGAGATGATCTTTTTCGCATGGGCGTAGCTTTGCTCAAACGCATCATCTTTGTCACTATGCTGTTTAGTATAGACCTTTTTCATCTGATACAAGGTAATGGTAAGTTCAGAGAGGGGTTGTCGCCATTGATGGGCTATATTGGCAATCATTTCACCCATAGAAGCCAATCGTGATTGTTGAAACAAAAAACGATCTTTCTCACGGTTTTTTTCAACTTCTTCTTTTACTTTCTCTTCTAATGTTTGGTTTAATTCGACCAATGCTTTGGTTTGCTCTTCGACACGTTTTTCTAAAGTCGCATTGAGTTCTTCTAACTCTTTATCTTTCGTCATCAGTGCTTCACTTAAGCGTACACTCTCTGTCACATCGTAACGAATCGCAATAAACTCTTCAATATCACCCACTTCATTCAAAATAGGAAATACGGTTGTATTGACATAAAAGGTTGAGCCATCTTTGGCTTTGTTTTTAACCGTTGATTTATACGCTTTTTTTTGAAGAATTGTTTGCCACAATTTTTTAAAGATTGAGGCGTCTACATCAGGGTGCCTTACAATATTATGATTTTGCCCAATCAGCTCTTCTTTGCTATAACCCGAAATCTTGCAAAATTCATCATTTACAAAGGTGATAATACCATTAATATCTGTTTTTGAGATAATATTACTACTCTCAATTGCCTCTTGATATTGCTCTAGTTTCATTGGACAACTGCTGCAAAACCAATATAAGACATATAAATACCATACGCAATGATAATCAATGAAGCAAGCTTAATCATAAGCTCTCTAAAACCGTTTCCTTTTAAAAAACCAACCACGTATCCTAGACCGAGCATTGCGGGCATGGTTGCCAAACCAAAAAGAGCCATTGTCATTGCACCTTGCACTATCGAACCTGAGGTCGCTGCTGTTGCTAAGAAAAAATAGACCAATCCACAGGGTAAAAAGCCATTCAAAAGCCCTAACCCGTAAAAACTTGTGAGGGTTTTTGTATGAATGAGGTGGGAGAAAATTTTCTTGATCTGTGGATGAAAAGCAATGTTGGATTCTAATGAGGTAAGAAACTTGATTTTACCCATCATGGACAAGCCCATCAGCACCATAATAATGCCAGCAACAAAATAAAAATATCCACTTATTTGCGCTGAAAATGTAAATAAAAGACCCAATGCACCAAAGAGCGTTCCTAAAAGAACATACGCACTGATACGTCCAATATTGTAAATAACATGAGAAAGAAACTGATGTGCGGAGGAAGAGGAGGAGTCAATTTTGGCACTACTATACGCCATAACAAAGCCTCCACACATTCCAATACAATGCCCTAAACTGCCCAAAAAGGCAACACTAATAATAGCGGTTACATCAATAGCGTTTATAGCACTGCTCCTTAAAGATTATGGCGCACTTCTTTACATGTAAAGATAAAAAAGTACGTACAATACGTTGATTTAAAGTCTATTAGCAAACTCTTTAAAAATATACCGACTCTCTTGAGGACCAGAACTTGCCTCAGGATGGTGTTGCACAGAGAAGATGGGAGCATCATTGTATTCAAGTCCCTCAATGGTATTGTCAAAAAGATTGACATGTGTGATACGTGCAATTTTACAAATTGTATCAGGGACATTATAGTTGTGGTTTTGCGTGGTAATTTCAACCACGTTGTTTTTTGTATTTTTAACAGGATGATTACCACCATGTTGCCCAAATTTCAACTTGTATGTGGGATAACCATGTGCAATTGAAAGCAATTGATGTCCTAAGCAGATACCAAACATAGGCACTTTTGCTTCGATTAATTGCCTAACTTGGGCTGCTTCATTTTTCAAAATCAAAGGATCCCCAGGACCATTGGATAAAAAGAGTCCTTGAATTTCACCTTTTTTATAACGAGCAATTACATCCTCTGCGCTAAAATCATGCGCTATGACCTCAACATCCAAACCTGCTTCACATAACTCATTTAAAATATTGCGTTTAATGCCTAAATCAACTGCTAAGATTTTCTTACCAATGCGATGAGGCGTCTTGTTGTATGTTTGAGCTTCTGCGTTCCACACACCCTCTACATGTAAATAGGATTTAGGTGTGCTTACTTTTTCAATGTAATTAACATCCTCAATACGAGGGCTTGCTTCTAGCATTGATTTTAGCGTTGCTACATCACTCACTTCGGTGGATGCAATCATCATTTTAGGACCACCATCACGAATCATTTTCGTCAAATAACGTGTGTCAATGTCACAAATCCCCATGCTCTGATTCTTTTTTAAAAACGTGGGTAAATCCTCGGTTGAGCGGAAGTTAGAGGGCATCTCATTGAGGCTTCTAACAAACATACCGCTGGCATGCACGGCTTTACTTTCCATGTCATTATCATTACACCCAACAATGCCAATTTCAGGCATCGTAAAAACAATAAACTGCCCTGCATAACTCGGATCACTCATAATCTCTTGATACCCACTCATAGAGGTATTAAAAACAATTTCACCTGTTTTTGAGCCCTCAAAACCAAAGCTTTTCGCTTCTAGAAAAACACCATTTTCAAGATAAATCCATACAGGTTTTAACATCATGACAACATTCCTCTTCTTCTTAACTCTTCTTCATAAAGCTTCTCAAAAATTAAATCATACTCTTCTGAACCAGGCACTAATTTACGTTTGTAGTTTGCAATTTTATCCGCAACCTCATTTTCAATCTCTTGAAAATGCGCCACATAACTCTCTATCGCACTGTAGACAATATTTTTAATGCGGTTTTCAGTGACAGAATACTCGATTAATCCTTGTTTCCAACACGTCTCTAAAATTTTATGCGCTATTTCATTGTACCTATCTTCGTACGATAAAATGACACCAAACTCTTGAGCCAATTTCTTCTTAATCAACCAAAACATATTGCGTCTATCGACACGCTGAAATTCCATCTCGTCTTCATTTTGGTCTAAAATTTCAACCACACGTTCTTCCAATGCGATCTCTTTTTTAATATCTTCAACAATCAAATCTTCTGCAACTTTGACAACAGGCTCCAAACCCTTGAACATGGTAACAAATCCGCAATTTAAAATATCGATCGCTATTTTATTGGCTATATAAGGGGCATGAGGCAATCTAATTTTCATCCATAAACCTTACTTCTGAATTTTCACACATTGTATCTAAGCTAAGGTAAATATCTGTTTAGAGAAAAATTTGTAAGGGTTTTGTCACTCTTTGGTTTCGTTGTTTTCGACAAAAGGTGGGCCTTTTTTAAGGCTTTGGGTTATTTCAGAAGCAATTTGAGGATCCATTTTTGCCATAATTTGTGAGACTTTTTTAGGGGGTAATGTGAATAAAATAGCAGCTCCTTCATGCACAGGAAGCTTTTCAATAATCGCAGCAGCAGAAGCATCTTTCATTTTAACATATGTTTCATCGAGTTTATCGTTTTTCTTCGCTTCAATTTGCTCTAAAAGCTTTTTATTTTCTTCTAGCATTAAGGCAATATTTTTTTCTTTCGCTTCTATCTCTTCTTTTGTTTTTGCAAGATTTCCCTCTTTTTCTTGAAGTGTCGTTTTTTGTTTTTCAAAAAGAGTATTGGTGGCAGCTTGCAAGGCTTCAAAGGATTGTCTGGCTTCATCAATCTTCTCAATTTCTTTTAAAAGCTCACTTTTGCGTTCTTCAAAAATTTGTCTACAATCAATCGTTTCAGCGCATAAAAGTGTTGCCATTAAAAGCATCCAAAGAGCTCTCATTTTCTTCCTTTGTGGTTCATTTCACCTGCAAATAACATGGTCGATATTTCATCCAAATAGAGCTGTTCTTCACGTTTCATCTTTTCCATCACGGCTTGAAGTTCTTGCTCTTCGAGGTATTTTATTTTTTCATACTCCACGTGTGCTTTTTGATACTCTGCTTGCAGTGTTTTGCTTACATGTAAAACACTCGCCAATTCTTGCTCGTAGCGTTTTTTTTCACGACCCAAAAGACTCTTTTGTTCACTGACCATCAAAAAAAGGGATATTAAACCCTCTTTAGGCATTTGTACATGGGCTATATCTTCATACAACGCACTGATTTTATGACGAAGCAGACGTTCTTTATTTTGGCTTTTTATCAGTTCTCGCTCAATACTATCACGCTTTTGTTTGCGAATTTTAGCAATCTTAGAGAACTGACTTTTCATTCAAATACCTTTACATGTAAAGATTATAAAATAATCGTATCGTTCCTATCGGGGCTGGTTGAAATAAGGCCTACTTTTGTCCCTGTTAAAACTTCAATACGTTTGATATACGCTTGCGCAGTATCGGGAAGTTCTTCAAACTTACGACACCCTACAACACTCTCCCAACCTGGGAGTTCCTCATAAATTGGCACAATATTTTCCAAATCTTCAGGTAAAGTTTCCACACGTACGCCGTTCATTTCATAAGCCACACATACTTTAATGGTTTCAAATCCATCTAAAACATCCAATTTCATAATCGCTAAATCATCACAGCCATTAATACGACTGGCATAACGACACGCTACTGCATCAAACCACCCACAACGTCGTGGACGACCTGTGGATGTACCAAACTCTTTCCCTTTTTCACGAAGCTGATCACCCTCTTTTCCAAAATCTTCTGTAGGAAATGGACCATTGCCCACACGGGTACAGTACGCTTTTACAATACCTGTGACTTTACCAATATCTTTAGGATTAAGTCCCAAACCCACACATGCCCCTGCACTAATGGTGTTTGAGCTGGTGACAAACGGATAGGTTCCATGGTCAATATCAAGCATAGTTCCTTGAGCGCCTTCTAAAAGCACTTTTTTCTTCGCATCCAATAAGCCCCATACCATTTGTGTGGTATCGCTTAAAAAAGGTAGAAGTACTTTAGCATAACCATCAAGTTCACGTTTTAGAGCATCGTAAGAGGGAGTAACAATGTCTAATGCACCAAAAAGGGCTCTGTTTTCATCGTAAAACTCTACCAAAGAAGTTGCCAATTTTGTCGTGTCTCTAAGCTCTCCCAAACGGTGTCCGCTGCGTTCAATTTTACTACCATAACTCGGTCCAATACCACGACCTGTTGTCCCAATCGCTTTTTCACCACGTAATTTTTCTTTAGCTTGATCAATTAGGATGTGATGATTTAAAATCATATGCGCTTTATCGCTCACAAACAAACGCCCTTCAAGCTCTGTAAACTGCGCCATCTCTTTAATCAATGCCTCAGGTGAAACCACCACACCATTACCAATGATATTGATCGCTTTTGGATTTAAAATACCAGAAGGGATGAGATGCAACGCATAACGTACACCATCTACCCAAATGGTGTGTCCTGCATTGTGTCCGCCTTGATACCGACAGACCACATCATAATCTTGTGCCATCAAATCAACAATTTTCCCTTTACCCTCATCACCCCACTGAATCCCTACAATCATATCTGCTTTCATCTACTGTCCATCTCTTTTCATTAGTATTTCAATTAAATTATCCGTATACAATCCAAACCCACTCGAAGCAATGCCCTCACAGTCATAACTTCCACCTACACCCAGCGTAAAATTCTTATCAATAAATCTAAAAAACAGCGTATTATAATAACGCATTTTCACATAGTACAAAGGGGAAAAGACAAGATTTTTATATGAAAGTTGCGTTGAGAGTTCTTTAAGTTTTTCAAGCTCTTTTTTCAGCTCATCGGGCACATCGTTAATCACTTCATCCAATTCCTCGAGACTTTGTAAACATGTAAGCTTCGTCAGCCATGGAATATTAAAGGCTAAAAGTTTTTGAAGTTCACCCTTTTCAAACACACTCAAATCCAAATCGAGCATCTGCGCCAAAATTTTTGGAATCTGAATATTGCTTACATGTAAAAGAGGTTCAAGCTCAAATTTTGAAAAAAGCGCAAAGGTTGTATGAAGGCTTAATGCCAAATTTTCTTCCCCAATGAGCTCCGCACCAATTTGATGCACTTCATGACTGGGGTAGCGAAAAACAGGCTGAATATAAAACCATTTTGAATGGCTTGTGCTTCTACCCACTCGTTTGGTAACCAAACGCACGGCATCCATCGTACTATCTGCACGCAAAGAGACAATATGATTTTGCTCATCCGAAAAGCGCAACAACTCTTTTTCATCAATACTTTGGTGCTGATGATAGGAAAAAAATGGCGTCACAATCTCTTGAAATCCTGCCTCATACAAGAGTTCACTGGCAACACGCTCCAATTTTCGCTTTAATGTGGCACTTTGCCCAAAATAAAGCTTGCTTCCTGTGGGTATTTCATGCTCATAAATCATGCATTAGCCTTGATAAAATTCTTGGGTAAAGACCCGATTGGCAGTCCCATCAAAAGGGCGAAGCGAGAGTTCAGAAAGTGCCATCTCAACCGCATTGAGTGTCCATGCTGTTTCATACACATGCACCAATCCCATATGGTTGATTCGAAAGAGCGTCTCTTTAATGTGGTCTTGTCCTCCCGCCATATTGACACCGTATTTACTTTTCAAAATTTTACGAATCTTACTCGCATCATCGTGCAATACTGCACTCATAGCCTTAGCAGGAACTTTTGGGTAAATACGAAGCCCCAAAGCGTGCAAAGCTTTATTGGTTGCCATCGCTCTTTTTTGGGTATCCGCATACAGTTTTTCTAAGCCACCCTCCGCCTCAATCAATTCACACATTGCAACCAATCCAATGACAAGCGTGGTTGCAGCTGTCCATGCAGTGGTGTTTTTACGTTGATTTTTAAGCTCTGTCTTAAGATTGAAATAGTACCCAACACCCCCATTTTCAATGATCTCCAATGCTTTGGTATTTAAACCAATAAACGCAAGACCTGGTGGAAGCATTAAGGCTTTTTGACTTCCTGAAATCAAAGCATCAATGTGAGTAGTCTCAACTTTTTCAACACCTACTGCTGTGATACCATCGGCAATAATCATAACATTTGGGCGAATCGCTTTCACGGCTTTTGCCACCGCTTCGATAGGATGACGAAGTCCACCCGCACTCTCACACACTTGCATACAGACCGCATCAATGCTAGCATCATTTTTCACAAGTTCAACAATGGCATCCACACTCACAGGCGTGTCCCATTCGTTTTTAATTTCGACAAAGGGCTTGTTGTATGCCGCACAAATCTTTCCAAAGCGCTCACCAAACTTACCCGAATTTACCACAATCGCTTTACTTTGACACAAGTGAAGCACACATGCTTCCATTGCACCTGTTCCACTAGAAGCTAAGATTAGCACCTCTTCCATGTCAAAAAGTGTTTTCAAATACGTACGTGCTTTTCCAAAAATTGCCTCAAATTCAGGCGTTCTATGATGAATGGTAGGCGTGCTCATTGCTACACGAACAGATTCAGGAACAGGGGTTGGGCCAGGCGTCAAAAGTAACATAATGCAGATCCTCGAAATGTAGTTTTAGAGGTGATTGTAACAAAACTATGCTTGTTGTTTCTTTAGGCATATAACCCTCAAAAATAGGCTAAAACGTGTGTCATCAATCGGAAATATTTTTACGTTATACTTCCTTTACATGTAAAAGAAAACAAAAGTCTTTTTTAAGTCTTTTTGAAATTATAAAATTAAATTAAACTTTTCAAAATTCCAAAGGAGTCATTTATGCATTTTAAGACAAAAATCACAGTGACCATAGCAGTGCTTATGGCATTGAGTTTAATATTTTTTGGGTTTTTTAGTTATATTGACACCAAACGAAACAGTGTGGTACAAATAGAACAAAGCCTTCAAATGGCATCACGCTCACTCACAGATTATATTGATTTGTGGATTTTGTCGAAGAAAAATGCAGTTGAAAGTGTCGCACGAACCCTTGCATCTAATCCTCAGATGGATGATATGGAACTGAAAGAACGGCTTAAAGAGTTGACAAAATCTCTAGGGGCAGTTCAATCGTTTGTAGGCTATGAAGATGGTAAGATGATTTATGACAGTGGGAAGAAGCCTGCTGATGGGTATGATCCACGAGCAAGAGGCTGGTACAAACAAGCTAAAAGTGTAGGCAAACCTGCAATTACCGATGCCTATATGGGCTCTTCTATTAAAGCCTATTTGGTAAGCGTTATGGCTCCCATTTATCGTAACAACGCACTCGTAGGTGTTGTATCCATTGATATTGAGTTAGCTTCGCTTTTTAAAGTCATTGGTGATATTAATTTCAACGGTGGCTATGGCATGCTTTTGGATACAAAAGATGTCATTGTAGCTCACCCTAATAAAGAGTTACTCGGCAAAGAATCTTCCATGAAAGAGGCTTTAAATAAAGAGTTTGCAACGAAAAAAGAGGGACTGCTGGAATACACATTAGAGGGATCCAATAAAATCTTCGCCTTTAAAGTCTCCGAAGAGAGCGGTTGGAGACCAGGTATTAGTTTTGATAAAGCCACTGCTTACTCTTTCTTAAACACCCAAGTCAAAGAGCAGCTTTTTGTAGGTATCATTATGCTCATTCTCTCCATAGGGATTATGGTAATTTTGATTAAAACCTTGCTCAAACCCCTTGATAATCTTAACAGTGTGGTAGAAGAGCTTTCCAGTTCAGAGGGAGATTTAAGACAAAGACTCTCAGCTACAGCCAATGATGAGTTTGCACAAGTCTCTCGTAATATCAATAAGTTTATTGAAAAACTCCATGAGATTGTTAAAAAATCAAAAACCATCAGTAATGAAAATGCTTCTATCTCAGAAGAGCTCTCTCGTACGGCTTCAGAAGTGGTACGAAACGTGGATGCAGAATCTCGTATTGTAGAACATACCAAAGAAGAGGGCATTGCTTTGGTAAAAAGTATTGAAACCTCTGTGCTTAAAGCCAAAGCGTCTCAACAAGCACTCTCTGATACCCAAAAAGACATCTCTGATGTTAAAAGTAAAGTGGAACACCTAGAACATACCATGCAAGCGACTGCGCTTAAAGAGCAAAACTTAGCAGAGCGTCTTAATACAGTAAGCCACAATGCTAATGAAGTCAAAGATGTTTTAGGCATTATTCGAGATATTGCCGATCAGACCAATCTTCTAGCCCTAAATGCTGCCATTGAAGCCGCACGAGCAGGAGAGCATGGACGTGGTTTTGCGGTGGTAGCCGATGAAGTACGAAAACTAGCTGAGCGAACCCAAAAGAGCTTAGTGGAGATTGATGCGACCATTAATGTGGTGGTGCAATCTATTATGGATGCCAATACCGATATTACCACAAATGCACAAGAGGTGAATGCGCTAGCTTCTATCTCTATTGAACTGCAAGATGGTATGAACAGTGTGGCTGATATTATTCATAAAACCATTGATGATTCTCACCATACGGTCAATGACTTTATTGACACCGCTTCTAAGATTAAAACCATTGTCGATGAAATAGAAAAAATCAATGTGATTTCTAAAGAGAATGTGGGAAGCATTGATAATGTCTCACAAGCCTCTGAGCATTTACATGTCATGACCGAAAATCTCAACAATGAGCTCGGTAAATTTAAGTCTTAACGCACTCTTTACTTCGCTCAAGCATCTCTTTTGTGCTTGGGCGTTTTACATTAAAATACACTTTTCCTCATATTTTTAATAATTTAAAACGTCTTTGCAACGCAAAAATGTTATACTTTTTTTAAGTATATTTCAACGAGGGGGTTTGTCATGAATTTTAAGACAAAAGTAACTTTAAGCATTGCACTTCTTATGTTTCTTAGCCTTAGTATTTTTGGTTTTTTTAGTTACATGGATACAAAGAAGAATAGCGTTATTCAAGTAGAATCTAGCATCCAAATGGCATCACGCTCGTTGAGCGATTATATTGATTTGTGGATTGCTTCTAAAAAAGATGTTGTCGATGCAACGGCACGTTCACTCTCAAACATGTCCACACTCAGCGATGAAGAACTTAGGCATATACTTCAAGAGCTTGCAAAAACTGTTGGAGGGCTTGATTCTTTCATCGGATTCGAAGACGGTAAAATGCTTTATGGAAGTGGAGCAAAAGTTGCAGCAGACTTTGATCCACGAAAACGTCCTTGGTATATCGCCGCTAAAACATCAAAGCAAGTAGGTGCAAGTGATGCCTATATGAGTGCTAGTAGCAAGAAATATGTTGTTGCCATCATGGCACCTATCTTTCACAATAACACACTAATAGGTGTTGTTGCAAGCAATATTGCATTGGATACGCTTTTTAAAACACTTTCAGATATTAATTTTAATGGGGGCTATGGCATCCTTACTGACACCAAAGGTGTTTTAATCGCACACCCCAATAAAGAGCTCTTAGGTAAAGATCTTGCTACATTGGTACCAGAATTAACACAACAATTTGGGGATAATCAAGAGGCAATTATTAACTACACTTTTAATGGTATTGAAAAAATATTTGCCTATAAAATTTCAACACAAACAGGATGGATACCCGCAATCTCATTTGATAAATCAGCTGCTTACAGTTTCTTAGCTGACCAAGTAAAAGAGCTTATCATAATGGGTTTTATCATGCTTGTACTCTCTATTGGTATTATGATCGTCCTTATTAAAAAACTACTTCAGCCTTTAGATAGTCTCAATGGTGTGGTACAAGTACTTTCAAGCAGCGATGGAGATCTTAGCCAACGTTTACATGTAAAACACAATGATGAGTTTGGACAAGTCTCAGGCAATATCAATAAATTTATTGAGAAACTCCATGAGATTGTTAAAAAATCAAAAACCATCAGTAATGAAAATGCTTCTATCTCTGAAGAGCTCTCCCGTACAGCGACGGAGGTGGGTAAAAATGTGGATATGGAATCTAAAATTGTTGAAAGTACCAAAGAAGAAGGTTTGGCACTGACTTCAGCCATAGAAAACTCTGTGGAAAAAGCAAAAAATTCCCAAAATGTCTTACAACAAACCCAAACCGATATAACTAAAGTCAAAACCAAAGTCGAATACCTTGAAAATACCATGCAATCCACAGCGCTCAAAGAGCAAAACTTAGCAGAAAAACTAAACACCGTCAGCCACAATGCCAATGAAGTCAAGGATATTTTAGGGATTATTCGAGATATTGCTGATCAAACCAATTTGCTCGCACTCAATGCTGCGATTGAAGCCGCACGCGCGGGTGAGCATGGGCGTGGCTTTGCTGTAGTTGCGGATGAAGTACGAAAGCTGGCTGAGCGAACCCAAAAAAGCTTAGTGGAGATTGATGCGACTATCAATGTCGTGGTGCAATCTATTATGGATGCAAACACTGAAATTGCAAGTAACGCAACAGAAGTCAACGCCTTAGCAACAATTTCTGTGGAGCTACAAGAGGAAATGAACGCCATCGCTTCTATCATTCACGAAACTGCAAATAACACGCACGTCACTGTTGAGAGTTTCATGGAAACCGCAAAACGCATCAAACATATTGTCAATGAAATTGAAAAAATCAATCTTATCTCCAAAGAAAATGTCACGAGCATCGATAACGTCTCACAAGCCAGCGAGCATTTACATGTAATGACAGAAAATCTTAACAATGAACTGGGCAAGTTTAAGTCATAGCTTCTATGTTCAGGTCAGTAAGAAGCAAAAGTTCTTACTGACGTTTCTCTTTTCTCACACACATAACATTTATCTACCACAATTTACAAAACGTCTCATTTTACGCTTCAAGTTTGTGCTATACTAAATGAAACACTTGTTTTAAAATTTAAAAACCACACAAAGGAAGGTATGATGAACTTTAAAACCAAAGTCACCCTCATCATCTCACTGTTAATTTGTATCAGTCTTGCTGCATTTGGTATTGTAAGCTATATAGATACAAAGAAAAACAGCATCACACAAGTTGAAGCAAATCTTCAAATGGCATCACGTTCTCTAACCGATTATATTGATCTTTGGCTATCAGGGCAAAAAAATATTCTAAGCAGTTCAGCAAGAACGCTAAGCGATATGGAAGAAATGAGTGAAGCGCAAATAAAGACCATTTTACAAGAAGCAACCAAAACAACAGGGGGCAAAGACAGCTTTGTAGGGTTTGAAAAAACTGGGGTAATGATTTACGGAAGTAAGACCATACCAAAAGCAGGTTTTGACCCTCGAAAACGCCCATGGTACACCCTTGCGATGTCAACAAAACAAGCTGCTGTTACTGATATTTATGTAGGTACGGCTGAACCGATTAATTTAATTGCGATTACGGCACCTATTGTTAAAAATGGGCAAATTATTGGTGCGGTTGCTACTATGTTTGACTTAACTCGCGTTGTCAAAGCTGTGAGTGATGTTAAAATAGATGGTGGCTATGGTATGCTTTTAGATGCTAAAAAAACAGTTATAGCCCATCCAGATGCTGAGCGCTTGGGCAAAGAGTCTGTTTTAGCAGCAAAGCTCAAAGGAGATGCGGATGGACTAATTGAGTTTCATTTAGATAGTGATAAACTTTTTGCTTACAAAGCATCTACTGAAACCAACTGGATTCCAGGCATTGTTTTTGAAAAAGAAAAGGCGTATGCCTTTTTAGATGCACAAGTCAAAGAGCTTTTTTTTATAGGGCTACTAATGCTTGTGGTTTCTGTGGGTATTATGGTTTTTCTGATTAAGATCCTTCTTCAACCTCTTGATCAACTCAATAATGTGGTCAAAGACCTCTCCAGCTCAGAGGGCGACTTGCGACAAAGATTACAGGCGAACAATCAAGATGAGTTTGGACAAGTCTCTGGAAACATTAATCGATTTATTGAAAAACTTCATGAAATTGTTAAAAAATCTAAAGAGATTAGTAATGAAAATGCCTCGATTTCAGAAGAGCTCTCTCGCACAGCCTCTGAAGTGGTAAGAAATGTGGATGCTGAAGCTCGCATTGTAAGTAACACAAAAGAGAGTGGAATTGCGCTTACCAGCGCTATTGAAAACTCTGTTGTCAAAGCAACTGCTTCACAAGAAGCCTTACGCAAAACACAAGAAGATATTAATCAGGTAAAAGGTCAAGCCGAATACCTCGAACGTACCATGCAAGAGACGGCCATTAAAGAGCAAAGTTTAGCTGAACGCCTTAATTCCGTAAGCCACAATGCCAATGAAGTCAAAGAGGTCTTAAGCATTATTCGTGATATTGCCGATCAAACCAATTTACTCGCACTTAATGCTGCGATTGAAGCCGCACGAGCAGGAGAGCATGGACGTGGTTTTGCGGTGGTTGCCGATGAAGTACGAAAATTAGCTGAGCGAACCCAAAAAAGCTTAGTGGAGATTGATGCGACCATTAATGTCGTGGTGCAGTCCATTATGGATGCCAATACCGATATTTCACACAATGCAGCAGAAGTGAATACCCTAGCTTCCATTTCGATTGAACTGCAAAAAGGCATGAATACCATTGACACAACCATCCAAAAAACCATTCAAGATGCACATGCCACGGTAGACAACTTTGTTCATACCGCAACCCAAATTAAGGGAATGGTCGAGGAAATTGAGAAAATTAATGTTATTTCAAAAGAGAATGTTACCAGCATTGATAATGTCTCACAAGCCAGTGAACATCTCCACGCTATGACAGAAAATCTTAACAACGAATTAGGAAAATTTAAATCCTAAACTTTCACACTTCAGTGAGGAGCTTTATGACCTCGCTGGGTGTTTTCAGTAAATACTTCGCACCATGTTCTCTTAGTTCAGCCTCATCCCTAAAACCCCATAATGCACCTAAAGCTATCATGCCTGCGCGGTTTGCCGTTTGCATATCAATCATCGTATCACCCAAGTAATAACACGCCTCAGGCTTTACATGTAAAAGCTCACAAATTTCTAAAGCAGCGCTAGGGTCTGGCTTTCTAGGCACACCCTCCCTAACACCAAAGACCACTTCAAAATCCCATTGGCGTAAGTATTTTACTGCACACATTTTTGTGAAACTATCAGGTTTGTTGGAAAGAATTGCCATCTTAAACCCACGAGCGTGTAAAAAGGTAAGCATTTTACTTACCCCCTCATACAACGTTGTATTTTGATGAAACTGCTTTGTATAATGCGACTCAAACAATCCAACTGCCTTTTGAATCGTCTCTTTTTCTTGAGGATTGGAGGCAAAAATGTTTTCAAACAGTTTAAAAACACCCTCCCCCACAAAATAACGGTATTTATCATGCTCTTCTGCTTGAAAACCCAGACTTTTCAAGGCAAAATTAGCACTGATAGCAATATCTTCTAGCGTATCTAGGAGCGTGCCATCTAAATCAAAAACAATCACTTTTTTCATATTAATTTTTACATGTAATGCTCGTATCTTCATACGGCATATTTAAAAAACCACATACAGTTTGAGTTACACGCTCAGGTGTTAAACCAAACTTTTCAAATAAAAGCTCTGCTGGAGCACTCGCACCAAAACGTTTCATCCCAATAACTTCATCGGCAAAGCGGTACCATTCATTCCCTGCACTCGCTTCAATCGCAATGACTTTTGTTTTAGGATCAATAATGGTTGCAATGTATGCTTTTTCTTGCTCAACCAATAAATCAAAACATGGCACACTGACGATATTGGCATTCACACCCAACTTTGCCAAACGACACCCCACTTGAAGCGCAAGATAGACTTCACTGCCACTTGCCATCAAAGTAAGCGTAGCATTCTCACGCTTTGTCAGTAAATAACCGCCATTTTCAACATCACCATAAGCTCTATCATCTTTGAGTGCTTTTAGTTTTTGGCGAGAACAAACAAACGCTGCTGGTGCTTGCATACCAAGTGCCTTTTGCCATGCTTTTACATTTTCTCTGCCATCACACGGACGGTAGACATAAAAGTTTGGAAGCGCTCTAAATTGACTGAGTTGCTCAATAGGCTGATGCGTTGGTCCATCTTCTCCCACACCAATGCTATCGTGTGTCCAGATATAAAAATTTTTAAGTTTCATGAGTGCCGCTAAACGAACCGAAGGCTTCATGTAATCACTAAAAATAAAAAATGTTGCGCCATAGGGAATAAAAAGCCCATACAAAGCAAATGAGTTAATAATAGCACCCATCGCATGTTCACGAATACCAAAGTGCATATTGCGTCCAAATGGAAAATCTCCCATGCCTGCTAATTCGCTTTTATTGGAAGGTCCCAAATCGGCACTTCCTCCCAAAAAGCTAGGAAGTGCTTTGGCAATCGCATTGAGGATTTTTCCATTACTATCACGTGTTGCCACATCGCTCTCAAAATTAGGCCACTCAATTTTTGAGAGATCAGGATTTAAAAGGGCTTCAAAAAGTTCCTTTTGCTCAGGAGTAAGACTGTTTTTAATAAGTGTATTCCATTGCGCTTCTGCAAGGTCTCCTTTTTCAAGAGCACAACTAAAGCGTGCTTTGACATCTTCATCCACAACAAAACTTTGCTCAGGATCAAATCCTGCTTTGATTTTTGCATTTTTAATCTCATCACATCCAAGAGGAGCCCCATGCGCATGATGGCTTCCTTCCATCTCACACGCACCTTTAGCAATAATCGTATCTGCAATAATCAAATAGGGTTTTGTTTGCTCTTTTGCTTGCTCTAACACAGCATTAATTTCATCATAATCATGCCCATCAATACGTGAAACTTCCCATCCTTGTGCCTCGAAACGATGCTTTACATCTTCGCTCCACGCAATCGAAGTATCACCCTCAATGGTAATAGCATTGCTATCATAAATAACCACTAAATTATCTAAAGCTAAATGCCCCGCTAAAGAACACGCTTCATAGCTAATGCCCTCTTGAAGATCACCATCGCCACACAAACAATAGACTTTATGGGAGATGACTTCTGCGCTAGGTTTGTTCAAAATATTTGCAGCATACTTTGCCGCCATAGCAAAACCAACGGCATTAGAAATACCCTGCCCTAAAGGTCCTGTAGTCACTTCAACGCCTGGCACATCACCGTATTCTGGATGCCCTGGTGTTTTACTGCCTAGTTGTCTAAAATTTTTTAAATCTTCAATGCTTAAATCATACCCACTCAAATGTAAAAATGAATAAACAAGCGCGGAGGCATGTCCACCACTAAAAACTAAACGGTCACGATTCATCCATTTTGGATTTTTGGGATTATGATGAATATGTCTAGCCAAAATAGTCACAATATCAGCAAGTCCCATCGGTGCACCTGGATGCCCACTATTGGCACGTTGCACCATATCTGCTGCTAAAAAGCGTATTGTATCGGCTTGTTTTTTTAATAACGTTTTATTTTCCATTTCTCTTCCTCAATCAAACTTTAAAATAATCATTCATAATACCTTGAAGCCTTTTTGCCAAAGGTGCTTCAAGCTTTGTTAATTCTTCCTCCAACTCACGCAAGAGCCTCTCTTTTTCCATCAACGCACCATCTAAGCCTAAAAGATTGACAAAAGAGTTTTTGTGGCTATCATTTTGGATAGGCTTTCCCGCTTCTTCAGGACTCAATGTCGCATCAATAATGTCATCTTGCACTTGAAACAAAAGCCCTAATTTTAATCCAAATTGGTACAGTGTCTCTTGCGTTGCCTTATCCAATTCACAAATCACAGCTCCCATAAGAAGAGATGCTGCAATAAGTTTGGCTGTTTTATGTACATGTAAAAAGCTTAGTTGTTCCACATCCAAACGTTTGTCTTCAAAAAAACAATCAATCGCTTGCCCTAGAACCATACCAAAAATACCCGCATCACCTGAGAGAATGGAAACAAGTTTAATCTTAGTTTCGGCACTCAAAGGGGCATTGGCTATTCTATAAAACGCATGGGTATTAAGCGCATCACCAACTAACACAGCCGTTGTTTCATCATAGCTTACATGTAAAGTCGGATGCCCTCTTCTTAACTGCGCATTATCCATGCAAGGAAGATCATCATGAATCAATGAATACGTATGCATCATCTCTAAGCCCAAACTTACATGTAAAGCATTTTCAAGCAATAAAGGAGAAGAAGATTCAACAACACTTAAGAGCAAAAGTGGGCGAAAACGTTTACCTCCCACATCAAGCATTTCGCTAAGCGCACGGTTAAAATGAGGGTGGAAACTCTCGACAGTAGGAAGCTCTTTTTTTAAAAAAGCTTCAAATGTTTCAACTAAAATTTTAGAACTCAAACGATCCCTTTTAACGTTTTAAGGTAACAAAAAATTGAAAATCATCACGATCAAAGAGCAAACTCATATCATGTGCACGATTTTTCGCTAAATATGCGTCAGCTTCAGACACACGCTCCATAGGAACTCGATCAATTTGCATCAAACGATCTCCGATTTTAAGACCACTCTTTTCTGCAAAGGAACCTCGCTCAATGCCAATAATTTTAAGATCATTGTCAAACTTAAAGCCTTTAGTTTGTAAATAACTCTCTTTTTTAGGAGGCGGTGTTTTTTTCACTTTAGGTGCTTCCACTTTTTTAGCTTCCACTTTTGGTGCTAAGATATTCTCTTCAATCCATGCATTATCCCGCTGAATTTGAGCGCTCACCTTACTTAAATCTTTAAAACTTTTCAGTGCTTCACCAAACTCACTGACATTGGTCACTTTTTTTCCATTTAATAGGGTGATTTTATCACCTGCTTTTAAACGTGCCTCTTTAAAAAGAGGGTCAACAAAATCAACGATAACACTCTCATTACCATCGACAATGCGCACTCCTAATTCTGAAAAAGAAGCACTTTTCCCGAGCATAAACTGCTCCAATGCTTCACTACCAATAAAAAATTTATCACCAATGCCTAAGCCATACATTTCACAGCACAAGCCACCCACAATGGCATTGACTTCGCCCACGCCTCCAAATTCAAAAAACTCATTGGCACTTTTTCCTATTTTTGAAGCATTGACCGCAATAATAGATTTGTCCGTCATGCTTCCAAGCCATTCGCCTAATTTTAATTCTGCTGTCGTTTTTAGTTTCATAGGCATTAAAGGTTTTGGCGACTCAAACAGATAGAGATGCGAAAGATAATCATATTTAGCATAAGCAACGCTGGGCTTCTCTTTGGAATAGGCAACCGCATACTTTTCACTCAAAGCAATCGCTCGGGTATTTCCAAAATAGACAATGGAGCCTTTGTTTTTTTCATAACACTGTGAAAAATCAGGATACACAAACTCTGCTTTATTGGCAACGATAGGGGCATCCGCTGCAAAAAGAATACACGCTATGCTAAGAAAAAAAAGAGTAATACGTTTCACTCACGCTCCTTATGGCTTTATGCCAAATCCTCCAAAATGAGAAAGCATTTGGTTTGTTGCCAGTTTTTTATTATCTTCAACCATCTTTGTGACATCGTTCATCGCACTGATTAACAAAATTTGTAATGACTCTTTGTCGTTTAAAAGAGAATCATCAATAGTAATATCAATCACTTCACCATTGCCATTCATGCTCACACTGACAAGCCCACCACCACTTTTGGCCGTAAACTCTTTAGTGCTTGCCTCTTCTTGCATCTTTTGCGCTTGTTTTTGTGCCTCTTCAAGCATAGCACCCATTTTAGATAAATCAAAATTTTCAAACATTAAATATAGTCTCTTACTTCCACCATGGCATTGCTCTCATCCACTAAGACAACGGTCGGTTTAAATGTTTGTATCTCATTTTCATTCAAATGGGCATACGCAATAATAATAATTTTATCCCCAATATGTGCCTTTCTAGCAGCAGCACCATTAAGACAAATATCTTTTTGACCTGCACGTCCCTCAATCACATAGGTCGTAAAACGCTCACCGTTGTTAATATTCACCACTTCTACTTTTTGACCTACTTTTAAATGAGACGCTTCAATTAACTCTTTATCAATCGTAATAGACCCAACATAGTTCAAATTCGCATCCGTGACCGTGGCTCTGTGAATTTTACTGTATAACATCTCTAGCGTCATCGCTTTTATACCTCATTCAAGTTAAGAAATTTGTTTATTTTATCCTATTTTTGCTTAGCCCATCGTGCAAGAATCTCTTGAACCACAACCCTATCATCAAAAGGATGCTTCACCCCTGCAATCTCCTGATAGGTTTCATCCCCTTTTCCAAGGATAAGCACCACATCATTCAACCCTTGCATTACAAGCGCTTGCTCAATAGCTTCGTAACGATCTACCTTTACATGTAAAGATTCTTTGGCATGCATGCCACTTAAAATTTCATCAATGATGGTCTGAGGATTTTCAGAACGTGGATTGTCACTGGTGACAATAATCTTTTTAGCATACCGTTCTGCCATTGCCCCCATTTTAGGACGCTTCGTGCGATCCCTATCGCCTCCTGCTCCAAAAACGACAATCACATCACGCTCTTTCATACTCTCTAAAACTTTTTCCATCCCATCAGGCGTGTGTGCAAAATCAACAATGACCAATGGCTCTTGTGAAACCACTTGCATGCGTCCCTCCACACCACCAAAATGCGAAACTGCTTCGCAAATCTCTTCCATACTCGCACCTTTTAACATATCCACAGCGCCAATGGCAGCTAAAAGATTGTAAAGATTGAAAAAACCATGCATTGATGACTCAAATTCATAAACTTTCTCAATTTTTGAAACCGCTGCACTGATACCCTCTTTTAAAGAATAGGCTAAAATTTTATACGTTGCAGGATGTTCTATGCCATAACTCATAGCATTGGTGCGATTAAAGCGAATATTACGTTCATCTTTATTGATGAGCTTTAAACTTTCATCTTCAAAAAAACGACTCTTAATAGCAATATACTCCTCAATGCTCTTATGAAAATCTAAATGATCTTGCGTAACATTGGTTAAAATTTTGAGTGCAAAGCTGAGTCCATCAATACGATTTTGAGCAATCGCATGAGAGCTCACTTCCATGACAAAATACTCACATCCTTGCTCTACTGCCATTTTTAAATTTTTAATCGTTTGCAAAATAGGAGGAGTCGTTAAACTCTTCTCTTCAATACGCACATCATTGATAAAACAACCACGTGTGCCTTGTAATCCCACTTTTTTGCCAACATCAAGCAAAATAGAATAAATAGCAGCTGCTGTGGTCGTCTTCCCATTCGTACCTGTTATACCAATAATTTTAATCTTTCCCTCAATCTCTAAAAGTGATAAACACTCTTTGGCAGAAATAATCTTTACACATCCATTTTCAATTGCTTTTTGCGCATAAGAGCGATTTTGATCTGTTGAAACAAAAATCGTTGAAGCATCACATTCGGCTGAATTATCCGTTACATGTAAAAATGGAGCATGATTTTCTAATGCTATTTTCAAAGAATTTCTCCCTATTTTTGTACTTTTTTAATCAAAGATAAAAGCTGTTCGTCATTAGGGAAAAGGGTCACAGCACTTTCAAGGTAATTGAGTGACATTTCAACAAAACCATTCTCCATTAATTTTGAAAGAAAATCAACAAAATCTTCTTTTTTAGAAATGATAACTTTTGTTGAAAACATAATATCTTCAAAAGCTTCTTTGAAACTACCCCGAGAGTTAATTAATGCAAGGAAATCTTCATATTTAATGCCATTTTCTGCATTAATACGCATTTCTAAATCATTGTGCTTAAAAAGATGAGCTATTTTTTCACTATTTCTTTCGACAGAATCAATCATATCTTGAAATAATTCTTCAAACGATTCACTTGAGTTTTGTTGGTTCATAAGATAATATTCAAAAAGGGCTAAAGCTTGCTCCTCATTATGTGATGCTAAATCGCATAAAATAGCACCAATACGAGCCTCCTTTGATTGAGGTTCTTCACTAAGTGCTAAAGAAAACTCAAACAATGCCTCCTTAAAATTTTTTTCATAAAATTTTGCAATACCTTTTTTACTATGTGCGTTCATTACTCTCCAAATGCTTCAAACTCATATTCAGCCCCTGGTAAAATATTAATCACTTCAAGTTCGGGGTGTATATCAATACGTAATTGACGTTCAACTCCATATTTTAATGTTTGCCCACTGGAAGCACACCCTTGACAAGCACCTTGTAATTGCACAAAAACATGCCCTTTTTTAATGCCAAGTAATGTTAATCCTCCGCCATCTAATGCTAACATGGGTTTAATTTTTTCAAGTGATTTTTCAACGGCAGGAAGTAACTCTTCATCGCTAAATGGTATCATAAATTCTCCTATAGAAAAGTAGCTAATTTAACAATAGTTTGCGTTAAAAGTGACTTAATTTATGCATTGACTTTGATAGGAAGGGAATAGTGAGTGTGAAAGATAACAAAGAAGATTGGGGAAAAATCCCCAAATATAAAGAATTAAACGAGCTCTAAAAACGCCATTGGCGCTGCATCGCCTTTTCTGATACGTGTTTTAATAATACGGGTATAACCACCGTTTCTTTCCACATATTTAGGGGCAATTTCATTCACAAGTTTTTTGGTACACTCTTTATCTTGAAGTGCAGCAAAAACTGTCTTATGAGCGTGATCACCACCAACTCCAGCTTTTGTAATTAATTTTTCAACATATCCTCTAAGCTCTTTTGCTTTAGGAAGTGTTGTCTCAATTTTTTCATATTTAATGACCGCTATAGCCATGTTCTTCAACAACGCTGCTCTGTGTGATGAAGTACGACCAAGCTTTCTGTATCCATGCTTATGTCTCATAAATTAACCCTCGTTGACTTCAGATTTTAAATCTTCAATTTTTTTCTTAAGCAGACTCGCTGTTTCTTCAGAAAAGTTATACCCTACTGGATAACCACTCTCTTCCATAACTTGTCTAATCTCTTCTAACGATTTTTTGCCTAGGTTTTTGAGATCTTTCAATTCTGTTTCGCTCATCAATGAAAGCTCACCAATATATTTAACCTCAGCTCGATCCAAACAGTTGAAACTACGTGCGCTTAGATTTAACTCTTCCACGCTCTGTAATAACTTTGCCAATTCAACATTTTCGTTAGAACTCTCACTTTTTGGAGCCACTGCAATATCCAAAATACCATTAAATACTGACATTTGAGAATACATTGCTTCAAGTGAATTTTTAAATGCCTCAATGGGAGAAACCAAACCATCTGTTTCAATTGTAAACACAATTTTTTCATAGTTAGGATTGTCTTCAACTAAAACATTCTCTATTTCGTAAACAGCTCTTTTCACTGGTGTAAAGAAAGCATCTAAGGCAATAAAATCATCCCCAACTATATCTCTAATATTTTCACTGGGGACATACCCGATTCCCTTTTCAACAATCAAAGAAAAATTGAGTTCTGCATCTTCATTGATTGTTGCCAGATAAGCATCTGGCGTAACAATTTCAATATGTGAATTTGCAAGATCACTGCCTTTAATCTCACGTGGACCAGAAAAAGAGTAGTTAACTTCTACACGCTTTTCATCGCCTTTAAGTTTAAAGCGAATATTTTTAAGATTAATAATAAAAAGAGCAACATCTTCAAGCATACCACGCATGCTATCAAATTCATGGGTTACGCCCTCAATCTTTACAGCCGTTGGAGCCGATCCTACGGTACTACTTAAAAGCAATCTGCGTAGAGGATGTGCCAATGTTACAGCAAAACCTGATTCAAACGGATAGGCACTGATTTGAACCTTACTTGCTGAAATATTTTCGACCTCAATTTCAGTTGGCATGTAAGCTGATGTATTGATTTTTTTCATATGCTACCTACTTTATTATTTAGAGTATAGCTCAACGATTAATCTTTCTTCAACCGGAATAACTACTTCTTCTCTCTCAGGTATTCGTGTAAAAATACCCATTGCTTTTTCTCTTTCAACATCAACCCACGGTGCAATACCAGTTTGTTGTGTTAATTCAAGCGCTCTTTTGATTTGAGGGTTATTTTTAGATTTTTCACACACCTCAACTTTATCACCTGCACGAACAATATAGGAAGGAATATCTACTTTGCTTCCATTCACTAAAAGATGTCCGTGTGTTACAAGTTGGCGCGCAAATCTTCTGGTAGTTGCAAACCCCATACGATAAACAACATTATCAAGTCTTCTTTCAATTAAAAGAACAAGATTAATACCGGTATTACCCTCTTTTCTTGCTGCTTCATCAAAAATACGTCTGAACTGTTTTTCAGAAACTCCATACATAAATTTAGCTTTTTGCTTCTCTCTTAATTGAAGTCCATACTCACTAATTTTTGCTCTTCTTTGTCCGTGTTGACCTGGTGCATATGGACGCTTATCTAATGCGCTTTTACCAGCAAGTCTTCGCTCACCTTTAAGGGCTAAGCTAACACCAAGTCTTCTCTCGAGCTTTTCGACTGGTCCTCTATATCTTGCCATTTTTTCTCCTAATCTATTGCATAAACGAAAAAATTTATTCTGTTTTTCTTCTAAAAGTATATTCTAAAGCTAGAATTATACTCTTCGTCTTTTTGGAGGTCTACAGCCATTATGTGGTAAAGGAGTAATGTCTTTTAAGAAAGAGACTTTTATACCCTCTGTTGTACCAGCACTTTTTACCGCTGTTTCACGACCACTGCCTGGTCCTTGAACTTTGATACCGATTTCTTTGAGACCATGTTCTTTTGCTTTGGTAAGTGCATCTTCAACAGCTTGTTGTGCGGCATAAGGGGTAGATTTTTTGCTACCTTTAAAACCCAAACTTCCTGCACTACTCCATGCAATAACATTTCCCATCTCATCAGTTACAGTAACGACAGTGTTATTAAATGTTGCCGAGATATAGATAATACCTTTAGCAATATTTTTTTTAACAACTTTTTTACGTACTACTTTTCTTTTTGCCATCTGTTTCCCTTTGAGACTTCGTTATTTAGCTTTAGCGCCAACGGTGCGTTTTTTACCTTTACGGGTACGCGCATTCGTTTTTGTTTTTTGACCTCGAACTGGCAAGCCTTTTCTATGTCTAAGTCCACGGTAACTTCCCATGTCCATTAATGCTTTAATGTCCATAGCTACTTTTTTACGAAGATCACCCTCTACTTGAAAACCTGCTTGAATTTCTTTACGAATTGCTGCAACATCGTCTTCACTTAGTTCATGAACTCTTTTATCAAACGAAATTCCAGTTGCTGTTAAAATAGCTCTAGAACTTGTTAAACCTATACCATAGATGTATGTTAGACCATACTCTACTCTTTTCTTCATTGGAAGGTCTACACCTGCAATCCTTGCCATGATTATCCTTGTCTCTGTTTATGTTTTGGATTTACGCAAATGACTCTAACGATATTTTTTCGTTTGATCACTTTGCACTTATCGCACATCTTCTTTACAGAAGGTCGTACTTTCATTGTGACTCCTGAACTTTTTTTCCACTGGAATTTTGAGTTAAACTGTCACAGGTTTGATGATGTTTTCAAACCAACAATCGAAAAAACAGTGGTTCCTTTTTCGATTATTCTTCACACAGTTTTACAAAAGGGGCTAATTATACAGAATTTAAGCTAATACTTTACTTATATCTGTAGGTTATACGCCCTTTATCCAAACTATACGGGGTTAACTCAACTTTAACGGTATCCCCTGGCATTATTTTAATATAATGCATTCTCATTTTTCCAGCAATATGACATAAAATCACATGACTGTTCTGTACTTCAACTTTAAACGTTGCATTGGGAAGAGCTTCTATCACTTTCCCATCAATCTCAATAACATCATCTTTTGCCATTTAACCTCCTAGACTTTCAAGATAGCGACAAAATCTCTGCTTTACCATCTATGATAGCAACCGTATGCTCATAGTGGCTTCCTCTTAACCCATCTGTTGATACCACAGACCACTTATCTTCTAAAATTTTAGGTGTACCCTCTTTATGGCAAATCATTGGTTCAATACAAAAAACCATACCATTTTTAATTTTAGGACCACTTTTAGGATTATTACCCTCTAAATAATTGGGTAATTCTGGTTCTTCATGCGGTTTTCGACCAATTCCATGACCACAAAAACCTCGAAGAGGGACATATCCCCTAGCGTGAATAAACTGTTCTATAGCATGGCTTAACTCTTTAAAACGCATCTCTGCATGAATAATATCAATAGCATAATACAAAGCATCCTTAGCACATGCTATTAATGATTCATCCTCTTTTGATATTTGCCCCACACCAATCGTTACAGCAGAATCACCATACCAGCCATCCACTTCAGTACCAATATCCATGCCAATAATATCACCCTCTTTTAGTGCATACTCCGTTGGTATTCCATGAATAATCACTTCATTGACAGAAGTACATACCCCTGCAGGAAAACCATAAAGTCCCTTAAATGCAGGGCGAGCACCTAAACTTTGCATATAAGACTCACCCATGGCATTTAATTCTTTCAAACGCATGCCTGGGTGAATATTACATGTAAGATATTCAAGTGTTTTTGCAACAATTTTATTCGCATCAGAAAGCTTTGCAATTTCTTGCGCTTTTTTAATGGTTATTGCCATAATCTTAGAGTCCTACAGCACTCAATGTCTCATATTTATTCATGTACATTTGTGCTTCAATTTTACGCATCGTATCTAAGGCTACTTGAACAACAATTAAGACAGCCGTTCCTCCAAAATAAAATGGTACACCCATTACTTTGACAAGTACCCATGGAAGTGTCGAAATCAATCCTAAATAAATTGAACCCCAAAGTGTTAATCTTCCAGCAACATCATTTAAATACAAAGCCGTGCTTTCTCCTGGTCGAACACCTGGTATAAAGCCACCTTGTTTTTTGAGATTTTCTGAAATATCTTTTGCATTAAAAACAATGGATGCATAAAAATAAGCAAAGAAAATAACAAACAAAAACGTAAGAACATTAAAGACATAACTGTTTGGATTTAAAAAATCATGAATTGCTTGAACAATTGGATTGGTACTTGCTTGCATAATCGTTGATGGAAACATCAAAATTGCACTAGCAAAAATAGGAGGAATAACACCACTAAGATTCATCTTAATAGGTACGTAATTCATAATACGTTTATGTTGATTTTGAAGAACTACTTTGCGTGAATATGAAATAGGAACCCTACGTTCACCCATCTCAACATAAATAATAGAACCTACTGTAGCCAGTATAACAAGAAGGATACCAATCACAACTAGAAAGTTTAATTCTCCTGTATTCACAAGATTAATGGTCCCACCAATTGCACTAGGAATTCCTGAAACAATACCTGCAAAAATAATTAAACTGATACCATTTCCAATGCCTCTTTGTGTAATTTGTTCACCAATCCACATCAACAGCATTGTTCCAGTTAACATACTCGCAGCTGCAATCGCTGAAAATGTTGTCATATCGAGCATAATAGCACTCTCACCTGATCGACCTGTCATTCCCCCTAATCCCACAGAAACACCAATCGCTTGCACAATTGTAATACCAATCGTTGCGTATCGGATAATCTGCATGTACTTTACCATACCATCACGTTCTTTTTTCATTTTACCAAGTGCAGGGAAGGTAGCAGCAAGAAGTTCCATGATAATTGAAGCAGTAATATAAGGCATAATACCTAAGGAGATAATGCTTAATCGTTCAGCAGCATTGCCACTGAACATATTAAACATACCAAGAGCATTTGAGCTATTGGAGTCGAAGAACTCTTTAATTACCTCTATATTTACACCAGGAACTGGTACATATGCCAAAATCCTATATGCAAAAATAAAACCCAATGTAACTAAAATCTTCCTCGTGAGATCTTGATTCATCTACTCATTCCAGTAAACACAACATTCTCATCTTTAATTTTTGAAGCAAGTTCTTTTGCACCTGCGCCAATCAATTTTACTTTAACAATGCTGCTAGAAATTTTATGAACTGTTCTAATTGCATCAACAGTAATTTCAGCTAATTCTTTAACAGCTGTAATTTTATCAATATTGATGACATAAGGTTTCTCAATTTTAGAAGTAAAACCAACTTTTGGTAATCTTCTTTGAAGAGGTTGTTGACCACCTTCAAAACCTCTTTTTCTTTTATATCCTGTACGAGACTTTTGTCCGTTAGCACCACGGCTAGCAGTTTTTCCCATACCACTACCTTGACCACGACCTACGCGTTTGATCTTTTTGGTAGAGTTTTCTGCTGGGGTAAGATTATCTAATGCCATTTTGAATCCTTTTCTTCACTTAACTTTTAATCATGCTAAGAGCTTTAATCGTTGCTCTTACCACATTAGAAGCATTGTTTGAACCCAATGACTTTGTCAAAATATCCTTAATACCTGCAAGTTCCACAACAGGACGTGTTGCACCACCAGCAATCACACCCGTACCATCACTAGCTGGTTTAAGAATAATACGACTTGCATTAAATTTAACTTCAACATCATGTGCAATTGTTGAGCCTTTAATATTCACTTTGACAATGTTTTTAAATGCATCATCAACAGCTTTTCGAATCGCATCAGGAACCTCTTTAGCTTTACCAAAACCAAAGCCAACAAGACCTTTTTTATTTCCAACAACGACAAGTGCTGTAAATCTAAAACGTCTACCACCTTTAACAACTTTTGTTACGCGGCCAATATTGACGATAACTTCTTCAAACTCTTCTCTGTTATATTTTTCCATTGAATCGTTTTCCTCTTCTTTTTCTTATAGCACTATGCCGTTTGCTCTAAGGCCATCAGCAAAAGCAGCAACTACGCCATGATACAAATAGCCATTTCTATCATAAACAACTTGAGTTAAATTTTTAGCTTTTAGTGTATCTGCAAATGCTTTTGCAACTTCTGTTGCAGCTGCTTTACTTGAATTAAATCCTAATTTTTTACCATCCACACTTGCTAAAGTAACACCTGTAACATCATCAATTGCCTGCGCATAAAGATAGCGATTAGATTTAAAAAGAGAAATTCTAGGTCTTGCAACTGTACCAGAAATATCAGCTCTAACTCTTCTTTTTCGCTTAACTCTTAATGCAAGTTTTCGTTTTAAAATATTTGCTCTCATTTCCTACCCTTACTTCTTGGAAGTTTTTCCGGCTTTACGGATAATAGTCTCATCAATATACTTGATACCTTTACCTTTATACGGTTCAGGAGCCCTAAAACTTCTGATCTCAGCAGCAATTTGACCAACGACTTGCTTATCATCACCAACAATTGTGATTACGTTTTTCTCAACACTTACTTGAATATCTTGTGGAAATTCATAGTTAATTGGATGAGAGTAACCCAGTTGAAGCTCAAGAACTTTACCATTAACAGCAGCTTTATAACCAACACCGTTAATTTCAAGTTGCTTTTTAAAACCTTCTGTTAGACCCGTAATAACATTTTGACCAAGTGCGCGGTATGTGCCCCAAAAAGCACTGCTCTGACGATCAGTACCTTTTGAAATAAACACAAGTTCACCCTCTTGAACGTTTACGTCAACATTTCCCTTAGTGTCCAATACTTTTTGAACACTACCTTTTTTAAACTCTACTAAATCACCGTTTACTGACACTTCAACGCCAGCAGGTATTTTAATAGGTTTTTTACCAATACGAGACATTTTATTTCCTTTTACTTGTCTACGATAAGCTTACATCTTAGAATGGATATCGAATACCATAAAAGAACAGCAATTACCAAATACTACAAATAACTTCGCCACCAAGACCTGCTTTGTGTGCGTCGTCATTACTAAGAACACCTTTTGATGTACTAACAACAATGGTACCATACCCATTTTTGAAGCGTTTAATTTCATCAGAACCTTTATAGACTCTACGTCCTGGTTTTGAAATCTTTTTCACTTCATTGATAACTTGAGCACCTCTTGCATCATACTTCAAAACAACATTGATAAACTTTTTAGGACCTTCTTCAACAACGTTAAAACTTTCGATATAACCTTTGTTCTGAAAAATAACTAAAATTGCTTCAACCAGTTTTGAATGCATTAACTTCGTCACATCAAGTTTTCTCATTGATGCATTTCTGATTCTTGTTAAAGAATCTGCTACTAGATCATTAATCATAGTCTATTTCCTTACCAGCTTGCTTTTTTGAGGCCTGGAATAAGACCCTCATTTGCCATTTTACGAAGACAAATTCTGCAGATACCAAAATCTCTGTAAACAGAGTGTGGACGTCCACAAATTTGACATCGTGTGTATGCTCTTACTTGAAACTTAGGCTTTCTAGCAGCCTTTGCAATCATTGATTTTTTAGCCATATTATTTACCTTTTGCGAACGGCAAACCAATGAGTTCAAGAAGTCTAAATGCTTCTTTATCATTGCTAGCAGTTGTTACGACTGTAATATTCATTCCGTGAGTTTTCATGATATTATCATACTCAACCTCTGGGAACATCAATTGCTCATTTAAACCAAAGTTATAGTTTGCTCTTCCATCAAATCCAGATCGCGGAAGACCTCTAAAATCTTTTACTCTTGGAAGTGCTACAGAAATGAGCTTATCCAAAAATGCGTACATATTCTCTTTGCGAAGGGAGACTTTAACCCCTACAGGGTATCCTGCACGTACTTTAAAACCCGCAACGGATTTTTTAGCATTCGCAACAACCGCTTTTTGACCAGCGATTAGAGAGATGGTATCGACGATATTTTGCAATAACTTCGTATCTTTACCTTCTTCACCAGCGCCAACGCTGATAACGATTTTTTCGATTTTAGGAGCCAACATAGAATTAGCAATATTAAACTCTTTGACCAATGCTGGTTGCACTTCAGCATTAAATTTCTCTTGCAATCTGTTCATTATTTACCCTCTACTTTAGCCACATTAGAGACATGAATTGGTTTTTCAACATTAGCAAAACCACCTTTTGGATTACTCTCACTTGGCTTAATGGCTTTTTTTGCTACTTTGCAACCCTCAACAACGACTTGTGAAGTTTTTGGCAAAACTTGAACAACTTTTGCCTCTTTACCTTTATCGTCGCCTGCGATTACTTTAACAGTATCGCCTTTTTTAATTTTCATCTTTGTTGCCATTATAATACCTCCGGCGCCAAAGATACGATTTTCATAAAGTTAGCATAACGAACTTCACGACCGACTGGTCCGAAAATACGTGTACCGATTGGCTCTCTTTTGTTATCAAGAATAACAGCAGCATTTTCATCAAAACGAATCAATGAGCCATTTTCTCTTTGGATCTCTTTTTTTGTTCTAACGATAACCGCTTTTACCACTTGCCCTTTTTTCACTTTACCACTTGGTAATGCTTTTTTAACAGACGCAATGATTACATCACCCACGGTTGCATAACGACGTTTACTACCGCCTAGAACTTTAATACACATGATCTCTTTAGCACCACTGTTATCAGCTACTGCTAATCTTGTAAAACTTTGAATCATTATTCAACTCCTACTTTAACAATAGCACTGAGTCTAAAAGACTTTCTTTTTGAAAGTGGTCTGCACTCAATAGCACTTACCGTGTCACCGATTTTGACTTGGTTGCTCTCGTCATGGACTAGGTATTTTTTGAAACGTTTCACGAATTTACGATATCGTGGATGCATAACGCGTCTTTCAACTAAAACAGTGATTGTTTTATCGCCTGCTTTTTGAACAACTACGCCTTGAATCTCTCGTTTTAAAGCCATTAGTTACCCCTTACTTGAGCAGAAATAGCCGTATTAATACGTGCGATATCTCTTCTAACTTCTTTAATCTCATTCGGATTAGTCAGTTGCATTGTTTTTAACTTTTGTCTTAATGTAAACAAAAGAACCTTTTTCTCTTTTAACAATTCTGCAAGCTCTGATGCGCTTTTGCTATTTAAATCAATATACTTCATTTTCGCTCTCTCGAGTTACAATCTTGGTTTTGAAAGGCAATTTGTGCATTGCAAGGGTTAATGCTTCACGCGCTAACTCTTCAGACACACCTGCCATTTCAAAAATAATTCTGCCAGGCTTAATATTCATAACCCATTTATCCACAGAGCCTTTACCTTTACCCATTCTGGTTTCAAGTGGCTTAGCCGTTAAAGGTTTATCTGGGAATACACGAATCCATGTTTTTGCTTGACGCTTAACGTGACGAGTATAAGCAATCCTTGCCGCTTCAATTTGGCGTGAATCAATACGACCCGCTTCAACCGCTTTTAGACCAATTTCACCAAAAGAGATAGAAGCACCACTTTGCGCTTCACCGCGATTGCGGCCTTTCATCTGCTTTTTGTATTTTGTTCTTTTAGGCATTAACATTAGTTTTTACCTCTCTCTTTACGCGCTCTAGGCTTACGTGTATTTTCTTTTTCAGGTGCATCTTCTTTTTCAGGTGCAAGACCTTTTACAAGAACTTCACCTT
The DNA here is from genome assembly GCF_000265295.1 of Sulfurospirillum barnesii SES-3. Lineage (NCBI taxonomy): Bacteria > Pseudomonadati > Campylobacterota > Epsilonproteobacteria > Campylobacterales > Sulfurospirillaceae > Sulfurospirillum > Sulfurospirillum barnesii. Next base: position 2,048,589 of record NC_018002.1, read on the forward strand.
TGAAAATCCATACCTTAACACCAATTACACCGTATGTAGTATGAGCTTCTGCAAAACCGTAATCGATTTTTGCACGAAGAGTATGAAGTGGAACACGTCCTTCTAAGTACCATTCCGTTCTTGCCATCTCTGCACCGCCCAAACGACCAGCAACAGAAATTTTAATACCCTTAGCACCTGATTTTTGTGCACCTTGAATTACTTTTTTCATGGCACGGCGGAATGCAACACGACGCTCAAGTTGCATAGCAACGTTTTCTGCACACAATTGCGCAGAAGCTTGAGGGCGTCTCTCTTCTTTAATATTAACATTTACATCTTTATTGATAAGCTTACTGAGTTTAAGTCTTAATTTCTCAATATCAGAACCTTTTTTACCAATGATGATACCAGGACGTGCAGCAACAACCGTTACTCTTAGTTTTTTAGCCGTACGTTCAATCAAAATTTGACTAACACCCGCATAGTAAAGTTCTTTTTTCAAAAATGTTCTGATTTTGTAATCTTCACCAATACTTGTTGCTAATGTTTGTTTACCAGGAAACCATCTTGAATCCCAGTTTCTATTAATACCAAGTCTTAAACCAATCGGATTTACTTTTTGACCCATCTTAGTCTTCCTTCTTTGCAGCTTTTGCTACTTCAACAATGATATGTGAAGTTGGTTTTCTAATGCCACCAGCACTACCTCTTGCTCTTGGCATAAAACGCTTCAACACTGGACCTGCATCAACGCGGCAAGAAGCAACAACGACTTCATTTGGTTCAAATCCGCCATTTGCAACCGCAGAAGCGATTACTTTAGAGATAATTTTTGCCGCTTTGTTTGGCATGAATTCTAAACTTGCCATTGCAAATTCTGCATTCATTCCTTGAACTTCACGTGCAACTAATCTTGCTTTTGTAGGTGATAAACGGATAAATTTTAATACTGCTTTACTCATCTTTACCTACTTACCAATTTTTTTCTGAACAGAGCCTTTATGACCCTTGAACGTACGAGTTGGTGCAAATTCACCCATTTTGTAGCCGATATGATTCTCTGTTACATAGACAGGTACAAAGTTTCTACCGTTATGAACGTTAAATGTAAGTCCGATCATATCAGGAAGAATTGTACTTCTACGAGACCATGTCTTAATCGGCTTGTTTGATTTTGTCTCTTTTGCTTCGAGCGTTTTTTTCAATAAATGAGCGTCAACAAAAGGACCTTTTTTTAGCGATCTAGCCATCTATTTTCCTTTTCTTCTAGAAATAATCAGTTTGTCGCTCGCTTTTTTCTTACGAGTTTTTCTACCTTTGGTTGGTTGTCCCCATGGCGTTACAGGATGACGTCCTGAGTTCGTTTTACCCTCACCACCACCGTGTGGGTGATCCACTGGGTTCATTGCAGAACCACGTGTTTGAGGACGAATACCACGGTGTCTGTTACGACCTGCTTTACCAATAACAACGTTAGCCCAATCTTCATTGCCAACAACACCCACCGTTGCCATACACTCTGCTAAGATTTGTCTCATCTCACCACTTGGCAGACGAACCATAACGTATTGAGTCTCTTTACCCATTAATTGCGCATAACCACCAGCACTTCTAGCCATTTGGCCACCTTTGCCTGGTTTTAGCTCAACATTGTGCAAGATCGTACCTACTGGAATGTTTTTCAACTTCATTGCGTTACCTGGTTTAATATCAAGACCAGATTCTGCTGATTGAACTTTATCGCCTACTTTAAGACCTGATGGTTGAAGAATATATCGCTTATCCCCATCAACATAATTAATTAAGGCAATTCTACAGTTTCTGTTTGGATCGTATTCGATTGCAGCAACAGTACCTTCAATATTAAACTTTGTACGTTTAAAATCGATAATTCTGTAAAGCTTTTTCGCACCCGCTTCTTTGTGACGAGAAGTGATTCTACCATTGTTATTTCTACCTGCTGTTGCAGCGATTTTCACAAGAAGTGAAGGAACACTTGCTTTTGCAGTAATATCTCCAGAATCAAGACTGGTTAAAAATCTACGACTCGGGGTATACGGTTTAAATGATTTTATTGCCATGATTACGCCTCCACATTCTCAAGTTTTGCGCCTTCAGGCAACTGAACATAAAACTTTTTAAAATCATTACGTTTGCCTTCAATGCCTTTAAACTTCTTAACTTTTCCCATAACTCTAAGAGAATTGACTTTTAATGGTGTAAAACCAAAGTATTGTTTTAATACCTCTTTTAAACCATTTTTTGTCATTCTAACCGATGTTTGAATGACAACGGTACCACTCTCTTGAAGGCTCAAGCTCTTTTCAGTATAAAGGATTGCTTTAATATCAGTAATATCAGCCATTCTTAGCCCTCTTTTGTGATTGTTTCAAGCACTGATTTTTCTATGATTACTGCATAGAAAGCAGTTGCTAAGTAAGCATTTAATTCGCTTGCATCAACAAGATAGCAATTTTGGATATTTCTAAACGCTAACATGGTTTTTTCATCAACCAACTCTTTAACGATCAATGCATCTCTTGTACCCAATGTTTTAATTATGCTTGCTGCATCTTTTGTTTTACCTGATTCAATAGAAAGTGAATCAACAACGAAAAGTGCATTGTTTGCTGCTTTTTCATTCAAAGCAAACTCTAATGCTAATCTTTTTTGTTTTTTGTTAACTTTTAAATCATAGTTTTTGTTAGCTTTTGGACCAAATGCAGCACCACCGCCAACCCATACTGGACTTCTTCTACTACCAGCACGTGCACCACCACGACCTTTTTGAGCCCATGGTTTTTTACCACCACCACGAACTTCACCTTTTGTTTTAGAGTGAGCTGTGTTAGAGCGAAGCGCCGCTTGGTATGATTTAACATAAAGATATAAGTTGTGTGAGTGAATCTCTTCAAAACCTGCTGGAAGAGCTAATGCACCAACATTTTCTAGTTTTTCGTTTAATACGATTGCGCTACTCATTTAACGATCCTTGCTTTACCTAATGATCCATTTGCGCCAGGAACTGAGCCTTTAACAGCTAAAATGCCATTTTCTGCGTCAAATGAAACAATCTCATTTTGTACAGTCACTTGGCTATTACCATAATGACCTGGCATTTTTTTGCCTTTTTGAACACGACCCGGCCATTCGCGGTTACCAATTGAACCTGTACTTCTATGGAAACGGTGACCGTGTGCACCAGGACCTCCACCAAAGTTGTGACGTTTCATAACACCTGTAAAACCTCTACCTTTTGTGTTCAAAGAAAGTTTCAATCTTTGTGCTTCACTTAAAGGTGCAGTGCTTAAATCGCCTACTTCAGCATTTGCAACATCCAATGTAACAAAACGATTGAATGCAGCAGAAAGGTTATATTTCTTTTGCTGACCAGCAATTGCTCTGTTCATTTTTTTGCCACTTACATAAGAAACTAAGGCACGCTTGTTCTCATCAACTGAGCATACTTTTGCTTCTAAAACTCTGAGTAACGTGACAGGAACGCTTGGTACGGCAATTGTTCGGCTCATGCCGATTTTTTCAATAATATATTCCATCATTACCCCTTATTTACCCATTGCTCTAACTTCAACATTGACTTCAGGAGCGAGGTCAAGTTTCATAAGTGAATCAACTGTATCCGTCGTCGCAGACACGATGTCAATCATACGTGCATGGATTCTCATCTCAAATTGCTCTCTTGAAGTTTTGTTTACGTGCGGTGATCGAAGCACTGTATAGCGCTTGATTTTTGTAGGCATTGGAATTGGTCCGACAATCTCGGCTCCAGTTCGTTTAACAGCTTCAACAATAGCTGCAACAGATCTGTCTAAAACTCTATGGTCATACGCCTTGAGTTTAAGTCTAATTTTTTCCATTTAGAACCCCTGTAAAGAACTTGCCACCTTGGAAGATGACCTAATTAAAGGACTGTGATTTTACAACAATAGATAGTAAAAGTCAAGAAATATAGGGCTTTTTATACGTTTATTTCTTATTTTATTTCCTTTTAATAAGGAAGTAAATAAAATACTGCTCAAAGGAAAACAACTAATGAAAACACTGCAACTTTTATATGAGATGTCGTATAAAAATAATTTTTTTATTGATCGTAAAATTAACTTTGAACACGCTAAAATTATTTTGCATGGCCCTCGAAAAAGTGGGAAAACACATCTTATATTTGACTATTTAAACAGCTACGATACGAAAGAGTATTTGTATATTGATTTACACGATGAACGTATTGATAAAAGCGAAATTATCGAACATTTAGAAAGTTTTGTGCGCCAAACTAGGCTTCAACTTTTGGTCATTGAAGGTTTTGATTTTTCCTTTAAAGTACCGTCTGTCCCAAACATTATTCTTAGCACACCTTTTACATGTAAAACCCTTGAGGGCTTTGAGCATTACATGCTTTATCCTTTAGATTTCGAAGAGTTTTTAGCCTTTGACAAAAAGCACTCCAATATCGAACACCTTTTCAATCTGTATACCAACTATGGAACCTTTCCTCAACACGTTCAGCGAGGTGAAAATCTTGATGCAAAAACCATACAAGAGATGCTCTTTTTCATCCTCAAAGACCCTACCCGTTTTTTGATTTATAAACGTTTTTGTGAACTGCAAGGAAGTAAAATTTCGCTCTTTCAAATCTATAATTATTTAAAAAGTTTTGCAAAAATTTCTAAGGACAAGCTCTATGCCATTACGTCTGAATTGCTAGATGAAAAACTGCTTTTTTTTGTGGAAAAATTTAACCAACCCAATGCCAATAAAAAAGTTTTTTTACTCGATTTTACATTTAAAGATGCCTTGAGTTTTAAAAAAGATTTTTTAAGGCGTTTTGAAAATATGGTTTTTTTAGAGCTTATCAAACGTGACAAAAAGGTCTTTTATGAAGAGGGGATTGATTTTTATCTCCCTGAAGAATCCTTGGCGATTTTATGCGTGGGTTTTGCCACCACAGAAGCGATTGAGATGCGCTTGCAAAAACTTTTACCTACCTTTTGGTCTTTACATGTAAAGAGGGTTGAAGTGGTGACCTTAAGCAGTGAAAGTGCAAAAGACATCGAGGGGCTTAGTTTTTCCATTTTCCCTTTTTGGGAATGGGCATTGCAACTCGCATAGAGTTCTTGCAGAACTCTTAGCACGCCTTTAAAGCAAAGCTTTAAAGACTACGTTAACACTGGGTTTTCTTCGGCAGAAAGCCCACGCACCCTTGGTGCTTTTCCTTCTCGCAAAATGAGTTTTGCAAGAAGTCTAATATCTTTACATGTAAAAAGGAAAATAAAATGTTATGTGGCATTGATGAAGCAGGACGAGGTTGTTTAGCAGGTCCTTTGGTGGTAGCAGGTGCTGTGTTAAAAGAACCCGTTGAGGGCTTAGCAGACTCAAAACAGCTGAGCGAAAAACAACGTGAGGTGTTATTTGAGCGCTTACAAAATGCAGCGGAGTTTAAAATCGTCTTTTGTGACCATGCAATGGTTGATAGCAAAGGGTTAAGTGCGTGTTTAAAATACGCCATTGAAACCATTAAAGAGCATTTTAGTGAGCATGAGATTTTAATGGATGGCAATTGCACCTTTGGAGTTTTGGGCATTTCAACCATGGTCAAAGCCGATGCAAAAGTAGCAGAAGTCAGTGCGGCGAGCATCTTAGCCAAAGTAAGCCGAGATCGTTATATGTGTGAAATAGCACATCTCTATCCGCACTATGAATTTGAAAAGCACAAAGGCTACGGCAGTGCCTTACATGTAAAGAAAATTCAAACCTTTGGGTATTGTGACATTCATCGTAAAAGTTTTAAAATTAAATCACTTTCACAACCCACGCTCTTTTAATACATGATAATTACAATCAAAAAAAGCATACCTAAAGGCAACTTCCCCTATTATTCTAATATTAATTATCAAAAGTATAATATTCTATCAAAAGGAGTTTAGGGATGGATTTATCGCACGTTAGTACGCACCAAAAAGTACTCATTAAAGCAATTCATGCACAAAATGTTCTTAAAAAGCGTCTGCTTTCTTTGGGATTAAGTGTTGGAAAAACCGTGGAAGTTGTAGAGACAAGCTTGCAAAAAAACACCATTAAATTAGCACTTGGATTTAGTTCTGTTGCCCTTCGTTTGGAAGAAGCAAAACTGATTGAAGTGGAGGCCTTGTCGTGAAAAAAGTTGTTATTGCCCTTGTGGGTCAACCCAATGTTGGTAAAAGCCATCTTGCCAATGCCATCAGTGGCTCAAACCTCAAAATTGGAAATTTCGCAGGTGTCACGGTTGAAAAAGCAACCGCACATTTTAGTAAAGAAGAGTTTGCTATTGAATTTATTGATCTTCCAGGTCTTTACTCTTTAGAAGATTTTTCAGCCGATGAAAAAGTCACCAAAGATTTTTTATTAAAAGGTGAATACGACCTTATTTTAAATGTGGTTGATTCAACCAATCTGGATAGAAACCTTTTGCTTACAACCCAGTTGCTTGAACTTCAAAAAAAGATGGTCATTGCCCTTAATATGGACGATGAGGCGATTAAAGATGGGATTCATATTAATGCAGAGATGATGAGCACCATTTTAAATGTTCCCTGTATTAAAGTTTCTTCCAAAACCAAAGCAAATGTCTCTGTTTTAGTAGATACAATGATGCAAACACTCAAAGCGCCCTTTGTTGAACCTAAATTGGTTTACAGTGATGATGTCGAAGAAGTACTTCAAACCATCGTTCAATTATTAGATGAAAAACGCTTTCAACACGATTCTATGACCAATCGTCACATTGCGATTGGGCTTTTGTGGCAAAAAAAAGAGATTTATGCTTTAATGCATGAACAACCGCTCTACATTGAGCTTCAACCTCTTTTAAACAATGCCCTAGGGCATGTTTACATGTATTGCCAGTGCGATGACATTGAAGAGGTTATCCACAATCAACACAGTGCCTTTGCAACAGGCTTATGCGCAGAAGTACTCAGCCTAAAAACACCCAAAAGTAAAAACCTAACACAAGCTATTGATGCGCTTTTAATTCATAAACTTTTCGGACTTCCTATTTTTATCTTTTTGATGTGGGGACTTTTTCAACTCACCTTTAGTTTGGGTGAAATTCCTATGGGATGGATTGAAGATGGCTTTGGATGGTTAGGCGATACGCTAGGAGCGACCATTGAAAATGAAGCCTTGCAATCACTCATTGTCGATGGTATCATCGCAGGTGTGGGAAGCGTGGTGATGTTCTTACCAAATATTATGATACTTTTCTTAGGCATTGCGCTTTTGGAGACCACAGGATACATGGCACGTGCGGCGTTTTTGCTTGATGGCTTTTTCCACAAATTTGGACTTCATGGTAAAAGTTTTATTCCTTTAGTCACAGGTTTTGGCTGTTCTGTACCTGCGTATATGGCTGCACGAACCCTTAAAAACAAAAAAGACAGACTCCTTACCATGTTTATCATTGGATTTATGAGTTGTGGTGCACGCTTGCCTGTGTATGTTCTCTTTGCAGGTGCATTTTTTGAAGAAGAGATGGCGGGCAATGTTCTTTTTGGTATTTATATCTCAGGTGCGCTTTTAGGACTTCTTGCCGCTAAAGTGCTTCGTGTCACTGCCTTTAAAGGCGAGGATGAGCCTTTTGTTATGGAGATGCCAAAATACCGTCTTCCAAGCCTCAAACTTTTATGGTTTGTGGTCTACTCAAAATCAATTATGTACCTTAAAAAAGCAGGAACGTATATTCTTATTGCCTCCATGCTGATTTGGTTTATTAGCTCGTATCCACAAAATTCACTCATTGAAGAGAGTTATAGCGCTAAAATTGAAGCCCTTCAAGCCACTGAACCAGAAGCTGTTGAGCCGTCGTTAGAGCAAAATGCAACCGAAGCATTAGTGCCACAAGAAGAGGCAATTGCAGCGCTTGAAAATGAAAAAAATGAAAAATTGATGGAGAATACGTACCTAGGAATGATGGGCAAAACCATTGAGCCTTTGTTTGCACCTTTAGGTTTTGATTGGAAGATGAGTGTTGCAACGCTGAGTGGTTTAGCCGCCAAAGAAGTGATTGTCTCAACGCTAGGTGTTTTATATTCACTGGGCGATGAAGTCACAGAGGAAGATAGCTCTTTACGAGAAATTATCGCCTCCAATATGAGCTTTGCCTCTGCTATGGCATTTATTGTGTTTGTTATGATTTACCTGCCGTGCCTTGCTGCAACGGTTGTCTTTGCCAAAGAGGCACAAAGTTATAAATACACAGCGTACCTCGTGCTGTTTACTTTCGCAACAGCGTGGGTTTTAGCCTTTATAACCTATCAACTACTTACCCTTCTTGCATAAGGATGTGGCTACGAAAGTAGCCCATCTCTTTTACATGTAAATCTTTTTTAAATGCTCCATAGAAGCGCCCAAATTTAGTAGCAATAAATCAGCAATGACTAAAGCTGCCATGGACTCCGCCACCACACTTCCACGAACTGCAATACACGGATCATGCCTTCCTTTGAGATTACATATGAGTTCAGTTCCTTGCGTATCTATCGTTTCTTGAGAGAGAAAAATGGACGGGGTAGGTTTGAAATAGACTTTACATGTAATGGTATCGCCATTGCTCATACCGCCTAAAATTCCCCCACTGTGGTTGCTTGCAAAGCCCTTCTTGCTCATAGCATCATTGTTTTGAGAACCCATAAGCCTTGAAGCCTGAAATCCCTCACCAATTTCAACCCCTTTCACCCCATTAATGCCCATCATGGCGTCGGCTAAAAGAGCATCCAGTTTATAATAAAGGGGTTCACCAAGCCCAATAGGAGCACCCACAATCTGCACCAATGCCACACCTCCAACAGAGTCATGCGCATTTTTTGCCTCTAAAATTTTTGCCTTTTGAGCCTCTTCGACACTGCCATCCAACGCATAAATCTCGCTCTCTGCCACACGCTCAAAATCATACTGTTGCGCTTCAATGCCACCAATGGCGCAAATGCCACTTTGAACTTTTACATGTAAAGTATTTAAAAGCAGTTTTGCAATCGCTCCAGCCGCTACACGTGCTGCCGTTTCTCGCGCACTTGAGCGTCCCCCACCTCGGTAATCTCGAATGCCATATTTGTGAAAATAGGTAAAATCGGCATGCCCTGGGCGAAAAAGGTTTTTGACATTTTCATAATCACCGCTTTTTTGATTCTCATTGAAAATCACCATCGCAATGGGCGTACCCGTACTTACCCCTTCGAAGACTCCGCTTAAAATCTCAACCTTATCTCCCTCTTTTCGTGCCGTGGCAAATTTATTCTGCCCTGGTTTTCGCCTGTCTAACTCACCTTGAATAAACGCTTCATCCATCACTAATCCAGCAGGCACACCATCGACCACACAGCCAAGTGCCCGTCCATGCGACTCACCAAAGGTTGTAAAACTAAACGCTCTTCCAAATGTATTGTTCATTGAAACTCTTTTTTCAAAATTTCTAATGCTAGCAAAGCCGCTTTTTGTTGTGCCTCTTTTTTGCTTTTTCCACTCGCAAGCGCTAAATCATTCCCTCGCACACACACCGCAATTTCAAACTCTTTTTTATGATCAGGGCCAAAAGAGCGCACCAAACGATACTCTGGTGTTACACCAAAGTGTGCTTGTGTCAGCTCTTGAAGCGTGGTTTTATGGTCTCTAAAAATCGCATCCATATCTATCTTTGGGTACGCCTCTTCCAAAAGAGAAATCGCTAAGGCTCTGGTTGTCTCTAAACCCGCTTCCAAATAAAGTGCTCCCATAATCGCCTCAAACGCATTGGAAAGCAAGGAGGGTTTTTCACGCCCATTGTTATTTTCCTCCGCCAAAGAGATATAAATCGACTCTCCCAAATGAAGCAAACGAGCCAATTTTTCAAAACTTTTTTCATTGACCAATGAGGCTCGAAGCTTCGAAAGCTCTCCCTCCGCCACTTCAGTAAATTCATGGTACAAATACTCACCCACAATCAAATCCAACACCGCATCGCCCAAAAACTCCAAACGCTCATTGTTATAAGGCTGTTTGGAACTCTTGTGCGTAAGTGCCTCGATTATCAGGTTTTGGTTTTTAAACTGATAACCCAAACGCTTCTGTAACGCCTCTAATTTTTGCTGCATTTTTACCCCTTCTCTTTTATTTTCATTGCTTCTTCTTTGGCAATTTTGTCACACATCTCATTCTCTGTATGCCCATCATGCCCTCTTACCCACACACCCTTCACCTTATGCCCTTTAGAAGCTTGCAAGTACGCTTGCCATAACTCAGGATTTTTCACCTTCGCAAACCCTTTTTTCACCCAACCACCTAGCCACTCATTAATGCCCTTAACCACATAACTCGAATCACTAATAATCGTTACTTCGCAAGGTTCCCTAAGCGCCTCTAAGCCTTTAATCACCGCTAAAAGTTCCATTTGATTGTTGGTGGCATCTGCCATGCCACCACTGACGATTTTTTCCACATCCCCAAAACGTAAAATCGCACAATACCCACCCGCTCCTGGATTTCCCAAGGAGGAGCCATCAGAGAAAAGAGATATTTTCTTCATGACTGGCTAAAGAGAGAAGGGTTTGAATTTTTGCGGTATGAATGCTTTGACAATGCGGACATCGGTAAAAGTGAATTGGAAAAACCTGCTTGCACTCAGAACAAACATACTCAAATCCTAAGGTAGCTTTGATATAACCCGTACTGCGCAATTTTCCTAAAACATCCACCGCAAAGGGAGCATCGCCCTCTTCTTCATACGGGATAAAGCCTTTTGCCATGGCAATTTTGCGTACCAAAGTATCTTTACATGTAAGCATATCGTACGCCTTTGCATCCATATACCAAAGGGCATCTATCATCTCTTCAAACGGTAATGTTTCAAAAAAAGAAGGTTCAATTTTTAGACCTATTTCTTGCATAAATTCAAAAGCTTTTCGTCTTAAAAAAGGCTCTTCCGTGGAGAGTTCTAAAAGCTGAACAATTTTTTGTGTATCACTTAAATTTCCCTCTTTTAAAATGGCAAGGCTTTTTAAGTAGACCCGTTGAAGACGTACTTTTGCCCCCAACTCCTCAAGCGATTCTAAAACTTCTTGCGCTTTGGCATACTCTTGAAGCTGTTCGTACACCACACTTAAATATTTTAAAGACTCCTCATTGCGAGGGTGTAGCCGTAACGATTCTAAATATATCTCTGAACTGCGGTGCAAAAAACCTGCTTTAAAATAGGTCTTTCCCAAGGCTGAAAGCAAATACTGCCGTTCATCCCGACCCTTTACCCGCTTCAGCGCTACCAAATAAATATTAATCGCTTTTTCATAATCCCCACCCTTGACATACGCATGCGCAAGTAAAGCGAGCGATTCTAGGGGAATAGAAGCATCTTCTAAGAGTTTTTTATACTCATTTTCATCGGTGACAATTTCAAATTTTTTTACAAACTTATCAATACTTTGCTTATCCTCTTTGCTTTTAAAAACGCCCCACCAGTAATTCGAAAAAGAGATAACAAACACCAATGCAAACAAGATAATAACGCCAAAAAGAGGGTCACGGTACTCTATAAAAAAATTATCCACCTCAAACCTTTCACAAGAACATCAAAGAGCTTTATTATACCAAACTTGCTATAATTTCCCCTATGATAGATAAAACATCCATAGAAAACCTCAAACAACGTCTTGATATTGTCGAAGTGATTGGCTCCTATTTGGAGTTGAAAAAAAACGGCGCAAACTACAAGTGTGTTTGCCCTTTTCACAATGATACAAGTCCTAGTTTGGTTATCAGCCCCTCCAAACAAATTTACCACTGTTTTGCCTGCGGTGCAGGTGGCGATAGCATCAAGTTTGTGATGGAGTATGAAAAACTCTCCTACCCTGAGAGCATTGAAAAACTAGCAAACATGGTCAATTTTTCCCTCTCCTATACCTCCAACAATGGTGCAAAAAAAGAGGAGAGAAAACTGATGGAAAATCTTAATCTCTTTTACACACAACAACTTGATAGGCATTTAACCGCTAAGAGTTATTTAAATCAACGAGGGATTGCCGAATCGTCCATTGAAAAATTTGAGATTGGGTATGCCCCCTCCTCCTTTGCTACCCTTGATTTTCTAAGCAAACACGCTTATACCATGAGTGAGTCTATGGAGTATGGTGTGGCAGGCATAGGCGAAAACAATCAACCCTATGCACGTTTTATCGAACGTGTGACCTTTCCTATTTATACTCCTACTGGACGGTTGGTAGGGTTTGGTGGTCGAACCCTTAGCAACCACCCTGCAAAATATGTCAACTCCCCACAAACCAAACACTTTAACAAATCCCAACTGCTCTATGGCTATCATCTTGCCAAAGAGAGCATTTTCAAACAAAAGAAAATTATTATTACTGAGGGATATTTGGATGTAATTATGCTCCATCAAGCAGGCTTTAAAGAAGCCGTTGCAACCCTAGGAACTGCCCTTACCCATGAGCACCTTCCTCTCATTACCCGAGGTGATCCTGAGGTGATTGTTGCTTACGATGGCGATGAAGCAGGCATTAATGCCGCCCTTAAAGCTTCCATACTTCTTAGCCAACATGCACTAAGAGGGGGCGTGGTACTCTTTGCAGGAGGGATGGATCCTGCGGACATGGTACAAAAAGGGCTGTTTGATGCACTCAATCACCTTTTTCGAAAGCCTCAACCGTTTATTGAATTTGCGCTAGAACGTATGATTAAGAAGTACAATCTTAAAGACCCTCTTTTAAAACAACACGCTCTTGAAGAGGCGATGAGCTACCTCAAAACATTGCCACAAGCTGTGCAGGAGAGCTACACAGGTTTACTTTCTGAAAAATTAGGCTTACACCATAATCTCATCAAAATTCAAACCCATAAACCCAAACGCCTAGAGAAAAAGGAGCGGGTGTTTGAAGATATGCTAGAGCTCACCATCATTAAAACCATTTTGAGTGAGCCTACGCTTATTGAGACTGTTTTAGACACCATTGATAGTTCTATGTTTAAAACCCATCAAGAAGAGTTTACGCTTTTGTTGGAAAATCACTTCGAACACCCCAAACTCAGACGCATCTTACTCTGGGAAGATATAAAAATATACGATGAAAAAGAGCTCATTGCCTCTATGATCTCCTTTTTATACCATTACTACAGCGAAAAATTTCAAGAGATAAAATCTGCTCGTGAACTTAGCTATGAAAAAAAACAGTTTTTGATTCGTAAGATTCAAGAAAAAATGATGAAATTAAAACAAGGTGAACTCGTCCCCTATGAAAGCATTAGTACTCTTTAGTGGCGGACTTGATAGCATGCTAGCTATCAAGCTGCTCACACAACAAGGCATTGAAGTCATTGCCTTACATGTAAACATTGGTTTTGGTGTCAAAGATGACCATTCTGAAGCGCTTCAAAGAAGAGCAGAACTTGCAGGTGCAAGACTTCACGTCATTGATGTGAGGGATGAATACCTTCAAAAAATTCTCTTCACGCCAAAGTATGGCTATGGAAAACAGTTTAATCCTTGCATTGATTGCCATGGATTTATGTTTAGCGTTGCAAAATCGCTTCTGCCTCACTATGGCGCCTCTTTTATTGCCACAGGTGAAGTGGTGGGACAACGTCCTATGAGTCAAAACAAAGATGCCCTGCAGTTGGTTAAAAAGCTTGCCAATGATGTTGAAGAAGAGCTTATTCTTCGTCCACTATCCGCTTTGGTAATGCAAGAAACCTACCCAGAACGCCAGGGCTGGGTTAAAAGAGAAAAACTTTTAGGCATTAATGGAAGGGGTCGTCATGCGCAACTTGCACTGGCGAAAGAACTCGGTTGGGAAGATTATCCCACTCCTGCTGGAGGATGTTTGCTCACTGATGTTTTTTTTACAACCCGTTTGCGTGATTTTATCGCCCACGATAGCTTTGCAAAAGAGGATATTGAAGTGCTTAAAAACGGGCGTCATTTTCGTTTACCAGAGGGTGCAAAACTCGTAGTAGGTCGCAATGAAGCAGAAAATAATTCTATTGAAGCAGTGCAAAACGCTAAATTTTATCTTTTACATGTAAACGAAGAAATGAGTGCACCAAGCTCACTTTTATCCTCTCATGCAACACCTAATGACACACGTTTAGCCTGTCAAATTGTGCTTACATTTACAAAAGCACTCCCCAATAAGACGTATAAACTTTCCATTAACACTCATGTGGTAGAATCTTCCCCTTTTAACAGTAAAGAAGAAACTAAAAAATACCTTATATAAATATTTAAAGATAATTTTTGTATTATCTAAACTTCGCTTCGTGAACTTAAAAATGAGGATTATGAGATGCCTGCCTTGGATAAAATGATTTTTTTAGTTGTTGATGACTCAACCATATCACGTAAATGGCTTATCGAGATGATCCCAAAAAAAATAGCCCAAAGTACCACCATTATTGAAGCCTGTGATGGCGAAGAGGCATTGCATTTATACGAGACACACCGACCTGATCTTGTTTTTTTAGACATTACAATGCCTGTTGTGGATGGAATTGAAGCACTTGAGCGCATTAAAGCACTCAAATCCCAATGCTTTGGTTGTTATGATTTCAGCGGATCGTCAAAAAAGTACCAAAGAGAAAGTCTTAAGACTAGGTGCTTCTGCGATTCTTTCAAAACCTGTTGATGAAGAAGCCTTTCGTTCAACCTTATTACAGTTGGTATTTTAAATGACACAACAACACTACTTCAACCCACAGCAAGAAGATATTTTAAAAGAGCTGATCAATGTCTCTTTTGGGCTCTCTGCTTCTTTGATTGGCGATATGCTTGACAACCATGCGAAATTGCATATTCCTGAAATTTCGAGCATTGATATTTTAAACCTAGATGATAAAATCATAGAGCTTTTAGATAAAACCCATGAATTTTATCTCACGAAACAACGCTTTTTGGGCTCGTTTAACGGTGAGGTTTTGTTTGTCTTTAATGCCCACTCTGCGGAAGCTTTTTCCTCTTTATTGCTGCAACAAGCACGGGTAGATGAGAGTGACATGAAAGCCTCTATTTTAGAACTGACCAACATTATCACCTCTGCGTGTATTGGTAAATTTTGCGAGATTATTCATGGAGAAACCATTTTTAAAGTGCCCTCTATTGAAAAGCGTGATGTAAATCGTATGCAAGAATACGATAAAATCGAAGGCTACGATAATGTGATTGTCATTAAAACCGCTTTGGACATCGAAAAAGAGAATATTTTAGGGCATATGTTTATTTTACTTAACAATCAGATGTTAGAACATCTCAAACACACCATTGATACGTTGTAGCCATGATACGTTGTGAAACAATTATTCATTCATTGAATGTAGGAATTTTAATTATTGATGCCAACTTAACCATTCATTTTGCTAACAAATGGGTTGGAGTGCATGCTAATTTTGAACCTGAGGATGCCTTGGGGAAAAACCTGACTCATTTTTTTGATTTGGATGAAAACCGCCTTAAATCCCTTCATCGTCATATTAAAACAGCGCTTACCCTAGGAAGCCCCTCTTTTTTTACCACCGATTCGTACGAATATCTTTTGGCGATGAAAAATTCTGTCACCACAAAATCCGTTTTTGAATTTATGCAACAAGATATTACGATTTTACCTTACGATAAAGAAGCCAAAAAAGTCACCCTTCTTATTTACGACCAAACCTCTCTTATGGAAGAAAAATTGCGTTCGCAAAAAGAGAGTGAGGCGTTGGCAAAAGCGGTGAAAGTGGCTAATGCAACCATTAAAAAACTTGAAACTGCTAAAAATAAATTGATTAAGCAAAAAGATATTATTTACCAACAAGCCCATTGTGACCACCTGACCTCACTTGCCAATCGAAGCGTGCTCAATCAAAAACTGCAACGTCTTATTGAGAGCAATCTTGAAAGTGGTAAAAAATTTGGCGTTTTATTTTTAGATTTGGATAATTTTAAAGAAATTAATGACTCTTTAGGACACGATGTGGGGGATATGATTTTAATTCATGTTGCCAAAACACTTCTCTTATGTACTCGAAAAACAGACACCGTCACCCGTTTTGGAGGGGACGAATTTATTATCTTGATTGATAGCATTGAGAATGAAGAAACCTTGAAAAGTATTGCGTCAAAACTGGTGGAGACCATTGCGCAACCCATCAAAATACGCCATCATGATTTACATGTAACCGCAAGTATTGGTGTGAGTCTCTTCCCTAAACACGGAACGGATTTTAATGCCCTGATTAAAAATGCAGACCTTGCACTCTACCTTGCAAAGGCTGAGGGAAGAGATACCTTTCGAATTCAAGCATAAACACGCTTATCTTTGTGTTTATGCTCTGTACTTTTTAGAAAAACTCTATCTCATCATCGTGATTTGGATCTAAACTTTTCTCCTCAAAAATCGCCTCAATTTGGATGCATGACGAGAGTAATGATGAGTCTAAATAGTGAATATCCCGAGCAACTTGCGTGATAAATACATTTTCTCTCCACGATGCTAAATCGTGTAAAAGATTTAATAACATCGCACTCAATCGCTTTGATTTTTCGCTGTCCATCTGCTCTACGGTCAGTGTGCTTAAAAAATTAATCAAGGTTTGAATGGCAAAACCTAAATGCTCAAACTCCATAAGTTCTGCTAACACATCTGCATACTCTTGAAAATTCTCATACACAATGGCTAAATGCGCTTTATCGGGTACTTTTTCAAAATCTAAAATGGCTTTATCGGTCTCATCATTTAAAACTTCCAATCCATCAATTTTTGACATAAACGAAATGGCGGTTGTATTGATATACTCTTGTGCACTCATCATATTGTCGTGTGTTTTCGAGAGGATTTGTTTGGTTTCTTCACTTATCTCAACAGAACCATTATCTTGTTTGATAGGCTTGTCAAGCTGAAATGCCAACATCTCATTGCAGAGAATATATTTTGCATTTGAGAAGTGTTTGAGTAAAATATTTTTAATAATATTGCTGTGCAAAGGCTTTACATGTAAAAGCATCATATAGAGCTTTTCTTCGTTCTCCTCAACAACAATACTGCATTCATACGAGTGCTTTAAAAGCCACAATGCAAACCCATAAATCAAACGCACACAATCGCTCAAATCAATCACATTTTTTTCACCATTAAGCCAATAATCCCAAAATTCTACCAAAGCTGTTTCATCATCAATGTGAAAGGTCATCATACGATGATACACATGGGAGTTAAAAGGATTCAGCGCTTTGGGATATTTTTGCATAGGGGCATTGCGAAGCGCAATAATGCGTAAATACTGTTTAATACGCTGTAAGAAGTGCTCTGCATACAAAGGCTTTGTAAGATAATCTTCTGCGCCCAAAGAGAGCATTTGACGTTTTGATGCCTCATCATCTAAAGCACTAATGGCAATAATCATACTTTTTTTATGAATTTGTTTAATAAATTTGGTTGCTTCAAAACCATCCAAATTGGGCATCATAATGTCCATAAAAATTAAATCAAAATTTTGTTTTACACACATTTCAACGGCAATTTGTCCATCTTCAGCTTCATGGATTTCTACTCCCTCAACCTCTTCTAAAAGAAGATTCAGCGTGAGCCTATTGTTATCGTTGTCATCAACAATTAATACTTTAATCATTTCGTTGCTCCTTTAACCGTTTTCGTAGTGTAAATTTAGTACCACCTAGCGTGGTAGAATCTTCGAGCTGATACTCAAAATTAAGCCCCTCGCACAAAAGTTTGACAAAATGTAGCCCAATGCCTGTTCCTTTTTTTTCACGACTACTCTGTGCAGATGAGCTTTTATTGTAAAGTTCAAACACCTCTTCCTTATCTTTTATCCCTTTTCCATCATCTTGTATCACCACCTCTATTACATCGCTTCTCACCAATAAAAAGACTTCTACCGTAAATGTTCCATACTTAATGGCGTTGGAGAGAACATTGGAGAGAATTTGTTTAAAACGGTACTCATCGCTGGTGATAAATGGCTCATTTCCATCGTCTTTAAACAGCATCCGCCGTTTGTACTCTAAAGATAGTGCACCGTGTTTTTCAATCACATCTAAAATGGCCTCTTTGACACTAAAGAGTGTCATGGTATAGTGCAATTTATCATGACGTAATTTTCCTAAATCCAAAATATTCGTCACATTTTCCAACATAGACGACGCACTTTTGTAAATTTGTTCCAAAAGGTAAAGGCGTTTTTCTTTGGGTACATCATCAATATTTGGCATATGCTTATACAAATACTGTGCGAAATTTAAAATAGCATTCAGCGGTGTTTTAAGTTCATGGGTAAAAAGAATTAAAAAAGCATCCTTCGCATCAGAAAGATGTTCTTGCTCTAAAGCTTTTCGCTTAATTTCATTGGAGAGTTTCTCTTTTTCTAAAAAAGGGGTGATGTCGTGACGAATGGAAAGGTATTGCAAAATCTTTTGGCTTTGTTTCTCTTTAAAAGGAATAATCATCGTCTCAGCCCAAAAATCACTCCCATTTTTATTGCGATTGACAATTTGACCTCGCCAAACTTTACCTTGCGTTATGGTTTGCCACATCTGTTCAAAAACATATATTGGGGTATTTGGATGCCTTACAATGCGATGATTTTTACCTAAAAGCTCATCTTCTGTATACCCACAAACCTTGATAAAGTTATCATTGACGTAGGTAATATTTCCATCAACATCGGTTTGCGAAACAATGGAAAAATCAAGGAGGGTTTGAAAATAATGGCGCTCTGCCAAGAAAACATCATCGGTAAATTTTTTCACACTCTCGTTAAGATGAAAAAGGGCATTTTCACGCTCTTTTTTCATACTCAAATACCTCTCACACCGAAGCGATAATATTTCATCCAAAAACATTAAACGCTCACTTTGTAAAAATAAAATCATTTTAATCAGTGGATAGTTCGCCTTCACTTCTTCCAATACAGGAACATACGAAGCCTCGTTTGAAGCAGAGAGTGAGCCGAAAATAAGATTAATTTTTTCTTCTTTGATGATGAGCGGAATTTGATGCGGTAAAATATTTACATGTAAACCATCACATACCTTTTTGGCTTCTGCGACAAATGTTGTATCATAAGCCATTTCTCCAATAATAAGGACATACACATGGCATGCTGAATGAAGACAGTGCTCCATAATCTACTCCTGATTTAACATATTAATCACCGTATGTGCAATCCCTTCAAGTGGAACAATTTCATCAATTCCTCCCAGCCTAATTGCCTCTTTTGGCATGCCAAAGACCACACAACTCTCTTCGGACTGAGCAATGGTTTTCGCCCCTGCTTGATGCATATTGTAAATGCCTCGTGCCCCATCACTGCCCATACCTGTTAAAATAACACCCAATGCATTTTCACCCGCAGCCTTAGAGACAGAATTAAACAATACATCCACACTAGGACAATGCCCACTCACCCGCTTTCCTACGCCTATTTCAATACTATAGCGTGCAGCAAAACGGCGAAGCACCATATGTTTATTACCTTGTGCGATGTATGCCACACCTTGTTGTAAAGCGTCTCCATGGCGTGCTACTTTCACATCAATAGCACACAGCTCATCCAAACGCTTTGCAAACGCAGGAATAAATGCCTGAGGCATGTGTTGTACCACTAAAATAGCTGGAGCATTGGAGGGCATCGCACGCAATACAACCTTTAACGCCTCCGTACCTCCTGTACTTGAGCCAATGGCAATTACTTTTTGCGTGGTTGTGCTCAGGCGAATCCCTCCATGCTCCTTAGAAGGTAAAGCCTTTCGTTGAACCTTTGCATGCGAAGCATTCAGTACTTTTTGAATTAACTCCTCTTGAATCTCATTTTTTCCATCAAATAAATAAGCATGAGGTTTTTGAACAAAATCCACTGCCCCTGCTTCAAACGCATCCAGTGTCACTCTTGCACTGCTACTGCTTAACGATGAGACAATCACCACAGGAGTGGGATAATGCAACATCAATTTTTGTAAAAAAGTTAAGCCATCCATACGAGGCATTTCAATGTCTAAACAAATCACATCAGGCGAAAGAGCCACAATCATATCCCGTGCGATGTACGCATCTGCAGCCAATCCTACCACTTCAATACGAGCATCTGAGCTTAAAATATCGTGTAAAACATGCCGTGCAGTGGCACTGTCATCCACAATTAAGACCTTAATCATTCATCATCTCATTTTGAACGTATTTGAGCATAATACGATTGGCATCGCTAATCATCATAATGCGTCTGCCGTTGTTTCCACCCGTATCTTCTGCTCGAATGGGAATATGCCACTGCCTTAAAATCTCTTTGGCAATTAAAATATTTTTTTGTCCTATCATTTGCCCCTCACTATTGGCTCGATGAATATTAGCGCCTCCAAAAATTTTGGCTTCCATATTACACCGTAAACAACCAATATTTTCCATGTTTTCAATCAATTTTGGAATCGCAACATTTCCAAATTTTGGACTCTCCAGTCCATTGCCATTCCATAGGGGTAATAAATAATGGTTCATCCCACCAATCATCTGCGCTTTATCGTATAAGCAGACACTGACACATGAACCCAATACGGTCACAATTTCTGTTGGCTTAATCCCCACAAAAATCTCACCCACATGAATAAATTTACGAGGAAGCATCAAAACTCTTTCATAACCGCATCATCAAACATAAATTCATTGGCACTCTCACTCATCAAAGCTTCTGCTTTTGATTTATCTTGTAAAGCAAGTTTGAGGGTAAAAGTCGTGACCTCTTTGCTTGAACAATAATCCACTTCTCCATCCAATGATTCTACAAGTGCTTTGACAATACTCAACCCCAAGCCCAAACCATCCACTCCCTCACGGGCTTTTGTGCGTTTACTTAGTTTTTTAAAGCGACTAAAAAGTTCTTGTTTAAACCCTTTTTCTATCACATCGCCTCTATTAGAAATAGCTATTGTAAAAAACTCATCTTGTGTCTCAATGCGAATACGAATTGTATTGCCTCGAAAAGAGTATTCGCATGCGTTGGAGAGCAAATTGGCTAAAATGGTATGCAATTTTTTAGCATCACTGACCACCTTCATTCCCTCTTGACACGAAATATCCCAAGAAAGTGCTTTATCAACCACCAACGCTGAAAATCCCTCACACACTTCAGCAAGCAATTGTTCAAGATTGACCTCACTCCAGTAATTGGCTATCTCTCCTGCTTCAATTTCAGCAGCGGTAAAAATATTGTTGAGTTGAAAATCAAGTTTACGTAATTCAGTATCCATAAGTTCTTTGAGCGTTTGTGTTTTTGGGGAATCCTGATTTTTTTGCATCATTGAAGAGAGGTTCAGTAAAGAACTAAGCGGATTGTTAAAAACATTTTTAATGAGCGAGAGAAACTCTCCCTTGATGGAATCATGCTCTTTGAGTTTTTCATTGAGGTCATACAGTTTTTTGGTTAAAAAGACCATCTCTTCTAAGGTCTGATTTTTTTGATCAAACCGTCTTTTAACCTCTTCAAGCAACATTGCATCACTAAGCGTGTCTAAGCTATTTTTATCATTCATGTTACACCTTCTGATAAATTGAAGCACTTCTAGATTGAAAACCTTTTTTCATATCGGTTAAGGCTTCTGAACTCCCTATAAATAAATACCCCTCTTTATTGAGTAACGCATAAAACTTCTCCACCAAACTGTTTTGGGTAGGCTTATCAAAATAAATCATGACATTACGGCAAAAAATAATATCAAATGAGGTCTGTTCAAAAAGCGCATAATTTCCTGTTACCAAATTAAACTCACGAAAAAGAACCATTTTCTTTAGATTCTCATTCACCGCATAGCCCCTTTGACCCTCATGCTCCACACAGGAAAAATACGTATGCAAGTAGTTTGAAGGTACCGTACTGCATACCTTAGGTAAATAAAAACCCTTCATTGCCATTTTAAGCACTTTAGCGGAGACATCCGTGGCTAAAATTTTTATATCATATGTTTTATCACGGGGTGCGTGCTCTTTAAAAAACATTGCTAAACTATACGGCTCTTCTCCTGAGGAACATGCAGCCGACCAAATACGTAGCTTCCCCCCACGCTTTGCTAAAAGTGATGGTAAGTGTGCCTTTAAAAACTCCCACTGTTTTTCCTCTCGAAAAAAAGAGGTGACATTGGTTGAAATCAACGAGGAGAGATACTCAAGCTCACCACCTTGTTTATCGGCAACTAAAAAATCATAATACGCACCAAAGCTCTCTAAACCTAAGTGTTTGACCCTCTTAGCCAAGCGAGCTTGCACAAGGTAAATTTTGTGATCGCCCAAAGAAATCCCAATATGCTCATAAATAAACGCTTGTAAAAGCATAAACTCCTTACGTCTTAATACAAGCCTTTCCATCTAATAGAGTTCTTCAACATTTAAAATAAGTGCAATTTCACCATTACCCATCACTGCACCACCACTAATTCCCTCTGTTTTAGCCAAAAAGCCTCCTAGGGTCTTAATGACCACCTGCTGTCTGCCAACAAGTTCATCCACCAAAAGAGCAAATTTACCTCGACCATTTTCAATACAAACCAACGTACACTCCCATGGATGGGGGGCTGTCTCATCTAAGGCTAAAACACGATTTAAGCGGATAATCGGTAAAAGCTCTGAGCGCAATTGTACAAATTCTTCTTTTCCACCTGCGCTGTGAACACTCTGCTCTAACGGTCTAAAAGATTCCGTAATAGAAAGCGTTGGAATAATAAAAACTTTATCATTTGAGCGTACCAACATCCCATCAATAATAGCTAAGGTAAGGGGAAGCACAATACTAAAGGTTGTGCCAACGCCCTCTTGTGAGCTAATATCCACTTTACCCCGCACCGCTTCAATCGCACTTCTTACCACATCCAACCCAACGCCTCTTCCTGAAATATCACTGATGCTATCTGCCGTTGAAAAGCCCGCTTGCATAATCAGCCCATAAATCTGGGCATCGCTCAAAGATTCATCTTTTTCAATAATTCCTCTCTCTAAGGCTTTTTCATACACTTTTGCTTTATTAATACCTCGTCCATCATCACGCACTTCAATAATAATATTACCACCTCTATGGTACGCACGAAGACTGACATTGCCCTCTTCGCTTTTGCCCATGGCTATACGCGCTTCAGGTGTGCTCTCAATCCCATGGTCAATTGCATTACGAATAATATGCACCAATGGGTCAGAAAGTGCTTCTACCATCGTTTTATCAATCTCTGTCTCTTCACCCTCAAGTATCAAATGAATCGGTTTGTTAACTTTTTTGGATGAATCTCTAACCACCCGCTTCATCTTCTCAAACGTATCACGAATGGGCACCATACGCAAACTCATGACCCTGTTTTGAATCAAACGGGTAATTTTTGAGAGATTTTCGATGGTTTTTGATACCTCAGCATCTTGGATGGCTTTGATTTTACTGTTTTCACCCAGACAATTCTGCGCAATCACCAACTCCCCAATCGAATCAAAGAGTTCATCCAACTTTTGCGCATCAATTTTAAGAAAATTCTTACTCAGTACACTGTTTTTAACCTGTTGTGTCTCTGTTTTTAAACCCTCTTCTTCTTTGGGTAAAAGTACGTGTTCTGCAATCATTTGTGGTGCATCCACAACGCTAGAAGAAGGAGGCAAAATGGCATCGACCCTAAACTCTTCTTCGTCTAAAAACGCAAAAATATCTTCGATATTTTCTTTAGGATAGGTACTTGATACATAAACAAGCACCTCTTGAATCACATTGGACTCAACATCAAAATTTTCATCTTCCACACCCTCAGGCACCTGCCAATACGAGGCTAGAATTTTGCTTACATGTAAAAGATTTGTGAAAAAAAGAAAATGGTCAAATCCCCGTAAATAAATATCCGAATCCAGTTTTAAAGTAATCCTAAAAAGTGACTCGCCCTCTTGAAGTTGGCTAAGAAAGAGAGCTTCATTAGGAGTATGCTGAAGGTTAAAATGGTCATTGTCAAACTCTAAAGTGACATCGTTGGTACTGGCATGTTCCACCACCAAAGGCTCACGTAAGTGCAACAAAAGGGTTTGAATGTGCTGCAAACAAATGCCATACGCTTCTGGTAATGCTGCGCTTTCTTGCGTTTCACACACCAATGTTTCTTTAATAACATTCACACTCTCTAAAAAGAGGTCTACATTGTCACCTGTAGGAATAGCATCTGCGTTTCTAAAAAAATCCAACACATCTTCAAAATGGTGTACGAACTCACCCAAACGTGAGAAATTAAAAGCATTTGCGCTTCCTTTTAGAGTATGTACCCCTCTAAATATTTCATTTAAAAGCTCTTTATTGTTGGGCGATTCTTCATAATTAATAATATCAACATCCATCTTTTCGATGATTTCATTGGCTTCTTCAATAAAAATTTGTCGTAATTTTTCTCTACTCATGGCTTGTCCAATACATCATTCCAAATCCCTCAAGCGCAAGAGAGCTTGTTTCAAGAAAGTCAATTTTTAACGAAGGCTTTTGATGTTTTACCCAAAACAGAAGGGAAAAGAGTGCAGAGCATGTGGGTACGCTACCATTATCACGTACCAACACAATCTCTTCAATATAATTTAAACGATCTTGAATAAATGCCTTAAGACTTTTTACCTCTTCAAGATCCATCTCAATGTCGATTTCTAATACATCTCCATCTATATACATAATACACACCTTTTCAAAACCAAAATCACACACGCATTAGCCTTTACATGTAAAAACCATTTTACATGTAAAGAAAAACTAAAACTCTTTTAAATCATCCTCGTTGAGAGGAAAAACCTCTTCATTGTTTTTTATCGAAGACGTTGGTGCTTTCATTTTTTTATTTGAGCTCATGGTAAGGCGTTTAGGAGGCATACTTAAGCTAGAAACACTTTTTGAAGCCGTGTGATTTACTTTGCTAACAGAGCGTTCTTTACCCATATCATACCCTGCCAATGCTGCAATCTCAGCGACACTCTCTAACATGGAGATAGCTTGCGCATTGAGCTCTTCAGCAGCTGCTGCTGTCTCTTCAGAAGCTGAGGCATTTTGTTGGGTAATCTGATCAACCGAGCCCATAGCCGTAGCAATTTGATTCATACCCTCGGCTTGTTCTTTGGCCGAAATAGCAATTTCACCAATCAAATCAGAGGTTTTTTTAATGCTCGATAAAATCTCGCCAAAAGAGGCTTTGGTACGACTGGCAACTTCAGTTCCCACTTTAACCTGATCAATGCTCGCTTCAATAATACTGGTAATTTCTTTGGCGGCATTAGCACTGCGCTCAGCTAAATTTTTCACCTCTTCAGCCACCACGGCAAAGCCTAAACCGTGCTCTCCCGCCCTTGCTGCTTCTACGGCGGCATTGAGTGCTAAAAGATTGGTTTGGAAAGCAATTTCATCAATGGTTTTAATAATTTTGGCGATTTTTTGAGATGAATCGGTAATTTTTTCCATGGCAACCATGAGATCAGCCATTTGCTCGTTACCTTGACGTGCGGCATCATTGGAGTGTTGGGCTAACAAGTTTGCCTCACGGCTGTTATCCGCATTTTGGTTGTTACTCGCTGTTGCCTCTTCAATGGTAGCACTTACCTCTTCCACACTGCTTGCTTGTGAGCTTGCACCCTCAGCTAATGAAACCGAAGCAGAACTAATCTGCTCACTCGCACTCACTACCTGCGTGGTTCCCTCAGAGAGCGATTTGACCGAATTGGTGACAATATTCACAATGCTTCGGATGATATAAAGTGCAATGACAATGCCTAGTACTAAAGCAATGACCAACCCAACAATCATAACATTGGATGCCACACTTAGACTCTGAGTTGACTCATGCGAAATGTTCTCAACGTCTCTCAATCCTGTATCAACCACCGCTTCTGCCGCATTTAAAACCTCCACAGCTACTCGCACAAGTACCGCCGCTTCTTTGGCGACTTCGTGCATAATGGCTTCAAAACCTTTAAGAGAATTCTCATAGGTTTTTGCTGCAGCTTCAATCACTTTAAGATCGGCTAATTCCTCGGCATTGGTGCTTGTTGCTTTCATTTGCTCTAAGAGTTTATAAAGAGGAACAAACTTCTGAATCGCCCCTGCAATCATCTCGGTATCACCTTGAATTTGCGCTCGCTGACCAAAAATTCTCGAATAGGTAATAATTTCAATCACATCATGCATTTGACGTATTTTTTCATAACGCTCAAATAACCTCGTCGTTGATACTTTTTCTTCCATCTCATTTTTGAGTTTTTTCTCTTGGATGCCTAAATATTGCTCTGTATTTTTTAAAAAACTAGCCGAAGCTTCAGCCATAACCCCATCAAGGACTTTACGTTTAATTAAAGCTTTTTCAATACGCTCCGAAGAGTTCATATACTCTGCCAACCCCTTAGACGCTACTTTTGCATTTTCAAGCAAGCCTGTTAAATTATATTTTTTACCCAATTCTTCAGCTTGTGCTAATACATTTTTAAGCTCAACAAAATTTTTCTTAGCACTGGTGAGTGATGCATCATCTTCACGATACACATACCCACGCATGTCATAGCGTATTTGATTGGCTAATTCAAAAATGTGACTGGAGAGAGAAACTTCTGGAACATAAATATCGGAAAGTTTTGTTGCATTACTAGACGCACTACGCATATTAATAACGCCAATTGCGCCTAAGACCACCATAATGAAAACCAAAATACCAAATCCAATAGAAATTCGTTTACCTAATGTCATTGAACTACCCATTGCCTATCCTTTATCGCTTGCTGTTTTGCTGAGATTTTGAACCATGCTAAGCTCCTCATCGCCAAAAAGAGCAATAAGGTCTAAAATCATGACCACTTTTTGTTTGTATTGCGCCATATTTTTGATAAACCGTGTATCAATTTGCCCACCAAACTCAGGAGGCAGGCTTAGATGTTCATCATCGACATTAATCACCTCTTCAACCTTGTCAACAATGAAGCCAATCTGCTTTTCATCTAAGGTAATAATCACAATAGCCGTGTACATCTGTGGCGGAATGGAAGGCATTTCAAATTTAAGACGCATATCGACCACAGGAATAATATTGCCCCTAAGGTTCATAACACCTTGAATAAACGCTGGTGTTTTGGGAACGGGGGTCGTTTTCATCATCGCAATAATCTCTTTAACATCAGAGATATGCACCCCATAAACTTCCTCTTCCAAATAAAAGGTCAAAAAACGATTGCTCGCACCTTGACCCTGTTTTGCTCGTTGTACATCTGCTTGCATGATTTATAGCCCCAGTACCATGGTTATTGCTTTGACAAGCTTTTCATCACTAAAGGGTTTGACCATCCAACCTGTTACACCAATGGCTTTACCCCGTGCCTTCATTTCAGGAGAACTCTCCGTTGTTAGAATCAAAATAGGTCTGTTTTTAAACTTTTCATGGGATTTTAATTGTTCAGAAAGATCAAGCCCACTCATTTGAGCCATATTTATATCGCTAATAAGCAAATCGTACGTTTCTAAACCATCCAGCAGGGCATTGAGTAACTCTTCAGGATTGAGGTACGTTGCAAATTCAATAGCACCTTTGTTAATCATCTCCTCAAGAGCCATTTGCGCTGTTGCTAGAATTGTTTTGGAATCATCCACCAAAATAACGCGTTTACTCACGGCAACTCCTTTAACCAAAGGCTAATTTATTTGTAGATATACGAAATATAACTCAAAAAATATTAAAAAGAGTTAACAAGGAATTACTTTTGCTTTATAAGCATTATCAGGAAAGGAGAAGACTATGAAACTACATATTAGCACACATTGTATTACAATACATTTGGCTGAGAATTCGCCATTTTCTTTACATGTAAAACATTTTTTGACGAAAAAAATGAGCCGTTCCTTTTGGATAAATGATACACTTATTAACTTTGCCACACCTTTAGAAGTGGTTAAAAGACAAGCCTTCTTGACCAAACTTTACTATACCTGCGCCACCCTTTCTCGCACACACAATACACAGTTCTTAAAAAAATTATTACTCGTATGCCACAAACCCATTAAAGTCATCTGCCATTCCCTCCCAATTTTCACGCATCACGAACCAGAGCAATCCCATCATTTTTATACTATCTTGTACTCCCATCATCAAGAGAGTTTGCAAAGCATTCGTACAAAATATTTACGCCTCGCCAAACAGTTTCATCCCGACACACTCAAAAGTGACGATGAAACAACACGCCAACACTACACTGAGGCATTTCAAAAAATTCAAGAAGCTTATGCACACATCAAAGCAGAAAAAACAAAAAAAAGGGTCGCATAAAAACCATTTTTAAGGTTTGCTTGGTAAAATGGTTCTCTTCTTTTGGGGTGTTAGCTCAGCTGGGAGAGCGTCGCGCTGGCAGTGCGAAGGTCAGGGGTTCGATCCCCCTACACTCCACCATTTTTCTCAAAAACTCCCTATTCTAGGCATTTTAGACATAAAAACTTTTCTTTGTGGTACACAGAAGTGGTACACAAAGGCAAAAAATGCACTTACTCAAACGAGATAGTACCTACTACTTTAGACAACGTATTCCCGCTCATTTTGATACGATAAAACAAACGCATATCAAAGTATCACTTCGTACCAAAACCCTCAAAATTGCAAAGCTTAGAGCCAATTTGCTATCATTTAGGCTTGATAACTTGTTTATAAAGAGGCGGGTAATGGATTTAAAGGCGATAAGAGAGATAATTAACACGTATATCAAGGAAGCCATTGAGGAATATAGCGAACTTGAAACACTGCGACATAATGCCTTAGCCTTTATAGACCAAGACGGTAAAGAGTATGGCGGACATACGCCCCAAGCCATTGATAAAGAATTAGCGATACTGCATGAATTATCTTATAGCGATAACGTCGAAATGTTAGAGCAAAAAGCAGAGTTGATATTACCAAGAACGAATATTACTCAAGAGTTGATAACTACGCTTGATTCACATAAAAAACATATTTTTAATCATGAGCTTATCAAAGGAGAATATCAAATACTTCTGCATGATAAAGAGAAAACACAATCCAGACTTAGTGAAGAGGATACAACGTTTGAAGCTATTAACGGTGTTGAAATAAGCCCAAAACTGCTTAAATCTTTAACAAAAACTTTTGGGCAGAATAATGCCCTTGAGCTTTTAAATGCTTACACGAAAGTTGACGAACCACAGCACCTTTTTTCTGAGTGTATTGAAAGATATATTGAGAATGAATATTTAGCACGAGGGTGGAAACCAAAAACAATCGTATCGAATCGGGCTAAACTGAACTTAGCCCTTAAAATTATGGGTGATAAAGATATCAAAGACTACACAAGAGCAGATTTTGAAGCATACCGCACCGTATTGCTTAAGCTTCCTACAAATATGAATAAAATTCCACAGTATAAAGATAAATCTATTCAAGAACTTACAGAAATGAATAAGGCTAGTACGCTAACTAAGCGAACAATCAATGAATACATTACGAGCTTATCGGCAATGATTGAGTGGGCAATCATACAAGGTTATCTCATAAATAATATTACAAAAAATCTTAAACTTAAAATTCCTCGAAAGAATCGAGACGATAGGCTACCGTTTAATCCTGAAGAGATAAGAATTATTTTTGAAGCCATTAAACCTTTTCAAACAAAGAAGCCCCATTTGTACTATGTAACATTCATTGGTTTATACAATGGTTTGAGACTTAATGAAATCTGCCAACTCCATATAGAAGACATTAAAAAAGTAAAAGACATTTGGTGCTTTGATATTAATGAAGACATTAATTCTCAAGGTGAGCTTGTCAAAAGCGTTAAGAATGAGCCGAGTAAAAGAATCGTTCCTATGCACCCTAAATTAGTTGAGTTAGGGTTCTTAGATTATTACCGCTCTATTGTTACAGATAAGCATACAAGAGTTTTTCCATTACTCACAAAGCAACGTGACGGATATGGAAAAGTCATAACTAACTTTTTTACAAAACTTCAAAGCTCAATGATAGCAAATCAAAATAAAAAAGTTTTCCATAGTACAAGGCACAATTTTATTCAAAAACTAAAAAATGCCCGCGTTGACGACCATTTAAGAAAAGCTATTACGGGGCGAAGTGACGACGACATTGATTATGATTCATACGGGGACGGAATCCTACTAGAAGAGCTGTTAGAAGCTGTTCAAAAAGTTTCATACCCTGAACTAGAACACTCAATGGCGTAAAAGATACACGCACAAAAAGCCTATTTTATAGGCTTTTTAATGTGCAAGGTGTATCCACCTTATGGAATATACAAGAATGGAACGAACAAAAAGCTAAAAATCCCCCTATAACTACACATACAAAGCTCTTATGCTTTATTTACTCAAGGTGTCACGTAACACATAATATAACTTAACATTTTTCAGCCAATACAATAAATCAATCAAATTGCAGAGGAAAGATAGCACACGCCAAGTGTTAGACTTTCCTTTATCAAACGCCAATGAATAAATGCCAATTATTCAAGCAGTTTGATAACGTGTGGCTAAGTGCATAGAAATATGCTTGCTTAGCTATGTCGGGAGCTGTCACCTGAAATGGTGGCTTCGACCCAATACGTAATTTGTAATATGGGCGACTTGGACGATTATGAAAAAGGCGGTGTAAATCCCCCATTGACTACGGTAGAACGTAAGGCAATGCAGAAAGAGGGAGGCATTAAAGGTAACTTGAAATGCTAAATAGCTCAACTCTTAAAACGGTCATAAAAGGCTGTGATTCTGTAATAGGTGTATGGTCAAAATCTACACGGATACGAAATTTTTTAGCGATAGAAAGCATATATTTAATAATGCCTACACGGGAGCTTGTATATTCTACCCGAAGAGCTAAAAAACGGATAACTCCAAACCTAACCACTTTTAAACTTTTTATAATCTAACAAGGCAAGACCCGAACGGCTCATTACTGAGTGCGAGGGTTGAGAGGTAAGCTTAGTATCGTTTGAGATTTTTTGCGAGTAGAAGACGTGAAAAACCGAATGTGTGTGACTGTGGCGGTCATATTTAAACACTACGAGAAAGGCTTTGCGAGGCAATTTTTGATTGATTTTGGGGTGTGGCAACCCTTTGTGGACCATCACAAACGATATGATAGTCGACAAAAGGTTGCACATTTTACAGAAGACATTCTAGCGAATGACGAGAGTTTTATCTTTTGTGGCTGTCTGTTCTTTTTATGAACAACAGTTAATAAAAGGGAGAAGTCTGTCTAATGAAAACGTGTTTTAGAATTAATGAATTTTGTAAAGAGGTGATACGATATGTGGGAAGCGGATACAGTAGTATAAAATTTGTTGAAGTGCCACACAATAAAGAGCATAAGCTCAACGAGATAAAGGCAAAAATAGAAACAATATATGGAACTAATTTAACTCGTGGAAAAAGACAATGGAATAGGATTAAAGGTAGAGCCAATTTTGCAGCGGTAAGCTATAAAAACATTATTTGTATTTTTAAGACACCTGGAAGCGAAAATTTGACTAAGAATGACTTCGTGAATGCTTTGGGTTTAGAAATGAAATTTAGCTCATTTTTAACGCTTGTATTGATTAAAGACGAACGTAGTAAATTGACATTCAAATTAGGGCGTGATACCTTTCGTTGGTTTAAAGGAGAGTATCAACTCTCCTTTAAAAATGGAAATGGCAAAAATTTTCATACACTCCAAAAAATGTGGAAAGGGCTACCAGCATTTAAAGGTATAGGTCAACAAAGAAAACTTTTAAACGTGTATTTGAAAGAGTTAAATAAAACGTATAAGAAAAAATGGGACATAAAATTTTAAGATTTTACCATTTATGGCAGGATAAGGACTCACACTTTCGTGTGAATCTATCTGGCAGAGCCTCGTGTTTATGGTATTTTTGAAGTGTGAAAGAAGTGTGATTTTTTCGTGCAAGTGTGAATTTAAGTGTGAACATTTTTTGAATAATCCCTATTTGAAGGCTTTTAGTAAAAGAAAAAAGTGTGAAAAAAAGTGTTATTCGCTGTTTTTACAATAATTTTTGAAAACGCTATACAATATATAAAGTATTACTTAATATATAAAATTTTTAAGTAATTTAGGAGGACAAAATGATTAGTAAAATCAGAAAAAACTGTATGTTCGATAACAAAACTTTGAATTTTATTGAAGCTTATGCACAGAGTTTAGGAAGTATATCTTTTTCAGGTGCAGTTGAAAATTTAGTATTAAAAGGTATCGCAAATATTAAAGAACAAGAGGCTATGAATGAAAAATTCTTAGTTGCTCATTTGTCTTTAGAATCTTCAATTCTTAAACAATCAGAGCTTATCAAAAGTCAAAACGAACGTCTCATTTCAGTAATGAATAATATTGGAAATGTACTTCATTTGGAAAACGCCATTTTACTTGTAAAAGAGATTTATGAGGATAAAAATTTAAAAAATAAAACACCACAAGAAGCAATGATTAAAGCTGGAATTTTTCTAAATTCATACGCAAAATCTAAAAGAAAAGAAGATATTTCAACTCCTCAAAATAAAGATTATTTGAACGATTAGCACTAAATTAAATTATAGTTAATTTAATAAATTTTTAATTTTATTCATAAAAAAAAGATTTTTTGTATGAATAGTGATACAATCTCATTTAAGAATATTTAAAGCTTCGCTAAGGGCACAATTTTATCGGCTTTGCTTTCAATAGAAAGCGAAGCTTTAAGTATTCAAAGGATTGATAAAATTGAGTCATTAGCGAAGAACTTCAATTTATCAATCCCACTTAACTTATCATTGTTCAACTTATCAAGATATAGCATACAATCTTTTGGTGAAAACCCATAAAAAATAAAAGTATGTGGAGTCCAGACGTGACGGACGGAAATATAAACGTAAGCTAAAAAGAGACCAAGTTACCCGTTGTGAGTGTGTGTGTAGGACGATTCAACGGGGAGACGCCCGCAGTTAAGCAGTTATGTGGGGTATGATTTTTCATATCACGGTAGGTAAGGGCTGCCACCTATCGAAGTAATCCACATATTTTCCTATCGTAACTTATAGAAAAAATGCTTTCGAGAGATAATCGAGAGTAGTATTGCCTCCTTAACTGGGGGCAGTATGCAATCTCAAGATAGCAGGAGCTTAAGGCTTTTGTTTGATTTGTTGCTCCTCTGCTATCTGATTGCATACGAGAGACAAAAGGCGGTTAAATTTAACATAACTTTATTATATAAAGAATATTCATAATAACGTCTGTTCAACAAAGTGCATTTAACAGTACCTATTAAGCTATGATAGTGTATTATAAAGCTTATAAGAAAAATTACTAAGGACTCAAAAATAATGCCTTGTAATGTAATAATTAGTGATAATGCTATAAAAAGTATTTATAAGTATAAAGGGACCGTATCCAACGTGACTGTTAATAGTCATTGTGTTAGTGATAATATAAAAAAAGCAGATATTGATATTTTTTCGTCTGGTGAACCGTCTAATCAATTAAATCACCAACCTATACAAAGAACCTACTATAATCAGAAAAATCTTTTTAAAAACCCTGCTTTAAGTGATAAAGTTGTTGTACATGAATATTTTATTCTCAAAGAAGAATATAGAGGTCAACATATTATGACTAAACTTCATACAAAAGAGTTACAGCAGTATAAGCTTTTGAACTTTAAAGAAATCCAACTAAATGCCGCATGGGACGGATTAATAGTTTGGAAAAAAATGAATTATCAATTTTTAAATACCATAGAAGAATCTAAAGCAATTATTGCTTTACAACGATATTTAAGAGAAGAAAGACAGCTTTCGGTAAATGATATTAATGATATAATTAAAAATGACCCTTTCAGCATAAACTTACAATACCTTCGAGCTAAACCTAGTATTAGAAGCTTTATGGAATGGGCGTATAGTAATCGTATTGGCTGTTCAAAAATGTATAAGGAGGTTGTATCATGAGTTTAGAAATAAAAGTTTTTCTTTGCAATCCACAAACTGACGATAACCTCTGTTTTCATGCAGCTATAAATAGTGAAACTGATTATGATATTTTTATTGACCTTAATCATGCATATGAACCATTAATGATAGAAGCGTTAAAGGGGAATTTACAACAAGAATTAATGGATAAAGAAACATGTACAATCGAAACATATGAGATTAATGAGGAATCTTATATACAAAATATTGAAAAATTTTTGGAATATTTAAATCTTTTCTATGGATTGATTACGGTTCAACAAGAATTTGAACTGCAATCGTTAATTGGAGTTAGATTAGTAGGGGCTGGCTTTAGAGGAGCACAAGATAAACCTATGTTAGAAGAATCTCACTTTAAAGCTATGCAGAGTATGCACAGTATAAGAAAAAAATTATTTCCTCCTGCAAATAATTCTAATTATCAAGGTGACGATATTTTTCTAAAAAAAGCTCATGGAAGCCTTATTCTAACACTAGAAGCAACTAAACTATATACAGAGCAAATAAGCTTTATGAGAACAATTTACAATGATATTGAACAGAGAAGCATTGACCCTTACCAGTTTGATAATCAACCTGACATAGAACGCTATCAATCAATTATAAAACAATTGCATGAATTAAACAAGTTACAAAATCTACAAAATTTTTATTTGATTATTAATGGTGTAGAATATCCTATCACACAAACTGTATATTTAAAAGAACAAGCTACAACAATTTATAATCAACATATAACATTAATTGGAACATATGATAGCTACAATCGTTCAACAAATTCATTTGAAATTACAACAACTAGTCATGGTAAAAGATATTGTCATTTAGAAAGTTTATCCATGAGAAATTACGAAAGGTACTCAAGTATTTTAGACCTATTAAGCACAATTAACATATTCGATAAAGCTCCAACTAAACTTGAGATTACTGGCAAAATGATAGGACCACAAACAGTAGATATTGATACTGTATCACTTCACCCTTAAGTAATTGTATATATTTCAGTATCATTATTTTATAATTATGTTTACTAATTTATTTGTATCACATAACTGGTACACATTGATAGTTTTTATAGGGAGTGTTCAAAAATCTGTGTCAGCACCAAGTAGTTCCTAAAATTGTATCATAAATTTAAAGCCTTGTTGAGTCTACCCTCGAAATAAATTGAGAGTTGTGAGAGGGTTAGACTCCAATTTCGTATAGGCATTGTCCATTTTTTTTCTGCATTTTTAATACCCATAAAAAGAAGTTTGAGTAAGCTATCATCATTTGGAAAAGCCCCTTTAGTCTTTGTCAATGTTCTAAACTGGCGATGAACGGATTCAATAATATTGGTGGTATAAATAACACGTCTAATATCTTCAGGGTACTGAAAATACAGTGAGAGGTTATCCCATTTGTTGCGCCATGATTGAAAAACAATAGGGTATTTTTTACCCCATTTTTCTTCCAGTTTATCCAGTTCATTTTCAGCTTCTTCTTTGGAAAATGCTTGATAGACTGCTTTAAGTTCACTAGCAAATTGCTTTTGATTGATTGAGCCTATAAACCTGAGGGAATTGCGTATTTGATGGACGATACACAGCTGAACTTCTGTATTGGGAAATACTGAGTTAATCGCTTCAGGAAATCCTTTAAGTCCATCGACTGAGGCAATCAATATATCTTTCACTCCACGGTTTTGCAGATCTGTGAGCACTTGTAACCAGAACTTTGCTCCTTCACTTTCACCTAAATAAAGACCTAATATCTCTTTTTTACCATCGGTTTTAACACCAAGCACGGTATAAAATGCTTTGGAAATATATTTGCCTTCATCTTTCACTTTATAGTGAATGGCATCTAAGAATATAAAGGGATACAGCTCTTCCAAGGGGCGAACGCGCCACTCTTGTAACATGGGTAGGATTTTATCGGTTACGGCGCTTATGGTGGCTTTAGAGAAGCCTACACCGTATATTTCTTCAATAAGGTCAACTATTTGGCTATAACTGTTGCCAAGGGCATAGAGTGAGAGTATCTTTTGCTCTATTTGATCCGACATATGGGTTTGATTTTTCTTCACGATTTGAGGCTCGAATCTACCAGTTCGATCTCTTGGAACATCGAGTTCGAAGTTACCTACTTCACTCTTCATTGTTTTAGAGCTAAATCCATTTTTACGATTCTTTTGCAAATCTTGGGTAAGGTGCGATTCTATCTCTGCTTGAAGTGCTGCTTCTGTTAGTTGTTTAATAAGAGGAGCCAGTGCTCCATCTTTCCCTCCAAGGGCTTTGCCCTCACGTATGTGCTGTAATATTGCCTCTGTGTCTATCTGAAATTCCATCGTTCAATCCTTGTGTATTTGAAATACTACCTGATTGACACAGAATTTCTAACGCTCCCTTTTTATATCTTTGTTAAGCCCTATAAATAGGGATTTTTGGTGAAGAAATTTGGAAAGACTGTTCCCCCTACACTCCACCACGTATTTTATAGGCTTTTGAGCCACATTCAAATTTTCAACAAATCCCCTTCGTCACCCTATCCTTTTTGGCTCTCTCTTCACTGTAAAAATTTTGTCGTTTCGTGCAAAAAGTTAAAAATCAAGCCCTGCCCCCTTTTATTTTTTTATTTTGATTTATACAGTTTCTTGCCGTAGTTCGATTAAGCCTAATACAAATTTTTAAATTAAACTATTCATTTTTTAATATATTTTTTTATGAATAATAAGGATAAAAATAATGGAAAATAATATCAAAGAAAACAAAAAAAGTGTATTCATTGCAATAATCTTAAATCTACTCTTTATTGGAGCTGGGCATTATTATATCAAAGATACAAAAAAGGCATTCATCTTTTTTCCTATAATGATATTAGCTCTTTCTTTGATGTATTATTTGTCAACATTAGTTGAAATTGGTATATTTGTTGGCTTAATATATTTTCTATGTTTTAGTATCTATATATACTCGATAATTGACGTTATTAAGCTGATAAAAAATGAAGGCATACGGGATTATGAGTCCAAAGATATAAAGTTACTATTTTTTATTTGCGCATATGCTCTATTGTCAATACTAATTTATACATATAGCCCCTTGAAAGTTTATAGTGTACCTTCGAATAATATGGCAACAACAATAATGAAAGATGATCGTATTGTAGTTAATAAATTGAATAAAGAAGTCAAAAGGGGCGATATCATTGCTTTTCGTTATTCTAAAGATGAAAAAGTGCATTATGTTAAGCGCTGTATAGCAATAGAAGGTGATGAAATATTATTTCAAGAGGAGCATTTTTTTATTCACTTTTCAGAAGGTGATGAATACATCAAAGCGAATTTTCCACAAGAAAAAATTAAAAATATTGGCGGAAGGCTTTGGGTTGATAATCCATACAGACAACAGTTTTCAGGTATCCAATACGATGAGAAAATAAATTTATTTGATGCAATGGCATCGTATCTCTCATCAAATCACTTGGCGATGAAACCTGCACAAGTCGAAGATTTACCTTTAAAAGAAGGATACAAATTTAATACATTTTATGCCAAAGTTGAAAAAGATCATTTTTATATGGTTGGTGACAATCGTGATCATTCCAATGATAGCCGATTTTGGGGAAGTGTCCCAAAAGAAAATATCATAGGTAAAGCTGGCTCAATACTGATTAATTTTAAAAATCTTTCAAGGATGGGAAAACTACTACAATAAAAAATAATTGTTAAAGGAGATAAGCTATTTTAATAAAATTAGGCAATAAATTTTTTACATGTAAAAACAAAATAGCCTATCCCTATTTCCATACATACTACTTAATTTCAGATTTTTACTCAAAACATGATAGTATTTAAATAGAATTTATAATAACAAAACAAATAAAATTTTAAAATAAGGCTATTGTTTCATGATTAAATTAAATACAATTAAGCGACCTATCTCTGTAACAATCTCAACAATTATATTATTTTTACTCATGTTATTTGGGGTTACTATGCTTCTTAGATTAGTTGGGAAATTTGATGGTTATGACGCATCTCAAAAGCTTTATTCAGCAATGGCGGCTTTTTATTCACTTTATTTTATTTGTGTCATTGGCTTTTGGTTTATGAAACGCTGGGCAGTTTATCTTTATATCACTCTTATGCTTGTGCAAATTTTTGCTTCAGCTTTATTTGGAGGATCCACTCCAATTGGCTTTTTAGTTCAATTGATTGTCTTAGTTATAGTATTCAAAAAAATACCAAGTCAATCAAAAGCAATATTAAATGAAGAAAAATAATAGAAGACAAGGTTGCTTAAGTTAGTCACCTTTTGATTTTATAATCAAAAAACTCAATAAATGGTAAATGGGGAGGCTATTTTAACTTTACATGTAAAAGATTTATTTCCCAATTTTATGAAAGTAGTCTTGTCTCCATTTATTCAGCGGCTATTTTCATCCAAAATATTTACTGATCCTCATACACATCTTTTCGATGCGCCACCTTCAAAACTAAAATCGTGATTTCTTGATCGGTGATTTTGGTAATGATGCGATAATCGCCTACTCTATATCGCCAAAATTCTTTGAGTTTGCCTTTGCGTTTCTTGCCTTTGTCTCTTGGGTCAGTACAGTCACTCAGGTGTTTGATCTGCTTTTTCTGCTAAATAATAATCTTCCAAATTCTCAAAATAATCTTCAAACAACTTTCTAATATAAAAAGATTTTGGACGATCTG
Source organism: Sulfurospirillum barnesii SES-3 (assembly GCF_000265295.1). Classification (NCBI taxonomy): domain Bacteria; kingdom Pseudomonadati; phylum Campylobacterota; class Epsilonproteobacteria; order Campylobacterales; family Sulfurospirillaceae; genus Sulfurospirillum; species Sulfurospirillum barnesii. Next base: position 2,087,266 of record NC_018002.1, read on the forward strand.
TTAAGGTTGCTAACCGAGTCAATCGTGCTTCAAAACTATCATCGAGTCTAATAGAAGTAGCCATACAGTCCTCCTTTTTGAATACATGTATTTTTTGTATTCATGGTTGTAGCATATCTTTTTATATTCACATGCATAGCGCACTAAACAAATAAAATCGTGCTACACTTTCAAAAAAGGCTTGAGGATGAAACACTTCATAGGCGTATGCATGTTTGCATTCACACTGTTTGCAGGAGATAAAATGTCACTTTATGATTTTGAAGTTACCACGATTGAGGGGAAGAAAACAACACTGGAAGCTTACAAAGGCAAGGTTTTACTCATCGTCAATGTTGCGAGTAAATGCGGTTTCACTTACCAATACGAAGGTTTGGAAAAACTCTACAAAACCTACAAAGACAAAGGCTTCGTCGTTTTAGGTTTCCCGTGCAATCAATTTTCAGAGCAAGAACCAGGCAATGAAGAGGAGATTAAAAACTTCTGCTCTTTAACCTACGATGTTACCTTCCCTATGTTCTCAAAAATTGATGTCAATGGAGAAAAAGCGCATCCTTTGTATGTCTATCTTAAAAAAGAACAATCAGGACTTTTAGGGAGTGAGGGCATCAAATGGAATTTTACGAAATTCTTAGTGGATAAACACGGTCATGTTGTCGAACGCTTTGCACCTGCCACCAAACCTGAGAGTCTTGAGCAGACCATTAAGGGCTTATTGTAAGCATCCACTTTGGTTTGATTTTTTGCGATAAAATCGTTAAAGAGTGTAAAAAATAAACAGGGTTTTTAGCGAATTTAGTTTATCATTACACCAAACATTTCTCTTTACATGTAAACCCAAAAGGAATTATCGTTACCATGAAACGCTATCGCCATTATAAAAAAGACAAAGCCATCGTTTTATCGGTGTTTGGCTCTGTGATAGAACAAGATAAATACGAAAAGCTTAAAGCCCATATTGCCTCTGTTTTTGAGGGGGTTGATCTCTTTCTTGCCATTGGCTCACGCATGGTACTCAAAGCACTGCTCAAAGAGGGCATTACATGTAAAACCTTAGCGCAAACCTTAGCCGATGTGGATATGCTAGGCTACAAAAATGTGATTGTTGCGTCCATCAACCTCTTTCCTACCTGCGAACACGAACTGGTGCATAAAACCGTTGAGGGATTTAAGAAGTTTTCTCCCGCACAGTTTCGCACCACACCTGCCATTTTTTCCAAAGCCAAAGAGACTACCCTCTTTTTAAAAAGCCTCGATGAAGCACTGTACAAAGAAGATACCGCCAACCTTTACATCATTCATGGCAGTCCAAAGCTGGAATTAGGAGGGCTTGAGTCCATTAGCTACAGTGCAAAATTTTTGGAACAAAAACGCCCAAACAACTACACATGTTCACTGGAAGGCATGTTTCCTTTTGCTGCCATTCACGAAGAACTCATCGCAAAAATGAAGCAAAACGGGGTTTTAAAGGTGCAAATTATTCCTTTATTGCTCGTCAGTGGGAACCACTACATCAATGACATGGCAGAGATTCAAGAACACCTCAGCGAACACTTTGAAACCTCTCTTGCCCCTAGCCTTAACCATGATGAAAAGTTTAATCTTTTAGGGCTTTCCCAAACCCTTGACATCATCGAAAATCATATTAAAGAAGAGATGATTAAGATTGGACACTAAACTCTATATGGTCTCACTAGGCCCTGCGGATCCTGAGCTCATCACCCTCAAGGCACTCAGGGCATTGCAAAACGCCCATGCCATTTGTGTGCCCACCAAAAGTCCTGAACTGCATTTTGAGACATCCATCACGCATGGCATTCTTCAAGCGCTTTTTAAAGAATTTGGCTTTGAAAAACCTCTGATTCCCCTCTTTAGTCCTATGAAATTCCAACACAAAGATTGGGAGGCTCAGGTCAAAATCTTAAACGATGCTATTAAGACCTATGGCACCATCTGTTATGTTACCTTAGGCGATGCGGGCGTGTACAGTACGGTTTATTACCTTCTGGATATTCTCAAAAAAGAGCACCCTTCTTTGTATGAACACTGTGTGGTCATTCCTGGAGTGACCTCTTTTTCACAGGCCTCTGCAAAAATCAAAAAACCCTTGTGTTTGGGCAATAGCCGTTTTGAGCTGGTACCTCTTTTAGACAAAGACGTGAGCAGTACCAAAGTCTACATGCGCCCCAAAACGGGCACATGCACAAAAGCCATTGAGGCACAAGGCGAATTGTTCACCTTTGAAAATCTCAATCTCCCCAGTGAGCAGATTTTCAAAGGAAAAAAAGAGTGCATTGAGCACTATATGACCCTTCTTATTGATTTTAACACCCACGAGCACTCCTCATGAACTTTCAAAAAGAGTACCCACCTGTAGCGATGGGGGCGGATATTTCGCTCAAATCCTTTGAAATCATCACGCATGAATTGCAAAAGTATCCTAAGATTCACACCTTTAATAAAGCCGAACAAGCCCTTATTTGCCGTCTGATTCACACCACGACCTGCTTTGATGAGGTCTTGGAAAATATCTATTTTAGTGCAGATGCCATTGAGCGTATAAAAAGCGTGTTACAAAAACGTGCAAAAATTATTGTCGATGTTAGTATGATACACGTGGGGCTAAGCAACTTTTATCTCAATACCTATGAGAACGAGGTAGTGTGCTATATTAACGAGCCTTTTACCCACGCCCTTGCACAAGAGCGAAAAACAACCCGTAGTTACGCCGCTGTTTCTGAGGCGATTCAACGCCACCAAAACGAACCCATGGTGTTTGTCTGTGGCAATGCGCCCACCTTTATTTATGCGGCGATTAACACCTTATTGGACTTACATGTAAAGCTTGAGAATGTCTGCTTTGTGCTCTTTCCTGTGGGCTTTGTCAATGTCATCGAATCCAAAGAGTATGCTAAACGCTTTTGTGAGCAATTTAAAATTCCTCTGGTCATGATGCAAGGGCGTTTTGGAGGATCAACCATGGCGGTTGCCGCCTTGCATGCCATCTACAAAGCCATTGAAGATTTTGATGGGGTAAGCAAATACAATGGCAAATAAACGCATCAACACCATGGGCAGTGAAGTAGTAGAGGGCTTTACATGTAAACCCACCAAACTCGATCCCAACAAGCCCATTATGTTTTTTAAAAGCCATCTGTTTATCTGCAACGCACAACGCTGTCAAACCGCTAGCGCAGGGGAAAATTTGGTTGAAACTTTACGCCAATTGCTGCAAGAATTGGGGCTTCATCAGGGTGAAAACCGCATTAAAATTTCCAAAACAGAGTGCTTTGGTGCGTGCCGTTTTCGTCACGTTGCCGTGCTCTACCAAAACAGCTTTCACACCCACAACCCTTGCAACAACACGCTTTGGCTTAAAAATATTCACCGCTACAGCCTAGAGCAATGGAAAGCTCTTTTTCTAGCACTCAGCAGCGATACGCCCTTGTGCGAAAAAACCTATCCTCGCATTCCGATGAGCCCTTACAATGCCTAAAGTAACGCACGAACTGAAAAAAGGCTACACCACAGGCGTGCATGCAAACATTGCCTTCGCATCCGCCTTAGAGTATTATTTGTGTACGCACATGCAAGCACGCACACACAGTACCAAAATGGACAATGACGATTTGGATGTTACCAAAGGGTGTGAGATTGTTGTGCACCTTAGCCAATCACGAGAGGATCTCCTCTTAAACCCTACCCCACACACACCTTTTTGCTTCCAAAGTAGTACCAATACTCTGTTGCTTTATGCAGGAGAAGGGGTGGGTGTTGTCACGAAAAAAGGGCTCAAAATCGCCCCACACTTTCCTGCCATCAACCCTGTACCCAAAGATGCCCTGCAAAAGACCTTTGAGCGCCTAACACGCCCGCATCAAAACCTTCACCTGCATTGTGCTATTGGAATCAAAGAGGGCGAAACCCTTGCTAAACAAACCGCCAATGAAAAAGTAGGTGTGCTAGGAGGTCTTTCTATTTTAGGGACAACAGGTTTTGTCAAACCCATCTCAAGTACGGCCTATCTTGAGTCCATTAAAACCGAAATTTGCTTTGCCCTTGCCAACGCACATCCCACGCTCTACCTAACCCTTGGCAATTCCGCTTTAGCCAAAGCATCCACGCTAGCACCCAAAGAAGCGGTGATTGAGATAGGAAATTTCATCCATGATGCCCTCAGTTTTGCTTCACAACAAGGGGCTTCTCACATTGTATTACTGTGTGGCATTGGAAAAATGACCAAAATTGCACAAGGGTTTAAAAACACACACAACCGCTTTGGAAACATCGACTTTCAATGGCTTCAACGTGAGATTCAAGAAGCACTGCACCACACCATTGACACGGAGGCTACCTTAACCGTCAAAGGAGTCTGTGAAGAACTAGACACCAAAGGTTTGCTCGAAGCCTTTTATGCATTGTGTGCACGCAAAGCGCAAGAGCGCATAAATGCGTGGGGTATTCGCTCCACGGTGGAAGTAGTGATAGTAAAGGAGAGCACATGGTAACCATTATGGGAAATGGCATGGGAGCATACTCCTTTTCCCACCTCAACATTGACACCACTGCTTACGATACCATTGTCTGCGATGTGCGCTTTGAAGCATCGGGCACGAACATTCTCAAACTCCCTTTTTCACAAGCCAAAGACTACATCCTAAGCCACTATGAAGCGGAAAATATTTTATACATCGTCACAGGCAGTCCGCTCTTTTTTAGTGCAGGAACCCTTCTTGCCAAAGCCCTGCCTCCTTTACATGTAAAGCTGGTCGATAACACCTCCTCCAAAGCCTACCTGCTGTGCGCTTTGGGGATTGGGGAAGCGGAGGTGGAATCCCTCTCTTTGCATGGAAGAGAGCATTTGGATTTAGCAGCATTTTTAAGAAAACCCTACACCTTTGTGCTCTGCGATGCCTTTACATGTAAACGTCTTAAAGAGGCTTTACGCTTCCTTGATGCCAACGATATTCACATCAGCATTGGGTATAAATTGGGCTACGAGGATGAGTGCATTTGCCCTTTAAATCTTTGGGAAAACGAAGAGGAACGCTTTGATCTCAAAGCTCCCTACGTGCTACTTATCCAACGCTTGTTTGAGCCAAAAAATGGACTAAGCAACGATGAAAGCTTTGCTACAGAGCGTGGCATGATCACCAAATACTACAAACGCCACTTAAGCTTGCAAAACCTTGAGCTGTGTCCTAATCATCTGCTGTGGGATGTGGGAGCAGGCAGTGGAAGTTGTGGCATTGAGGCATACACTCGCTATAAAGCTCGGGTGGTTTTCTTTGAAAAAAACCCTGAGCGCATTGCCCACATCACCCACAATTTACGCACCCACAAAGTGGTCGATGCCCTTCTTGTGGAAGGAGAAGCGCATACAAAATTTGAAAGCCTCAAAGAGAATCCCCATCGCATTTTTATAGGCGGTGGTGGCATGGAAGTGATCGCAACACTGCCTTATCTTTATACAAGACTTCAAAAAGAGGGCATTTTGCTCATCAATGCCATTAGCCTTAAACACCTCAGCCATATGCTCAACACGCTCAATGACGCACGAATTGCCTACGAAGTTTTTTCCCTGAGTCTTACGACCTACAAAGGCACGCTTGATCTCATTGAGCCACAACGTCAACTCTTTCAAATCAAGGTGGTAAAAGCATGATCTATTTTATCGGCGCAGGTCCTGGCAATCCAGAGCTCTTAACCCTCAAAGCCCACCGCATTCTCCAACACGCTGATGCTGTGCTCTACACAGGCTCGCTGGTTCCCAAAGAGGTGCTAGGCTGGTGCAAAAAAGAAGCCCTCATCAAAGACAGTCAAAGCATGAAATACCCTGAAATTTTTGCTTTTTTAGAAGAACACCACGAAAAAACAGTCGTACGTCTCCACACAGGCGATCCCGCCCTTTACTCAACCATTGCCAAACAAATTGCCTATTTGAAAGAGCGTAACATCCCTTATGAAGTCATCCCAGGCGTGAGTGCGGCTTTTGGTGCAGCCGCCAGCCTTGGCATCGAATACACCTTACCAGGTGTTTCCCAAACCCTTATTCTCACACGTATTGAAGGCAAAACTCCCAACCCAGAAGCCCTTGAAACGCTTCTAGCGTGTCGCCACTCTTCTTTGGTGTTTTACCTCTCCATCACCTTGCTTGCCACGCTAAAACAAACCGCCTTACAGATGGGCTATGCCCCAGAAACGCCGTGTTGGGTGATAGAAAAAGCCACATGGAAAGAGGAGGCTGTTTATAAAGGATGTTTGAGTGATATTGAAGAGAAAGTGCGTCATATTGAGGGAATTGCGCTCATTTTATTGGGGGATTTTTTGCATCAAGAAGAGAGGGAAGCCTCGCACCTTTACGTAAAAGAGAGCGGTTCATGCTAAGCATTGCGATACTCTCCATCAACCGCCCTAGCCTTCACAGTGCGTACAGACTCAAAACATTTTTAGGTGATTACACGGTCGATATTTACGCCAAAAAAGAGACAGGCGAAGATGAAACGCCTCTTGTGTATGAGCGAATTGAAGAGGTTTTTATGCAAGGTTGGGAGCGTTACGATGCCTTTGTTTGCCTGCTTGCCACAGGGATTGTGGTGCGTAAAATTGCCCCTTTACTGCAAAGCAAAACCAGTGACCCTGCGGTGCTAGTGATGAGTTTGGATTTATCCAAAGTGATTCCCTTACTCAGCGGGCATTTAGGCGGGGCGAATGCACTCTCAAGCGTGATTGCTTCTCGCATTCAAGGCTGTATTCCTTTCATCACAACCGCCACCGACCAATTGGCGTGTTTGGCGTTTGATCTTTTTGCCAAAGACCATGGCATGGGCATAGCCAATCTCCACCGCCTTGCTGCTATCTCTAACCGACTTATCAACCATGAAACCATCAAAGTTTTTACATGTAAAACCCTTTTTGAGCGCTTTACATGTAAAGAGAATCTTATACGAATTGAAGAGAGCGAATTGGATGAAAACAGTGTGGTCATTCACCCTCTAGGAGACTACAGCCAACTGCATCTAAAACCCAAACTGACACTGGGCATTGGATGCAACCGCAACACCCCTTTTGCCCTCATCGAAGAAGCCTTTGTGTGGTTTTTAGCGCAACACCATCTTGAAAAAGAAGCCATTGGCGCTCTTGCCTCCTTTGAAGCCAAAGCAGATGAAGCAGGACTTTTGGAGTTTAGCGCACACTACGCCATCCCTTTGCATTTTTTTACCCACGAAGAAATCAGTCGTGCCACAGGAAATTTTAGTCCCTCCAAAGCCACGCAGTTTTTTGGGCTTCAAGGGGTCGCTGAACCCTCTGCTCTTTTGGGTTCTTCCTATCAAGAACTGGTCATACCCAAAAAGGTTTATAAACATCAAATTACTCTAGCAGGAGCCTTTTAGTGAAGCGTTTATATATTGTAAGTAGTGGGGCAGGCGGTATGGATTACATCACGCCACAAGCCCAACATGCCATAGAAGCCTCGGAGGTTGTGGTCTCCTACACCAAATACGCCAAAGAACTTGCCCCTTTGTTGGAAGGGAAAACCCTCTACACCTCAGGCATGACCCATGAAATAGAACGCTGTACCCACGCCATAGCCTGCGCATGTGAGGGTAAAACCACCTGCATTATCTCCAATGGCGATGCCAATGTTTTTGGCATGGCAACGCTGGTGGTGGAACTCATGGATGCCAAAAATCTTTGGGAGGAGATAGAGCTTATCTCTTTGCCTGGTATTACGGCTTTTCTAGCCACGGCTTCTAAAGTAGGCGCACCTGTATCGCAAGATTTTGCGATTATTTCTCTTTCCGATAGACTCACCGACATTGGCTTAATTGATAAACGCATTCGTGCCTCTTTGGCGTGTGATTTTGTGCTAGGCATCTACAACCCCAAATCCAAAAAACGCACCCAACCCTATGCCAACTTTTTAGAAGCACTCACAGAGGTGGATAAACGTATTGCTATTGTCGCTCAAAATGTTGGCAGAAGTGAAGAGTGTATTAGCATTACCACAACGCACGATTTAATTGCACAAGGCTTACGCAATGATGCGGTGGGAATGAATACCCTCCTCATCATCGGCAACTCCACCACACGGCTTACACACAACGCTCACGTGCTCACCCCTAGAGGCTATTTAAACAAATATGACCTCAGCGGCGAACACAAGCAAAAGGCTTAACATGCACCTATGCATCAGTGCTACGGCTTCACACAGTGGCAAAACCCTGCTGAGCACTGCCTTATTGCACCGTTATAGAGGAACTATTCGTCCGTATAAAATTGGACCTGATTTTATCGACCCACATTTTCATGCCCATCTGTGTGGCACGCCGAGCATTAATTTAGATAGCTATATGATGAATGAAGCGCAAGTGCAATGGCTCTATGCCCACTATAACGATAAAAAATCAACCCTCATCGAGGGCGTTATGGGCTATTATGACGGTGAGGATATGGGATGCAGTACCTATGGCATTACTGCGTTGCTAGGCGTTGCCACCCTGATGATTTTAGATGCCAAAGGCAGTTACATTACCCTTAGTGCCATTGTCCACGGGCTTAAAACCTACAAACCACACCATACCATTAAGGCCATTGTGCTTAATCATATTGGCTCCCTAAGCCATTATGAACGCATTAAAGCCATTTTAGAACACGATCACCCAGAAATTGCTGTCGTAGGCTGGATAAAAAAAGAGTTAAAAGCAATCCCTAGCACCCATTTGGGTTTGGATTTAACCCAAACATCCTTGCTCGATAGCCTTAGCGATGACGTCTTAGAGCATATTGATTTAGCGCTGCTTGAGCAAATCGCCCAACCTATAACACCCTTTACCAAACCCAGCTACCCTTTTGAAGCTTTTGCTAAGACCACACAAAAACTAGCCCTTGTGTACGATGAGAATTTCTCGTTTTTATACCACGATAACCTTTGTTTTTTACAAGAAGTCTTCCAAGAGGTGCGCATGGTTGATGCCAGTAAAGATGAGGCGATTCCTGATGATGTGGACGCTGTTTACATCTGTGGAGGTTACGTGGAAACCCCTCAAGCCTATGCAAAATTGCAAAAAGCAGAGCGCTTTAAAGCCTCCCTTTGTGCCCATGCTAAAAGCAAAAAAGTGTATGCCGAGTGTGCAGGACTTTTGTATTTAGGAAACAAGGTCGATGACAAAGCCATGAGTGCTTTGCTGGATGTGGATTTTACCCTTGAAAAACGCCCCCAACGCTTAGGCTACTACCACACACCCTGTGGGGTAAAAGGGCACGCGTTTCACTACACCAAAACGTGCGATACCTCGTTACATTCTGAGCCACTGATTAAAGCGTCTACCCATGAATCAAGCAGTGGAAGTTGGCAAAAAGGGGGCATTTTTGGCACCTATTTGCACACCTTATTTCGAGCCCATCCCACCCTTATTCAAGAGAGGTTAGTATGAAAACATTTAGCACCGTGGAGCAAAATACTCTGAAGGAGATTATTCTCTCAAGGCGTGATGTCAGAGGGCATCACTTTAGCAAAACACCTCTTGAAAGAGCCATTGTAGAAGAGATACTCACCTGTGCCATTCATGCCCCCTCCGTTGGGTTTTCGCAACCGTGGCGTTTTCTTATGATTGAAAATGATGCGACTAAAGAGCGCATTTACAAAGAATTTGTTAAACAAAATGCCAAAGCACAAGCACTGTTCAAATCAGAAGCACTCTACAGCCGTTTAAAATTGGAGGGGATTCAAGAAGCACCTTTGAACATTGCGGTGTTTTACAAAAAACCTGAAAAAACCATACTCGGGCAAACCGTACAAAAAAAGATGGGCGAATACAGTGTGGTCTGTGCCATTCAAAACCTGTGGCTGAGTGCACGAAGCCATGGGATTGGCATTGGGTGGGTGAGCATTTTACGCCCTAAAAAAGTCAAAAAAATTCTCAATATAGATAAAAATTACGCACTTGTGGGCTATTTGTGTGTGGGATACGTAAGCGAGTTTTTAGAAAAACCTGAGCTTGAGACCTTAGGCTGGGAGACGAAAAAAAACCTTGAAGATGTGGTGCAATGGGTGTAAAAACAACACTTACATGTAAAGACCTTGCGCCCTATTTTAAAGCAACACGCCTGATTCCAACCCTGCATGGCACAAGCGATAGTGTCTATATTGTCGATGATATGTACATTTTAAAACTCTTTGAAAGCGTTACATGTAAAGAGGTAGAAGCAGAAGTAAAGCTCCTAAAGGTCTGTGATTCTTTGCCTGTGGCTCGCATCGTTCGTGAACCTTTTGTGGTGAAGGGAAAACCCGCACTCTTGTACGAAAAAGCCAAAGGAGAAGTACTTGCACATGCCTCGCACGCACACATCGCACAAATAGGCGCATTTTTACGCCACTTTCATGCCATCGCCCGTCATCATCATAGTGATACTCCACCCCGTTTCACCCAGACAATCTTGCATGAGATGATCAAAAAAAGTGGCTATACTCCTTTTATGAACCGTTTTCATACGCTCTCTTTGGAGCTTCGCAATGATGGTATTATTCACGGAGATTTGTTTATTGATAACGCTACGTTTGAAGCAGACACCCTCTCGTGTGTCTTTGATTTTAGCCACAGTTGCACGGGTGATTTTCTCTTTGATTTGGCAGTCGTTGCCCTCTCATGGTGCCAAACACAAGAAGAAAAAAAGGTATTGCTCAAGAGTTATCAAAGCAGCATCAGTCTTGAACGCTTTGAAGCGTACATTGCCTTTGCAGGGCTGTATTACAGTGGAAGACGCTATTTAGAACAACGAGATTTTAATGATTTATGGAGAAAAGTAGGATGATACAAACGATAACAGGAAGAAGCGATTTTATAGAGCGTTTGAAAGGCAAAAATGCCACCTTTATGCTAGCCCTTAGCAACACAGACACCGCCTTGATTGCGGGCATTACACAAGCGGGTATCCCAGGGCAAATTTACCTCACCCCCACACTCGATGGTGAGTTTGTCTGCACAGGAGCTGTCCACAGTTTAACCCAAATTCCCAAAACGCCCACAGGCATTCCTACCCCTGCACTGCTGAGCAGAGCCGTTCATCTCTTAGCCCCTTTTAACGCCATAGAGCTTTTAAATTTAGGGCTTACAATCCCCCCAAAGGTGGAGGGTTTTTGCGTGCATGACTTTGGGCTTTCCCCCTCAGGCTCCATCGACCAAAATGCCCAGATTGATGCACGCATACTCTTTGAAAAAGGACGAGCGTTTGGAGAAAACTACACCCCAAAAAGCGACTACCTTCTCTTAGGTGAATCGGTGCCTAGTGGTACCACAACCGCACTTGCCACGGCCCTTGCACTAGGATATGAGGCGCATGAAAAATTTAGCAGCTCCTTCGCACACGCTCCCTCCTCCATCAAGCATACAGTGCTTAACAAAGCTCTTAGCCACCTTAAGAAAAGCGATACCTTTTTTGACACACTGGGCAAAGTGGGTGATCATATGCTGATTTTTACCGCAGGGTTTCTTTTAGGCGCACATCGCAAAGGCTATCCTATTGTCCTAGCAGGGGGAACACAAATGGCATGCGTGCTCTTGGTGCTTAATGCCTTTTTACGTTACACGAACGAGCCTTTTGATGCTTCTTCTATCGCACTTGCCACTACCAAATGGGTGCATGAAGACACCAACAGTGACCTCAAAGGGCTTTTAGAAATGCTTGATTTCCCCATTAATGCTTATTATGCCAATTTTGACTTTGCTCTCTCGTCCCATCCTTTATTGGCACTCTATGACAAGGGCGAAGCCAAAGAGGGTGTGGGTGCAGGGGGATGTTTGGTGTATGGCTTCTTACAAGGGCTAGAAAAAGCCTCTATCACACAAAAGGTTGAGGCATTTTTAGCATGAAAATACTCTATTTTGGAGGACAGCGCTCAGGTAAAAGCGCTCTTGCTGAAGCCAAAGCCCTTAGCATCGCAACCAGCACGCCCTATTACATTGCCACGTACGATGCGAGTTATGGGGATACCCAGATGCACGAGCGTATTGCGTTGCACCGTCAAAACCGTTTGCAACGCTTTATCACCCTTGAATCCCCCCTGAATCTTGCATCCTTAATACAAGAAAATCATACCTACCTCATCGACTGCCTCTCTATGTGGATACTCAACCACACAAAGAGTGACATTTCCCTTTTGATGGCAGAACTTACTGCCCTAAAGCAGAGTCATGCCAACATCATTTTTGTACTCAACGACGTCAATTCAGGCGTAGCTCCAATCGATTCTTTTTCACGTCACTACATTGATACGTGTGGCACCATCGGTCAATACATCGCTTCCTTTTGTGATGAAGTCTACGAAGTCAAACTGGGCATTGGGGTAAAACTAAAATGAAACCCTTTGAGCACGGGGGCGATGTCACACGTTTTGCTGCTGAGCGTGGGTGTGGTATTGAAGAGGTGATAGACCTCTCCTCCAATATTAATTTTATTAAACCCAAAAAAAACCTTTCACATCTACACCTTGAAAGCTACCCCAATTACGATGCGCTTAGCCTCTCTTTGTCGCACCATTTCAAGGTTTTACCTGAAAATATGGAACTTTTCAATGGAGGAAGCAGTGCTATTTATGCCCTTTTTCGCCACCTTGAAAACCAGACGTGCTACCTTTATGCCCCTGCGTATTTGGAGTACAAGTGTGCCGCCCTTGCTTACAATAAACAGTTGGTGCTGATTAACAGATTTGAGCCATTGCCCACAAAGCTTGAGAAAAATGCATTGGTGATTTTTATCAACCCCTCTACACCTGATGGCACGTACTATGACTTGCCTGAGCTTTTTCGTGTCTGGATGGCACACGATGCAACCGTTATCGTCGATGAGTCTTTTTTAGCCTTTTGCGAAAAACAAAGTGCCCTCCCCTACCTGCAACACTATGAAAAACTTTACATTCTAAGCTCTCTTACGAAATTTTACGCTTGTGCGGGGGTGAGAGTTGGGGTGGTACTCTCCAATACAGCAAACATTCAAAGCCTCAAAGCCAAAGAGCCTTTGTGGAAAATTTCTGCTTTTGATAGCGATTTTATTACCTCCATCCTTGATGATAGAGACTTTAAAGAACACACGCTCAAAGAAAATGCCCGTGCAAAAGCCTACTTGAAAAAGATTTTGGAAGACTCTAAATTGTGTGAGAAAATTTATCCCAGTGATGCGAACTTTTTTCTCGTCAAACTCGCCTCACACGATGCTAAAACCCTAGCATCGCATCTTGCCAAACACAACATTATGATACGAGATTGCTCAAACTTTGATTTTTTAGATACCTTACATGTACGCTTTGCTGTTAAATCAATCAAAGATTTGGAACACTTGCAAAAGGGACTTGCATGCCTAAACTAAACAATATCTCTATTTTTGGTACCTCCAGTGATGCAGGAAAAAGTACGCTAACCTTTGTCATCGGAAAAATTTTACAATCCTTTGGCTACCGTGTTGTTCCTTTTAAAGCGCAAAATGTCTCTAATAACGCTCATGTTGCGGATGATAGCAGTGAAATCGCCGTTGCACAAGCCTTTCAAGCCGATGTTTTAGGTGTGCCTACCAGTTACCATCTCAATCCTATTTTACTCAAATCAGGCACGCGCAACAATGCCATGCTGATTCTAAAAGGCAAAGCAATTGAGAACAAAGATGTACGAGCCTATTACCGTGAAATTGATACGCTAAAACCCATTGTTACAGAAGCCTTTTTGCACCTTGATGCCCGCTATGATTGCGTGATAGCCGAAGGGGCTGGTAGCCCTGTGGAACTTAATTTAATGGACAAAGACCTCTCCAATATTTTCATTGCCTCGTCGTTTCATACTAAAATTATTCTGGTTGCCGACATTGAAAAAGGGGGTGTTTTTGCTTCGATTTGGGGCGTGTATAACCTCCTTCCCCCTAGGCTAAGAGAAAATGTGATTGGTGTGATTGTTAATAAATTTCGAGGCGATATGACACTCTTTGAAAAGGGCATTGAGATTATCGAGAAAGAGTTTCACATTCCTGTACTAGGCGTGCTTCCTTTTATACCCCTGAATCTAGGCTTTGAAGACAGTGCCAGCTTAAAAAATTTTGTTCAACACAAACCCCATGCACAGCGTAAAATTGCCATCATTCACTACCCAACCATGAGCAACTACAACGATTTTGAGCCCTTAATTGCCGATCCTGATGTGCTGGTTGAGTTTGTAAGCACCAACATGAACCTTGAGCCTTTTGAGTCTGTGATTTTACCTGGGTCGAAATTGGTCATTAAAGATTTGCAGTGGCTTAAACACACAGGGCTTTTTGCCCAACTCAAAACCCGTAAAAAAGAGATTTTAGGCATTTGTGGGGGTTATGAAATGCTTTTTAATGCCATTCATGACCCTTTTGCCCTTGAAAATGAAACACCGTGCGTTGAAGAGGGTTTAGGATGGATTGATGATGTGATTGTCTTGCACACCGAAAAAACCGTTCATAAAGGTGAGTATACGATTTTTGGAAAAACGATAAAGGGGTTTCAAATTCGCCACGGACGCAGTGAAAAATACCCTTTGTACTATGAAAAGGAGCATATCAAGGGAACCTTTGTGCATGGCATTTTTCATGATGACGCCTTTAAGCACTACCAAAACAAAAGCATTGATGCCTTTGTAGCAGTGATGAGAGAACACCTTGATGTGCAAAGGATACTGCGTGCACTTTGAACTTGCGCTGCTTGCATACATCATGGATAGGCTCTTTGGGGAGTTTAGCTTTATACCTTTTTACAAACATCCTGTCATCTTTATGGGAGAATTTTGTACGTGGTTTGAGAAGCACTTTTACAAAGACTCTTTTGTGCGTGGTATGCTCTTAAATCTGAGTTTACTAGTGCTTATTGCGCTTGTGGTCTATGGCATAGAGTGCTACGTAGAGAACCTCTTTCTTTTAGCGCTGCTTGCATCCACAGGTTTAGCCTCACGCTCTTTGTATGAGAGTGTCAAAGAGATTCTTCATACCCCAGAAGCAATTTGCTATCTTGTCAGCCGTGATACAGAGCATTTAAGTCAAAGTGAGATTCATAAAGCCGCCATTGAAACCTATGCGGAAAATCTAAGCGATGGGGTGATTGCCCCCTTATTGTACCTCCTCTTGTTTGGTCTTTATGGACTCTTTCTCTACAAAGGGATTAATACCTTAGATTCGATGGTGGGTTATAAAAATGCACGCTACATCCACTTTGGAAAATTTAGCGCCCTGCTCGATGATGTGGCAAATTTTATTCCTGCACGTATCACTGCACTTCTCATTGCCATGCTTTTTGGCTCACGAAGAGCTTTCATGCATTTTTACCGTTTTGGCAAAGGACACGCCAGTCCTAATGCAGGGCATCCTATTTCTGCCATGGCACTGTGTCTTGGGATTTGTTTAGGCGGTCCAACCTCCTATTTTGGAACCTTGCACGCCAAACCTTTTTTTGGAGATGGCAGAGCTGAGTTAGAGGCTTTGGACCTTCAAAAAGCCCTTAGCTTGCAACCCAAACTTGATGCAAGCCTTCTTATCTTTTTAATGCTAGGAGCCCTATGCACACGTTTTATCTAGGATTGAAATTTTCCCTCAGTTATTTCACCATTCTTCCCATGCACTTTAAAGCAAGCGATGATGTAGGTCATCCTCCCGTACTTTCTTCCATGCTCTTTTTCTTTCCCCTCGTAGGCGTTTTGCTTAGTGCCATCACCCTCATACTCTATCATTTTTTACTTGCACCCTTGCAAGGAGTGGGTGCGTTTATTGCCGCTGTGGTTTACATGCTTTTGTATGGCTTTATTCACACAGAAGCCATCAGTGATTGTGTGGATGCTTTGTATGCCAAACACAGCGGAAAAGATGCGTATAAGGTTATTAAAGAAGCGCACATTGGGGCTATGGGAATGCTCTACACCCTAGCGTTCGTTCTTATCAAAGTGGCTTTACTAGGGTATATGCTTAGCCATGCCTTGTACAGTGAATTTATAGCGGTGACTTTGTGTTCAAGGTTTGCCCTTGTGGTGCTGATGAAAACCCTACACTTTCGCTCTTCTTTTGTGACATCCTTGCAAGAAGCATTGGTTCCTAAAATGCTTTTCTTGAGCTTTATGGTGACCCTACTGGTAGGAATTTTCCTTTTAAAGGGGGATTTTTTACTTCTATTGACATGCACCCTTGTTTTTGCTTTTATCGTAGCAACACGTCTTGCAAAAGGGCTTGGTTTTTTAAACGGAGATGGGCTTGGAGCCACATTGGAGTTGTGTGAAGCGCTACTTTTTTTAGGCATTGCGCTATGGCACTAACCCTGCTTCGCCACGCCGCACCCTCTGAGCGCTACCAAAAAACTTACCTTGGATGGAGTGATGTGGACATCGATGAGACGCTGTTTGATGCTTCCTCACTTTCTCTGCTTCACGCATCCTCTTTTGATTGTATTTACAGTTCAGATTTGAAGCGATGCACCCAAACCTTGGATAGGCTAGGCTTCACCTACACAAGCGATGCACGTTTAAGAGAGGTCAAATTTAAAGAAGAGATTGAGATGAAGCGTTTTGAGGAGATTGAAAAGCTCCCCTCTTTTTCGCCTGAATACCTGAGCAGTGAAGCAGCGTGGTTTTCGTACATCAGTGAAGAGAGTGCTGCGCATTTTAGCCAAAGAGTTCAATCGTTTTTAGACGAACTCAACCCCAAACACACCACCCTCATTTGCGCACACAAAGGAACACTGAACCACATACTTCAGTGCTTAGGAAAAAAACCTTTTCGTTTTGATTATTTAGAGGCGTATTGCCTCTAAAGAGAAAACTACTTTACATGTAAAGCATTTCACCCTACTCTTGAATACAAATCTCACCTTTTTGCATATGAAGCACGGTTTGGTAGATGACCACACCAATCATAGCTGTTGTCACCGCAACCATCACATACGAGAAAATAAGCGTAAAGATGTCGTGTGTTTGGGAATACATAATCATCGAGCTAATCCCCATAGCCGCTAAAGGGAAAACAAATGCCCACCATGAAATAAAAAACTTGATTTTCAAAAAGTTTTTATACAAAAAGGCAATCAGAAGTGTAAAGAAAAGTGCCAAATCAAAAAGGATATTGGCAAACAAATCCACCACACCAAACATTTTAAAATAAGCTAAAAAACCAACCGCAGGAGGCGCAATTAAAATAAAAAGCGTTGGCATAAATTTAATGGCTAATTGATGATGAAAAATAATGCGATTGAGCAAAATAGCAAACAAGACCAGCCAAAAGAAGATACCAATGCTAAAAAAGTAGAGCAAAACCCCTTGACTTGCAAAGCCAACACCCCCAATGGGCACTAAAACATTTCCAACCACAGGAATGAGCCACGCAGGATTGGAGTGGGCGAGTTCTTGGTTATGATTGATCCAAAAAGAGATGGTGTACATGGTAAGGTAAAAATGAAGCACAACCCCTGCATACCAAAAAACAGCAGCAACTCCCTCGTAATGTTCTTTATAAATAATCGCAAGCATCAGCATAGAAATGGAAATGGCTGCAAAAAAGTTAATACGTACAGGATGCATAAACTCTTTTTTTACCGCCTCTTGGTACGTAAAAAACTTGATCATATAGACCACGCTTATTAGCGCAAAAACAAAGGTCGATACCCCCATCAGTCCAAAGGCGATCCACTCTGAAAAACCCAATACACTCACTGCTTTTTGATACATAATGGTCAATCCACACAGTCCCATAACAATAGCGTACATCATAACAGGAAAAAATTTAAGTCTATTTTGTTCGACTGTTTCCACTTTTTCGGTTACTTCCATCATAACTCCTCATTATAATATTAACTTTTATTTATAATAGTTAGAATGAAAGCTTATCAAAAAAGACTAAAATTTATTTTGATGAAGAGAGTCACGTCTAAAAGTTAAACGCACTTTTAGACTTTTACATGTAAAGATTTTAGCAAGAGTGATGGTTGAGGTGTTTAAACAGGTAGCCTTGAACATAATCGACTTCTAACGCTCTAGCAAGCATAAAATCACCCTCACTCTCAATGCCCTCTAAAACCGATTTTTTGCCTTGTGCCTTTGCAAAGGCTAAAAAACCTTTTAAAATCTCTTGATAATCAGGACATCGCTTTATTTTTAACAGCCATGTTCTATCAAACTTTAAAAAATCAGCCCTGCTGGTTAAGTCAAAACAAAAGGGTTTTTCATCGTTTCCAATGTCATCTTGCGCAATAGGAAAGCCAATGGTTTGAATCTCATCTAAACAATGGGATAAAAAAGCCGTTTGCATATCATCCGTATTTTCAGTGATTTCAAGGCAAAGATTTTTAGCCCCTAAAAAAAGCTCTCTCCAAAATGAGAGCTTGGCTTCATCGCTAAAATTGTGTGGGTCAAGGTTGATAAACAGCATGGCATTTTTAGGTCTATGAAAAAGCTGCATGGCTTTTAATTCAGACTCTAAGCGAAAGAAAAGTTCTGGATTTTGATGCGCCACCATAAACACAGGCATCGGGGGAATTCGCCTCTCATTTAAAACAAAACGGGCTAAGGCTTCATACCCAAAAATAGTACCCGTTTTCATATCAATAATAGGCTCGTACTCCACCCAATAATGCCCATCATTGAGCATACGAACCACATCACATTCATTTAGTAAATTTTCATTGCAAAGCATCTGAGGCAATGACATAGTGAACCCTTTAACATCGTGTTTTGGCTTTACATGTAAGGCCTAAACGTAAGACTATTTTTTATCGAGAAGACATCCGTTTGGATTGTATTTTTTACAGAGCTCACAAAACACGGAACTCTCAGAGCGTTTTGCACAAATAAATTCAATTGCCTTGCGTTTGGCTTCATTTTTAAATTTATTCATCGCATTATGGTTTAAAAAGTTTGTGAGCATAATCACCAACTTCACATCTTGAGGAATCTCTTTTTTCACCACGGAAGGGTTTCGTGCATCCCAGTGCGTAACCTTCTCAAAAGAGAAATCCTGTAAAACAGAGGTAATGGAATCAATTTTATCTCCACCGATGACAAGAACTGCTGACATTGCTTCTCCTTTTTGATAATTGTTATTGATATAATAGAGAAAGTTTCCTTAAATTCTTTTAAATATGATATTTATTATCATTTTATTAGAGTGGTTTTTCTTTTATTTTATAATCCATTAGCTAAGCCAAGTACTTAGAAAAGTGCAACTAAGTTGTATTTATCTTTTTGATAGAGCGACTGCGGTAAAATAACGGATGTTTTTTTCTGGAGCGTGTTATGTTCTCAAGCCTTGCCATTTATTTTGCCGAAGCCAATCGTTATTTTAATACCCAACTCTCAATACATTTTCGTAACATTGATGAGGGAAGTTTGAGTGCGACACTCTTTATTTTTGCCCTCTCTTTTACGTATGGAGTTTTGCATGCCTTAGGACCTGGGCATGGAAAAGCATTGGTAGCAGGCTACCTTTTAGCCAATCCTGCTAAAAAGGCGCATGTTTTTCAATTGGGTTTTTTAATTGCACTCATTCATGCATCCTCAGCACTTATCGTCACACTGGTCGCTTATTATTTCATTCAAATCAGCGCCATGAAACTCTTTCACCGTGTCAATCCCCCACTCTTTCAAATCTCAGGCGTGTTGATTATTATTCTAGGGGTTTGGTTGCTTTATGAAGTGTGGCAATCCCGTAACATAACAAAAGAGTGTGTTAAACCCCATAAAAGTCGTTTTGGGGTTATCCTCTTAGCGGGTATTGTGCCCTGTCCTGGCGTCATTACATTGTGCTTTTTTGCCATTACCCTAGGGCATATGGGTATTGGTATGATTGCTGCACTTTTTATGAGCCTTGGCATGGGGCTTACCATTTCACTTGCGGGGCTTTTGGTGCATACCTTTCAAAAATCTCGCCCCGTAGTAACCCAACCTCGTTGGTTTTGGGTTTTACGACTTTTAGGCGTGCTTTGTGTCATTGCTTTAGGCGTTTGGTTTGTCTCAAACCCCATCTCATCACGGGCTTTTTAAACCGTGTTCAAAAAAGCCCTTCTTTTAACCCTACTTGCGTGTCACCTTAATGCCTGTGCCTTGTGTGCACTTTACACCCCCTCGGCAACAGTCAATATTCACCTAGATGGAACGCCCACACATCTTGATTCCATTACCTTTCAATGGACGTTTACACAAGATTTTATCAAAGTGCTCCTCGAACGCTACGATAGCAATAAAAACCAAAAACTCGATAAAAATGAACTTGAACGCATTAAAATTATTTTGGAAAATTATATTCACAAACACCGTTACTTGACACAGATTGAATACCTCAATGCAACAGCTTCTATGCAAGAACAGACCACGCAACTTCCTTTACATGTAAGCGAAAAAAATCTTTTTTTAGAGGGTGAAACGCTTTTGTTTACCTTTAAAGCTTCTTTGCATCAGCCCCTTAGTCCCAACGATGAAATCACCTTTGTGATTGAAGATAAAGAGGGCTATTTTAACTTTTTAATCCACGATATTACCCATGGCATCGAAAAACCTTTTGCCATGGAATATAACCTCTATAACCACGTTGCCTTTCTTAAAATTACCGATACGTTGGTACCTCAACATACCTTAGACGCAAACCATGTGGCACACGAACCACGCTCAACACCTCCTGCGATGCAACAACCCACAAACTCCACACCATCATGGCTTCAAACCCATTTAACACAGATGCAAGAGCGTATTCAAGAAACCATGAAAAGCCTTAAAGAGCAGGCAACACTAGGGGCATATGCTCTCTTTTTAGGCAGTTCTTTTTTATACGGTCTGCTTCACGCCGCAGGACCAGGGCATGGTAAAGCACTGGTCAGTTCGTATCTCTTTGCCTCATCGCATCGCTACCCAAAAGCCATCACGATGTCCGCACTGATTGGGCTTGTGCATACCTTCTCTGCGTTTATTCTCACGCTTATTATTTACGCACTTTTTGATCTTTTCTTCAATGCCTTTTTTACCAACGTCACCTACTATGCCACCAAACTCTCCGCCCTTATGATTATAGGTATCGCTGGCTATTTAGCCTGGAAAAAACTAAGCGCCTTAAAACACACACCTAAAATCGTAAGCTTTTCTGCACATCCTTTTGCGTGTCACTGTGCTGGATGCTCCCAAAAATCTCAAAGTACGGATTGGGGCGTGGTCTTAAGTGCAGGCATTGTACCCTGCCCTGGTACCATAACAATTTTTATTTTCGCACTGAGTACAGGTGCGTACCTTTTGGGGTTTTTAGCGGCATTAAGCATGAGTTTAGGCATGAGTTTTATGATTGCTTTGGCTTCTCTTTCGACACTCTTTGCGAAAAATCGCTTCAAAACGCACAATACAAAAATGATTTTTTACAGTGAAAGCCTTAGCCTTATCATTATGCTAAGCCTTGGCATTGTTTTACTTTTTCTCTAGGAGGCATGGTGTTTTTTCGCTTACTTTTTTACGCCTGTACGATGCATACTTTCATGTATGCCCATCCACACGTCTTTTTAGACACCTACGTCGAGGTTTTACCTGATAAAATTCGTGTAAACTGGGTCTTTGATGAGATGAGTTCTGCTATGCTGATGGAAGATTACGATAAAAACAGAGATAAAAAACTAGATGCCAACGAAGTGGCGTTTATGGAAAAAGATCATTTTAAAGCCCTTGAGCCATACAGTTATTTTATGCATATTTTTGATGGCAAAAACGAATCAGACATTCATGAAACGAACGAATTTAGTGCCCTTTTTGAAAAGAGAAAACTGATTTATGCGTTTAGTATTGCCAAACCAAAAATTAAAAAATACGAACTTCGTTTTTATGACCCTGAAATGTTCGTTGCGCTGATTCTCAAAAAGAAATTTCTTACATGTAAAGAGGTGAAGTGCAGTGTTGAGGGATATGATGCGGATTTTTATTATGCGTATAAAGTGATGATTCACGAATAAGTAAGAAAAGGCTTTTGCCTTTTCTTACAAGCTTTAGCAGGTGCATTTGCAAAAGAGTAAACGCTCTTTTGCACTGTTTTTTTCACCCTTATGTTCAGATTCTTTGACATCTTTTGACTGTGGACTCACCGTAGGGTTTGGCTTAGCGCAAGCAATGTCACATCGGCTCATGCGCTTGCTTTTAACTCAGTATCTAATTGTGCGCACCATGAAGCAATACGCCCATCGCTGAGTTCACTTTGATTGTCCTCATCCAAAGCAAGCCCTACAAATTTACCATCAATCACCGATGCTGAGTGTTCGTATGAATACCCTTTATCTTCCCATGCACCAATGACTTTCGCACCTTTTTCTATTACCACATCGTAAATCTGACGCATACCGCTGACATAATCACTGCCATACCCTTCTTGATCACCTAAACCAAAAAGTGCGACGGTTTTTCCACTAAAATCTGCTGCTTTGAGATGCGCTATAAAACTTTCCCAGTCATCTTGCAATTCACCATCGTACCATGTAGATGTCCCTAAAACTATCACATCATACTGTGCAAGCTCATCGCTACTATTTAATTTACCAACATCGTGAATCTCTGCATTAAAATGCTTTTTAATTTTTTCTGCAGCATCTGCAGTATTTCCATTGGTACTGCCATAAAAAACGCCTATTTTCATTGAATATTCTCCTTATTAAGATAGATTAGTAAATCACATACGGAACGAGTTTTAATGTATATTCAAGCCCCAATGCATCCAATTTTGGGCTACGGATGGGGACATGTTTTCTAAAATTGGCGCTTCTTGGAAAGAGTAGATAAATGTGTTTGCACGCTTTGGATTCAAGCAATGCAATCGCACGGTTAATCTCATCGCATGCTTCAAAATCCGCACGCTCTTCAATACGTTTCCAGTTAGGATACAAGTGCAGGGCCTCAGAACACGCCTCACTTTGAATCACAATGCACGATGCTTCTTGCGTAACAAACATGTCAGGATTTTGACGTTTCACCCGTGTAAAAATATGCTGAGTAAAAAGCTCATACGTATTAATAGTAAAATGAAAATCAGGATGTTTTGCTAACAACTCAAAATCTTCACGATCAAAACGCCGACTAATTTCATGCAAGGTCGAATAGGCTTCGGACATTGTTCACCTCTTTTTTGATATGTGAAATGATAACCGTTTTCATATAATATGTCAAGAACTTTTTGATTTTTTTGAAGTACAATACGCTATCTAAACCAAAGGAGACCTATGCCACTAGAGCTTTGGACGTTTCTGGTTGCCATTACACTGCTGAGTATGACGCCAGGAGCAGATACGTTGATTGTTATTCGCAACACCCTAAGAGGTGGCGCATACGATGGTTTGGTTTCAAGCTTGGGCATTTGTTTGGGACTCTTTGTGCATGCAACACTCTCAGCCGTAGGTATTTCAGCCATTTTGCTCTACTCAGCAACAGCGTTTATGGTGCTTAAAACACTGGGGGCTCTTTATCTTATCTGGTTAGGTTTTAATGCCCTAAAATCATTTTGGAATGCTAAAAATATGCGCCAAAAAGCGGTGGAAAAACACCCATTTTCGTTTTGGATCTCTTTACAGGAGGGGTTTTTATCGAATGTGTTAAATCCAAAAGCAGTGATTTTTTACATGGCATTTTTACCACATTTTATCTCACATGAACATTCTGCACTCAGTCAATCACTCTTTTTAGCCTTGCTTCATTTCATCATTGCAAGCCTTTGGCAAGCCATGATTGTGTATACAATTGTCAAAGCCAATGGATTTATCACCAAAAAAAGTGTGCGTCAAAGTCTGGATGCCCTCTCAGGTAGTATTATGATAGCCCTTGGCATCCGACTTTTTTTAGAGGAACGCTAAGCGAGAATTTTTCTAAGGGAATGCTCCAAATCGCCGTATTCAAAGACAAAACCCTTTTCCAACAAGGCTTTGGGGTACGCCTCTTTACTATCAAGTAAAACCGTTGCGCCCTCCCCAAAAAGCATTTTAATAATAAAAGCAGGAACAGGAAAAAATGTGGGTCTACGCAAGACTTTTCCTAACATTGTGGTGAAGCGAAAATTGGTCAGTGGTTGGGGCGATGTGGCATTAAAAATACCCTCCAGTTGATGCTCTAAGACAAAGGCATAGATAGAGACTAAATCATCTATATCCACCCAACTCATCACCATCGCCCCATTTCCAATAATACCACCCAAACCGATTCTAAACGCAGGGAGCATCTTCTCCAGTGCGCCACCCCCACGACCTAAAACCACTCCAAAACGTACTATCGTTGTCTTCTTCGTGCATTTACGAGCTTCTCCTTCCCACGCAATGGCAAGGTGCGCTAAAAAATCCTCTCCCAATTTTTCACTTCTTTCATCGCTGGGCACATTACTAGGATAAATGCCCACAGCAGAGGTAGAAATAAGGTGCTCTACCTCACTTTGATTGATCGCTTCAACAAGTTTCTTAGTGGTCTCTATTCGACTGCTCCACAGCACTTTTTTATACGCCTCATCCCACTTAGCAGCAATGGGCGCACCCGCAAGATTAAAGACCGCATACACTCCTTTGAGTTTTTGAACAATGGTGTTAAGGTCATCACTTCGTTCAATAACCACCACATCAGGGAATCTTTTCTTTAGGGCATTGGCAACAAAGCCACTCGCACCTGTCATTGCAATTTTCATTGTTTTATCCTTTTTAGAAACGATGCACACTGCAAGATTGTACCACATTTAGAACCATTTAATCCCCTCTAAGGCATGAAGGGTTACAATCTTTTTTTACTTTACATGTAAGGATTTTTTATGTCTTTAGATATTTGGCTCACCATGCTTGTGGCGTCTATTCTTATCAGTATCTCTCCTGGGGCTGGTGCGGTTGTGTCTATGAATTATGGATTAAAATACGGACTAAAACGCTCGTATGCAGCTATTTTTGGTTTGCAAGCAGGCTTGTTTGCCCAAACCTTTATTGTAGTAGTTGGCTTAGGCTCATTGATTATGAAATCGCTCTTACTCTTTAACATTATCAAATGGATTGGCGTGGTGTATTTAGTCTTTTTAGGAGTGATGAAATTTATTGAAAAGCCTCATTTACCTGATGATACCCAAAACATTAAGCGCTACAGTGCTTCAAAAGCCTTTATACAAGCCACACTGATTAATCTAACCAACATTAAAGCAACGGTCTTTTTGGTGGCGTTTATTCCTCAGTTTCTCAACCCAAATGCACCACTTCTTGGGCAATTTGTCATTATTTGCGCTACCTTAATTAGTGTTGATATTATCGTGATGACAGGCTACAGCTCATTGGCTTCAAAGCTTAAACATGTCATCAAATCTCTCCGAGCGATTCAAATTCAAAACCGACTTACAGGTGCTTTTTTACTTTTAGCAGCCTTTTTTATCTCAACTGCTAAACGTACGTAAATAAAGCTCCTCATCAAAACCCACCAACAGCGCTCCATCCTCACACTCAACAATGGGGCGCTTAAAGAGTAACTGCTCTTTTAAAAGCCACTCTTTTTTCGCTTCATCGCTGAGCTCTTTGGAGAGATTGAGCGTTTTAAATTTCGTTCCTTTGGTATTAAATAAACGCAAAAGTGGTTGTTTGCTAAGCCACTCTTCTAAGGTTTCTTCACTGATTTGTGTCGTTTTTAAATCCACAAAGCTGTAAGGAATCACCTTAGCTTTAAAAAAAGAGAGCGCTTTTTTCACACTCCCACACGTTGTAATACCATACACTTTAATCATACATTCTCCTCTTCATAAAATTCAATGCGATTACGCCCATTTTGTTTTGCCTGATACATCGCACTGTCTGCTTGCACAAAAAGCTGCTCTTTGTGCTCTTTTTTATGACCAAAAAGCCTCACACCAATACTGGCAGTACAGTGGTGGGTAATTGTTTTTTGAAGCCCATCTTCTTCTAGGGCAATACTATAAGGTTGACTTACATGTAAACGTATTTTTGCGCCAATTTGCATTGCTTCTTCTTTGGCACGCTCTTTATCTTCACTCAAATTTCCCAGCACAACAATAAACTCATCCCCACCAAAACGTCCCACAAAATCGACTTCTCGCACACACGCTTTCAAACGTCTAGCAACTTCCATCAGTAAAACATCTCCTGCATGATGTCCAAACGTATCGTTGAGGGGTTTAAAATTATCCAAATCAATCACCATTAATGCCCCGTGATTTTTCTGCCGTTTTGCCTGAGCAAGGATAAGAGCAAACTGTTCATTAAACATTCTACGATTTGGTAAA
Source organism: Sulfurospirillum barnesii SES-3 (assembly GCF_000265295.1). NCBI lineage: Bacteria > Pseudomonadati > Campylobacterota > Epsilonproteobacteria > Campylobacterales > Sulfurospirillaceae > Sulfurospirillum > Sulfurospirillum barnesii. Next base: position 2,113,504 of record NC_018002.1, read on the forward strand.
CGAGTCAGTGCATCATGATAGGCTAAATCATGAATCACCTCTTCAATTTTTTTACGCTCTGAAATATCCGTTGAGATACCGCATAACGCATAAATCATCCCATTGGCATTACGTAAAGGTATTTTTGTTGAAAGATACGTTCGCTTTTGCTGTGTTATTCTATCGGTATTGCTCTCTTCTCGTGTCACTTTTCGCCCATATTCAATGACTTCTTCATCATACATACGAATATTTTTTGCACTCTCTTCCTCAAAAAAATCATCATCCTCTTTACCTATTAATCCCTCAAGACCGATACCAAAAAGTTCACAGGTTTTTTTATTGGCGTACATGTAACGGTACTGGGTATCTTTAATATAAATAAATGCTTCCACCGAATCTAAAATGGTATTGAGTTTTGCTTCACTCTCTCTAAGCCCCTGTGTTCGCTCTTTCACTTTCTCTTCAAGGGCTTCATTGTTACGGCGAACATAATGAATCATGGTGATAAAATGCTCTGATAATTCCCTAATTTCAGAACTTCCCACAGGAGAGACATCAATCGCATAATCGCCTTGTTCAACACGACCCATTGCCCTTTGCAACTCTTGAATGGGTTTTAAAATCAGAATGTTTAGCGCAAACCCAACAATTGATAATACCATTAAAAATAAAAAGCATAAAATGGGGAAGAGCGAAAAACTCCTAAATACTTCAAGCTCTTTTTCATCAATCAAGGTAAAATTAAACCACTCAAGATCTTCTAAATAGCTCATGCCCAAATGTTTTTTAACGCCTTCATACTCCACCCAAAATGTCACAATTTCAGACGGGTGTTCCTTTAAATATTGCGCTGTTTCTCTCATCTTTTTTCGATCTAAAGGATGGGTAAAAAGTGTTTCAATATTTTCACGGCTTTGGTATGAAGCTTCACGTTTTTCAGGTGTTGGCATGGTGGCGCTACGCTGGGCTTGAATCATAAATTCATGATTGGTAAAAAATGTTTTCACCCCCTCTTGCTCAATACCCACCGATTCCAACATAAAACGATTAAAATCAAGCCCCGTACCAACCACCCCTATAATATGACCCTCATGACGTATCGGCACATTGACCCAAACAAAGGTTTTGCCTCCTGCTGCTTCATCCATATTCACGTGAATGCGGTACTCACTCTTCTCCAAGAGCATATCAAAAAACCAACGATCATTGGGATTAAAAGCAGAGAGAATGTATTGAGACTCTGTACCATCATAACGGTAGTGTGAATCATTAAAATAGTAATAGTTACTTTTAGCAAAACCTGCAAAATAAGTATGACCGTAGTATTTTAAACGGTACGCTTCTAAAACCTTTAATCCCTCTTCTCTTATCACAGGATTGGTATCATCCAATGCCATGGCAAGAATAGCAGGCTCTTTTGCCATCTCTTTGGCAATATCAACTTCATATAAAAGCGGTAAAAGCGTGCGATTTTTATCAAAAATCATCTGTTTTTTTATAAAACGCTCTGCCCATTTTTCATTAATGTGATTGAGTAAGCTTGAAGAATACATCCAAATAGACAAAGAAAAAAAGATAAAAATAACTCCCATAAAAATGAATAACTTACCTCTAAGACCCATTGTCTTATCCTCTGCGCATATTTTTTGCATTATAGCAAGTATTTGTCACAAATAAAGATGCTCCATGCCTCTATTTCATCCTATAAGCAAGATTGCTTTATAATAAGCTTATTTTATAACAAGCTGGTATATATGAACCATTTTTCAAGCCAAACGCAAGGCTATATTTATGCTGTTTTAGCCTTTCTTTTTTGGGGATTAGTTCCCATCTATTTCAAGCTTATTGCTACCGTATCTGCTTTGGAGATACTCGCACACCGTATCATTTGGTCGGTTGTTTTACTCTTTGTTATGATACTTTTAAGCCGTCAATTGGGCACATTAAAAGTACTTCTTGTAGATATTCATAAACTTAAATATTTAGTACTCTCAGCTTTATTAGTCTCTTTGAATTGGTTGGTGTTTATTTGGGCGGTAGGACACAATATGATTGCAGAATCGAGTTTGGGGTATTACATTAACCCCTTGGTAAATTTTGCCTTAGGTATCCTCTTTTTTAAAGAGCGTCCAAATTTTTGGCAAAAAATCGCCATTGCCCTAGCCTGTATTGCCATTATGTATCAGGTCATTACCTTGGGCTCCTTGCCTCTTGTTTCACTCATTTTAGCGTTTAGTTTTGGCTTTTATGGACTCATTCGCAAATACATTCATCTGCCTTCCATGAGTGGGCTTTACATTGAGACGCTTATCTTATTTCCCATGGCTTTATTCTATATTTTTTATCTTGCCAACACACAAAGCACCGCCTTTATCTTTCCACCCAATACAACCTCATGGCTTTTAATGCTAGCAGGTGTGGTTACGGTGATTCCTCTTTTATGGTTTAATGCTGCGGCCACACGTATTTCACTGGTGCATTTAGGCTTTTTTCAGTACATTGCGCCAACCGTTTCTTTTTTATTAGCTATTTTTGTTTATGATGAAGTTTTAGTTCCTGAAAAACTGACCAGTTTTATTCTCATTTGGATCGCACTGGCTATTTTTAGTGTGGATGGGTATTTTAAAAAAAGAGTTGCAAAAGAGGAAAAATGAAAATTCTAGTCGTAGAGGACGATGAAAAAATCGCCTCCTTTTTAAAACAAGGACTTGAAGAGGAACGCTTTAGTGTTGATGGGTGCGATAATGGTGAAGATGCGCTTTATTTAGCCCAGATGAACCCTTATGATATTATTATTTTAGACCTGATGATACACGGCATGCAAGGCGACGCGGTGTGCCAAAAATTGAGAGAACAAAAGCTTACGACACCCATCATTGTCCTGAGTGCCAAAAGTACGATCAATGACAAAGTGGGATTGTTGCATTTGGGTGCGGATGATTATCTCACCAAGCCTTTTAGTTTTGAAGAACTTTTAGCACGTATTCATGTCCAACTACGCAAAACAAACGATAAAGAACCTCTGCTTAAAGTCGCTGATTTGGAACTCAACCCCTTAACAAAAAATGTCACACGTGCGCAAGAGCCTATTTCCCTTACGGCTAAAGAGTATATTTTACTAGAATACTTGATGCGCCACAAAGGTGCAATTATAGAAGAACACATCCTTGCGGAGCAGCTTTTTAGTCAAGAACAAAGCATTAATAGCAATATTGTCAGTGTTTACATGTACCGTCTTCGTACCAAAGTGGATAAAAATCATCCGCAAAAACTGATTAAAACCATACGTAACCTAGGATACACCCTCAATGAAAATGCTCTTTAAAAACCTTAGATTTCGCCTTTTATTAGCACTTTTTGTTATCTTATTTGCTTTTTTTTATGGCTTTGGATGGAGCGTTGTTTACACCATGAAAAAATCACAAGAACGCTCGTTGGAAGCTTCGCTAAAAGCCTATGCAAAAGATTTGCAGCATGACTATTTGGAAAGAAATGTTAAGGGGCAAATCATCGATTTTGAGGAACTTAAAGAAGAACTTGATGAAGTCAAAGAAGAGTTTGATATACCTGTGTTGTATGCGCAATTACTGAGCTATAAAATTGCCTCCCAAAACCCTACCATCATTGCGCAATCACGTGATTTAAAAGGGGAGAGCCTTAAACTTACATCCAAACTTATTGAAAATATTCTCAATGACCCTAGCCAAATCTATTTTGCTGAAACACGCAACGAAACACTCAGTAAACATAAAATTTACATTGGAACACTGTTTTTAGGAATGCATGACAATCAAATGCTTTTACTGCAATGTGCCATGCCTTATGATAAACGAACTCCTGAAATTGAAAAGATGGAAGAGACTTTGTGGATTGGCTTATCCATTTTACTTGCCCTTGTCCTTTTTCTTGCCTCTTTACTCCTTTCTACCTCGTTAAAAAATGTTCAAAAGGTCACCGATAAAGCTAAAAAGCTCAGCATTCAAGATAACTATATGAAAATTTCTAAAACACATATTGCTCATGAAATTGATGATTTGATTGAGACGTTTAACACCCTCTTAGAACACCTTCAATATGCCTATGCGCAAGTAAAAGAGTTTGGACAAAATGCTTCGCATGAACTCAAAACGCCCTTAACCATTATGCAAGGAGAAATTGAGATAGGCCTAAAAAAAGAGCGAAGCACGCAAGAATACCAACACATTTTGCATAAAGTTGCCAAAGAGGTAACGCATTTGCATGAGGTAATTGAGAAAATTCTCTTTTTATCCAGCAGTTCTAAAAACGATCTTATGCGCCATTTTAGTGAAGTCTATGTGGATGAAATTTTGATGGAGAGTATTACTGAAAAAAAAGAGAAAGCGCAAACACGAGGCATTACATTAGTAGTAGATGCCCTAGAGCCTCTTAGCATTCAAAGCAATGCTCTGCTCTTAAAAATGGTTGTGAACAATTTAATTGACAATGCCATTAAATATGCGTTGGGAAACTCCTCCGTGCATCTTGCTTTACATGGAAAAGAACTTCGCATTGTCAATAAAGGTACACTCATTGATGATACTGAGCTTGAACACATTTTTGAACCTTTCTATCGGGGAAAACGGGCAAAAAAACATGCACAAGGAAGTGGGCTGGGGCTTGCGATTGTCAAAAATATTCTTGATGCACACCATGCACACATTACGCTTACACAAGAAAAGAAAACAAACACCATTATACTCACCGTACAGTTTTAATTCATTTTACGTTCATTTTCATTCTTTAGAATTCTTTTTATCATTCATATAAAAAGGATTCTACATTATGGCAACCTTGCTCGTCCATTTTAAAACTCAAAAAATTATTTTTCTTCTTGCCATTGCATTAAGCGCTCTTTTTAATTTCACGTTTTTCTCAAAACTCTACACGTTTGCCTTAGCAGAACATAATTACATCGTAGCATTGAGTGCGCCTTTTGTGTTGATACTTCTTTATATCTTTGCTGCTAATGTTTTATTGCTCTTTACACACCGCCTAAGCTTTCGTATTGGTGTGGCGTTATTGGTTTTTATCAGTGCGCTGAGTAGTTATTTTATGGACTCCTTTGGAACCATCATTGACAAAGATATGCTCATCAATGTTTTGCAAACAGACAGCTATGAAGCCCTAAGTCTTATCACGCCAAAACTGATTCTCTATAGTGTGCTAGCAAGCGTTTGTGCCTACTGGATTTTGTTTAAAGTGCGTATTCATTTTAGAGCGTATACCGTAGAGATGGTTCAAAAAGCACTCGTAGCCTTGGTCTGTTTTGTGCTCATTGGTGGGGTTTACATGAGTGTTAGCAAATCGTACAGCTCTTTTTTTAGAAACCACAAAGAGATGAAAATGTACCTCAATCCTTTTTTCCCTATAGCATCTTTTTCCAAACTTCTCTATGCTAAACTCAAACCAAAACCTAGCTTTCAAGCCATTGCAACCGATGCAAAACGCCTCAGTGGTGAAAAGAAAAAATTGGTGGTTTTTATTGTGGGAGAGACCGCACGTGCTAAAAATTTTGCGCTGGGTGGCTATGAGGCACAAACCAACCCACTCCTTTCCAAAAGAGAAGACATTGTTTACCTCCAAAATTTTAGCTCTTGTGGAACAGCTACGGCCATTTCACTGCCGTGCATGTTCTCAAAATTTGAGCGTAAAGCGTGGGATAGCGATAAAGAACAGTATGAAAATCTCGTGGATGTTTTGATGAAAACAGGGGTACGCATCATTTGGAGAGATAACAATTCAGGCAAAGACAAGAACATTGCAAAACGCATCAATGATGTGGTGCACTATCAAGGCAAAGCGTTTGATGAAGCCTTGTTGCAAGATTTTCAAACCACGCTTGCGCAAAACTATGAAGATACGTTTGTTGTTTTGCATCAAGAAGGGAGTCACGGACCAACCTATTTTCAACGTTACCCAGAAAAATTTAAAACCTTTACCCCAACGTGCGATACGCAAGATTTGGAAAAATGTAGCCAAGAGGAGATTATCAATACATACAATAACACCCTTGTTTATACCGATTATATCATTCATCAAACACTCACCCTGCTCAAAGCCAATGAAGAGCAATACGAGACAACCCTTATTTATGTCTCAGACCACGGTGAATCCTTAGGAGAAAATGGCATCTATTTGCATGGACTACCGTATATGATAGCGCCCAATGAACAAAAACACGTCCCTGCGCTCTTCTACTTTAGTGATAAAGAAAAAGAGAAAGCCTTACATGTAAAAAGAAAAGAGCCTTTTTCGCACGATTATCTTTTTCATACAATTGTGAGTCTTTTTAACATTAAAACAAGCGAATACAAACCAAGCCTAGACCTTTTGCGCTAGTCTTACATGTAAAGAGATTTACGCATAGCACAGTGCACTTTGTTCGACCAAACGCTCCATATGTACCGTTTGCCATACCCCACCCTCATCGAGTGTGATGGAAAACCCCATGGCACTCCAAAACATAAAGCCTCCTGGAAGAAAATAGTGTGTATGCAAGTAGAGCATGCTATAACCTTTTTCTTTCGCAAAAGAGGTGGCTAATTCAAAAAGACGCACACCAATGCCACAGCGTCGATACGCTTCGTGCACATAACAACGGCTCATCTCCGCTGCTTCTTTGCTTTCATAACGCCCTTTAATGGCTTCAATGCGATCGTCATAATCGCTAAGGGCAATCACCCCCACCACCTCATCTTTTTCATTCAGCGCAATAAAAATGGCACAGCACTCAGGACGACTCATCTCTTTTGCAATACGCTTTTGCAAAGCCTCATAACGCTCTGGCATAATCTTATCCCCGTAATGCAGTTGACACTGTTCCCAAATAAATTTTTGTGCTTTTTCAAAAGACTGCTGCGTTACGCGCTCGTATGTAATACTCTTTACATGTAACATGTATTTTCCTTCATCTTTTTAACGTACACACGCCTCGTACCTCTGTATCAAGGCTTTTCGAGTTTGTAATAAATAACGGCTGTAGGCATGCTTTGGCGCACGAAACAAGGTAGGGGCGGATGCAAACTCAACCCCCTCCCCCTCTTTCATCACCAATACTTTATCTGCCAAAGAAGCCACAATGGCAAGGTCATGGGAGACGATCATCAAGGAACGCTTGTTATCTTTAAGCGATGCGAACAGATCCATAATGGCACGTTGATGAATCACATCCAGCGCTGAAGTTGGCTCATCCGCAATGATCAAACGTGTCTCTTGCGCCAAGGCTAAGGCTATCATCACCCTCTGCAACATTCCCCCACTTAACGCATGAGGGTACGCATTAAAAACCCGCTCAGGTTCACACAAACCCATTTTTTCAAACCACATTAAAGTTGTTTTTTTCGCTTCCAAAGCACTCAGACGCTCGTGTAAACTCTCCACCATTTGCGCCCCTATACGCACCATAGGATTAAAAGCATTCATGCCATCTTGAAACACCATCGCAATGCTTCGCCCACGAATTGCCTGCCACGCACCCTCGCTCTTGCCGACCAGCTCTTCTTTGTCTAGTTGAATGCTTCCTGCTGTCACAAGATAGTTAGGATTAAGCCCCAAAAGGGCTTTACATGTAAGAGACTTTCCGCTTCCACTCTCCCCAATAATGCCCAAAACCTCGCCTAATTCGAGCACAAAACTCACATCTTTGACAAGAATATTTTGGCTTCTTCTATCCGTGATGCTCACATGCTCTACAACTAAAAAACTCATGCAACACTCTTTTTAAGGCGTTCATGTTTTGGGTCCAGTGCGTTTTGAATGCTATCGCCTAAAAAGTTAAACGAAGCCACCACCACCAAAATAGCAATCCCAGAAGGAAGCATTTGAAGCGGGTAAATACTCATCACATTCTTCGATTCACTGAGCATCATGCCCCATTCAGGGGTTGGTGCTTGAACGCCTAGCCCCAAAAACGAAAGAGCAGAAATACTCAAAATAACCCACCCCGCATCCAAACTTGCCAGCATTGCCACATCATCCACGATAGAAGGCAACAGATGTTTGCGCAGAATGCGCCACGAAGGAACCCCTGTAGCACGGGCAAAATAGATATAATTTTTCTCCTTGTACTCCAAAACAAAGGTATAGACCATACGGGTGTACCACGCCACTTTAGCAATGACATTGGCTAAAATGACATTGCCAATACCAGCACCGAGCATCCCTACAATCGCTAAAATCATCAGCTCACTCGGAAAAGAGAGCATCACATCACACGTACGCATAATAGGCTCTTCTGCTTTGCGAAAAAAGCCCGCAATCAGCCCTAATAAAACCCCTAAACTCACGGTAATCATCATCGCAAGCAAGGCTAAAAAAAGCGTGGTACGAATACCATAAATCAATCGGGACACAATACACCGTCCCAAATGATCGCTGCCTAAGGGATACTCTCCTCCCCATGGGGCAAATTTATGCGCAAGGTTGGTGGCAATAGGATCATGCGGCGCAATCCACGGGGCAAATATACCAAGTACAATGACCCCGACAATGACACTTAAAGACAAAAGTGCCAATGGGTCTTTCAACAGTTTCGTGTAAAAGGGGCTCATCATGACCTTCCCAGCCGTGGATTAATCCAGCGAATCACACTATCTGCTAGAAGATTAAAGCCCATAAACAGCAAAGCCATCAGCAAAACATAGGCTTGAATCATGGGATAATCTCGACTAAAAATAGCACTCACGCACAGCCTTCCCACCCCAGGCAGTGCAAAAATATTTTCAACAATCACCGTGCCTGCAACCAACTTAGGAATAGACATTCCAAGGGCTACGACAAAAGGATGCAAGGCGTTCATCACACGGTGCTTCATAATCAAAGAGCTTTTCAGTCCTCTGGCTTTCGCATACAGCACGTAGAGTTCATGTTCACTTTGAATCAAGGTATTGCGCATCAGACGAATGTACGTTGCCACATACGCAAACGAGAGGGTAATGGAAGGTAAAATCATCGCATCCCACTGTTCAAAACCACTGGTAGGTAAAAGGTTGATATAAAACGAGAAAAACCACATCAACAACAATGCCAACCAAAAGCTGGGCATTGCCGTTGAGAAGAAAATAAAAAAACGAATGATTTTATCAATGAAATGTTGCTCATACACCGCACACACAATGCCAAAAAAAAGTCCCAACACCACAATGAGCACTAAGGTAATACCCGCTAAAAGCAAAGTGATAGGGAGGGCATGAAGAATCTCATGTACAACGGGGGTTTTCGTGACATAACTCAGCCCAAAATCACCGTGAATCACACCCAAAAGCCATGAAAAATAGCGTACATGTAAAGGCTGATCTAAGCCCAACTCTTGACGCATCTGTGCAATCGCCTCAGCCGTTGGAATAATATCATTAACCCGTAACACCACCTCGGCAGGATCACTCGGGCTTAAAGTGGTAAGCATAAAACTCACCACCGAAATACCTAAAAGTAGCGGCAAAATCATTAAAAGGCGTTTGGCAATAAACAAACCCATGCTTACTCGAAAAACATCTTTTCAAAAGCAATTTCGTACTGGGAAGGATTAAACCCAACGCCTTTAAGATGCGGCGTAAAAATGGCTTTGGTACGAGAATAACTAAGGGGCACATAGACATTTTCATTGTGAACGTAGGTTAGAATTTCTGCGTACATTTTAGACCGTGCTTCGTGCGATGGCTCGATGAGGATAGCTTGAATCTGCTCGTCCAACCACGCTTTTTTCTCAAGCCCTAATTGCGCTTGATAATCCCCATGTGCTGCCATTCTCCATGAAGAAACATACGATTGTGGATCATACGGTGTGCCCCATGATAAAGAGTATTGTAGGTCAAAATCCCCGCTTTTTTGACGATCCAAAAAGGCTTGTTTCTCTTCTCCAATAATGTTTACCTCCACGCCAATTTCTTTGAGATTGCTTTGAATGTACTCACTGATACTCTTTTCTTGCGCATTTTTTGCATTGAAGTAAAAACGTAAGGATAAAAGCTTACCCTCTTTCATACGATACCCAGCCTTCTCATCCATCATCCAACCAGCCTCTTCTAAGAGGGCTTTGGCTTTAGCACTATCATAAAGCTTAGCGCTCAAAGGCACATCACAATACGGTGTCGTAGGAGAGAGCAGTGTGTGTGCGATATTTTCTGAGTGATTGAGAATACCTGCAACAATCGCCTCTTTATTGATAGCATATTGCAAGGCTTCTCGCACCTTTTCCTCTTTGGTAATGGGCTGTTTGGTATTGAGTAAAATAGCACGAGAGGCGGTGGGTTGACTCAAAAGTGTGGCATATTTGCCCTCTTTTTGAAGCACACTAAAGGCATTTAAATCAATCATATCGCCATCCGCACCAAAAATAAGGTCAATCTCACCTTTTTGCAAAGCCAGTAAAACCGTTTGGTGATCGGGCATAACACGCCATTTAATCTGCTCTAACTTTGGTTTCTCACCCCAATAACTCGGATTTCGTTTAAACAAGGCACGTGCATTTTTCTCATGCTCCACCAAAACCCAAACGCCCGTACCCACATAACAACTCACCCCATTTTTACTTCCACCCTCCATAAAGCATGATGGAGCAATAAAACGAAACGGACGGGTCATTGCAAGCTCGGTTAAGGTTGGATAATAGGGATTTTTGAGGTTAAGTTTGTACGTAAACTCATCAACGACTTCACCGCTTACAATTTGATTGACAAGTTCTAACCATGCGTGTCGTGGACGATTGTCAACAATGGCATCAATGTTTTGTTTCACCACATGGGCATTAAACGCACTGCCATCACTAAATTTAACATCTTTACGCAAATAAAAGGTATAACTTTTGCCATCGTTGCTGATCTCCCAACGCTGCGCTAACCACGGCTTTACACCCTCACTCGTGTTCATCACCAATGATTCAAAGACCATATTTTGAGCGGACATCTCTCCGCCATACAAATGCGGATTAATGTTACGAATATCTTTGGTACTTGCATACACGAGTTCTGTCTTTGGAACATAAGCATTTTTAGTTTTGCTTTCACACCCTGTAAAAAGCGCTAAAAGCATGGCGCAACCTACCAGTAAACTCCCCTTTTTGATTCCTTGCATCACCACTCCTCATCATAAAATCAAATCTATTTTTATTACTAATATATATTTCGTGTTATTTTAGCGGATAAATATTTAAAAAGTGTTTTTATGAATCTCTGCCTTTTTATTAATCAACGCTTATGAGAGGGGTTGAAGTATAATACACCAAACGTGCATCAAGGAGTTTAGTGTGATTGAGAACCTTATTCAGAGCAACCGTATTGCTATTTATTTTCAGCCCATTGTTTCCATTCGCAGTGCAAAGATGATGGGCGTTGAAGCACTAATGCGGGTGAGTGATGAGAACGATGAGCCTCTTTCTCCTATTTTTGTTTTTGATCAAGCCAAAAAAGAGAACCTCTCCTTTGCACTGGATAAACACGCACGTATACGTGCCTTAAACGCATTTAAGCCTCTTTTGGACGCCAACAAAGAACTCTTACTTTTTTTAAACTTTGAATCCCATCTGCTCGATAGTGCCATAAGCTTTACAGATTTTGCTTTTTGTTCACTGGCAAATGAAGTGGGCATTCCACCCTCTAGGATTGTGATAGAGATTAAAGAGTACCAAATTCAAAACACCCAACGTCTGAAAGAATTTTGTGATTTTTACAAAGAGCGGGGTTTTATTATTGCGCTGGATGATTTTGGTGCGGGAAATGCGAACTTTGATCGTATTTCTACGGTGCGTCCACATATCGTCAAGGTGGATCGTTCTTTGATTTTCAATGTGCACCAAAACTTTATTCACAAAGAAATTTTAAAATCCATCGCAAACATGTGTTTTAACATTGGCGCATTGGTTTTAGCAGAAGGAGTTGAAGCAGAAGAAGAGATTTTAAGTGCCTTAAAACTGGATATTGACCTCTTTCAAGGCTTTTGGTTTGCACGACCCACCCACACGCTTGTCGAAAAACCCATCCATGAAAAAATTGGCTACATTGGTGAAAAACATACCCACAATGTCAAAACGTCCATGCAACACAAATCCTTTTTAATTGAAAGTGCCACAGCGTATGCTTCTATGATTATTCAAGCACTGCATCAAAACAGCGCTTTAGATTTAAATGATTTTTTAAAAGAGTTTGACCCTATTGAAGCGATTTATTGTATTGATGCGAACACAGGCATTCAAACAGGAAAAACCTACATCAGTGTCGATACCAATGACTTTTTTTACCCCGCCAAAGCGGGTGATAGCCATGCACTAAAAGAGTATTTTTACATCACCAAAGAGTCCCAAAGAGGAAACTACCTCAGCCAAAAATACATCTCTCGTGCCTCTGGACGTATGTGCCGTACCTTTGCACAAACCTTTTTATACAAAGAAGAGGAGCGCATTTTGTGTTTAGACCTCAAAGTCTCCTCTTTGTCTTAATTACGCTTCGTGTGAATGGCAATGAGCGTGTTGATGCCCGTGTCCACCTAGCGCATTGTGTCCTTTGGTTTCACAGCATTTTAGTTTTGTTTTAAATTTATTTTTACCCTCATGCGAATGACACCCACCCTCATGTTTATGCCCTGCAGCCTCTTCACCTAAAAGTTCCATGTAATTGCTCACATCAACCTCAATCAACGTGCCTGCTTTAAACGAAGCAAGGGCTTCTTCCACCACAATGCGCTCACTGCCTGCAAAATAAATTTTGACACCTGCTTTTAAGAGCGCATGAAAAGGTTTTTCCCCTAAATGAGACGTAATCAGTGTTTTAACACCCAAACTCTCAAACCATCGTGCCACTTTAATACCACCCTCAGCACTGTTGGCTTCCACACGTACGGCACCGTTTTCATCCACAAACGCAAACCATTTTGCTTTGCCAAAGAGTGGGGAAAGTGCACCATTTTGATCTTCTGTTTTGATAGGTAATGCTATCATTGTAAACTCCTTAATTGGTCATATGTTCAGAATTGTAGCACTTTAAATGAGCATATGTCAAGTATATTTAAAATCTTTTATGCTAAGATTCTTGCATTACATGTAAAAGGATTGCTTCATGCCACGCCACAAATGCCACCGTGCCACCTCCTATCAGCCACTCATTACCCGCTTTAATCCCAAAGGGGGAAAGCACAATGAAACGATTTGCTTGATTCCTGAAGAGATTGAAGCCTTGTATTTGATGGATTTATTGGAGTTGTATCAAGAAGAAGCAGCCCAAAAAATGGAAGTTTCTCGTCCCACCTTTGCCCGCATTATTAAAGCCGCACGCCAAAAAGTCGCACGGGCAATTTTAGGTGGGTATGAGCTTCATTTAGAAGCGAAAAGAGAGCGTTATGTGGTTGGTTTTTGTGCGGATTCTGAGCAGTACGAGAACCTCAATCCTAAGGGGAAATTTTTGTTTATTTTTAAGGTAGAGGGTGAGCAAATTAAAGAGACACTTAGGCTTGAAAACCCAGCGCACGCAAAAGAGGCAAAGCCGCCTTTGCTTTTAGCACCGCTTTTGCACACCTATGGGGTCAATTTTTTTATCACCCAAACACTAGGGCAAGGCTTACGTAGCGTTTTGGGTGACAAAGGCATTCAAGTAATTGAAAAACCCTCTATTGAAGAGGCAGAAATTGCCAAGCTCTTTTAGGCGTAGAGTAAAAGTGCTATGCCAAAAAGAATGCGATAAATACCAAAAGCCACAAAAGTAAATTTCTCTAAAAATTTCAAAAAGAGTTTAATGGTAGCATACGCAATCACAAAAGAGACCACAAAACCCACTGCTAGAACGCTAAAATTGGCATCGCTAAAGAGCTCACTTTTGTGTTTTAAAAGGTCATACCCTGTGGTGGCACACATAACAGGGAAGGCAAGTAAAAACGAAAACTCAGCACTGGCTTTGCGAGTAAGCCCTACTAGCATCGCTCCAATAATACTCGCCCCCGCTCTACTCGTTCCAGGAATGAGGGCAAAAATTTGAGCAATACCAATCCAGAGTGCTTGTTTGTAACTCACTTTTTCCACATCATCCACAAAGTGCTCTTTGGGCTTATAAAACTTCTCCACCGCTAAAAAAACAATCCCTCCGATGATAAACATCAAAGCCACAATCTCAACGCTAAAAAGCGCTTTGATCTGTTTGGCAAACAAAAAACCCACGGCACCCAGTGGTACAAACGCCACGGCTAGTTTCATCCAAAGGTTAATTTTTTTGGGCGAAAACTTCTCTTTATAGTTTAAAACGACTGCCAAAATGGCTGCAAACTGAATAATAATCTCATAGGCTTTCACAAAATGATTTTGCTCTAACCCCAACCAATCACCTACAATAATCATATGCCCCGTAGAAGAGATAGGTAAAAACTCCGTAAACCCCTCAACCACTCCCATAATAATCGACTGAAAAATATCCACAAAATGTCCTACATGTAAAGATAAAAACGAGATTGTAACATAAGCCTCATGAGACTTACCATGTAACGCCTTTTGGCGATGGTACCTCTTTTATGTTTATCTAAAAGTTCATGACCTATGCTTCTGCTTCTTTTACCAAAGGTAAACGCACTTCAAAAACAGCACCATCCCCCTCATTAAACGCAAGAATTTCCCCTTCATTTTGGCTCACAATTTGCTGAGCGATGTTAAGTCCAATCCCAATGCCAGAGCTCATTTTGGTACTTTCAAAGGGTTCAAAAATACGAGGTAAAATTGCAGCATTAATGCCTCCAGCATTGTCACAAAAGCGTACCACAACCTTTTCATTGTCTTGAAAAATCTTTACATGTAACGTACGTTTTTCAAAAGGCTCAATCTTCACAAGTTCATCCAACGCATTGTTTAGAATAATTACAAATACCTGCTCGATGCGCTGTTTTTGAATGTTACATGTAAAGAAATATTCATCTTTTAAAAGGTTTTGATCAAAGAGTTTGTCATTCAGATGAATGGTAACAATCTGCTTTGAACGGTGGTAGCAAAGCGCAAGGGAAGAGCAAAGAAGCTCATACACATTGAGCTTCTCTTTTTGTTCACGGCTCTTTTGAGATGCCTCTCGCATGGTTCCAATAATGCTCTCAATTCGCTCAATTCCTTCTTGAATCAATTGACTGTCTTTGAGCATCCCATCTTTATGAGAAGAATCAGGCAGTACTGCCATAATGTCTTCCACGAGCATCTCAAAATTACCCTTAACATACGTCAAAGGCGTGTTAATTTCATGCGTAATGCCAGCAGCCATTTTACCAATGGCGCTAAATTTGGCATTGCGCACCATCTCCTCTTGGTAGATTTTTTGGATTTTCAGATTTTTATCCACCTCTTCACGAATACGGTTTTGCAGATAAATTTCTTGCTTCTGTGCTTCTGTTATATCAATAAAAACGCCCACAAAGCCATCAAAAACATCGTTGCGTATCATACATTTTTTTTGAATTTCCAAACTCACTCTTTGCTTAGTACGTGGCTCAATCGTGGTGATTTTGTAAACTTGAAGGTTACAGCTAAGCATCTCTTGATCTTTTTGATTGATTTTATTGGCTATTTCAAGAGGATAGAGGTCAAACACTGTTTTACCTAAAATCTCTTCTTTACTCAAACCAAAATAGGCGCAATACGCACGACTGCATCCAATGTAGCGCAAATAGCGGTCTTTAATAAAAACAGGCACAGGAATAATGTCTAAAATCGTTTCCATATCACGCAACTGTTTTTGATATTTGAGGTTGAGCTTTGCGATGGTATTGCGTGATTTTATGCGTAAAGAGATGTCACGAACGCTCCAAATACTCAGCGCTTCTGCCTCATCCATAAACTTTTTGCCAAACAGTTCTGCCCAAAATGCCGTGCCCTCTTTGGTACGCAATCGGTACTCTAAGTTACTAAGACGTTCAAACATACCCTCATGTAAGTAGACATGCCACCACTTTTCATAAAGACTTTGTGAGGTAAAAAGGATGCTAACATGTAAGCCTAAAATCTCTGCCTTAGCATAACCAAAAAGGTGTGTAAACGTCTCATTGACATCAACAACCAAGTGCTTTTCATCCAGTACGATGTAGGCAAGATCTGCGTTATTAAAATAAAGTTTTACTCTTTGGGCAAGGCGTTCTAACTCTTTTTTTTCAGCAATGGCGCACTCTAAAATGCGCCTATTTTGGTTTTTAAGAACGGTAATTTCTTGCTCAAGGTCTCTGATTTTAGAGAGTGCATCTTTCATACGAAACGCTACAAAACCAACTCGTAAATCTTCTCTTCTAAGGCTTTCATCGAGGAAAATGGCTTCATGACATAGTGCGTCGCCCCCTCACGGTGCGATTTGAGCACTTTATCAAGGGTGGAGTAGGCTGTCATCATAATGATTTTAAGACCTGGGGTTTTTTCATGCAAACGTTTGAGCACATCCAAACCATTCATCTGTGGCATCATGATGTCTAAAAGCACCACATCATACGTTTTATCGATATGGGAGATGGCATTTAAAGGGTTAGAAAAGGTAGTGACTGCAAAACCAGCTGTTCGGTTGAGCGATTTTTCAATCATATTTAATATCTCTTGCTCATCATCAATAATGGCTACTTTAATTATCTTATTCATTCGTTACCCCCTTACTTGTTTGTCAAAAAGATGCTCTTTGGCTTCAAGCATCAATGTTTTTGATTTTTCATCAACCATCACATCCAGTGTCGTAAAAACTGTTTCACTCGCACCTTCAATCTCTCTTACCATTGCTTCTATCTCTGCTTTGGAACAAATCGCTTTCTCGCCACCACACTCTTTGGCTAAACGATTTGCCAATTCATGCACTTTAGCATGCGGGTTTTCCAGTTTTCCAAACGATGGGGTTATGCTAAACTCCTCTTTGCCGATGCCTTGCTCATACCAATGCCCCAAACGGCATTCATGGTGGGTGGTGGCTTTAAAGTCGTTCTTTTCCCCAAAAAGAAGTGCATAGAGGTTGTTTTTATAGATCACATGGTCGATTTTTGCGAGGGATGCAAAGATTTTATCGCTTAAGTAGCTGACTTCATACATAGAACGAGCGGCATTTTTCTCAAACGAGATGATTTTCTCTTTGAGCGCATCGGTTTGCTCTTTGGTATTGCGAGCAATGAGGCTTACTTCCTCCGTGCTTTGTTCAGAATGCGAGGATTCTTGTTGCATCGTTTGTACCACCATGGCAATCTCTTTGGTCGCTTTTTGCGTGCGCTCAGCCAAGTTTCGCACCTCATCGGCAACAACCGCAAACCCACGTCCGTGCTCACCTGCGCGCGCAGCTTCAATGGCGGCATTGAGCGCTAAGAGATTGGTCTGATCCGCAATATCTTCAATGAGTTGTACCACCCCTGAAATCTCCTTGCTTCTGCTTAGAAGAGACTTTGAATTGCTGACAACATCGCTCATCAAAAGGCTTAGTTTATCCATAGCCGTAGAAGCATTATTCACAAGAGTGAGTCCTTCTCGTGACTCTTTTGAGGTCTGAGCTGACTCTGTTTTCATCACTTTTAGATCACCCAAAATCTCCGAAAAAGTCGTCTGAGAATTTTGAAGTGCATCTGAAATAGACTTTTGATGCAGGCTTAAAATGTTGCTGTCTTTGGCATTGCGAACATCGGTTTTGATGATGCTATACGCCACAAGATCAGGGCTGAGGCGTTTTGAGCGCACAGAACCTTCGCAACCGTTCATGCTGATATGATCCATTGATTCGTTCAAAAGTGAGGCTAATTTAGAAGGCTCTTTAATCGTCATTTTGGCAAGATCATTTTGCATCACGATCTTTTTAGCGTTATCCACCACCACAATCATCTCTTCTTGAGAAAAGTGCGTGAGTGCCAAAAGGCGCTCATTTTCTGCTTTCAACGCTACGACTTCATCTCGCAAAATGGCCAGTTCTTCAGGCTCTTTTTTCGTAAAAAACATTCAAACCCCTCTGTTAAAAAATTGCCTTTATTATAGGATAAAACACTAGCGATTAGCATATAATTTTGTCAAAAAAAACAGTTCCTCTTACAAAGCGTGTTATAATCGTTTGACTATCTTTACATGTAAAGGATTCATCATGCTTTTAGACTTCTCAACCTTAGAGGAAACCAGCATCTACAAACTTATCTCCAACACAATAACGCCTCGTCCCATCGCATGGATAAGCACAGAACATGAGGGTGTGTGTAACCTAGCCCCCTTTAGCTATTTTATTCCCCTCTCATCCAAACCGCCCATGCTTATTGTCTCCATCGGAAAAAAAGAAGATGGCTCACCCAAAGATACCTTAGCAAATTTTCTAAACGGCTCTTACGTGACCATTAGCTTTGTCTCCAAGGAGCTCAAAGATGCCATGAGCCAAAGTGCTACAGAGCTTCCTTACACAAAGAGCGAGTTTGAAGCCTTTAACATTGCATCCAAACGATGCATACCCGAGTACCCTCCCATGGTAGAATCAAGCCAATGTGCTCTTTTTTGCCGTTTCACACAAACCATGCCTATTGAAGGAAGTAAGCATACGCCCTGCTTATTGCGTGTTGAACATGCTTATTATGCCGATGAAGTCATTGATGAAGCGTTACATGTAAAGCTGGATAACATAGGACGAGTAGGAGCAAAATTTTTGATAAACGGAGAGATTATCTCCTAATCTTTAAAAAACATTAATGCTTTATCATTTTTTGATATCGGAAAAATATTAGATATTGCCTTGGCAATCGTATAGTATCAGCATATCAAGAAGAAATAAAAATTAGCTATGTTACAATTCAACCTAGATGTTAAAAAGGACTAGATATGAAAATTGCTTTTGAGAACCTTGGGGCAGCAGAAATAGGTGAAATCGAATTGGCAAACCTTACCATTGTTTGTGGTGAAAATAATACTGGAAAAACTTATATAACATACCTCATTTACAACTTGTTGAGCAATTGGAAACAATTTGTAGACATAGACTTAGAAGTGGAATTAATGCAACTCTTACAAGAAGGAACTGTTAAAATAGATTTGCAACTCAAACTTATTGACAAATGGGATGAAATCTGCCAAGAAACATTGAAAAAATTTTTAAATAATTTTCCTGAAATGCTGGCTTCTAATAGTGGATTATTTGATAAACTTAAACTCAGCGTAACTCTTCCACTTGACATACAATGGAAGGAACGAGAATTTAAAAATGAATTTAGAGGTGAAAAAGGGAATTTATTAGTTGCAATGACAAAAGCTGCAGGATCAACAGAACTCGAACTAGCAGCTCCAAAATCAGAAGAGTCAATATCCCGTTCAATGTTACCATTAGGAAGCTTTATAGAAGACCGACTATTCTCAATGGTTTTAGAAGATACTATCCCCAATGTTTTTATTGCAAGCACAGAAAGAACAGGTGCTACAACTTTTAGAAAACAATTGAATATGGCTACTGGAAATCTTATCGATTTATTAAGTCAAGTGCACAAAGATGGTGAGAAGAGTATCACTCCAAATAAAATTTTTGAAACTATCTATGGTAAACAAGAATATGCTCTTCCTGTGCGACATAATGTGAGATTTATCAACCAACTTCCTGATAGCAATGCAGAATTTGGTGAATTGCACAAAGCCGACCAAACCCTCCTGCAAAAATTCGAGGGAATTGTTGGGGGAACTTATGTAACAAATAAAGAAGGTATAACCTACTTTCAACCAAAAGGAACATATCTCAAACTTGGACTTGGCGAAGTATCTAGTTCCGTGAGATCATTACTTATTCTGTGGTATTGGCTTAAATATTTTGCAAAAAAAGGAGACATGTTAATTCTTGACGAACCAGAACTAAATTTACATCCTTCAAATCAAAGACGATTAGCAAGATTTTTAGTTACTCTTGTTAATCATGGATTAAAAGTATTTATTACAACACATAGCGATTATATCGTTAAAGAATTTAACACCCTGATTATGCTAAATCAAGACTTGCCATCGTTTGAAAGCATAAGACAAAAGTACCCTGAATATACAATAGACGATAAATTGTCAGCTAGCAAAGTAGCTCTTTATATGACACGCGAAGAGTTATTGATGAGAGCTGGAGGAAAGCGAAAAACAAGAACAAAAACACTTAAAAAGGCAAATATTAGTCCAACACTTGGAATTGAAGCTGAAAGTTTTGATGAAACCATAGATGAAATGAATGCAATGCAAGAAGCTATTTATTACAATATGGAAGCTTGAAAATGAGTATTTTAGAAGCTCTTAAACAAATTATTAAAAGTAGTGCTATCCTTTGTGATGGGCAACAGCAGTGTCATGCGATACTTGAAGAGAGAAATGAAGCTAAATTAAAAAAATTAACTCTTTCAGACTTAAAATCTAACCACTTGGTCATTGGACTTGATGATGCAAGGAAATTAGTATGCGATGCAAGGATTACTTGTATGTCACCTATATTTTCCACAACGAGTGCTTATGATATTAATAGGGCTTGTGACGCATTATTAATTGAAGAAAAAGAGGCAGGAAAATGCAAAATTACTTATATTGAATTGAAATCAGATTCTCCATCAGGATTTGTAAGTCAGTTTATAAGCTCAAGTTGTTTTGTATCTTACCTAAAAGAAATATTGATAAAATTATGTAATATTCACGTTGAAAGCATAACAGAAAAATTTTTGATTTTTCACACCGATCCAAATGATGGAAAACCCTCTTTAAGAAAAACAACTACAACTAAAAAGAACATACCTGCTAATGCAAATAGCCCTAAAAATCCAAAAAAAATAATTGTTAGAAATGATGATACAAAAAGTATTATGGAAATTTGGTAAACGGAGAGATTATCTCCTAATTTGGTAAAAAACTTTTTACCTATTTTTAATCTTTTCTCCTTTATAATGTCCAAAATGCTGTTGGTCTAAGGCTTAGACATACATGAAGTAGCACTCTTTTTTCTGCTTTTCTTCTTTACATGTAACCCTCGCACAGCATCATTTTTCATCATAAAAGGAACAACATGGGTGTTGAGCAACACAAAGAGTTATTGGGCAGTATTGGTGTGGACGTTGATCGTCACGCAAAAATGATGGCAATGGGCTTAGACGCCTATAAAGCGCAGTTTTTAGGACAACCTAATCGTCCTAAAGGTATGGCGTATTTTGACTGGTTTATGAGTGAGATTCAAGGGCAGAGAATTGCTGAAATCAATCAACTTCGTGCAGAGAAAAAACCAGCCGTGGGGACGTTTTGTATCTTCGTTCCTGAAGAGATTGTGGTGGGTGCTGGCGGAGCCTGTTATGGGCTTTGCGGTGGTTCAAACGCTACGGTTGCCGATGCTGAGACGGAGCTTCCTCGCAATATCTGCCCTCTTATCAAATCCGCACACGGCTTTAAGTTACAACGCACCTGTGCTTACACCCAATCAAGTGATTTTATCTACGGTGAGACCACCTGTGAAGCAAAGAAAAAAACATGGGAAATCTTAGCCAAACACCATCCTGTGCATGTGATGAACATTCCCCACATGAAACGTGAAAAAGACCTCAAAATGTGGCAAGAAGAGATTGCGGAGTTTAAAGAGCATATTGAGCAAGTGAGTGAAAAAAAACTAAGCCTTGCTGAGATGATAGAAGGGGTGAAAAAAGTCAATGCCAAACGCTCAGCCCTTCAAAGGCTCGATGCCCTTCGTGGTATGAACCCTGATATTATGCCTATTAGCGGAAAAGATTCGCTGTTTATTACGCAAGTGGGGTTTATGGACGACATTGAGCGTTACACGCAAAAAGTGAACGAACTCTGCGATGAACTTGAAGAGCGTGTGAGAGAGGGGGTCAGTGTCTTTCCTGCTAACACGCCTCGTATTATGATTTTAGGCACTCCTTTAGCGCCGCCAAACTGGAAAATTCATACCGCCGTTGAGAGTACAGGTGGGGCGATTATCAACGAGGAGAGCTGTATTGGGCATCGCTATTACAAAGACAACGTCGATGTTGAGGGTGTGACAAGCGAAGATGAACTCTATGCACGCTTGATGCAACGCTACTCCAAAATTGACTGTGCGTGTTTCACCCCCAACACAGGTAGAACCGAGAAAATCGTGCAAATGTACAAAGAGCGCAAAGCCGATGGTGTCATCTACTACACCCTCTCTTTTTGCCACACGTACAATGTTGAAGCGCACCTTGTCACCGAAGCACTTGCCAAAGAGGGCATACCATGCCTTGTCATCGAATCTGACTACTCACCAGAAGATGCAGGACAGATTAAAACCCGTGTGGAAGCCTTTTTAGAGAGCATCAGCTTTAAACAAAAAGCCCAAGCGTTCGCAAGTAAATAATGTTTTGGGGCGTGGATATAGGCTCGACCTATACAAAAATCATCGGTATCGGAAGAGAACGGGAGATTGTGCATAGCGCAGTTATCCCCACCATCTTCAATCAAGATGTTATCGTGGGCGAGTATTTGGCAGATAAAGAGGTCAAAATGCTCGTCGCCACGGGCTATGGGCGTTACATGTTGGAAGAATCGCATGGTGCTCCCGTGATAAGCGAAATCAAAGCCCACGCCAAAGGGGCTTACTTTTTTGAACCCGATGTTGCTACAGTGATTGATTTGGGTGGACAAGATAGCAAAGTGATTAAAATGGGCGAACAGGGCAGTTTCACCGACTTTCGCATGAACGACAAATGTGCCGCAGGGACGGGCAAATTCCTAGAAATCGCCGCCAATCGTTTGGGGCTAGAGATGCAAGACTTTGCCAAAGCAGGCTTTGAGCACGACAAGGAGCTCACCATCTCCAGCATGTGCGCCGTGTTTGCAGAGTCTGAGGTCATCTCTCTTATCGCCAAGAAAGAGAGTTTGGCGAACATTTGTTATGGCGTACACGAATCCATCGCCTCAAGGCTTGCTTCCATGGCTCGCAAATTTGTCGTCAAAGAGAATGAAACCATCGTTTTCACAGGCGGCGGTGCGCTTAATCCTTTCTTGCATCATATGTTGGAACTTAAATTAGAGCGGACTATCGTCATTCCCAAACACCCTCAACTCATGGGTGCTGTTGGTGCGGCGTTGGCGGGGTTGGAGGTGGTGGGGTAAGATACTGTTTGGGGTGAAAATGTGCTACAATTAGGCAATTTAACACAGGTGCAAGTGAATGAAAAAGCGTGAAATTTCAAAAGAAGCTATCAAAAAAACGGTCGCTATTTCTCAAGAAATAGAAGGATACCAACCTGCCCCAAAACCCTTGCAAGAAAAAGCGAAAATACTTATGGCAAAGTATCATGTCAAAATATCGGCTTGATGAAAGCCCAATTTATATCGAAGGAACAGATGTCCCAAAAAATAAATTGGGCATTAAGGAAGCAGCGCTTATCCACGAAATAGAAAACAATCTCCTGCTTGAAGCATATGAATACTTTTCCTCCCAAATAACGAAAAAAACTCTTCTTAACGAAGCCTATTTCATCAGTTTACACAAGAAAACATTTGAATCTTTGTATGACTTTGCGGGACTTTATCGCACGGTCAATATGAGCAAAAGTAACTCACAGTTTTGCCTTGCACACTACCTTCCAAACGAGTCTAAAAGAATTTTCACAGAGCTTGAAAACGATGCTTATCTTCTTACATGTAAAGATAAAAAAGCATTTGTCAAAAAGCTAGCTTACTATAAAAGCGAACTCATTGCATTGCACCCTTTTTATGAACTAAACGGTCGAATTTTGCGCCTTTTTATCGATATGCTTTGCCTTTACAACGGCTACGATTTTATTGATTATTCCAAAGCTCTTGAAAACAACACCTACATTGAAGCTTCCATTCTTTGCGTACAATACGCCGATGCTTCAATGATGGAAGAAATTATCGAGAATGGGTTGAAAGAACACAGTAATTCTTAGATATAAGGGTTTGGATATAATTTGACAACTCTTCAAAAAGGTCGTTTATGAGTCTCAAATCTTTACCGAAAAAAGTTGGAAATGACTTAAAAGCCGATGCTATTGCGGTTTTTCATGCACTTAATATCGCAAATGGTGGCTTACTCTATCTTTAATTAAAGAGTCTATTGCAAAAAGTTATCAAGGCTTTTTAGATGCTAAATTTAATAACTTGATTTTAGATATGGCATACAATAATGTATCAACAGATGAGCTGCTTGATTTTATCAATTCAAAATCACATAAAGATAGAGAATTTATGAGCAATCTCATCATTAAACCTTCATGCTGACAATCGTATCACCATTTTTATCCTCGCTAAACTTTGGACAAATAGAATTAAAAATGGCTCACTCAATTATTATGAGTCTTCTCTTTTTACAAATATCAATACATTTACACATGAAGATTTTAAATGCTTTTATGAATTATGGAAAGATAAAATAACACAAGAAAGTGGTTATTTTCATTACACACTCAAATCTCAACAAGAATTTTATTGTGATGTTCAGAAAAAATTGTTTGGATTGGGTATTTTAATTCAACCTGACATGGGTTTAACCTTCTGGGATCCTAAAAAATCTGATAAGAAATTCATCTCTGTTTTTGATGGCTCTGAAATGGCTGAAACATTATTCAATATCCTTGATGATTACTTTACATGTAACCCCAATCCCTAAGCTTCTTTTCCAAAAGTATCCTTTATAATACGCTAAATCGTACGATTAAGGATACTATTATGATAATCTCAGCCAATGACATCAAGACCAAAGGGGTCACGCTTTTAGACAAACTTTTTGAAACCATGAGTGAAGTGGTTATCAATGTACGAGGAAAAAACAAGTACGTTGTCATCGATATTGAGCGTTACAAGCAGTTGCGTGAACTGGAACTTGACCGCCTGTATGACGAAACGATGCAGGAAATCAAAGAGGGGCGTTACACGACAGATGTGGAGGAACACCTCAAAGAAGTAAGAGCCATTGCCAATGGCTTATGAAATCCGTTTAAGCGAAAGCTACAAAAAAAAGCTTCGCAAATTTATACAAACGCATAAAGATATGGCGGTGCGTTATGAAAAAACCATTCGTATTCTTCAAGAAAATCCGCACCATCCCTCGCTTCGCTTGCATAAGCTCAAAGGGAATTTAAGTGCGTATTACTCTATTTCGATTAACATTGAGTACCGCATTATTTTAGATTTTATCATCGTCGATGAAGTCATCATTTTACTCGACATTGGGGCACATGATGATGTGTACTAGAAAAATAACCACCCTCATTCACACCGCACTCGTTGCCGAAGCCAAGCCCATCATTGGGCATTTTTCTCTTACATGTAAAGCAAAACAACCGTTCAATCTTTACGAGGGCGAGCAGATTGTCCTCATCGTCTCTGGAATGGGAAGCCAAAATTCCAAAGAGGCACTTTTGTATGCACTCAGTCTTTATGAACCGTGCGTTGCCATCAACATCGGCATTGCGGGGTGTGTCGATAAAACCGTTCTTAAAGGCACCCTTTTTTGCACCACACATGAGGGTTTAAGCGTACCTTTTGCGAGCTGTTCCTCACATGAAAAAGCGGTGGAGAATGCTTTACATGTAAAGACTACTTTGGTGGACATGGAAGCGGACACCTTCTTGCAAACGCTACCCAAAAACATCGAAGCCTACGTTTTGAAAGTCGTCTCCGACCATTTGGAAGACGTCATCCCAAGCAAAACCGATGTGGGAAATTGGATAGGAAAAAGCATCAAACAGTGGGAGAAATATGTTAGAAGATAAGCAAATACATTTTGAAAAAGCGTGCGAAAACACCGCTTTTCAAAGCTTACATGTAAACACACAAACCTTTTTAAAAGAGAAAGCCTTAGCGTATCATTTCAGTTTTTCGCAAATTCAGCAGTTCATCGTTATGGCGATTGATATGCAGATGTGGGGTGAAGATATAACGGCAGTTTGGGTGGAGAAAGAGAGTAAAAAAGAGGCGTTTTCAGCCCTCCAAAAAGCTTATGAAGCCTTAAAAACAAACCTAAAGTGCTATCCTCCAGTACCCATGGATTTTGAAAAAGAGACGTTCAAAATCGAAGAGCTTGAAAAAGAGCATTTGGGGCTAGGAAGTTGTCCTGTGGCATCACCTAAAACACGCTGTTGCAACCTCATGACACTGGACGCTGTGGAGAGTTGTGGGTTTGACTGCTCGTACTGCTCCATTCAGAGTTTTTACAAAAACAACACCATCACCTTTGATAAAAGCTTTGCTGAGAAGTTGGAGCGTTTGGAGCTTGAGCCTTCCAAAACCTACCACATCGGTACAGGGCAGTCTTCAGACTCACTCATGTGGGGAAACCGTTCAGGCGTTTTAGAAGCCCTTTTTGCCTTTGCACGAAAACATCCCAACGTTATTTTGGAGCTCAAAAGCAAGTCAGACAATATCGCCTATTTACTTGAAAACGAGGTTCCCAAAAACGTTATTTGCACATGGTCGTTGAACCCTCAGGTCATTATTGAGAATGAAGAAAAGCGAGCCTCTAGCCTTGAAAAACGCATCCAAAGTGCCAGAGCTTTGGCGGATAAAGGGGTTTTGGTGGGCTTTCATTTTCACCCCATCGTGCTTTTTGAGGGGTGGAAAGAGGCGTACACAGAAATCGCAAATGAGCTTACCAAACGGTTTACATGTAAAGAGGTTGCCCTCATCTCCATGGGAACGCTGACGTTCATTAAGCCCGTTTTGAAGAAGATTCGTTTGCGTGCGCAAAGCAGTAAAATTTTACAAATGCCCCTCGTCGATGCGAGTGGTAAATATTCTTATCCCCTTTCTTTAAAAGAGGAGATGTTTAGCACGCTCTACCAAGCATTTAAGCCGTGGCGCAACGAGATTTTTTTCTACCTCTGCATGGAAGATGAAAGCTTGTGGCAAAAGGTTTTCGGGCATGAATTTGAAAACAATGAAGCCTTTGAAGAAGCGATGTTAGGGGCATATATGAAAAAAATAAAAGGAGCTTTATGAAAACCGTTTTAATGACTGGCGGTAGCAGTGGCATTGGTAAGGCGATAAAAAACATTCTTACATGTAAAGAGTATCAGGTTTTTAATATTGGACGAAACGAAGCGGAGATTGTTTGTGATTTAAGAGACGAAAAGAGCCTTGAAAATGCGGTGAAGGCGTGGTTGAAAACGCATGAGGTTGATGTGCTGATTAACTGTGCGGGCATTGGGCTATTTGACCCACATGAGACGATTAGCCCCTCTAAAATTAAAAACCTCATCGACATTAACCTCACGGCTCCTATTATGTTAAGTTCTTTGTGTTTGCGTTCTTTGCAAAAAACGCAAGGGCATATCATTAACATTACATCCATTGAAGCGACCCGCCATGCCAAATATTCTGCTTTGTACACCGCCACGAAAAGCGGGCTTCGAGACTTTGGGCATTGTTTGTTTGAAGAGGTGCGCAAAAGCGGTGTGAAAGTCACTTCCATCAATCCCGACATGACCCAAACGCCTTTTTTTGATGCACTTCATTTTAAGCCCAGCGAGGATGAATCCACCCATCTGCTTCCTGAAACCATCGCTAAAAGCGTGTGGGATGTCTTACATGTAAACGGGGTGATTACTGATTTGAGCATACGTCCTCAAAAGGTGGGCATTGCTAAAAAATAATCTTTACATGTAAAGATACTTTATAGTAACTCCGCTTATAATGGCGCAAACCATTGCTCAAAAAAGGAGTTACCATGTCTACACGCATTGAACACGATCTTATCGGTGATAAAGAGATTTCAAACGAGTGCTATTATGGCGTTCAAACCGCACGTGCGGCTGAGAATTTTCACATCACAGGCGTAACCCTCTCCAAATTTCCAACCTTTATTGAATCCATCGCTAAAGTCAAACTAGCAGCCGCTTTGGCAAACTACGAATTAGGGCTTCTCACAGAAGCAAAGAAAAACGCCATTGTTGAGGCGTGCGACCAGCTCATCGCAGGAAAACACCATAACCAATTTGTGGTCGATATGATTCAAGGAGGCGCAGGAACGTCGACCAATATGAACGCCAACGAAGTCATCGCCAACATTGGTTTAGAACTGATGGGATACCAAAAAGGCGAATACAAATTTTTACACCCCAACAACGATGTCAACCTATCCCAATCAACCAATGACGCTTACCCCACCGCCCTTCGTGTTGCTTTGTATGAAAAACTAGGCGAACTTAGTGAATCAATGAAGATCATCCAAAACTCCTTTGCCAAAAAAGCAGCGAGCTTTAAAGATGTGATTAAAATGGGTCGCACCCAATTGCAAGATGCCGTTCCTATGACCTTAGAGCAAGAATTTCGAACCTACGCCGTGATGATTGGTGAAGACATTCAACGTGTTCATGAGGCAAGGCAGTTGGTGCGTGAGATTAACATGGGTGCTACGGCGATTGGGACGGGCATTAACGCACATCCCAATTATGCCAAAACGGTTGAGGCAAAACTACAAGAAGTCACAGGACGTCCTTTTGTTACCGCAGGTGATTTGATTGAAGCGACGCAAGATACGGGTGCGTACGTGCAAATTTCGGGTGTTTTAAAAAGAGTGGCGACTAAAATGTCAAAAATTTGCAACGATTTGAGGCTTTTAAGCTCAGGTCCTCGTACAGGTTTTGGTGAAATCAATCTTCCTGCTATGCAACCAGGAAGCTCCATCATGCCAGGTAAAGTCAATCCCGTCATTCCTGAAGTGGTTAATCAAGTCTGCTTTCAAGTGATTGGAACCGACATTGCGGTGACCATGGCGTGCGAGGGCGGACAACTGCAACTCAATGTCTTTGAACCGCTCATTGGCTACAACCTTTTCAACTCCATTAACATGATGAAAAACGCTTTTGAAGCATTGGCGTACACCTGCGTGGATGGCATTACCGCTAATCCTGAGCGATGCAAAGCGCTGGTGCTCAATAGCATTGGTTTAGTCACCGCTCTTAATCCTTTCATTGGTTATGAAAACTCCACGATGGTGGCTAAAGAAGCATTGGAGAGCGGGCGCTCTGTCTATGATATTGTCTTAGAAAAAGGCTTACTGGATAAAGCCGAACTTGACGATATTATTCAGCCAGAGAACATGATAAAACCTCGTAATTTTGGTCTTTCTGAAAAAAGTAAATTCGTCAAACTCTAGGTAAAGAGGGATTTTTCCCTCTTTACATGTAAAACATTCTTCCTTAAATCTTTATATATTTTAATTAATTATCTTCTTTCAATCTTTTTTTAAAAAAAATCCCAAAAAGTCATTTTCAAATCCCTTTAGAGGTTTACACTTTCAGCACATAAAGACTTCCACAAGGAAGCCCTAAACTTTTAAGGAGATACGATGTCAACTAGAATGGAACACGATCTAATCGGCGATAAAGAAATATCTAACGAATGTTATTATGGCGTTCAAACAGCACGTGCGGCTGAGAACTTCCACATTACTGGAATTACCCTTGCAAAATTCCCAACATTTATTACGTCATTAGCAAAAGTAAAAAAAGCGGCTGCTTTAGCAAACTATGAACTTGGTCTTTTAGCTGAAGCTAAAAAGAATGTGATTTGTGAAGCGTGCGATGAAATTATTGGCGGTCAATACCATGACCAATTCGTTGTGGATATGTTTCAAGGTGGAGCAGGTACTTCAACCAACATGAACGCTAACGAAGTTATCGCAAACATCGGACTTGAAAAAATGGGTCACAAAAAAGGTGAATACAAATTTTTACACCCAAACAACGATGTTAACCTTTCTCAATCCACCAATGACGCTTACCCAACAGCGCTTCGTGTCGCTCTTTTTGAAAAACTAGGCGAGCTTACGGTTTCTATGAGCATCATCAAAAATTCATTTGCTAAAAAAGCAGCAGAGTTTAAAGACATCATCAAAATGGGTCGTACCCAGCTTCAAGATGCGGTTCCTATGACCTTAGAGCAAGAGTTTCGTACTTATGCGGTTATGATTGGTGAAGACATTCAACGTGTGATTGAAGCGCAACAATTGATGCGTGAAATGAACCTTGGTGCTACTGCAATTGGTACAGGTATTAACGCTCATCCCAATTATGCAAAAACCGTTGAAGCAAAACTACAAGAAGTAACAGGTCGTCCGTTTGTAACCGCAGGTGACTTGGTTGAAGCGACACAAGATACAGGTGCGTATGTACAAATCTCGGGTGTTCTTAAACGTGTAGCGACCAAAATGTCAAAAATTTGTAACGACCTACGCCTTCTAAGCTCAGGTCCAAGAACTGGTTTTGGCGAGATTAACCTTCCTGCAATGCAACCAGGTAGCTCTATTATGCCAGGTAAAGTCAACCCCGTTATGCCTGAGGTTGTAAACCAAGTATGTTTCCAAGTGATTGGTACAGACGTTGCGGTTACTATGGCGTGCGAGGGTGGTCAACTTCAACTTAACGTGTTTGAACCAGTGATTGCATTCAACCTTTTCAACTCTGTAAACATGATGCGAAACGCATTTGAAGCATTGGCAACAACATGTGTTGATGGAATTACTGCAAATCCTGAGAGATGTAAATCACTTGTTCTTAACAGTATCGGACTTGTTACTGCACTGAACCCATTTATCGGTTATGAGAACTCAACTTCAGTAGCGAAAGAAGCACTAGAGACAGGCGGTTCAGTCTATGACATCGTTCTAGCACGTGGTCTTTTGGCTAAAGATGAGCTAGATGACATCATCAAACCAGAAAACATGATCAAACCTCGTACCTACGATAAAAAATAAATAGCCTTTTGCCGTGCCACAGAAGAAGCGGTGCTCACACACCTTCTTCCTTTTACCGCTCTTTTGTGGCACCCAATTGCTCTAATCGCTTTTTGAGCTATTAGAGGAGTTCATAAACTTAGTACAAGGAGTTACCATGTTATGGTTAGAAATCATTGTTGTTCTTGCTGCCATCTTTTTTGGTGCAAGACTCGGTAGCATTGCTATCGGTTATGCTGGAGGGTTGGGCGTTCTTGTCTTAACGCTTGGTATGGGTTTAAAATTAGGATCAATTCCTATTGATGTTATCTTAATCATTATGTCTGTTATTGCAGCCATTGCTGCTATGCAAGTAGCAGGTGGGCTTGATTATATGGTGAGTATCGCGGAAAAAATTCTTCGCAAAAATCCTAAACAAATTACGTTTTTAGCCCCTGTGGTTACGTACATTATGACATTTTTTGCAGGTACGGGTCATACCGCATTCTCTACACTTCCTGTTATTGCAGAAGTGGCAAAAGAACAAGGCATTCGTCCATCACGTCCTTTAAGTATTGCCGTTGTTGCCTCTCAAATCGCCATTACCGCATCTCCCATTTCAGCAGCAGTTGTCTTTTTAAGTGGTGCATTAGAGAAACACGGTGTAGGCTATTTGGAACTTTTAGCGGTTTGTATTCCTTCCTCTTTTCTTGCATGTATGTGTGCAGCGTTTGTTGCTAACTTTTTAGGTAAAGAGCTTAAAGACGATGAAGTCTATCAAGAGCGATTAGCAAAAGGTTTGGTAAAAACAAGAGGTGCTACACAACTTGAAATTAAACCAGGTGCAAAACTCTCTGTGGTTATTTTCCTTGTGACTATTTTAGCCGTTGTCGCATATGCAACGATGATTAGTGGAAAAGTAGGTCTGATTAAAAATCCTGTGGTTGGACGTGATGCAGCGATTATGCTTTTCATGCTAACAGGTGCAACATTTATCACCTTCTTGACAAAAATTGATTCTGCACAAATTCTTAACTCTGGTACCTTTAAATCAGGTATGAGTGCATGTATCTGTGTACTAGGTGTTGCGTGGTTAGGTGATACGTTTGTAGCAAACCACATCACTGAAATTAAAGCGTTTGCGGGTGATTTGCTTAACATTTATCCATGGATGTTAGCTGTCGTTCTTTTCTTTGCTAGTATGCTTCTTTACTCTCAAGCAGCAACCGCTAAAGCGTTGATGCCAAGTGCATTGTTGCTTGGTGTTTCACCTTTAACCATCGTTGCTTCGTTTGCAGCGGTCAGTGCGCTGTTTGTTCTTCCAACCTACCCAACACTCATTGCAGCGGTGGAAATGGACGATACAGGATCAACACGCATTGGTAAATATGTATTTAATCACCCATTTTTAATTCCTGGTGTGGTTGCTATTTCTCTTTCTGTTGCCTTTGCCTTTGTTATTGGTGGAATGATTTTATAAAAAATGTTTTTATGCTTTAATTCGGCTCTTTTTGAGCCGAATGCCTTTACATGTAAACCAAACTTTTTAAAGGAGCTTTCGCATGAATTTATTACGTACTTCTCTTATGGTAGCGCTTATTGGCGCTTCTTCGTTGATGGCAAAACCAACCATTGCCATTCTTGCCACAGGTGGCACCATCGCAGGTGCTGGAACATCAGAGCTTAAAAGTTCTTACTCAGCAGGTGCTGTAACCGTAGACAAACTCATTGCTGCTGTTCCAGCGATCAGTGACATGGCAACGATTAAAGGGGAGCAAATCTCTAGCATTGGTTCTCAAGAGATGACCAATCAAGTTTGGCTTAAACTCTCAAAACGTGTTAATGAATTGCTTGCTAACCCAGAGATTGATGGTGTGGTCATTACTCACGGAACCGATACTGTAGAAGAGACTTCGTATTTTCTTGATTTAACCGTAAAAAGTAAAAAACCTGTCGTTTTTGTTGCCGCAATGCGCTCAAGCACTTCTATGAGTGCGGATGGTCCAATGAACCTTTACAATGCAATGCATGTTGTCACAAATAAAGAAACAGCGGGTAAAGGCGTTGTGGTTGTCATGAACGATGAAATTCACAGTGCACGAGAAGTCACTAAAGTGAACACAAGCTCAGTCAATGCATTTGCTTCACCAAACAGTGGTAAAATTGGTACCGTATATTATGGTAATGTTGAATACTACATGCAACCTACTCGTAAACATACGGTAAACTCTGAATTTGATGTTGCTAAACTTGAAGATTTACCACGTGTTGACATTGTCTATGGACACCCAAATGACACGGATGTTATGGTAAAAGCTGCGGTTAACGCAGGTGCTAAAGCGATTGTTCATGCCGGTATGGGCAATGGAAATCCTTTCCCACTCACACAAGATGCTTTGGCTGACGCCGTTAAAAAAGGTGTTGTTGTCGCACGTAGTAGCCGTGTAGGCAGTGGTAGTACAACCCTAGAGGGCGAAGTGGATGATGCAAAATATGGCTTCATCGCAACCACTACCCTTAACCCACAAAAAGCACGTGTTCTTTTAATGTTAGGTTTAACGAAAACCAACGATAAAAAAGCGCTTCAAAAAATGTTCTTAGAGTACTAAAAACATTCCCATCTCTTTTGGCGGAAGGAGATGGGACTTTGTCTCTCATGTGTTATAATAATCTTTAAAAAGAACAAACGCCATGAAAAAAATACTTCTCTTTCTAATCCTTTTTGTTCTTATGGGCACCACCCACGCATGGGCACACGATAAAAAAATTCTCATCATTAATTCCTATCACAAAGGCTTTCAGTGGAGCGATGATGTTTTACATGGTATGGAAGAGGTCTTTTACAAACATCCTGAAATCACCATGAACATTTTATACATGGACTCTAAACGCATTAATTCCAAAGAGTACTATGAAAAATTGCGTGAGCTTTATAAACTTCAACTCAAAAATCAAAAACATGACCTTATTGTTGCTGTGGATAAATTTGCCTATGATTTTTTAATTGAGTATTACCATGAGCTCTTTACCGATGAGCCCATTTTATTTACAGGCTTAGAGCAGTTTGACCTGAAAGAAATTCACGAAAAAGGTTTAGAAGACCGAATTTATGGAGTTATGGAAAGACGTGCGATTGGTGAGACTATCCCTTTGATGGCAAAAATGATGCCTAAGCTTAAAAAAATCACCATCATTAACGATGCCAGCGCTAATGGAGACGATAGTGAACCTTTTATTCGAGAAGCCATGGAAGAGTACAAAGAGAGCCTTGAAATCGAATACATTCGCCAATCCACCCTTGAAGAGCTTGAAAAACGCTTCTCCACCCCCAATAAAGAAGAAGCCATTTTTTACATTCGCTTTTACAATGACCGCTATGGTAACTTGTATAAAAACAACCAAATCGCTGCCATGATTCAAAAAAGTGCCCTACCCGTTTTTATTACCGATACCCTCTTTATTGGCAAAGGAGCCTTTGGTGGAAAGCTTGTTCCTGTTCAAAAATTAGGTATGGCAACAGGGGAGATGGTGCTAGATGCCTTGGATAAAAAAATTCATCCTTTACATGTAGAAACATTTGAGGAGTATTGGTACCAATTTGATGTGCAAAAAATTAAACAATTTGAAATTTATCCCAATCCTGTCATCCCAGAATTTGAGCTTGTCAATGAACCTGAGACCTTTTTTGATCGTCATAGAAAGCTCATTGATGCTGTGTTTCTCATTTCGCCTTTTCTTATTTTTCTTATTTTAGGACTCTTTCATAACATTTATATGCGCATTCGTTCTGAAAAAGAGCTACGTGCGGTTGAAGTGCAAAAAAACAAACACCAACAATTTATCATTCAACAATCCAAACTCGCCGAGATTGGGGAAGTATTCTCTTCTATAGCCCATCAATGGAAAAATCCTTTGGTGGAGATTGCAACCATTGCACAAGACCATTTTTACAGCACAACGGAGCAAACAGAAGAACAGAACAACCAATTTGTCCATGATATTATGGTGCAAGTCCACTATATGACAGACACCATTAACAGTTTTCAAGCCTTTATTATGCCCTCAACCACCAAAACGGTTTTTGATGTGAATGAAGCCATTGAGACCATGCTCAAAATTATCAATCATACAATTAAGTATAATTACATTGATGTTAGCGTTGATATAAGCAATGCCACTAACCTGATGGTAAAAGGCTATAAAAACGAATTTATGCAAACGCTTCTTAATATTGTTAACAATGCCAAAGACCAGATTATTCAACAAAGAGAAGAGAAAAAAATAAAACGGGGCACAATTTCTATTATGGTCTACAATCACGCACAAAAAGTCATTATAGAAATCTGTGATAACGCAGGAGGTATCCAAAACGAAAAGTTATCCCATCTTTTTGATGCCTATTTTACAACCAAAAAACAAGGGCATGGGATTGGGCTGTAT
Organism: Sulfurospirillum barnesii SES-3; assembly: GCF_000265295.1. NCBI lineage: Bacteria > Pseudomonadati > Campylobacterota > Epsilonproteobacteria > Campylobacterales > Sulfurospirillaceae > Sulfurospirillum > Sulfurospirillum barnesii. The sequence goes on from NC_018002.1 coordinate 2,148,537, forward strand.
ATGAGTAAACTGATTATTGAAGATAAAATGGGCGGAAAAATTACCGCTTCTAATAAAAATGATGGTGCTTGTTTTACCATCACACTAGGAAATGTAACATGAAAATTTTAGTACTTGAAGATAATGACCGTTTAGCAAAAGTGATTAAGAGTGTTTTAGATAAAGAAGGATACAGTGTTGATCTCTTTTTTGATGGTGAAAAAGCCCTCGATGCGCTGAATTGTGGTTACCACTGTTTTATTTTAGATATTAATGTTCCCTCCCTTGATGGACTCTCCATTTTAGAAACCATACGACTTTATCATAAAGAGATTCCTGTTATTATTATGAGTTCTAATCACGATTTAGAGAAAATTCAAACTTCCTATGAAATAGGTTGTGATGACTACCTTAAAAAGCCTTTTTTTATCTACGAACTTGTGCAAAAAGTAAAAAAACTCTGCCACAAACCTTCACAAGTGATTACCCTTTGGACAGGGTATACCTATGATTATGTAAATCATCGCCTCTTTTCACCTGAGAATGAAGAGATAAAACTCGCTAAAAAAGAGTGTATGTTTTTAGATCTTTTTATCAAAGACAGACACCGTGTCATTACCTTTAGCGAACTTGAAGAGTATGTCTGGGAGGGCGAGGAGACCAGTGTGCTCAATATGCGAGCTCTGATTAAGCGTTTACGTAAAAAACTTCCTGAGGGCGCTATTGAGATGATTAAAGAGGTAGGGTATCGCTTGGGTGAGCTATGAGGGGTCTTTGTAATAGAGTTTTGTGCTATCTTTTTGATAGGAGCTGTAAAGCTTTCTAAACTCTTTAAACACTTTAGCAGAATACGGATTGTCATTAATCTTGCCATTATAGGCGTTAATGGCATCTTTGTTATTTTTATGTTTGGCAAAACAGGTCGCTAAAATATATGCCCCCACTTGAATATTGATTTTTGGGTCGAACAGGTCATAAAAAGAGATATTTGCCCTATCAAGCATGGGTTTATGAATAGAGTTAATTTGCATGATGCCCATATCAAAACGGGGATAATTACGGGTGTAGAGAAAATGCACCACATGACTGGCTTCGTACTTATTTTTGCTCTTAATGGCAATCACTTTGGTGTGTTGCTTACTCTCAATCCCTTTTTGTTTTAAAAAAGTTTGAAGTTCTGTTGCTTGTTTAGGGGTCATTTTATCCGCACTAAAGGCAACCACATAACGGTCCAAATCGCTCTCAACTTTTGCAATAGAGTACAAAAGGCTCGGCTCAATACCGTAAATTTGCCCTACCTTAACCCAAATATTTTCCCCAGATTGCTTCGGTGCTGCCCACATTAAAAAAGGCAAACACAGCAGTAAAAACAGACGTAACACCATGTCTAACCTCCTTACATGAACTTTCATTCATTATAAAGAATACTAACTTTATTCTCACTAAAGCAAATCTAGGTTACAATATTTTCCCTTTGCGGGGGGTATGTGACTCTGGTGTGCACCACGGCCTTCAAAGCCGATTGGAGGGGCGGTTGACCGTCTCTTGGGAGGTTCGATTCCTCCACCCTCTCGCCACTACTTCTCTTGATTTTTCAACATAAAAAATAAAAAAACCATCCCTTCAAAATTGACACTCTTTCGTAAAAAAGTTATAATCAAATACACTTACAGATACATTCAACCAAACCAAAGCAAGGAGTAATTATGCAAAATTTCACACTATTGGTCGCAATTGATTTTTCAGAGGGTACAAAGACGCTTCTAAAAAAAGCACACCATTTTGCAGAGAAATTTGAAGCAACACTCCATGTCGTTCATGTCATCGAAAATGAGCTTTTTCAAAAAAACAAATCCCATGAAGAGATTGCAGAGCATTGCTGGGAAATTATACATGCTTCTTCTTCTCTGGTTGAGAAAAAACATTTTTACTGCCTTGATGGAGCGGTTGATAAGACCATTCAAATTGTTGCCAAGACGATTGGTGCACATATGGTGATGATAGGCGACAATAAAGAGAAGCATCCACTTGAAGCTATTTTTATTGGCTCTGATACCAAAGCCATTATTAAAAAATCTTCCATACCCGTTTTTGTAACCAAAAACCATACCCTTCACAACTATACCACAATTCTCATTCCTACGGATTTGTCGAAAGATTCCGCCCTTATGGTTCAGCATATTGAACATCTTTTCCCCAATGCGCTCTTGCTTTTATTGCATCTTTATAGTGTTCCTTTTGAGTTTAGACTGGGAATGTATGGCTTTAATGAACATGAAATTATGAATTTTCATGAAGAGAGCAGGCAAGCCGCAGAGACACAACTCAATCTTTTTATTAAATCGCTTGAAATTCCTTTGAAAAGAGTTGTGCCTATTGTACGAAAAGAGCTTTTAAGTTCAGAGCGCTTTGAAGAGAATCATAAAGATTTAAAAGCAGACCTCGTTGCCATTCACACCACGGGAAACATTAGCTTTTTTGCGTTTGACCTATTGGAAAAATCAAAAAATGACGTTTTAATTTACAAAGTTCACCACACGCATAAGGCACATCATGGTCATTGAAAATTTGGAGTGGTACATTGTTATCATTGCATTTTTGATGCTTGTAAGCGTGATCTCAAGTAAAATTTCCGATAAGTTTGGGGTTCCCACACTTTTTATTTTTTTGGGGCTTGGCATGCTTGCTGGCTCAGATGGTATTTTGGGTATTCATTTTGATAATCCCAATTTAGCACAAAGCATTGGCACCATTGCGCTTATTTTTATTCTTTTTGGTGGGGGAATTGACACCTCATGGAAAGTCATCAGACCTGTTATTAAAGAAGGTTTATTGCTCTCCACGTTGGGTGTGCTTTTAACGGCTCTGCTCACGGCATTATGTGTGCATTATCTTTTTCATTTTAACACATTAGAGTCGCTACTGGTTGGTGCGATTGTATCATCGACCGATGCGGCGGCAGTCTTTGCTATTTTGCGAGCCAAAGGGATTGCACTGAAGCGTCCTTTGGCTCCTTTGTTAGAGCTTGAATCAGGAAGCAATGACCCCATGGCAATTTTTTTAACCCTGAGCGTGCTTCAACTCATTGCCATACCACATGAACTCTCCTTTTCTGAACTTATCTTCTCATTTTTTCTTCAATTTCTCATTGGAGGGCTTTTAGGCTACCTCTTTGGTTTTTTATTGCCTTTGATGCTCAACCGACTCCATTTAGGTTACTATGGGCTCTATCCCGTCTTTAGCATTGCATGGGTTTTGCTCCTTTTTGGTGGAACGGTTATGCTAGGAGGCAATGGCTTTTTAGCAGTCTATATTGCAGGCATTGCTGCCAACGCCAAAGAGTTTACCCACAAAAAAAATCTGGTGGGCTTTCACGATGGTTTGGCGTGGATTATGCAAATTTGGGTTTTTCTCACACTGGGTCTTCTTGTTTTTCCCTCCGAACTTCCCAACATTGCATGGCAGAGCATTCTCATTGCGCTATGGCTTGCCTTTATTGCACGTCCTGTTGGTGTTTTTCTAACCCTTTTAGGCTCTTTTTTAACTGTTAAAGAGAAACTCTTTATCTCATGGGTAGGACTAAGAGGTGCCGTACCCATTGTTTTAGCCACCTACCCTTTTTTACAAAATCTTGAACACGCCTCTATGATTTTTAACACCGTTTTTTTGGTCGTACTGATTTCACTCTTGATGCAAGGCATGTCACTGCCGTGGATGGCACGTTTGTTAGGCGTTGAAGAGCCTCAAGAAAAGAGCGCATTGACAAACAATGTTGCGGCATCACCTCTTTTTTACCACGCTATGCGACAACTCTATGTGGAAGAAAACGCTGAAGTCATTGGAAAATCCTTGGCAGAACTTGACTTACCCTCAGAATTTTTAATTGTCTTAATAAAAAGGCAAGGCAAAAGTCTGAAACCCACAGGCTCAACCCTCTTTCATGCCAATGACCTTTTACTGGTCTATTGTGACCCAAAAGAGTTATATGAGACCATTTCAAAACGTTTTAGCGCCTAATGATGGCGTTTTTCTGCTCCACTCCTTACAATATCAATGCCATACATATCACGCAGATGCGTGAGTTTTTCGCTAAGGCGTTTGGCTTTTTCATCGGTGTTTACATGTAAAAGCGAAAAGGTTTTGGTGTGCGAAGGCGAGATGAAGTTACTGAGGCTTAAGCTGATGTGCGTAATACCATAATGCGTATGGGCATCAAGGCTTAAAAGCGTTTTTACAACCCATTGACGATAGAGTGTTTCGCTAAAAACCCTCTCAATTGTTTGAGAGGTATGCACCCGAACTCCCGTCTCATAGCGTAGGGAAAAAGCGTACGTTGTGGGTCTGAGGGCTAGTTTTTCAATCGTATAAGAGAGATGACGGGAAAGAATAATAGCACGTCTTAAGACCTCTTCACGCGCATGTATTGCCGCGAAATTTCGAGAAATTCCAACGGAATGACGGTTACGGTTGGCAATGACGGGCTCGTTATCTTCGCCTCGTAATCGTGCTATTAAATCTCTTCCTATTTTTCCAAAACCCATCACCAATTTTTCATGCTCTAAGACTTCCCCTAGGGTTTCAATGGCATACGAAGCAAACTTTTTTTGCAACACCTTGCCAATGCCAGGAAACGAAGCAATCTTCATGGGAGCAACAAATGCAGCAATTTTTTCTTGAGGTACAAGGGTAAGCCCGTATGGTTTATTAAAATCCGTTGCAAGCTTTGCAATCCACTTTGAACGGGATGCCCCAATAGAAAGGGGCAAATCAAAACGCTCTAAGACCTCTTTTTGCACGTGTGCCATAAAAGCATAGGTCTCTTCATCACGCACCCAACCTTTCAAATCGCCCCAAAACTCATCAATGCTATACTGCTCCAAAAGGGGAATTTTACTCTGTAAAAAAGCCTTCAGTGCAAGGGAGAGTTGCTGGTAAAAAAGATGGTCACTAGGTACAATTAGAAGTGAAGGAGCTCTTAAAAGCGCCTCTTGTAAACGCATACCAGTTTGAATACCATACCGTTTTGCTTCATAGCTTTTTGCAATCACAATGCCATGAATCTGCCCTTTTTCGTCTATAAACTCTTCTCTCCACGCCTCTTTATGAAAACATTGGAATGTTTTTTGATGGTGAAGCATGCCATTAAACCCACCAACCCCCTCGGTGAGCATACTGGGCATATCGTGTGTGCTAAAAATTTTAGTATCACCACTTTTGCACACCACCACAGGTTTGCCTTTTAGAAAAGGGCTTCTGGTACGCTCCGCTGAGACAAAAAAACAGTCCAAATCCATGTGAATAATCACGCAAAACCTTCTTACATGTAAAGATATGTACAGTATAAATCTTTTTAAAACATTCAACTAAAAGTATTACAAAATGAAATATTTATATTTTTTTGTTACCCTAGTTCACACTTTAGAGAAGAAAAAAAAATTATTTTACAATTTGAAACAAAAAGTCTTTTTTATGTCTTTACAGTTCATTAAAATCGTTTAAAAATTAGAGAAAAAGGAATACTGCTATTATGGAACATGTAGAAAAGCCTGCGGTCAAACTCATCGCTATTGCCTTGTTGCTTGGTGGCGTGGGTTACGCTTTGGCACTCTTAGGATTTAAACCGCTTCATGCCACGATGATTGGTGTGCTTGTCTTTTTAGTCACACTTTGGACCAATGAGGGTCTACCTGTGGGCGTTGTTTCCCTCTTACCTATCATTCTTTTCCCCGCTTTGGGACTACTGGAAACGGGGGCTACCACCACGAACTACTCAAACCCCATTATTTACCTCTTTTTAGGAGGATTTTTACTGGCGATTGCCACGGAAAAAACGGGGCTTCACAAGGTTATTGCTAAAAAGATTTTAACCGTATTTCCTACCACACCACGAGGCGTTATCTTCTCTTTAGCCATCACCTCAGGACTTTTAAGCTCCATTTTATCGAACACCACCACCGCATTATTGCTGATTCCTATTGCGACGTTTTTGAGTTCGCATAAGATTTTGCAGGTGCGTTTTATTTTGGCCATCGCCTATGGTGCGAGCATTGGTGGTATTATTACCCCTGTGGGAACACCGCCTAATATGCTTCTTTTAGGCTTTATGGAAAATCATGGTATGGAGATGATTCCTTTTGTAAAATGGATGATGCTGGTCACGCCTGTTGCCTTTGTCATGGTCATTTTTGCTTCCTTTTTTCTCTCCTATGGCTTACACAATGTGGGGCATATTCAAGAAATCGAAGAAGAGCATAAAATCACACATGCGCAAAAACGTCTTTTATGGATGCTGATCTCTTTAATTGTCCTTTTGTTTGTCAACTCTCCGATTAAACCCTATTATGATGGGTTGGGACTGGATGAGCGCATTATTTTACTCAGCTACGGTTTGATTATGTTTTTGCCAAAAATTGGCGTACTCAAATGGGAAGACAGCAAAAAAATACCCTTTGATATTATGTTTCTCTTTGGTGCGGGGTTTGCCATTGCTGCAGCATTTTCTAAAACAGGATTAGCAGGAGAGATTGCGAATAAATTGATGCTCGTTGCTGATTTTTCACCGTGGCTCATTTTACTCATTGTTGCAGCTTTAGTTACTTTTACCACAGAAATTACAAGCAACACTGCACTGATCTCCATTATGCTTCCCATCATCTTCTCACTCTCTCAAGCCGTGGGGGCTGATACACAACTGCTTATGATGGCAGCCACCATTTGTGCGAGTTACGCCTTTATGCTTCCTATCGCCACCCCACCCAATGCCATTGCGATGAGTACGGGTATGGTGAGTGTTGCTTTTATGGCAAAAATCGGGTTTGTTCTCAATGTTGTCGGTATTCTTTTGATTGTTTTTGCAGCAGAATTTTACTGGAAGTTTTTTCTTTAATTCTTGTTACATGTAAGGATTTTTCCTTACATGTAAAAGAGTGGTTTGTCCTCTTTTTCAAACACCTCAGCGATAATAGCACTGTAACTAAGCCCCTCATCAAGCAGTTCTTGCAAAAGTTTTGGCGCATCGTTTTGGGAGACGGCTATTAAAAGTCCGCCCGAAGTTTGTGCATCGTAGAGCAAAATTTCATCTTTATGTGGCACTTTAGCTTCTACATATGCACTCACATAACTTTTGTTATTGTACGCACCTGCTGGGATAATCCCCATATCCGCCATCGCTCTGGCTTCCTCTAAAATAGGAATCTTGTTCACCCAAAAACCAATGCTCACTCGATGAAAACTCATCTCATAGGCATGACCTAACAGACCAAAACCTGTAATATCTGTACACGCACTTACATCGTATTTTTGCATAATGCGTGAAGCTTTATGATTGAGCGTGGCTAAAATAGACGCCACTTTTTCTACCACACTATTCTCAAGCATATCCGCTTTAATGGACGTGGTTAACACACCCATTCCCAAAGGTTTGGTTAAAATGAGCACATCTCCCACCCGAGGCGTGTTGTTGCGGTAAATCTTTAAAGGATGCACAAAACCTGTGACACTCATGCCATAGGTCATCTCAGGCGCTTCTATCGTATGCCCCCCAATAATCACCCCACCGCACTCATTGACCTTACTCTGTCCGCCTGCTAAAATCTCTTTAAGCACGCTTCGTGGTTGATGACAGCCATCAAATCCGACAATATTCATTGCAGTAGCGACTTCACCACCCATAGCGAACACATCGCTTAGCGAGTTTGCCGCGGCAATTTGCCCATACACAAATGGGTCATCCACCACAGGGGTGATAATATCGACCGTTTGCACAAGGGCCCGCTCTTCATCGAGGTAATAGACACTGGCATCATCACTCTCATCCATTCCTACCAGTACCTTCTCATGCCTGCAGTTGAGACCACCTATCGCTTCTGTGAGGTCTCCCGGACCCAGCTTGGCAGCACAACCCGCAGCTTTGACGTACTTGGTCAATTTTGCTTCGTTGTTCATTGTATACCTTAATTTCAACTTCTTGAGCATGAAATGTTCACGAAGTAGTACGAGCCTTCCGCTGAGGAAAACCCAGTGTTAACGTAGTTTGAAAAGCTTTGCTTTGAAAGCGTTATTATAAAGATATTGTACCCTCTCCACCAAAGAGCATCTCAATGGTACCATAGGCATTGCCGATTTTTCCCACTTTAAGCTTCTCACTCACCCCATAAAATTCCAAACAGACCCCGCACGAATAGATTTCAACGCCTTTGGCCTCAAGCGCTTGGAGCACTTCAATGATAGGAGAATTTTCATCAGCAGTGGTTAAATACACAGCAGTGTTCACACAAATAATGCGCTTTGGAATTTTAGGCAATTCTAAAGCTGATTTTAAAAAACCGACAATAAGCTTAGCGCCTAATTCGCCCTCGCCTACTGTATTGCTTTTAAGAAAAAGCGTTTTATCTAAAAACTGCTCACTTTTTTCCTCACTAAGCACCTTACATGTAAAGCCTTTAATAATAGAAACAAGTGTTTTTCCATCAGCCATTGCCTCCACACGTGCTTCAAAGCCACCGTTTTGTGCAAAACGCACCACATTTTCTTTGGAAGCTAGGTTATCCACCACAACCTCTAAAATGGAATCATTGGGCAAAGCTTCTAAGGCTTTTTTGGTTTGTAATACGGGCTCAGGACACGCTAAGCCACTGCAATCAATTTTCATGAATTTCCTTTTGTACATAATAGCATTTGTCTAAACCTTAGACCTACAAGAGCAGAAGAGAGATAAATATCTCTCAGAATAAACAGACAATGATGTAAAAATTTATTTTTGGTTCATGGTCTTTTCAACCCATTTTTGAGCGGCATCAACACTCTCAAACGTATGGCTTTTTGCTACTTGCACCTGACCTTCGTAAAAACGAACCCGAATACCATCTTGAACCTCATCAATTTTAATTCGTGTAATACGATCTGCATTTAGATACACTCTGTCATTTAACTTTACAAACATGTGAAACTCCCTTTCTTTAATAATGCTTTATTTTAGCACGATTTTTGTAAAACTATGCCTCTTTTGATGGCACGTTAATGGCCGATTTTTTAAAATGAACATACACCTGTGCAGAGGGATAAAAACGGTATTGCTCAAAATATTCAAAGCTCTCTACACACTCTAAAACATGTGTGCCTATAGCAATTTTTAAAGAAATTTCATTGCTTTTCACACTGTGAGCCACTTCACGAATAATCCCTTTGAGGCAAACACTATCATCATTACATGTAAACGGTTCCAAACCAACACAGATGTCACGAGGGTTAATCGCCACACCTCTTTTTTCACCAATACGATAACTTTTAGGAAGTGACATACGCTGTGTCTCATCAAAATCAAAAATACGTTCATCCCCACTTTCACGCCACTTTCCCATGATTAAATTACTGCTTGTAAAATCCATTAAACGCCCAAAATGAAGCCCAACTTTACGGGTTACAATTTCATTAAGCCACAACAAATCGTGACTTGCAACAATCACAGTCGTTCCCCATTCACGATTGGCATACACGATAGCATCGCTAAATTGTGGAAGCCCACTGTAATCTAAACTGTTGGTTGGTTCATCTAAGAGTTGCGATAAAACATCGTTGGTGCTTCCCACTTGTTGCACCCGTCCATCCATAACGATGGCAATTCTATCCGCCAAATACGAAGCCTCACGAAAATTGTGCGTTACATGTAACGTCGTTAAACCATACCGCCTATGAATATCTTTAAGAAATTTCATAATGGCATTGCGAAAGGTGGGATCAATAGCACTTAAAGGTTCATCTAAAAGTAAAATTTTAGGGCGTGAAAAAACCGCCCTAGCGATGGCGATGCGTTGTTTCTCTCCACCTGAGAGATTATCAATGCGCCTATCAAGCAACTTTTCCAAACCTAAAAAATCCACCAAATCGTTAAACAAAGACTCCGCATCTTCAATCTCTTTATACCGTCCTGCAAAACGGATATTTTCTCGTACGTTCAAATTGGGAAACAGTGCAAAGTCTTGATACACAAAACCAATGGAGCGCTCTTCTGGGGCTTTATGGGTTATTTCTTCTTGATTAAAAAGAAGCTTTCCACCCACACGGTGCAAGCCTGCGATGGATTCTAAAATAACTGTTTTTCCAGCACCGCTGTGCCCTAAGATGACAAAATACTCACCCTCTCCCACATCAAAGCTAATATCATGAAGATGAAACGCCCCCACATTACATGTAAGGGCTTGAAGGCTTAAAAAACTCATTTTTGTCCTAAAATGGAACTATCGCCTGTGATGATAGGAGGATTCATGGCATCTTGTCCGTTTTTCTTCATAATCGCTTGTCCCTCAGCAGAGAGAACAAAGTTCACAAAAGCAACCGCACCTGCTTTGTTGGCGGGAGATGTAGCGTTTTCAAACACACTCAAACCATACACCATTGGCGCACCCACTTGTTTTTCCACAACGCCAGGTTTCTTCCCATCAATGTTAAAGGAAACCGCCTTGTAAGCCTCTTCAAACTTGGCATTTTTAAGATTAATTTCTTCAGGCAGTGTGACGTATTTGAGTTTGTGTTGGTCTGCAACGGATTTGTAAATGAAGAGATAATCGTACTGTCCCGCTTCCAAAAGCCCTAACAAATCGGTCTCTTTGGGGCGTACAATCACTTTTTTAGCGTTCTCTTCCCCAATTTCATAGTGATCACCATAGCCAAACAATGCGTCATAAAGCCCTGCTTTTTTGTAATGTTTTTCTGCCAACATGGTCACAAGCATAGAACGATACCCGCAAGGGTCTAAATTGGGGTTAGAATGCCCTACCACAACGCCCTCTTTCAAAAAGATGTCCGTCCAGTTTTTTTCGTTAATGTCTTTCGCAAATTTTGATTTCTCAGTGTAGGCTAAAACCATCTCATTGGTCGCAAAATGGGCATTAAACTTTGCATGATTAGGAATCAACATGGTATCAATCACCTGATAATCCGCACTGCCCATCACATCCGCAGCCCTTCCCAAATCCGTTACTTTACGAGCTGCTGCCACACTGCCACTGGGTTCTCTTTGCACATCAAATTGGGGATATTTTTCTTCAAAAACTTTTTCAATTTCTGCAAAAGGAACCGATAAACTTCCTGCATGTAAAACAATAACAGGCTCTTTAGCCAACAACAACGATGCCACAAGGGCACTGAGTACCCAAACTTTTTTCATTAAAATTCCTTTAAAGATATGTGTTTTTTGCATATTTATACGGATATGTCGCATAAAAAACCAATTCTACGTCACATTTAATGTTTTCAACCTTAAGAGTCTACTCACTTTTCATAGCATCAAAATAGCATACACGTACTATTTTCGAAACTCTTTTTGATTGCGAGGCTTTAAAAAAAGCTCTTTAAACCGCTCATTGGCATAATTTTCAATGTCATCTTGAAGCTTACGATAATTTTCCATGTATTCATGCGCCACAGAGGTAAGTTTTGTGCCCGCATCTTCACCGCCCCCTTGTTTAGTCTCTACCATCACATCGTTGATATTTTTTTGCAAAATTTTAATGTGCGTCCATGCTTTTTTATAATTCATCCCAATTTTTTCAGAGGCTTTGGCAATAGACCCTTCTGATTCGATGAGCTCTAAAATCTCCGTTTTACCTTTACCAAAGAGCAATTCACCCTCGGCATTTTCTATCCATGTTTTGGTTTTGACATACAAACGTGGTCGTCTTTTTTCTGTAAAACAGCCTAAACTACAATACGTCACATCAATGTTTTTCTCTTTGAGGGTGCCTCTGATTTTTTTAAGCCCAATGCCACCTGCTTGCGCCCTTGCATCTTTACATGTAACACGATTTTGATCGTCTAAAAGTGGAGTAAGTCGGTTTAACGCTTCTATATCAAACGATCCACCTTCTACCTTTCCAAATTGACCCAAATCACACGCATCAATACGTATTTCCATCGCTTTAGCTGCATCGCCAACCTCACGAATCGGGCATTTTAATTTAGCCGCAATTTTATAGGCATCGGCACAATCCAGCTTGCCTTTATCGTTCAAATAGTGTCTAATCAACTCTTGCATTTCAGCCATTTTATACCTCCACTGAAATTCTTTGAGGATGACGGTACACATTCATTGTATCGCCTCTGACAAAACCAATGAGCGTCAGCCCAAACTTTTCTGCTATCATCAAACCTAAACAGGTCGATGCCGTACGAGAGGCTAAAATAGGAATTTGATGCATCACTGCTTTGGCTACCATTTCAGAAGAAAGTCTGCCACTGACCATTAAAAAAGCATTGCGTACATCTATCCCTGCCATCACCGCTTTTCCTACGACTTTGTCAATGGTGTTGTGTTGGGCAATATCTTCTCCAATAAAATATGTATTTTCATCTGTAAAGAGTTTTGCCGTATGCACACAGCCTGTTTGTTCGTACAACGGGCACTCGGTGTAAAACTGACTCATTTCACGGGAGAGTTTGGAAGCGCTCAAACGAAACGTGCTTTTAATCACTTTGGCTTCAATCGCTTCTGGGTCTATGTTTGCGGTCATGCTTTTGCCACATCCGCTAATCACCACGCCCTCAGCACTTAATTTTTTAATATTTTCATCATTCACTTTGGCTTCAATGTCCACACGCATGCCATCATTAAGAAGCTTCAAAGAAGTGACATCGCTAAATTTCTCAATGATATTTTCACTCATCAAATACCCAATCGCAAGGGCTTCTTGATCCACAGGCGTTGCCATCACCGCACCCACACGATTGCCATTCACATAGAGTTCAAGCTTAATTTCACGCACCAATGTATCTTCACGCTCAAATATCTCTTTACCTTTGATCTTGGTAATGCTTGTTTTAAAAACAGCTTCCATGCTTTCTCCTCCAACGTGCTAATTTTGCATATATATTGTCAAAAATTGTAGCGTACTATCCTTAAAATGAGTACGCTACTTTCTTACATGTAAAGGAACAAAGGAACTAAAACTTTCCTTTTTCCTTAAGCTTCTTATACCACGCATTGTGAAGAAACTTAACTTCTTCTTCTTCGACATACCCTGTAATAATACTATGCACTGCCCCTTTAATGGCAAACATAGACATATAGACATGGGTAATAAAGAGGGCGACAACCGCAAAGCCCATCACATTATGCACAATAGCGGCAACTCTTAGAAGGTCTATTTGAGAAAGACCTGTGAGGTTATGCAACATCTCCATTTTAAAATCTAAGAAGAACATCATTGCCCCACTTAGAATCATGGTAATGCCACCAAGTATTGCCACCCAGTACCACATCTTTTGACCTGCGTTAAATTGGGTAGCATTAATCACTTGTTTCTCTTTAGAGAGGTATCCTCCTAAAATCATAAACCATTTGACATCTTCAAGGTTAAAGAGTGCCTCTTTCAGCCACATGAGTGCCATAGGAATGACCACAATCGCAAAGGGAATGGTAAAGATACCATGAAGGTTTTTTGCCATTCGAACGAGTGTTCCTCCACCAAAGAAATCACCAAAAACGATAATAAAGCCTGTTGGAACGAGTACCAAAAAGCTTACTGCTGCAATTTGGTGAACGGTTCGATGAAACAGGTTAAAGGCATAATGTTTTTTCTCACTGTGTGGGAAGACTTTAGGGCCTACCAGTTTATAGTGTAAGAAGAAGACACTTGGTACACCAATGAGGACAGCTAGAAATATCCATGCAAAGTATTTGCCTTGAAGCAAGGTAAAGAGTGCTCCTAATTTCAAGGTCTCTTCTTGTCCGTACCCTAGGATATTTTGTATGCGCATCTCACCCCAGATTTGGCTATCCGTAGCCATTGCCACGGATGCCAAAGCCAGAGTCGCAATGAACATATAAATGACTTTTTTCATTGCGAATCCTTTCATTGGTTTTTATACGCCTTATCCCATCCATAAGGTGCATTAGCCCCTTTACCTCGTGTTGCGACACGTGCTCTAAAGACATTCGCAACCGATTGGGCATCGCCTACAAGTAAGGCTTTGGTGGAACACATGGCTGCACACACAGGTACTTTGCCCTCTGCGATTCTATTTTGACCATAGAGATGTCGCTCTTTTTCAGAGTTAGTCTCTAAAGGACCACCTGCACACATGGTACATTTATCCATTGCCCCTTTAGCACCAAAGGCGCCATCACGAGGAAATTGTGGTGCACCAAATGGACATGCGTACAAGCAGTATCCACAGCCTATACATGTCTCTTTATCATGAAGAACGATTCCATCTTCTCGGATATAAAAACAATCCACTGGGCATACTTGCTCACATGGAGCGTCTGTACAGTGCATACATGCAATCGATGTACTCATTTCCTTACCAGGTATTCCTTCATTGATTGTGACAACTTTTCGTCTACTGATACCAACGGGTAGCTCATGTGCTTCCGCACATGCGACGCTACAGCCATCACACTCGATACATCTGCTCTCATCGCAGTAAAATTTCATTCTTGCGTATTCCATCATCCACCCCCTACGCTTTTTCTACGCGGCATAGACCCGTTTTTGTCTCGGGAATTTGCGTCATAATATCATAGCCATAACCAACCACGGTGTTAGCCGACTCACCTGTTGCGTAAGGTTTTGTACCCGCTGGATAGTTCGCACTTAAATCTTTACCTTGGAATTTACCCATATAGTGGAATGGCATAAAGATAGTTTTTTCATCCACGGTGTAAGAGAATTTCGCTTTCACATGAATGCGTGTTCCTTCAACGCCATACACCCACACCATTTCCCCATTACGAATACCAAGATTGAGTGCTGTATTGGGATGAATATCAATAAACATTTCAGGATTAAGCGCACTGAGGTATTTTGAAGCTCTTGTCTCTGCACCTGCTCCACTGTGGGTTACCAAACGACCTGTGGTCATGATAAGTGGGAACTCTTTGGTGTAATCTTTTTTCGTTTGAGCAGAGATATATTTCGTATCAACCCTAAAGTGATCTTTTTTATCTGGATAGGTCGGATACGCTTTGATCATCTCAGCACTTGGCGAGTGAATAGGCTCTCTGTGAAGTGGAATTTGATCTGGGAAGTTCCACGCTTTAGCTCTTGCTTTTCCATTACCATATGGGCAAAGTCCTAATGCAAGACCTTTTTTAACAAGGATACCACTAAGATCGGTCGCAAAGTTTTTACCTGCAACGATTGCTTTCTCTTCTTCGCTAAATGTTGCACCTGCTTTTTCAAGCATGTCTAGGGTTAATGCACCATGTCCTTTAGCAATCGCTGAACCTTTTGGCGCACTGCCCTCACCTGCAAGAAGGCTGACGCCATCTTTTTCAACGCCCCAGTTCAGACGAAATCCCATACCGCCATCACTCACAGGTTTGTTGACATTGTACAAGATTGGGCTACCGCTGTGGGTTTCATTCCAACACGGCCATGGAAGTCCGTAGTATTCACCTTTCATAGGTCCCATACCCGCAACGCTGACCTCTTCAAACATATGCCAGTTTTCTTGGTGTTTTTTAAGTCGCTCAGGCGTGTGTCCACCCATACCAATAGAGCGAATACCCCGTGCAATCTCACGTGTAGCATCTTCTGGCCACTCAAATTTACCTTTACCATCGCCTAAGGCTTTGGTGTATTCATCATAAAATCCTAAGCGTTTAGCTAATTCAAACATAATGTCGTGGTCGGTTTTACACTCAAATTGTGGTTCAACCACTTTGCTTCTCCATTGAACATTACGTCCTGTTGCTGTCACAGAACCGCTGGTTTCAAATTGTGTTGCCACGGGGAGAATAAAAAGGTTATCTTTTCTATCGGTTAAAATAGCCGCATCATTCATAAATGGATCGGTGATGACTAAAAGCTCTACATTATCAAGCCCTTTTTTCACCTCTTGAAGTTGTGCGGTAGAAGTAATTCCACAGCCCATCACCACAAGGGCTTTTAGGTCAGTTCCGCCATTGTAAATGGCGTCATTTTTCATAACACCCTCAGACCAACGTGCCAGTGTAAAACCATTTTTTGTCATCATTTCACTATTTTTAAAACGCCCTTTGATCCACTCATAATCTGTTTTCCAAACATTTGAAAAGTGTTTCCATGCAGGCTCACCTAAACCATAATAGCCAGGAAGTGTCTCAGATGAACACCCCATATCAGAGGCACCTTGAACGTTATCATGACCTCTTAGAATGTTACAGCCACCGCCTTCAACACCCATATTGCCTAAAATCATCTGCAAGATTGGTCCTACACGGGTATTTCCCGTACCAATACTGTGTTGTGTCCAACCCATGGTCCACACCAAACAGCCTGGTTTTGAGGTAGCAAAAAGTTTGGTCACTTGAATCAACTCGGTTTCACTCACGCCTGTTACCTTAGAAACCACATCAGGTGTCCATTTTTCAGCCTCTTTAAACACATCTTCGTAGCCAAATACACGCTCTTGCAAATACTTTTTATCTTCCCAACCGTTTTTCAAAATCAGATGAATCATTCCGTAAATAAAGGCAATATCGGTACCTGAGCGTAAACGCACGTACATGTCCGCTTTAGCAGCCGTTTTCGTAAAGCGAGGCTCAACCACAATCAACTTTGTGTTGCTACGCTCTTTGGCTTTTAAGAAGTGTTGGAAACCAACAGGATGTGCTACCGCTGGGTTGGCGCCCATAATTAAAACCGCTTTTGAGTTTTGAATGTCTCCTAGTTGGTTGGTCATCGCACCATAACCAAAGGTATTGGCAACACCCGTTACGGTTGAGCTATGGCAAAGTCGTGCTTGATGATCGATGTTATTGGTACCGTAAAATGCGGCAAATTTACGTAAATAATACGCTTGCTCATTGCTCATCTTCGCTGAGCCTAAAAACATTGCCGCATCAGGACCGTGTTTTTCACGAAGGGCTTTTAATTGTGCACCAATTTTTGTATAAGCATCTTCCCACGAGATACGTTTCCATTGACCGCCCACTTTTTCCATCGGGTATTTTAAGCGTACATCGGAGCGAATCATATCGATCATGCCCGCACCCTTACAGCAATGTCCCCCTAAACTTAATGGATGATCTTGTGCCACTTCTTGACGAACCCAAACGCCATTGTGTACTTCTGCTAAAACACCACAACCAACCGAACAGACGTTACAGATGGTTTTGACCATTTTTGAACCTGGGTAAGGGTTTTTAACCTCTTCCTCGGTTGCGGCTCTCGTTACTTTTTCACTGGCAAATCCAGAAGTTGCTCCAAAAGCACCCGCAATGGCTGCCATTTTAAGAAAACTTCTTCGCCCTACTTTTGCATTTAATTCACTCATCGATCTCTCCTTTCTCACAGAGCAGACTTATAATAGTCTTCCCATGCCTGAGTTTTTTTGTAGGTAATCTCTTTCTTTTTCGATTTACCTACGACAACACCACCTGAAGCACTAGGCATTTTCTCAGCACTCAGCAACGGTGAAACACCTATGGCTACGCCAGCTGAGCCTAACACAGCGGTTTTAAGAAAACTGCGGCGCATCTTTGTCATACACCCCTCCTTGAAGGTTTTATGTTTACATGTAACCTACATGTAAAACCAATTAACACAAAAATGGTCTTAATTACTTTACCAGTAAAATTAAAATTTTTTGTGCACCAAGAATGATGTTAATGATAAAATAAACACGGAAGTATAAAAATGAAAGTATAGTCTAGTAGTGATACTATAGCCTTTCACGATACCTATGTGAGCTTACACCGTAAGCCTATACCATGAACAACATATAACGTAAATATACCATCAGTAAATAATTATTTACCGATATGTGAAAATGTAACACAAGGCGTGTGATAGTAAACTATAAAAAAAAAGATACTTTAAAATATTAATATTTTCTTAAATATGCAAATTAAGCATAATATGTTAGTTCTTTTTATTGGTTCTCTTTGGTTACAATAACGCTTTTACATGTAAAGGAGAAGCATGCAACCTAAAAAACAGTTTTGGGACACACTTGCAAAGCGTTACCCACACTTTAATACCCCCTCAATGAGTAAAGATGTTCAGGAGATTTTGGCATGGACGAAGGAGCAAGGCATAGCGTATGCACCACAGAGCACACTTTTAGACATTGGCTCTGGAACAGGTACGTTTAGTATTCCTTTAGCGCTTTTACATGTAAAGGTTACCGCCATTGACCCCTCTTCTAATATGCTGGCTATTTTAGAAGAAGATGCTCGAAACGAAGGGGTTATAGAACGGATAAAAACCCATCAAAGCGATTGGGACACTTTTGACGTACCCACACCACCCTATGACATCGTTTTAGCCTCCATGACCCCTGCCATTCATGACATTTTTACCATTGATAAAATGATAGATGCCTCATCCAAACAGGGTGTTTTTGTTTCGTGGGGGTCTTATCGCATCAACCCTTTTGTCGATGCACTCCTTGAGGCACATGCTCCAGAAGAACGCTTTTCCCAAACAGGAAGCATTAAAGCGCAAGATGTTATGGCTCGTCTGGATGCTAAGAACTGTAGCTATGTTAGCAAATGCTTTGAGACCCAATGGAGCGATACCTATACGTTTGAAGAGGCTAAAGAGTATGCCAAAGAGCAGTTGGAGCGTAGAAGCATTGTGCCTGATTTTTCGATCATAGAAACACTTTTACACCAATGCTCTGCTTCAGAGCCGATTGAAATTCATACAAAAGCTGAAAAAGTTATATTAGTATGGAAACATTAAATTATAAAGCCTTTTCTTAATCTTTGTGAAGCTATAATAATACAAGATTTTCATTAGTATTATTATAGCTTATGGAAATATTCATTCCATCTCAAAAGGGCTTCCATGAAAAAAATCCTTTCTCTCTTACTCCTCTTTGCAACAATGCTTTTTTCCCAAACCTATACCGATATGCTAGGGCGCAAGGTGAGCCTTGAAAAAAGTGATAAAATTGTTTGCATCGGGCCTGGTGCACTTCGTCTTGCTGTCTATTTAGGACTTGAAAATCGCCTTGTAGGCATTGAAAAAACAGAAAATGACCCCTCAGCGCTCTCACCCTACCGTACTTTTTTAGGCAAAGAAAAAATTTCAAAACTGCCCATCATTGGCACGGGTGGTCCTGGAAAAATGCCCGATTTAGAAGCCTTGCTTGTTGCCAAACCTGATTTTATTATCGCTTCGTTTGTCGATAAAAATCAACTAGAACTTATTGCTTCTAAAACCAACATTCCCCTGATTGCCATCAGTTATGGCGCTTCGTACGGTGGCACCAGTAAAAAAAATCTGGACGACATTAAAAACTCCTTGTTGCTTCTAGGAGACATCACCCATACCAGCCAAAGAGCACACGCCTTAGTGGCGTTTATTAAGGCGCAAGAAGAAGCCCTGGGTGCGATTTCATTACCCTCTCAAAAACTCTATGTAGGGGGCATTGGGTATAAAGGGGTGCAAGGGCTTACAAGCACGGAAGCCACCTACCCTCCTTTTGAACTCTTAGGACTTAAGAACAGTGTTTTTGAGGGCACAACGACGCAAGGACACCAATTTATTGAGTTAGAAGCCCTTATGAAAAACGATCCCGATATTATTTTTATTGATTTATTTGGCAAACAAAAAGTCGAGCAAGACTATCTCACACAAAAAGCACTCTACGACACACTAAAAGCTTACAAAACAGGCAATGTCAAAGAGATTTTAGGTTTTAATTTTTACAGTACCAATGTGGAAAACCTGCTTGTCATCGCATGGCAAATTGCTGCACATTTAGGTGCACCCGTGGATGTCAATGAAAAAGCCCATGCTATTTTTAATGCCTTTTATACCGAGCCAAAAGGAAGCGTTCTTCTTGAATCCTTGCCCTATGGATTTGCTAAAAAATGAGTCTTCAAAGCGTGTATCGTAAGCGTTTTTTAAAACGCTTTTTCATCTCCTTTGGCTTTGTAGGCTTGATTGTTTTACTGCTATGGGTAGCGCTTATTAGTGGCTCTAGCGGTGTTGTGTGGAGTGATAGTGTAAAGCTTTTAGAGCTTAGCAAAGAGCCTGATTCGTTTCGTATGATTATTGAATCTATTCGTTTGCCTCGTGCCTTAGCTGCGCTTTTAGTGGGGATGCTTTTAGGACTCTCAGGTGTTGCCATGCAAGGTGTTTTGCACAATCCTTTGGCATCTCCCTTCACACTGGGCATCTCTCAAGCGGCAGGATTTGGTGCGGCATTTGCCATTATTGTTTTAGAAAGTAGTACCTTTTCAAATCCATTTATCTCAAAATTTAGCATTGCCTTGTGTGCCTTTCTTGCCAGCATGCTCTGTACTGCTTTAATTGTTTGGATTGGTAAAAAAGTACACATGCGCCCAACCAGTATTATTTTAGCAGGCGTGGGGCTGGGTTCCTTGTTTCATTCAGGTACCATGTTTTTACAATACTTCACGACTGAAATCAATGCCGCAGCAGCCTTGTTTTGGACTTTTGGTGATTTAAGCAAAGCCAATCATGAAAATTTACTCTTTCTCACGCTTGTGTTTATTCCTGCGTTGCTTCTGTTATGGATAGGGCATTGGAAGTTTGATGCGCTTTGTTTTGGTGATGAGAGTGCTTTTAACAAAGGGGTTCATGTCCAACGCTTTCGCAGTGTGGTCTTTTTAGTCTCAGCGCTTTGCACCGCCATTGCGGTTGCCTTTTTTGGCATTATTGGTTTTATTGGACTCATTGCCCCTCATCTTATTCGCCTTTTGCTTGGAGGCGCACACAGTATGCTGATTCCTCTTTCTGCCTTGTGCGGGGGCGCTTTGCTCTTAGGTGCGGATTTGCTCGCTCGTATGATGCTCTATCCCTCCGTGCTTCCTGTGGGTATTTTGACCTCCTTTATTGGTGCCCCCATGCTTTTGTACCTTCTTGCCACACAAGGAAAATTACGATGAGACTTCGTATCGAAAATCTCTGCTGTAGTATAGGGAAAAAATGCCTGCTTGAGGCGATTAACACCGATGTACACAGTGGTGAAATTATGGGAATTATTGGGCCAAACGGTGCAGGGAAGAGTACCCTTTTAAAACACATTGCAGGAATTTTACCCTGTAAAACTATTTTCTTAGATGAAAAAGAGTTAAGCACGCTGAGTGTACGTGAGAGAGCCAAAGAGATTGCCTATCTCTCCCAATTTGCCACGACGCCTTCCATGAGCGTTTTAGAAGTGTTAGAGCTTGGGCGAAGAGCGTACAGTGGCATGCTGCTCACGCACAAAGACAAAGCCTTGATGGATGAGAGCATTCACCATTTCAATCTCGCACCTTTACTCGAGCGCAACATTGCAACCCTAAGTGGCGGAGAGAGGCAAAAGGTACTGATTGCAGGAGCGCTGTTACAAGAGCCAAAGGTGCTTTTGCTGGATGAGCCCATCTCGCATCTTGACCCTAAAAATCAGCTAGAGATGCTTCTTGCCATGCGTCATGTCACGCAACATAAAGCGTTAATCACGCTCATTGTTTTACACGATATGCAACATGCGATTCACTACACCCATCGGCTTTTAATGCTTAAAAAGGGACGCATTATCCACGATACCCCAACCAAAGAGGTAGAAGCTTCGATGTTACAAACGCTTTTTGATGTTCAAACCTCTTTACATGTAAACAATGGACACACCTTTGTTTACTATGAACATCATCATGATGAAACACACCTCAAACACCATCACTAAAAGGAAAACTCATGAGACACTTATGGGAAAAATGTGTGGCATTTCATGGGCATGAATGTCCAGGTCTTGCCATCGGATTTAGAGCAGCAGAAGCAGCCCACACATGGCTTGGTATGACAGGATTTTCACAAGATGAAGAGTTGGTTTGCGTCACCGAAAACGATGCGTGCGGGGTTGATGCTATTCAAGTGCTTTTAGGCTGTAGTTTTGGCAAAGGCAATCTTATCTACAAAGACACAGGCAAACAAGCTTTTAGTTTTTTTGACCGCAAACAGCACAAACAAGGACGCATTGTTTTTAAAAAATCTTTGATGCCCACTATGGATAGAAAAGCGATGCAAGCGCACATTTTAAACGCACCGCTTGAAGAGCTTTTTAGCCTCAAAGACGTCTCTTTTGAACTACCCGAACGTGCACGACTTTTTGCCTCCATACTCTGCGAAAAATGCGGAGAGAGCGCACCTGAACATAAAATACGTCTGGAGGAAGGGCAAAAAGTCTGTTTGGATTGTGCAAAACCCTATACCCGTGGATTTTAGCTTTATGCTATAATCCACAAGCGTTTTTTTAAAGGTTCAACCATGGTATATACCCTTTTGGCAATTTTCTCAGGTGCGGGTTTTGGTGCACTGATGCGGTATTTTTTAGGATTAAAACTCAACAGCATCTATCCTTTGATTCCACTAGGAACCCTTGGGGCAAATTTGCTCGGTGGTTATCTCATTGGTGTAGCCATTGCTTTTTTCGCTTCCAATACAACCCTCTCTTTAGAGTGGCGTTTGTTTATTATTACAGGTTTTTTAGGCGGATTGACCACCTTTAGTACCTTTAGTGCAGAGATGTTAAACCTGTTTCAAGAAGGACGTTTGAGCATGGGAGTGCTTGCCATTCTTTTACATGTAATGGGCTCCATCGTCATGACATTTTTAGGCGTTGCTAGTTATACCCTACTTCAAAAAGGAAGCTTATGAAAGGTTTTCAACTCACATTTTCAACCCTACAAAGTCGCAAACACCCTAGTGGTGAGTATCTAAGCGATTGGCTGATGCACATGGCACAAACGGCTGGCATTCAAGGGGTAACTCTTCTTAAAGCCTCACAGGGCATTGGTCGAGATGGAAAAGTTCGCTCTGCAGGGTTTTTTGAACTTGCTGATGAACCCATTGAAATCATTATGAACGTGAGTGAAGAGACGTGCGAAACACTTCTTTCTACTTTAAAAAAGGAAAATCTAGGGCTTTTTTACACCAAAATCGCCATAGAATTTGGCACCCTTTAGCTTTACATGTAAAGATTTTAAGCCTGACGTGTTACACTTTCAAAGTCGTTATATATTAGAACTACATAAGGGAAGGAAATGGGCGAAACACTCAGTGCTGGTCTGATGCAATTTGATAAGCCTGCACTCTTAGAAAAACGGATTAAACTTTTAGAAGCAATTTTAGATTGTGGGTCTATTTCAACCGCTGCCAAACGTGTGGGACTGAGCTATAAAACCGCATGGGAAGCCATAGACACCATGAACAATCTCTCACAAACCCCTTTGGTGATTCGCACCACAGGAGGTAGCGGTGGTGGAGGAACAACCTTAACACCCTTTGGCAAAGAGATGATAGAAAACTATACCCTTCTCAAATCGGAGTATGAGCGTTTTATTCACAACCTCTCCTCTATTTCTACGCTCAACATAGAGCACATCAAGCACCTCAAAAGGATGAGTATGCAAATTAGCGCACGCAATCAACTCATGGGAAAAGTAGCCCACATCAAACACGGTACGGTGAGTGCCGAGGTTTCTATGGTACTTAAAAGTGGAACAACCTTGATTTCCAACATTACGCACAGTGCCATTGAAGAACTCAATTTATGCGTAGGCGATGAAGTGGTAGGCATTATTAAAGCCTCTAGCGTTTTACTTACCACGACCTTAGATATAGCCACCAGTGCTCGTAATAAACTCACAGGTCTGGTGTGTGATGTGAAACGTGGCGAAATTAATTCGCAAGTGAGTTTGGATATTGGCGATGGAGATGTTATCACAGCGACCATTACCACGGAGTCTTTAGAGAGCCTTGCCTTGGATGTCAATCAAAAAATTTGTGCGCTTATCAAATCAAGCAGCATTCTCATTGGAAAATAAAACACGCTTTACATGTAAAAAGGATTTTTGAAATGATGGATATTTTAGAAGAAGATATTGGGCTGATTGATATTACCACAGAGGGTTTGGGATTTGGGGCAAAAGCAGCAAAAATCTCCTTTGCACCCAAAACTGAAGTCATTGTCTGTGGGGTTGAATTGGTTGAGCAAATGTGTCAGCGTTTAGGGCTTGAGACTCAATGCTTTAAGCAATGCGGCGATAAGGTCCGTGCAGATGAGTGTGTCCTTGAAGCGTATGGCAGAGCCGATGCGGTGCATAAAGTTTGGAAAGCGAGCCAAAACCTTTTGGAATTTTTAAGTGGTATTGCCACTAAAACCAATCACATGCTCCTCTTAGCACGCCTTCATCAACCGCACATCGAACTTTTAACCACGAGAAAAATCTTCCCTCGCACCAAAGCACTAGCACTCAAAGCAGTCTATGCAGGCGGAGGTGCGCACCATCGTTTGGGCTTGTATGACTCGATTTTAGTCTTTAAACAACACCGTGTCTTTTTTGAAAGCAAAGAGGCATTTGAAGCTCAATTTGCCAAAATGAAACAAAAATTTCTGGAAAAAAAGATTGCAGTTGAAGTTGAAAATTATGAAGAGGCTCTGTATTTTGCACATTTAGGTACCGATATTTTACAATGCGAAAAAATGGATTTTGAAACACTCAAACGCTGTGTGGCGCTGAAGAAAAATTTTCCCTCTCTACTGCTTTCTGCCACAGGGGGCATTGGTGAACACAATATCGAAGATTTTGCAAAAACGGGTGTGGATTTTATTGTCACCTCTTCGCCCTACCATGCCAAACCCTCTGACATTCGTGTCACCATCGAAATGCTCTAAATAAAGCCCCAAAAACGGGGCTTTATGCTTTACATGTAAAGAGAAAAAACGTCCTAAAACTTCCCTTTTTCTTTCAATTTTCTATACCACGCATTGTGAAGGTATTTGACTTCTTCTTCTTCCACATAGCCTGTAATAATGCTGTGAATAGCCCCTTTAATCGCCACTGCTGCCATATAAATATGCGTAAAGAAAACAGCAACTAAAATAAAGCCCATCACGTTATGAATAATCGCAGAAGCCCGTAGCATATCAATGTGGCTAAGCCCCGTAAGGTTATGCAACATCTCAATTTTAAAATCCATAAAGAACATCATGGCGCCACTTAAAATCATGACCAACCCACCTAAAATACACACCCAATACCACATTTTTTGACCTGCGTTAAATTGGGTTGCATTGATGATGCGTTTTTCTTTGGAGAGGTATCCTCCTAGAATCATAAACCATTTGATATCTTCCAGATTAAAAATCGCCTCTTTAATCCACATCACAGCCATAGGAATAATCACAATGGCAAAAGGAATGGTAAAAATACCGTGAAGGTTTTTTGCCGTTCGAACGAGTGTTCCACCCCCAAAGAAATCACCAAAAACGATGATAAACCCTGTGGGAATAATGACCAAAAAACTCACCGCTGCTATTTGGTGGATGGCTCTATGGAACAGATTAAAAGCATAATGTTTCTTATGACTGTGTGGAAATACTTTTTGCCCTATAATTTTATAGTGCAAGAAAAACACAGCAGGAACGCCAATTAAGACGGCTAGAAAAACCCATGCAAAGTATTGGCTTTGAAGCAAGGTAAACCAAGCTCCGAGTTTTAGAGTATCTTCTTGACCATACCCTAAGATATTTTGAATACGCATTTCACCCCAGATTTGGCTATCCGTAGCAAAAGCTACGGTAGCAAAACCCAGAAGCGCAATGAGTGCGTAGATGTACTTTCTCATTGCTTTTCCTTTCATTGGTTTTTATAGGCTTTATCCCAGCCATACGATGAACTCATACCTTTTCCGCCACGAGCTGCCACACGTGTTCTAATAACATTAGACACAGACTCTGCATCGCCTACAAGCAATGCTTTGGTTGAACACATGGCCGCACACACAGGTACTTTTCCCTCAGCAATACGGTTTTGACCATACAGTTCAAATTCATGATGCGAATTGGTCTCTAAAGGCCCTCCTGCACACATAGTACATTTATCCATCGCCCCTTTGGTACCAAAAATGCCCTCTCGTGGGAATTGTGGCGCACCAAATGGACATGCGTACAAGCAGTACCCACAACCAATACACTTCTCTTTATCGTGAAGGACAATGCCATCTTCCCTGATGTAAAAACAATCCACAGGACACACCTGCTCACATGGAGCGTCCGTACAGTGCATACATGCCACTGAGGTTGAGATTTCCTTACCAGGAATTCCCTCAAAAAGGGTAATCACTTTTCTTCGTGCAATGCCTACAGGAAGTTCATGCGCTTCCGCACACGCAATGCTACAGCCATCACACTCGATACATCTGCTCTCATCGCAGTAAAATTTCATTCTTGACATTTCATGACTCATCATCTACTCCCCTACGCTTTCTCTACACGGCATAAACCCGCTTTTGATGCAGGAATCTGTGTAATGATGTCATACCCATAAGCAACAACGGTATTGGCACACTCACCGCTTGCAAATGGCTTGGTTCCCGCTGGGAAGTTGCCTGTCATATCCACACCTTGCATATAACCACCAAAATGGAACGGTAAGAAGACCATATGCGGTAAAACCGTATGCGAGTACTTTGCTTTCACTTTAATCTTTGTTCCAGCAGGTGAGTGAACCCACATCATTGAACCATTTTGAATACCATGCTGTTTAGCAAGTTCTGGATGAATATCGCAGAACATATCAGGTGTGAGCGCACAAATGTATTTGGAGGCTCTGTTTTCCAAACCAGCACCCATCATGGTAACCAAACGACCTGTGGTCATCACAATTGGGAACTCTTTGGTATAGTCTTGTCCTTTTTGAATCGAAGCATACTTGGTCGTCACACGGAAGTGATTTGCTTTATCCGCATACGTTGGGTACTTTTCAACCAGATCAGGACGTGGTGAATAAAGAGGTTCTCTGTGCATTGGAATACGATCAGGAAAATTCCATACCACCGCTCTTGCTTTGGCATTTCCATACGGCGTCAAACCAGCTTCAAGTGCTAAATCAACCAATTTACCACTGGTACATGTTTTCCAGTTTGCCCCACATAACTCTTTTTCAGCAGCACTTAAAGGTCTACCGATAAGCTTTTCAATGTTCTCTTTGGTAATTTCAGGGTATCCGCCATCGACTTTTGAATCAAGAGGCGCTGAACCTTTGCCTGCAAGAAGGCTCACGCCATCTTTTTCCAAACCAAAGTTATTTCTAAAGCCCATACCACCTTCACTCACAGGAACATCGACGTTATAAAGGTTTGGCGTTCCACCGTGTTTCACACTCCAACATGGCCATGGAAGACCGTAGTATTCGCCTTTCATTGCACCTCTACCTGCACCTGTTACTTCATCAAACATGTGCCAGTTCTCGGTGTGCTTTTTAATACGCTCAGGTGTCCAGCCCATCATACCGATGGTTCTTAGGGTTCGAGAAATCTCAATGGTCGCATCTTCAGGCCATTGAAAGGTTATTTTATTGGGTGTTTTCTCAAGATAACCATCTTCTTTTAGATGCATCATCATAGAGCGTGTGTACTCTTCATAAAAGCCTAAACGCTTGGCTAACTCAAACATAATCTCATGGTCTGCTTTACTCTCATAAAGAGGCTCCACTACTTTAGAACGCCACTGCGCACTTCGGTTGGTTGCAGAGACGGTACCACTGCTTTCAAACTGTGTTGCACTTGGCAAGATGAAAAGATTGTCTTTTCGATTGGTTAGAACAGCCGCTTCATTGACAAACGGATCAGCGATCACCAAAAGTTCTAAGTTATCAAGACCTTGTTGGATTTTGAGGTTTTGCGATGTTGAGGTAATACCACACCCCATAACAACCAGCGCTTTAAGGTTGGTTCCTGCATTTTCAATGGCATCTTCACCCTCTTTACCCGCTAAAACACCTGCCCACCAACGAGCTAAGGTAAAGCCTGGTTTTCCCATCCATGAAGCGTCTTTAAATTGGGATTTGATGTAGTCGTACTCCACACCCCACATACGTGCGTAGTATTTCCATGAACCCTCTACTAAGCCATAATAGCCTGGAAGTGTGTCTGATAGACATCCCATATCGGTCGCACCTTGAACGTTATCATGACCTCTTAGAATGTTGGTACCACCACCCGCTTTTCCCATATAACCTAGTGCCATTTGAAGAATTGGAGCAATACGAGTGTTTCCTGTACCAATGGTGTGTTGGGTTAAACCCATTGCCCAAAGAAGTGTACCTGGAGAATTTTTTGCATAAATCGTTGTAATTTCAATAAGTGTTTCTGCTTTGACACCTGTTACATCCGCAACCAATTCTGGCGTCCATTTGGCAGCTTCTGCTCTGATTTCATCCATACCATACACACGATCTTCAATGTATTTTTTATCTTCCCAACCATTTTTAAAAATGATATGCAGCATACCATAGACAAACGGAATGTCTGTGCCTGGACGGATTTGTGCAAAGTAGTCTGCTTTGGCAGCACTTTTGGTAAAGCGTGGATCAATAACGATAATTTTAGCGTTATTGCGCTCTTTTGCTTTTAAAATATGACCAAAACCTACAGGGTGATTTACCGCTGGATTACACCCGATAATAAAGATAGATTTTGCATTTTGGATGTCTCCAAACGAGTTTGTCATTGACCCATATCCTAATGTGTTCGCCACACCGGCGACTGAGGAGCTGTGTCAGATTCTTGCTTGGTGATCTATATTGTTGGTACCAAAAAATGCGGCAAACTTTCTAAAGTAGTAGGCTTGCTCATTACTCATTTTCGCTGAACCTAAAAATTGAACCGCGTCTGCGCCATCTTTTTTCTTAAGGTCTGCTAGTTTGGTTGCAATGCGGTTAAGCGCATCGTCCCAACTTAAACGCTTCCATTGACCGTTTTCTTTGACCATTGGGTATTTAAGGCGTACTTCTGATCTGACCATATCGATCATATCAGCACCTTTACAGCAGTGTCCACCAAGGCTGATTGGGTGGTCTTGAGCAACTTCTTGACGAACCCATACACCGTTGTGAACCTCTGCAATGACACCACATCCCACAGAACATGACGTACAGATAGTTTTTACTTTCTTGCTTCCTGGAAAGGGGTCTTTGACCTCTTCTTCTGTTGCGGCTCGTGTTACTTTCTCACTTGCAAAACCTGAAGTGGCACCAAAGGCACCAGCAACCGCTGCCATTTTGAGAAAAGACCTACGACCCACCGTCGTACTAAGCGCTTGAGCTGTTGACTCTTGCATAAACGATTTCTCCTCTTTTCTTACAAGGCTGATTTATAATAATCATCCCATGCTTGTGTTTTTGTATAAGTAATCTCTTTTTTAGGAGATTTCCCTTTTACAACGCCGTTTGTACTTTTTGAACCAGAAACACTTGCATGTACACTCACAACACCTGCTGTTGCTACCGCACCCACAAGAGCTGCTTTTTTAACAAAGCCACGTCTGCTTTCGTTCATATCGCACCTCCTTCATCATTTTGATCTTTTACTTAAAAGATCACTCCAAAGAAACACCATTCTTCCGAGTCATCTCATGAGCAAAATATTTAAAAAGGTGAAAGAATATTAATTAGTTGATTAAAATAATATAAAATTTATATTTCGCGCAAATCGTAGCGATAAAAAAGGGGAAAAACGGGGGAAAACATACAATGACTCTCGATTTTTTCAAGAGTCATTGCAAAAAGAAGGAGTATTGTATAAAAACGTTAATTTTTAGAAGAACTTTCCATATGGGCTTTAAACATCACTTTGGGTTTACACTCTGCACAGCAATACAGTGTTCTAAGCTTCACTTCATCCCCCATAAAAAGAGGGGTCATGATGGCTGAAATTTTCTCCACGGCTTTGCGTGTCGCAAACTCTTTACCACACTCCACACAGGCAAACAGCTCATCGTGTGCCATAATGCGTTGTGAAAACCAGCTGGGTTTGAGATGAATTTCATCTTTTATTACATGTAAACAATCCTTCTCAGGACAGGTCGCTTCACAATAGCCACAATTGGTACAAATAGAAGCGTTAAAACGCAGACTATTGTCTTCAGGATGTGCCGTTAGAGCTCTTACGTTACAGGCTCCCACACAGCTTAAACACAAGGTACAGTTACTCTCATTGATTTTAATATCACCATAATGCACATGCTCACCTGTTTTGACCACACCCAAATCTTCGTCACCCACAAGATGTGCCAAACGTGCAGAAAAAACTTCACGCTTACGAAGTCCCTCTTCGTTGATGCCATAACAGCACTCAGGAATTGCCTCAAGGTTTTCAAAAATAGAGGCTAACTCGGTGGCATCTTCACACACATAAATGGCTTTTTTATGGTACTTTTTCTCAAATATTTCATTCAGGATGCGAATAACGTCCCCCGTACCTTTAGAAATAAAATCGGTGTAAAAAATGATGGGATTGCCACTGGTTTGAAGTAAATTGAGCAGATGCGCCTCATGCAAATACTTCTCACCCTCAATCATCAAAGGAAGTATACCCTCACGCAAAGGAATATCAATCAAGCCTAAGTCCATTTTATTGGGAATAATAAGCGCAATACGCTCTTTAAAATGGCTACTCAAATGCGTAAACGCAAGGCGTGGCATCTGGGTATAATCAAGTGCGCCACTAGGACACACACTCACACAACCCCCACAGCCATGACAATCAATGTGTGAAAAAACTAAATGCTTGGTTTCATCCTCTTTTAAAATAGCAACCGTTGGGCACACCTCCGCACACTTTCCACAAATCTCTTCTCGTCTCTCATGGTACTGGCAAATGGAAGGATCATAATTGATATAATTTTTGTAATGGTAAACGCCCGTATTTTCATGCAGTTTTTTTATTGCACCTGCTTTGCCAATTTTTAATGGATCATACACACCGCTTTGCTTCATCGCAAAAACAGGTGCATTCCACCAAAGAATCTGATCACACTCGAGTTCAAGAAGCTCTCCCTCTTTTTTAAGCGTTACATGTAAAGCACCAATATGCCCATTGACATCCAAAATAAGGGAAGGAGAAAGCAACATCACCGTATACCCCTCAGCCATAAGGGTAGTTTTTAAGGTTTCATGCTCACTCTCATCGGTAACAATTAATACCTTTTTATCCACCTCTTGGGTGTAATCCATATCTTGAGCAAAATCAAATCCCACAGAGCGAATCGCATACAATTTTGTTATATTGGCTATTTTCTGGGCAATACTATCACGTGATTTTTCAAGATAAAAGTTGATTTCAGGCGCATACATAACCGCCTTAACTTCAGGATGGTTGGAAACAAGGAAGTCTCTCTCACAGGGGCTTTTGACGACTTCTATCGTTTCATCAAGAGGAAAATCAATACCAACGGTATCGTAGAATACGTACTCTTTTTGCATGTGTGTCCATTAAGTGGTAAAATATAGTTTACCGAATTGTAAAATGATTTGGATTAAACAGTTCTTAATAATACAAAAAAACTCGTTATATATTATAAAAATATAACGAGTTTCGAAGCTTTTATTGCCTTAGCTTTCGTTAATCTTCTTCCGCTATAATGAAGCCTATTTCTTCTCAACAAGGTCGTCTATTTTGGTCAATAAAAATTTTCTGATTCTGAGCCTTACCCTACTTTTTTTTCTTATCTGCGGTGCTGTCTTTGCATACATCTCGCAAAAAAATGAAAAAAACACCATTGTACTGGGAACATCTTTGCCCTTAAGTGGTATCAATTCTGACCTTGGGAGCGATATTGTTATCGGGGCAAATACCTATTTTAGCCATATTAATGCCAGAGGTGGCGTTCAAAATAAAAAAATTCAACTCATCCAATACGATGACAAATATGAACCTGAAAATACCCTGCAAAATACACTCAAACTGATTCAAAAAGATGAAGCCTTTGCTCTTTTTGGTTTTGTTGGAACACCCACCGTTAAAAAAATTATGCCTCTGATTGCATACACACAAATTCCTTTTATTGCGCCTTATACAGGGGCTTCTTTTTTGCGCTCGAGTGAGCATGAAAATATTGTGAATTTTCGAAGCTCCTACGCACAAGAGATGGACGCTTTGGTGGAGTATTTACATGTACAAAAAAAGATTACAAAATTTGCTATTTTTTATCAAAACGATGATTACGGTGAAGAAGGATATGTGGCACTAGCACAAGCCCTTGCCAAACGTAACCTTCAGCTCAGCTCTGAGGGAACGTACAAACGCAACACCCTCTCCATCCGCCACGCTGTCCATGAAATTGAAACCACAAAACCTGAAGTGATTATTTTAGTAGGTGCGTACAAACCTACCGCACGTTTCATTGAAAAAGTCAAAAGCTCTTTTTCGTATCAACCGCTCTTTGCTCCTATCTCCTTTGTGAATGCTAATGCGCTGATGCATGAACTAAAAGACAATGGGGAGAATATTCTTTTTTCGCAAATTATTCCTGCGTGTGATGATTTTTATTCCAAAGAGAGTGGTGAATACCGTAAGCTTTTAGCCTTTTATTATCCCCATGCCAAACCCTCGTTGGTGTCGTTTGAGAGTTACCTTGCCGCAAAAACGGTGGTGCATGCTTTGCAAAATATTCATGGCTCCATTACCCGTGACAAATTTTTGTTTCACCTAAAAAATCTTAATGGCAACACCTTAGATAGCATTCCCCTTGCCTATCGTAATTCGCAAATGCTCAATCAAGTCTACCTTTCACAGTATGTGCAAGGAAAATTTGAAACTATCCAGAAGTATGAATACTAACATGAACCTTATTACGCTGATTAACCATAAATTAGAAACGATTAAATTTTCTAACAAAACGAAAATTCTTATTGTCATTATCTTAAGCGGTATTATGACCATTGGCTTTTTAATGTTTGTCTCTATTTTTGCTCTCAAATACGACTATGAGACCCTTTTTCAAAAGCACACCCAGCCGCAAGTGGATTTAGAAGAGATTAAAGATACATACCGTGTCAACATCAACGAAACCTTACGGGATATACAAGAACATCAAATAAGCCATGAAGATGCGATAGAAGTGATTCAACTCGCACAACACATTACCCATAAACAGTGGGAACGCTACCAATACTCTATCAGTCATCATATTGGAGGATTGCCCTATTTTGCAAGCCGCTGGTTAAGTTTTTTTATTGTAGGCCCTACACTGCCTGAAAAAACGCTCTTTCAGCAAGGAATCATTGAAAAAATCAACAGTAAAATGTACGACCTCGATCGCAAGATGAATACCATGCTTGATTTTCTTCACCACAAAACCCTTGAAAAAGAGATGTGGATTATTGATGAGATTATGCTAGAGACCAACTCGGTCAATATCTACCTCTCAAGCCTGATTACGACACATTTAAAACAATCCATCACAGAAAAGCAAATTAACGATAGGCTCTTTCAAACCAGTACGTTTATGCTTATTTTTCTTATTGGGCTCATCTTCTTTTTCATCTCTATGGTCCTTTTTATTATTATCAAACATTTTGAAAATCTCAACCACTACTTACAAGAGAATATCTCCCTTAAAACCAAAGAGCTACGCATGCTCAATGACTCACTAGAACAGCGTATTAAAAAAGAGGTGGAAAACAGCCGTAAAAAAGACAACATTATGTTTCAACAAGCCCGTCTTGCAAGTCTAGGAGAGATGCTTCAAAACATAGCCCATCAATGGAGGCAGCCGCTTGGCTCTTTGATGATGATTATTCAAAGTTTTGAGAGTAAATTTTTAGCCAAAAAACTGAGCGAAGAGTTTGTAACTAGCCGTGTGGCAGATGCGCAAATGCTCGCACAAAACATGTCCGATACCCTAGAGGATTTTCGTACCTTTTTTAATCCCAACAAAAGTAAAAAAGAGTGCTCTCTAAAAGACGTGGTTCAAAAATCCATTGAACTCTCAAAGTATCAATTAGAACGTGAAGAGATTCACTTACAATTTTTCATTAAAGAAGATTTACGCTTTTTTGCCTTTAAAAATGAGCTGATTCATGTCCTTTTAAACCTCATTGGAAATTCCAAAGATGTCCTCGCAACCAAAACGGAATTGGAGATGAAAATTATTCATATTATTGCCAGAGAGAGTCAAGATGCGATTTATGTCAATGTCATTGACAACGGAGGAGGCATAAAAAGTGATATTATTCCTAAAGTCTTTGATCCTTACTTTACAACCAAACACAAAAGTGTTGGCACAGGCATTGGACTGTTTATGTCAAAACAGATGGTTGAAAAACATATGAACGGCGAAATTACATGTAAAAATATTCGCCATAAATTGGGAACAAAAAAACTGTGGACGTGTGCAATGTTTACTATTACCATCCCTAAAAAAAATGACTCTACCTATGAGGATAACCATGAACAAGCGTAATTTTGAATTGCTAGGAAGCTTTAGCGTCCTTTACATTGAAGATGAGGCGGATTTGCGTAAACATACCACCTCCATTTTGGAAGATTTTGTCAAAATCATCTATCCTGTATCGAGCATTGATGAGGCCTTAGAGGTGATTAAAAATGAAAGAGTGGATGTGATTATTGCGGATATTCATTTGCGTCACAGCAATGGGCTGGATTTTTTACGTAAGCTCAAACAAGAATTAGAGTTAGAAATTCCCTCCATTGTCACCACTGCCTTTAGTGACACCGAGTACTTGCTTGATGCGATTAAATTACGTGTGGATAACTACCTCATTAAACCTGTGAACATCAAAGAGCTTTTAAACTCTCTGCACGATGTTCTGCTTCCTAAAATTCAAGCCAAAGAGATTGAGCGCTCCTATAACATCATCAAAACCATCTCCGCTGTGACCGATAGCAAGCAGGTGGAAATTATTCGTTTTATCATTAAAAATCTTGACCATGAAAATATGCTCAATTACTCGTACAGCGAAATCATGGAACAAGTTGATGTCAGTAAACCCACCGTGATTAAACTCTTTAAACAACTAGGCGATCAAGGTATTTTGACGAAGATTCAAAACAAAAAATACCACTTTAATGAAACAAACCTTCCCTTACCAGGAGATATATGAAGACCCTAAGAATGCTACCTAAAATTGATAAATGCCTCAGCCATCCACGCTTTGAGGGGTGCAATCCTGCGTTAGTCATGAAGCTAGCACGCACGCATATTGAAGCCTTGCGCGAGGCACTCTTAAACAAAGAAATTGAACACTTTGATGAAACGGCGTTGATGGAGGAGATCAAAACAGCCTACGATGCGCTTTTTGAGCCTTCGCTTAAACCGCTTATCAATGCCACAGGCGTTATTTTGCACACCAATATGGGCAGAAGCCTTATTTCTAAAACCTTGCTTGAACGTGCCAGTGCGGTCATTTGCAACTACTCAAACCTTGAGTACAATCTTGAAGAGGGGTGTCGAGGCGAACGCTATGAGCATGTAAGCGTACACCTTAAAACACTTTTGGGCGTAGAAGATGTGCTGGTGGTCAACAACAACGCATCGGCTGTTTTTCTCATTTTAAACACCTTTGCCAAACAAAAAGAAGTCGTCGTCTCACGAGGTGAATTGGTCGAAATTGGAGGGAGTTTTCGTATTCCTGAAGTGATGAAACACAGCGGTGCGCTTTTGTGCGAAGTGGGAGCAACCAATAAAACAAAAAAACGTGATTATGAAAACGCTATTAATGAAAACACGGTGATGCTTATGAAAGTGCACCAGTCCAACTTCTCCATTGAGGGGTTTAGTGAAGCGGTTGCGTATGAGGAGATTAAAGCGCTTGCAAGCCAACACGCCCTCTTAGACTACTATGACCTTGGCAGTGGCTATCTTCCAAAACTCCCTTACAATCTAGGAGTCCGTGAGCACTCCTTAGGCGAAATTCTTACATGTAATCCCTCCCTCATTAGTTTTAGTGGCGATAAACTCTTTGGCAGTGTGCAAGCAGGCATTATTGCAGGGCGTGCGGATTTGATTGAAAAACTCAAACAAAACCAACTCTTACGCATGCTTCGAGTCGATAAAATAACGCTCTGCCTTTTAGAAGAGAGCATTAAAGCCTACCTCAAAGAGGAGTGGGAGAGTATTCCTACCTTGTGGCTACTCTTTCGCAGTGTTGAAGAGCTCAGCCAAAGAGCCTTACATGTAAAAGAGGCGGTTGGCGAAAATAGCTGTGAAATCGTGCACAGTGACACCTATATGGGAGGCGGAACACTTCCTAATCGCAAGTTTCCTACCATTGCCTTACATGTAAAAGGAAAAGCGACCCTTTTGGAGAAAAAATTTCGTGAAAAATTGGTCATTGGGCGCATTGAAGAGGATAAATTTTTACTCGATTTTCGCACCATTCTTCCACAGAATGAATCGCATGTGATTGCCATCATTAAACAGATTATAGGACATTAAATGGAGTATAGTATTGTAGGAACCGCAGGTCATGTTGACCATGGAAAAACCGCACTCATCACTGCACTTACAGGCTTTGAGGGCGATAGCTTAGAAGAGGAAAAACGCCGAGGCATTACTATCAATCTAAGCTTTTCTTCCATGCAAAACGAAGCAAAAAACGTCGCTTTCATTGATGTTCCAGGACACGAAAAGCTTTTAAAAAACATGATTGCAGGGGCTTTTGGTTTTGATGCCAGCTTGGTGGTGGTTGATGCCAACGAGGGTCTTATGCCCCAAAGTAAAGAGCATTTAGAGATTTTAAATCTTTTACATGTAACAAATATTATCATCGCACTCACCAAAAAAGACCTTGCCAGCGATGCGGTCATAGAAGAGCGTAAATTTGAAATCATTGAGCATTTTAAAACCCTCAAAAACCTTCACTTAGTGGAGATTATTCCTGTGAGTATTTATGAGCCAAATTCTATTTTAAAACTTAAAAATGCCCTTTTCGCCCTCCCCATTATCCCTAAAAAAAGCAATGGACTCTTTCGCTACTATGTAGACAGAAGCTTCTCGATTGCAGGGGCAGGAACGGTGGTAACAGGAACCGTGCTCGATGGAAGCATTAAAGTGGGTGAGAAAATTTACGCCCCAGAACTTGAAAAAGAGTTCCTTATTCGTAACCTTCAAGTACACGACCACGATGTAGAATCTGCTTATGCGTCCCAGCGTACTGCCATCAACCTTCAAAGTGCTCAAAAAACCTCTTTTGAAAAAGGGGCACTCTTATGTAAAAAAGGCTACATACGAGGTTTTGATAGTGCCGACGTCTGGCTAGAGAGCATTGGTGGGCACAGCCTCAAACACAACAGCACTGTTATTGTGTATGTGGGAACCAAACAGGTGGAAGCACGTATTCTTTTTTACGAAACCGAAGAATCGGCTCCCTCTGGCTATGCCAAATTGCAATTTAAACAAACCCTCTTTTTAGTGCACGATGAGCCCTTTATTCTTTGTGCACGTGGTCGAACCATTGGAGGTGGACGTGTACTAAACCCCATCAACGACCCCATGAAAAAGAGACTCAAACTCGAGCTACTCAAAGCCCTTGATACCAAAGCGTATCAAAGAGCCTTTACTATTTTAGTCGGTATGCACAAACACGGATTTGGGCTTATCTCCTCCAACCAACGCTTTGGACTCAACCATGATGAGGCCATTGCTATTGCACGGGAGATGGAGCATGTTTTTGTCGATGAAAAAGGCTTAGTGCTTTACCCTCTTGAGGTAGAACACGAATTAGAAACCATTATTCGAGGAATTTATGCAAAAAACAGCTATGCCCTACTCTCTGCTACGTCTCTCTCCCTCAAACTCAAATGGGCAAGTGCGCTCTTTATTGAACATGTGCTTAAAAAACTCAGTACTGAGGGAATGCTCAGCTTTTTAAACGGTGTCTATAAAAATGCACATATTGACATTGACAACCTTGAAACACTCATTGAAGAGAGGATTTATGGCATTTTACAACAAGGTGAATTTACGCCAGATGCGCCTTATAATATCTACGATGATTTAGACATTGACCGTAAAATGGGCGATGATGCACTTAAAAGCCTCACCCGTGCTAAAAAAGTGGTACGCCTAGAACACAATCTTTTTGTGACAACAACAGCGCTCAGTGCGATGATGGCTCATGTACGCGAGATTATGCGCAAAGAAAACGGCATTGAGATTAAAAATTTTAAAGAACACTTCGATATGAGCCGAAAATACTTAGTCGCCTACCTTGATTACCTCGATAATTTTGACGATGTGAAAAAAGAGGGAAACCGTCGTGTTCTTCTCTAGGTTAGTGCCCGCTGCATTAACCTCTTTTTTCTCGCTGATGAAATTCGTGTATAATGGCATAAAATCATCAAAGGCTTTTTATGTCACACCACCCTACACTTTTAGCACAATTTCGCTCTTTTTACCGCCAAAATGCTCTGATGGACCTTGAGCGTGCCATCGAATACTTTAGCGTTTTTGGAGGTACTCACTGGAGTATTGATACCACGCAACCCCTACTCAAACTCATTGAGCATAAAATTTTAAAAAATTACCCTTACATTCACGTAGACATCACCAAACTCACCCACAGCAACAAACACGTCCATGCCATTTTAAGCGCTTGTGCCACGGGCGATAGACGGATATTTTCTTCGTTTAAACGTGCTCGACTAAGCCGTGAAGAGGGCAATGAAGCGCTTCATACACTTTTACGTAGTGGTCTGGTAGAGCGTGAGTATTCCCTAGAGAGACCCTTAAGAGAAGAGGATGACAACTCCGATAAACTCAACTTCAACGCTCCTTTTATGCGTTTTTGGTTTGCTTTTGTTTCGCCTTACTATAAGAGTATTAAAGAGAATGATTTTAGTGAAGTAAAAAAAGCATTTGAAAACCATCAGCACGCTTTTAGTAGCCTTATTTTTATACAACTCTCTCAGGCTTTTTTACAACAAAGTTTTATCGAAGATAGTATTGTAGAAGTTGGAAGCTATTGGGATAAAAACTGTGAAATTGATATTTTAGCCAAAACAAAATCAGGCAAACTCATCGCAGGTAGTTGCAAATACACCAATACCAAAGTGAAAAAATCCGAACTCTCAAGCCTAAGAGAAAAATGTGCGTTAGCAGAGTTCGAGCCTGATATGCTGGTGATCTTTAGCAAAAGTGGTTTTAGTGCCGAACTCAAAGCCCTTAAAAATGAAACACTCAAACTCTTTACATGTAAAAGCCTCAAACCCCTTGTTGAATCCATCCATGATAAAGAGATTCTCTCGTGTGTGGGGAAAAAATACTAAACACTTCTACCTTTTTTTGATTTATAATCTTTTATAAAAAATATAACTTTTTTTTTCAAGAGGTTTTACATGTAAAAACCTCTTCTTCCATTTTTAGGACTTCTAAACACTTTTTTTCTCTTAAAATCGGTGATAATGTATAATAAGTAACATATTCTCCTCTAAAAAAACTTTTTTTACATATCTCACATTAAATATCACATCTAGTTGTTAAAATTAAGCTTGAAATAAAAAAAGAACTTCAAATAGAGGAGATTTTCCATGAGTAAAGAGATGATGTCAAGACGTAATGCTCTAAAACTAGGTGCTTTAGGCGTAACAGGTGCGATGCTAAGTGCAACGAGCGCAATGGCAGCGGCCCCAACTGAAAAAGAAGTAAAATTTGACGAAGAATACGATGTAATCGTTATTGGTACAGGTTTTGCAGGATTGGCAGCTGCAGCAAAAGCGGCAGAGAGAGGCTTAAAAGTTTTAATTTTAGAAAAAATGGGTCGTGTGGGTGGAAACTCTGTTATTAACGGTGGTGCATTTGCCGTTCCAAATAACAAAGATCAAGCAGCATTTGGTATTCAAGATTCATCAGAATTGTTTATCAAAGATGCTCTAAAAGCGGGTCTTGGTATTAACCACGTTGAGATGCTAGAAGTCATTGGTAAACGTGCACAAGAGACTTTAGATTTTACCATTAAATGTGGTGCAACATACCAATTGGGTAAAAAACCCACATGGTTTGGTGGTCACTCAGTTAATAGAACCATTGTTACATCAAACATGAGTGGTTCTGCGATTATCCAACCTATGGCTGCTTTTGTTGAGAAATTGCCTGGTTGTAAATTAATGACACGTACAAAATTTGATGATTTTGTAATGAGTGCTGATGGTACAAGTGTTGTGGGTGTTACGGCTAGAACAAACTACCGCTTTGATAACAAACTCTTAAGCGATGATGTTGAAAACAAATCAGGTGAGAAAAAAGTCTATAAAGCGAAAAAAGGTGTTATTTTAGCAAGTGGTGGTTTTTCTATGGATAAAGTTTATAGACAACTTCAAGACCCACGTATTGTTCCTGATCAAGATGCAACCAACCATGATGGCGCAACCGCAGGTGCACTTCTTAAAGCCTTCCAAATTGGTGCAATGCCTGTGCATATTGACTGGATTCAACAAGGACCATGGGCAAGCCCAGATGAGAAAGGTTTTGGTGTAGCACCTCTTCTTACACAACAAGGTCTCTTTGTTAAAGGTGTTTGCGTAGATGTAAGAAACGGTAAGCGCTTTATGAATGAAATGGCTGATCGTAAAACCAGAGCAGATGCTCAATATGTCATCTTACACCAAGATCCAAAAGCATTCCCTGTAGCCATTGGTACGTATAACACCTTTGATGAGCAAATTTATGCAGCGGTTGAAAAAGGTCTTGCATCTGGCGTTATGAAAAAATTTGACACCCTTGATGCATTAGCAGCGAACTACAAAATCCCTGCCGATGCCCTTAAAGCAACCATTAAAAAATACAACGAAGATGCAAAAAATGGCGTTGAAGATGAATTCAAAAAACAATCCCTTAAAGATGTTGTAGGCAAAGAGGCGATTGAGATGAAAGGACCATTTTATGCGATTCGTACCGTTCCAAAACCTCACCATACAATGGGTGGTCTAAAAATCAATACCAAAGCACAAGTTATCTCAGGGAACACAAACAAACCAATCCCAGGCCTTTATGCAGCAGGAGAGGTCACAGGTGGAACACACGGTGCAAGTCGTTTAGGCAGTTGTGCGATTGCAGATTGTCTTGTATTTGGTATGGTAGCAGGAGAAAGTATCTAATCATGCGTAGCAAAAAAACTCTTTTTTCTATAGGAGTTTTTCTTCTTCTAAGCGCTATGTCTCTTATAGGCAGTGAGGCGGCAACTCCGTCTCCTGCAAAAGAGATACCAATAAGTGCTGAAATGAAAGAAAAGTTCCCTATAAAAGCACACCATGCAAAACTGTCACTCAAGTGTACAGATTGTCATGAGAATCAAGGCGACAACCCTGAGAATTTTAAATTGATTGGGGATGAGGGGTGTCTCTCCTGTCATAAATCAAAACAGTATTTGGCAGAGCGACTTAAATTTATGGATACATTACACGTCAATCCGCACAATTCCATTCACGATGGTCCAAAACTTTATTGTGATGAGTGTCACTTTGAACACCAAAAGTCAGACAATATGTGTTTAAGCTGTCACAGCAATGATGTGAAGCTATGGATGAGGGAGACACCATGATGAAAAAAATTCTTTTGTTTATCAAGAGCAAACTTTTTCTCTTTGGCGCAGCGGGTGTGTTCATTGGTCTTCTGTTCTCTCTTGCAATGTACGAGGGACTACATCGAACCAGTGACGATAAATTTTGTATCGTTTGTCATGAAATGGCACCTATGGTTGCAGCGTATCATACCGATGTACACGGTGGTGCTGGTAAAAGCGGTATGAAGGTGGCATGTGTTACCTGT
The DNA here is from genome assembly GCF_000265295.1 of Sulfurospirillum barnesii SES-3. Lineage (NCBI taxonomy): Bacteria > Pseudomonadati > Campylobacterota > Epsilonproteobacteria > Campylobacterales > Sulfurospirillaceae > Sulfurospirillum > Sulfurospirillum barnesii. Next base: position 2,190,024 of record NC_018002.1, read on the forward strand.
CACTTACCACATGACAATGTTTTAAATTATATCTATACCAAAGCTAGAAACGGTGTGGTTGAGGGCGCGATTCACTTTTTTGGCAATCCTGATGCCATTGATTGGCATGCAAACCGTGCAAAACGTGACCATTTTGTAGTGGATGCGGGATGCATTAGTTGTCATACCAATTATCAAACCAATCCAAATATCAGTGAAAAAGGGATTAAAATGCATGCGCATTACGATAGCCTTAAAGACACTGAGAACAAAATTGGATGTGCTTCATGCCACGTTGAAGTGGGTCACCATGGTCTAAAAAGCTATCTTAACTATTACAAACCAGAGTATGAATTTTACAATGGCAAATTCGATAAGAAAAAAGAAGAGATAGAAAAAACCCTGATTGAAAAGTTGAAATAAGGCTAAACCATTGCTCATTGTATGGTCATTGTTTATAATACGATGGGCAAGGTTGATTGATTTTCTTGGCGAAAAAACCTTAACATAAAGGAAGAAATATGAAACTCGTTAAATTATCCCTTGCAGCGCTTATGAGTCTTAGCACCATGGCGTATGCAGCAGACACACTTGCTGATGCGTTTAAAAACGGTAAAGTCACAGGTGAGTTACGTTTTGTTTACACTGCAGGCTCAGAAACGGATGCTACGACACAAACCGCCCCTGTGAATAATGTCAATGTTGGTTCCGTCGCAGCTGAACTTAAATACGTCACCGATAGCTTGTATGGCTTTAAACTGGGTATGGCATTTCAATCGGCTCATGATTTAGGTTTTCACAAAAAAGATTATGATGGAACACCTGGCGGACAACCTGCTAGCGAAGATGATGAGCGTAACTCCGTCAGTACAACCCTTCTTTCAGAAGCGTACATTCAGTACACCTACTCAAAATCAAACATTATGATTGGTCGCCAAAAAATTAAAACACCCCTTATCATGACCAGTTCTGCCTTTGCTTTGGAAGACTCGTTTGATGCAGCCGTGTTAACCATCAATGAAATTCCAGATACCATGGTTAAACTCATGTACATTCAAGATTGGCAAATGCGTTATGGCAGTGATGCACGAAACACAGCAACCCAAAAAGATATGCACTTGAAAAAAGGTATCTATTCACTTTTCTTTGTCAATAAAAGCATTCAAGGCTTAACAGTTGACGGTCAGTACATGACAACCAATGAAAATGCACGCTTTTACGATGCCCCTGTATTTGTAGGTGCGGGAGGATATGACCAATACTACTTACAAGCAGAATACAAACTACCTATTAGCTTCCCTCTTTCATTAGCAATAACCTATGCGGGTGCTGATTATGATAGCCGTGTTTATTCTACTCCTGGTCCTACTAGTCAAGTGGGTGGTGATGATGCACGACTCTACGGGTTTAAAGCAAGTACTGAAATTTCAGGTGTAAAACTCAATGTTGCCTACACCACTATGGATGAAGAAGCAAACTTTCCAGGCACCTTAGGTCACGTTCCAGATACCATTGCTTATACCGATATGCTTACCAACAATGCTATTTTTGCAGGTGTGGATGCGTACTCCGTTGAAGCCATTTATGGTTTTGGAGTCCCTGGTCTTAGCACAGGTTTAAAATACGCACATTATGACCAAAGTACTAAAGGTATTGCTAACGCTGGCATGAACCTTGATGGTGCCGATGAAATTAACATCGACATCAAGTACGCTTTCAGTGGTGCACTTAAAGGTTTCTCAACACGTCTATGGGCAGGTTATGGTACGTATGATCATGTTTCTGGTGATATTTCCTTTATGGACGTTTTTACCTTAAATACAACTTCTGATTTTTATGCGCTGATAGGCTTTGCACCTTGTGTGTAAGGCCTATTGTTTTTTTACATGTAATGCTTTAAAGCCTTACATGTAAAAAAATTATCTCAAAGGGATGTTCTGCGTATGAAAATTTTTATTCTTGAACATGATAGAGTCCTCCAAGAAGAAATAGACATCTGCCTTAACAACTGCCGCTTACACATCACCATAAAAAAAGCCTACGATAAACAAGCACTGTTTGATGAAGCCACTTCTTTGGATGAATACGCCTTATTTGTCCTCAACCTCAAAAATCCCACTGACGCACGTACGATAGATTTTATTCGAGACAACGGAGGCTACGCTCCCATTTTACTGATTGTAGAGCCCATGGAAGATGCCATGATGCTTAAAACCCTTTATTATCTTGGCTACAACGATGTCATCCTTAAACCATTTCCTGTTGAAGAGATGGTCTTTCGTATTTATAAACTCTGCGATATTTGGAATAACGATGTTTTTTTTCTACGTAATGGCATGTATTTTGATTTTAAACAAGGAATGTTTATTACCAAAGAAGAACCTATATTGTTAGGGCGGAAAGAATCCTTATTGCTTAAATGCCTCTTTTTAAAATCACCTCATATCGTTACATGGGATGAAATAAACGCCTTTGTCTATCACAATGAAGTCATCACACAAGAGCGCATTCGAGCACTCATTAAACAGCTTAGAGACAAACTCCCCCTCAAATGCATTAAAACCATTAATGGCAAAGGGTATCAGATGATTGTCTCAAGCTAAAGTAAAACTAAAAAGCATTTTTTTAAACACATTTTTTAAATATTGCTTTAAAAAAAATCTTACATTATATATTACAGTTAATTACTATAATTCAAGTGTCAACAATCAAAACACTGAAAAAGGAGTTTTAAATGAGTCAAGAGACAATGTCAAGACGTAATGCTCTAAAACTAGGAGCACTAGGAGTTACAGGTGCCATGCTCAGCGCAAGTCAAGCGATGGCAGCAGCACCCACAGAAAAAGAAGTAAAATTTGATGAAGAATACGATGTTATCGTTATTGGTACAGGCTTTTCAGGTCTTGCAGCTGCGGCTAAAGCGGCGGAGAGAGGCTATAAAGTTTTGATTTTAGAAAAAATGGGACGTGTAGGTGGCAACTCCGTCATTAATGGTGGTGGTATGGCCGTTCCCAACAGTACATGGCAAAAAAAATATGGCATTGAAGATTCGGGTGAGAAATTTATTGCCGATTGTTTAAAAGCAGGTTTGGGTATTAACCACGTTGAGATGCTTCAAACCATTGTTAAACGCTCTAATGACGCTTTAGAATTTGCTCTAAAATGCGGTGCAAAATTTCAAGATGTCAAACCTGCATGGTTTGGCGGACACTCTGCCCCTCGTACCTTAGTCACTGAAAACATGAGTGGTTCAGGCATTATTCAACCTATGGCAGCCTTTGTTGAAAAACTTCCAGGGTGCAAGATTCTCACCCGTGCTAAAATGGATGATTTTGTTATGAGTAGCGATGGCACATCGGTTTTAGGTGTCACCGCACGTATTAATTATCGCTTCGATAAAAACCTTGTAAGCGATGATGTTGAGAATAAAAGCGGTGAGAAAAAAGTGTACCGTGCTAAAAAAGGTGTTATTTTAGCCTCTGGTGGTTTTGCAATGGACAAAATCTATAGAAAAATGCAAGACCCTAGAATTGCAGAAGACCAAGATGCAACCAACCACGATGGCGCAACCGCAGGTGCAATGCTCAAAGCCTTTCAAATCGGTGCTATGCCTGTGCATATTGACTGGATTCAACAAGGACCATGGGCAAGCCCAGATGAGAGGGGCTTTGGTGTAGCACCCCTTCTAACCCAACAAGGTCTCTTTGTTCATGGAATCGCTGTAGATGTTAGAAACGGCAAACGATTTATGAATGAAATGGCAGATAGAAAAACCAGAGCGGATGCTGAGTATGTTATCTTAAGAGAAGCTCCAAAAATGTTCCCTGTAAGCTTTGGTACCTATAATACCTTTGGTGAGCAAATCTATCCTCAAGTTGAAAAAGGAATTCAAACAGGTGTTATGAAAAAATTTGATACCCTTGATGCACTAGCAGCCAATTATAAAATTCCAGCCGATGCGCTCAAAGCAACGGTTAAAAAATACAATGAAGACGCTCTTGCAGGTAAAGAGGATGAGTTTAAAAAACAAACCCTAAAAGATTTAAAAGCGGCTCCTATTGATATGAAAGGGCCTTTTTATGCCATTCGTTTGATGCCAAAACCTCACCATACTATGGGTGGTTTAAAAATTGATACCAGTGCACGTGTTATTTCTGCTAATACCAACAAACCAATTCCAGGTCTATTTGCCGCAGGCGAAGTAACGGGAGGAACACACGGTGCTAGCCGTTTGGGTACGGTTGCTGTTACGGATTGTTTAACCTTTGGCTTAATTGCTGGAGAAACTATCTAAATAAAAAGACGTAAAAACAGTTTCTAATCCCTGTTTTTACGTCCCTATCCGTTCTGCTTCATTTTTTATCTTCCATAGTGTTACAAGGCTACAACCTTCTATGTCAATAGATTAAAAAAAACAAGATAATAAGTAAATTATAGATAGAATTAATACCACAATAAAACGTCAAAAATGACCTAAAGGACAGATTTTGAAAATAGTTCTTCTTGAGCCAGATAAACTCTTAGCGACACGTATAGCAAGTTATTTAAATACGTTACGCTTAAAAGTAGACGTTAAGCAATTGAGTCATGAATCAGAATTATTGCAAGAAAGCTCCTTAAATGCGTACGCTCTTTTCGTACTGAACCTAAAAGACCCGCTCAACCCAAGCACGATAAAATATATCAGAGAAAATGAAAGTACTGCACCTGTGCTTCTGATTTTAGAAAAAGACCCAGACCCCTCCTTATTTAAACCCCTTTATTATTTGGGCTATGACTGCGTTTTAGTTAAAGATTTTTTACCTGAAGAGATTACATTTAGTATTTATAAACTCTGCAATGTCTGGAATGATAGTATTTTTTTCGTCACCAAAGAGATCTATTTTGACTTTCAAAATTCAAAATTTATCCACTACAATGACGAAATAATGCTCGGAAAAAAAGAAGCACTCTTACTCAAACACCTTTTCTTAAAATCACCCAGTATTGTCTCATTTAATGAAATTGCTTCGTACGTCTATCATGACGAAATTGTCAGTGAAGAGCGAATGCGCTCTTTAGTCAGACAATTGCGTGCAAAGATGCCTCTTCATCTCATTGAAACCATTAAGGGGGAAGGGTATAAGATTATGACGCATCCTATCGCCTAAGCTTTACATGTAAAGCCTAGACATTACTTTTTACACAACGCATCAAACCATTTTTCATTTTCTACGGAACGGTTTGCTTTGGATTTCAGCAGAGTTGCTTTGATAGAACACAGCTCATCTATCTCTAAAAAATCCAACATAGAAAAAGAAGAAATTGGTGCATTTGGGTCAGATTCTATGAGCCCTTCAATTTCCTTTATAAGCCCCTGTTTATCGATATTCTCTTGCATTATAATCCTTTGGATTAACAATTTATTACCTTTTTTATTGTACAATACCTCTCATTTCATGCAGATTATTTCTGTAAAATTATAAGGAAAATGAATGAAAAAACAGATTTTATGGTTTGTTGCACTGCTTTCTAGCACACTTTTTGCAGCAACAGACGCACAAATTGTTGAACACTTCAAATCGACAATTCAAGTTCCCAATATCACCATCGAAGTTATCTCTCGTAAAAAAGTCGATAATATCGAAGGTATGGATTTTGTAACGCTTAACTTAAGCGATGGCGCGCGTTCTCAAAAATTGAGTATTTTTACCAAAGATGACCTCATCTTCCCTGATGTCATTAGTATTAAACAAGGCGGAAGCATTAAAGAGATGATGGAGATGGCAGATCTTCAAAAAAATCTCTCAGCGCTTTACAAAAAAGAAGATAAAAAGAACATCGTCTCATTAGGTAATGATCCTAAAAAAGAGACTTTAGTTGTCTTTACCGACCCAGAATGTCCTTATTGCAGACAAGAATTAGCACAAATTGAGCAAAGACTTACGACCAATAACATTAAGCTGATTTTTACACCTGTACATGCACGTACTTCTTTAGAAAAATCAGTTTTGGTTTACAAAGAGAGTGCTAAAGCAAAAAATGATGCAGAGAAAATTGCTATTTTGAAAAAATACTTTGACGAAACCGTCAGTTATGAGCAAAAAATCAGTGATGAAGAAGTTGGACGCATTGAAACACTCAAACAAAAATATTTTGGCGCAGGCATTAAAGGGGTTCCTTTTATGGTGCGTGAAAAAGAGCTTTTAAAATAATATCTTTCACATAGACGCTTTTGTAAGCGTCTATGTTCGCCTCACATGCCTTTTAGTGGACATTCCTACGATTAACAAACCATTCAAACAAACAGCGTATGATTTTAGAAAGAAACCTAAAGGATGTGTGCTATGCAACCCAATCTTTTAATGATCGAAGATGACAGCGAATTGGCTGAAATTTTAACCCATTTTCTCAAACGCTACAACATCACCGTTACCAACTACGAAGACCCCTATCTTGGCATTAGTGCCTTAAGTCTCAAAAAATATGACCTGCTGATTCTTGATCTCTCCTTACCTGGCATGGACGGGCTTGAAATCTGCAAAGAAGTGCGTTTAAAAAACGATATTCCTATTATTATCTCCTCAGCTCGCAGTGATTTGGAAGATAAAATTATTGGACTAGAATTAGGTGCGGATGATTATCTACCAAAGCCTTATGAGCCCAAAGAGCTTTATGCTCGCATTATGAGTGTGCTAAGGCGTTATAAAAAAAGTACCTATCCACAAGAAGACGTACCCATGACTCTCATCCTTAAAGAAGAGAGCCATACCATTTTTTTTCAAGGCACACCCCTCACCCTCACCCCAGCAGAATTTGATGTTTTAGCCCATCTCATTAAAAAGAACAACTGTGTGGTCTCCAGAGCTGAACTCTTAGGCAGTGCCTTAAGCCTTAACGAGGAGAATGAGAGCAGAAGTTTGGATGTACTGATTAGCCGTATTCGCACCAAACTCGGAGAAAGCTCCAAAGAGCCAAAACTGATTCACTCTGTACGAGGCATAGGCTATAGGCTTCAAGCATGAAGTGGTACCATTCGATTATTACCCGTATATCACTGATTTTTGCGCTGGCACTTTTTGGTATTGGCGCTATTTTTGTCTCTCTTTTTTTGCATGAGAGAGAAGAGACTATTCGACAAATGAGTGATTACGCACACATTGCCATTCGTTCTGCTTTTGTTCCCCAAACACGTCAACTCGATCTAAGTAAGCTTGAAGAGTTGGGCTTTGTTATCGTGCATGATAGTAAACTCATTCAATCGCTTTTAGAACTTCCCCAACACCCACGTCCTATTCCTATGCGCCAAATGGAAGAGAAAATGCGCTTTCGTATGGAAATATTACCCTATGGTATCCATATGTATGCTATTTTACACAACAAAGAAAATCCCCCACTGGTGGTGCAATTACCCTATGAAAAAGAGCTTTTCCCACGCCTTTTTTTTCCACTCCTCATTGTTGCTTTTGTTATTTTTCTCTACATTGGTATTTTGCGTAGCATCCTACCTCTTAAGACCTTGCGCGAACAAATTAAACACTTTGCCAACGGGCATTATGACATTACATGTAAAAGCAGTAAAAAAGATGAAATTGCCGCTCTTGCCAATGAATTTGACGCTGCCGTTTCTAAAATCAAATCACTCAGAGATTCAAGGCAACTCTTTTTACGCAACATTATGCACGAGTTAAAAACGCCTATCACCAAAGGGAAACTTGCCTCTGAAATGATAGAAGATGCCACCTATGCGAAGATTTTGCAAAATGTGTTTAAGCGTCAAGAAGCCCTTTTAGAAGAGTTTTCACGCATTGAAAAACTGAGTGCTGATGAATTAAAACTCGACATCAAGAGTTATCATATTGAAGATGTGGTGGACTTTGCTTTGGATATATTAGAAGATAAGAAAGAGCACATTACATGTAACCTCTCGCCCATTGAAATTTCGGTTGATTTTGAACTCTTTGGGGTTGCTTTAAAAAACCTGCTTGATAATGGCATTAACTACGCCAGTGATGGTAAGGTTTATCTTGAAAACACCCTAAATACCATCACCATTTCCAATCATGCCCCAGAACTAGAATTCTCTCTTGAGCGCTACGCTGAGCCTTATTTTTTAGAGGGTAAAAAACAAAAAAGCTCCCGAGGCTTAGGCTTTGGTCTTTTTATTACATGGCATGTCATTCGTTTGCATGGGATGAAATTAGAATACACCCACAAAAAGGGCATTAACCATTTTCGCATTGTGCTTAAGAGCGTTTAAGATACAACAGGCTTTGGCACACCCCTAAATGGTCGTCAATGGCTTCTATTATAAGCCCTGCGCGTTCAATTAAGGCAATGAAATCTTTAGAGTGGTACATCTTACTGTAACCATTTGCCATAGCGGTAAAATAAGGCGATGTATTGATAATGCAATACGCAGAGGTTTCAAAACGCTGTCTATCCCAAAACGGCTCCATAATGCAAAGCCGTGTATGCTCATCCATTGCCTCTTTGGCTTTGCTCAAAATCATTACAATCATCTCTTCGCTAAAGCAGTCTAAAAACTGACTCATCCAGATAATATCAAACCCTTTGGGGAAGAGATGTTCTGGGGAAAGAACATTAGCAGGAAGCAGGGAAATCTGCTTATCTAAACCCTCTTTTTGGATGTTCTCTTTTGCCAATGCGAGCTGTTCAGGCAAATCCATAATGCTTATATGTAATTGTGTATCGCTTTTGGCTACGAGCATCGAAAACTTACCCGTATTGCCACCCACATCCAAAATGCGTTTGGGCTTAAGGACTAAGAGTTTTTGCACCGCTTCAGCAAAAGCGCTATCGGAGTAAAAGTGATCAAATCTAAACCAACTCTGCTGTGCCTCCTCTGGTAAAGAGCTAAGGGCTGGGTAAATACTCTCCCATGAACCAAACACTTTTAAGCCCTCAGGTTTACCACTCACAATCGCTTTATCCAACCAAAAAAGCCCTTGATAATTCACATGATGGTTGTAATTCATATTGGCAATGGTCATAGGGTCATTGAGTAAAAAATAACCCGTTTTTGTGATGAAATAAAGTGCTTCTTTTTGTTTCACAATATCCGCACTGAGCGCTGTTTCTAAAAGCGTGATGAGTCCATAAAGGCTCAATCCCGTCTCCTCTACCAGTGCTTCAAGGCTCATTCCCTCTTTATGCTCATAAAGTGCTCTTAAAACACCCAAATCTCTCATGGAACGAGCAGTTTGGAAAATAATGGGTGCAAAAGCGATGCGCTGGGCGTTATACTGTGCTTCCAAAGCGGAGCAGGTGTCATTCTCTTCAAAAAAACGATTCATTTTTTGCCTTTATTTAGCTATCTTTTTATAATATACCATCTTATGTTGAAACTAACGTGAAGGATAATACGATTTTAACCAATCTTTATACGCCCATAACACTCGAGCCACACCAGCTAAGTGTTACCTTGAGCGATGCGCATCATCCCATTTTTCAAGCACACTTTCCAAACAACCCTTTATTGCCTGGATTTGTCTTACTCGATATGAGTGCACAGCTTTTACATGTAAAGATTAAACGTATTCAAAAAGCAAAGTTTCTAAAACCTATTTTGCCTAAAACAACCCTCTTTTTTGATGTTACATGTAACGAAAAAAAGGTCAAAATAACCGTCAAAAATTCCAACGAGAAAGTGGCTGAACTTATCTATGAAACAGAGTGATATTATTGTTGTTGTGCCCACCTACAACAACCCATTAACCATCCAAAACGTAGCCCAAGATGTCCTCTCTCATGGGTATGAACTCATTATTGTCGATGACGGTTCAAACACACCTGTGGCGTCACTGCTCACGCCCCATGAGAGGCTCACTCTCTTACGCCATGAAACCAATCAGGGCAAAGGAGCCGCCATTATTACAGGGGCAAAAGAGGCACAACAAAAAGGCTTTGAGTATTTCATTAGCCTTGATGGCGATGGGCAACATTTAGCGGGTGAAATTGCCAAAATCATAGAAGCCTGCGATGGTGAGCATCAGATTATCATCGGGGCACGCAATTTTGAAATTAACCATGTGCCCAATGGCTCAAAATTTGGCAGATGGTTTAGTAATTTTTGGGCATGTTGGGACACGGAGCAGCACATTACCGATTCACTCTCAGGTTTTCGTCTCTACCCGACGTCCATTTTAGATTTGGTCATTGAGACCAAACGCTTTGATTGGGAGATGGAAGTGTTGGTCAAACACGCATGGAAAAAACGGCTCATTAAAGAAGTGGTAGTGGAGTGTTACTACCCTAAACCTGAAGAGCGTGTGAGCCACTTTAAAAAATTTTGGGACACCGCTGCCATTGTTATGGTGCATGTCAAACTCTTGCCTCGCAAGTTTTATTTGAAAAAAAGATACCGATGAGTACGAAACAAAGAGGGAGTGGCTGGAGCATTCGGCTCGTTTTTAATCTCTATAAAACCTTAGGCTACACCTTTATTTATTACCTTATGTATCCTGTCACTTTTTTTTATTTTTTAGTTGCACACAACGTCAAAGAAGCCCTCAAAGAGTACTACGCACAGATTGGGGAGCCTTTTACACTGTGGAACTATTTTGAGCATTTACGCCACTTTGCCATTACCATGTGTGACCGCTTTATCTCCAAAGTAGCGCCACAAAGTTACACATTTGTTATGGACAATCCTGAGCTTCTTTTAGGCAATGTTCAACAAGGCTCCATTTTACTTTTATCACATTTTGGGGGCTGGGCGGCTGCTGGGAACTGTTTTAGTGGCTTTAAAATGAATGTCATTATGCAAGAAGCCCTTTTAGAAGAGATTAAAGCGATTGAAGAATCCTTAGAGACCAAAAACAGTAATTTACACATCATTGACCTCTCTAAGGGGGCTTCGAGTGTCTCCCTTGAAATTGCCTCCGCACTACTGCGCGACGAAGCCATCGCCATGATGGCAGACCGTGCCACAGAGCCTAAACATGCCAAAGAGCTCCTCTTTTTTGGCAAACCTGCCCTTTTTAATCAAAATCCTTTTGCCATTGCCTACAAAACACAAAAGCCTTTAATTGCGATGGTGGTTATTTACGAAAAACCTCGAACCTATCGCATTGAATCTATTGATTTAACCATGAATAAAACCCATCATCAAACCGAAGAAATTGAAACCACTATGCAACACTACGCTGATTTTTTAGCAGATGTAGTGAAGCGCTACCCTAAGCAATGGTTTAATTTTTATCATTTTTGGAAAGAGAAGAGAACATGAAACTAACCCTAGACAACCGCTATATTTCACTAGACGAGATTACAAAAGCGACACAGATTTGCATTTCAAAAGAGCCTGCTTTTCAAGAGGCGTTTATGTTAGGACATACCTTTTTAATGAATGAAATTAAAAAAGGCAAACCCATTTACGGTGTGACCACAGGGTATGGGGCAAGTGGTAAAAACTACCTCACCTATGAACAAAGTGAAATACTCCAACAAAACCTCTACCGTTTTCACGGCTGTGGCGTAGGCGCATCGCTGAGTATACAAGCTTCTCGTTACGCCCTTATCTGCCGTCTTATCTCCCTTGCAAAAGGCAAATCAGGTATCTCCTATGCCCTTTTAGAGCGTTTGGAGCTTTTACTGGAAAAAGAGATTATTCCTGTGATTCCCTCGTTAGGTTCGGTGGGGGCAAGTGGTGATTTAACACCACTTTCCTACATTGCCGCAGTGATTGCAGGCGAGAGAGAGGTATGGTTTGAGGGAAAAATTCAAAGCACAAAAGAGGTGTATGAAAAGCTAGGCATTACCCCTTATGTTTTTAAGCCCAAAGAAGCCCTCGCCATTATGAATGGTACGACCATTATGAGTGCGATTGCGCTGTGTGCGCTGGAGCGTTTTGAGGTCATCCTCTCAAGCATGGAGTCTTTTGTGGCGGGCATGTTTGAAGTTTTACTGGGCGACACCACCCCACTGGATGCCTTTGTGCATGAAGCTAAACCTTTTAACGGACAAATCCAAAGTGCTGCTAACATTCAAGCTAAAATTGAAGGCTCAAAACTGACTCATGGGCGGGATGATAGGTACGACAAATTTTTTGAGGACAATGACCTTAACATTCAAGATACCTACTCCATGCGTTGCGCACCTCAAGTCTTAGGGGTTATTCGTGACAATTTAGCCATTTCTAAAAAATGGGTGGAAGAGGAGATTAACTCCGTTAATGACAATCCGCTCATTGATGGTGTCAATGAAAAAATTTACACCTCAGGCAATTTTTACGGTGGCTACGTCGCCCATGCAATGGACACACTGAAAATTTGTGCCGCCAATCTTGCCGACCTTTTGGATAAAGAGTTTGCCCTTTTGGTTGACCACAAGTTCAATCGAGGCATTGGCGAAAACCTTAAACTCTCAAAAGAGCCTTATTTTCATGGTTTTAAAGCCATGCAAATTACGCTCAGTTCTCTCAGTGCTGATGTCATTAAAAATACCACCGCAGCATCCATCCATTCACGCCCTACCGAATCGCTTAATCAAGATAAAGTGAGCATGGGAACCACTGCCGCACTCGATTTTAAAAAGATGATGGAGCCTTTGGAATTAATGCTGAGCATCGCTTTCATTGGACTTGCACAAGCCATAGACATTCGAGGTACACACAATGTTTCCCCTTTCTTACTGAAAAGCTACACCACCCTTCGTAAAAAAATACCTGCTTTGATGGAAGATAGACGTATGGATGTGGACATTGCGCAGGTTCAAAAAAAGCTTCATCGAGGGGTTTTTGCATGAAAAAAGTCTTAGTCACAGGAGCGACTGGGTGCATTGGTGAAGCCATTGTACGTTATTTTGCACAAGAGGGCTACTTTGTCTACATTCACTACCATACCCAAAAAGAGAAGGCGCAACGCCTGCTTGAGAGCATTGAGCAGGGCGAAATCATCCAATGCGATTTAACCAATCAAGAAGCAGTCAAAATAGCTTTTGAATCTTTACATGTAAATGTCTTAGTCAATAACGCAGGCATTACCCGTGACAAACTCTTCTTCTTTATGGAAGAGAGTGAATGGAGCGATGTTATGAATGCCAATCTTAACAGCCTCTTTTATGTTACCAAAGCGATTTTACCGCAGATGATGAAAGCCAAAGAGGGCTCGATTGTGAATGTCTCTTCGATTTCAGGCGTGGTAGGCAATGGAGGACAGGTGAACTACTCTGCGAGTAAAGGGGGCATTAACGCCTTTACTAAAGCCTTATGTGTTGAAGTTGGACGCTACAACATTCGTGTCAATGCGGTAGCCCCTGGGGTGATTGAATCGGAGATGATTGAACATGTGGATAAATCCATTACCCAAATCATCCCCTGCAAACGCTTAGGCAAACCCGAAGAGGTCGCTGAAGTCATCTTTTTCTTGGGCGATAAAGCTACTTACATTAATGGCGAGGTGATTAATATCAGTGGTGGGATGGTGAGATAATGCACATTCTTTTCTCGTTTTTATACGCTCCCATTGTGGTCATTTTACTGGGCTATTTTAATGTCAAAACCGTTGCTTTAGGACTTTGGGCTTTGGGGGTACTTTGGCTGTTGCTCCTAAAAAAGAGAAACCTTAAAACGCTTATTTTTCCCTTTTTTTATATCGTAGTTGCCATTGGTACGTTTGTCATGGATGACTTTTTAGTCCTCAAATTTCTTCCACTGCTCATCTCTTTAGCCTTTCTCTTTTTCCTTATTGCCAGCTATTTTGACAATGACTCGATTATTGTCTACTTTGCAAAAAAACTGCACAGACGCCCTTTAAGTGCTAAAGAAGAGGCGTACATTAACCGCTCAACCCTCTTTTGGATTGGCTTAGCGTTTGTCAACATCCTTTTACATGTAACGATTTTATTGCTCAAAAACGACGGTTATTGGATTATTTACTCCTCGTTTGGTTGGTATATGGTCTTTCTTTTAGGGGGAGTTGTACAATTTTTACACCGCCATTTTGTCTTTTTAAGGCGAGACTAAAGCAATGAAGTTTCTTGCGCTACTCTGCCTTATGTTCAACCTGCTTTTAGGCGCTTCTGCGTTTAAAGAGACGCGCTACCTCTATGCGCTGGATAAAACGCTTGCACTTGAGGGATTTATTACCTTTGGCGAGCATACTATTGTGATTGAGTACACGAAACCCAACACCAAAGTGCTCACCTATTTTGAAGATAAACTCTCCATTCAAGATGAAAATGGCTACCAGATGGTTGAAGCACAACAGATGCCCTCACTCACCTATTTATTTATGATTATTAAAGCGGTTCATGAAGAAAACACCCTTTTACTGGAGGAGTTTTTTGATGCCAACGTTGAGCAAAACAGTACCTATCTCTCTCCTAAAGAGGCGATAAGCCATGTGCTTTTTGGGGTGCGTATTGAGCGTAAAAATAAACGTCTGAGTGCGTTACATGTAACGATGAAAAATGGTGATAGGATTGACATTGAAATTATGGAATAAAACGCTGAATATCCTCCTTTTTATAGCGGTACTTACAGGCTTTTTCCTCCTAAAAGAGCGCATCCACCTCTCCTCCAATCTTAGTGCTTTTTTGCCTGAGGGAGAGAGCAAAACCTATTTAGATATTTACGCACACTTCAATACCACCAACGAAATTCTCATTGCCAGCGAAGGGTTTGATAAAAGCTCACTCCAACGCATTAAAGCCATTGAATCCAAACTCACACGCGATCATCAGCTCCTGCTTCACAGTGACATCACCCCTAACGCTAAACGTGTGGAATACCTCAAAACTTACGCTTTTTATACCAAAGCGTTTCAGCCAAAACCCACCGATGACATTGGAGCAACACTTCAGCGCCTTCATGAAGCGATGGTGCATAATCCCTTTTATACCACGATTGATCGCTACGACCCACTGGGCTACTTGAGCGCCCCCAAAGAGAATCACAGCCTGATGATAAAAAATGGGCACTTAGCCCTAGGCGATTTTGGCTATCTTGCCATTTTTAAACCCAACCCTGAGCACGGACTCACACACCATGAAGCACTCTATGCGTTTGTACATGATGCGCTCAAAGGGTTTGAAAACATTCGATACTTTAGTCCCTCTTTTTACTTTGTTGAAAATGCCAAAAACATTAAAGACGATGTCAGTTTACTGGTTTGTATTTCCACGTTTTTGTTGCTTCTTTTGTACCTTGTATACATTCGAAATATTTTTCTTCTAATAAACACGGCCCTTAGCCTTGCAAGCTCTGTGATGCTTGCCTTTTTGGTGCTCTCTTGTGTTTGGAGTGAAATTTCACTCTTTGTCCTTGCTTTTGGAAGTGCCATGAGTACGGTCGCTATTGATTACATGTTTCATCACTATTTACATGGGCATTACTCACGCAAAAAAGGGTTTAACACCGCCGTCTTCTTTGGCTTTTTAACCACCATCAGTGGCTTCTTTATTTTTGGATGGGTCAATTTCTTACTGATTCAGCAACTCTGCTTGTTTGCCATCTTAACCCTTGTGTTTAGCTACCTACATTTTGCGTTTCTCTACCCTTACATGGGGTTTAAAAGCGCTCCCGTGTTTCACTTTTTCAAACCCACATTGCATCTACCCTACCCTCTCATTACCGCTATTTCAGCACTGATATTACTAGGGCTTATTCCCTTTTTAAAGCTTGATGGCAACATTCGAGCACTGGATTATCACAACCAAACCTTATTGAGTGAAGAGGCTTTTTTTAAAAAAAATATGAAAAATATTGGTACAACACCGATACTCATTGAAGCCAGAAACATCGATGATTTAGTAGCAAAAAGCCGTTTAATTGCACAAAAAAGCGCTGACGCTTTCATACCTCTCTCTTTTTTACTCGATGAACAAAGTTTTCAAGCGCAAGCAAAAACCTTAGCCGCTTTTGATGCCAAAACCACACAAACCATCCTTCAAGAAGAAGCAAGAAAAAAAGGGTTTCGAGAAGATTTTTTCAAAGAGGCATACAGCACAACACAGCTCAATCCACCCTTCACACCCCTTAATGAGGCGTTACTCAAGCAAATGGGCTTAAATGTTCTCTCTTATCAAGGAAATGTTTACACCCTAGGTATGGTTAAAGCAGCCGATGTGCCCCTTTTAGAAGCCCAACATTTAGCCCATAGCCTAGAAGCTCAAACCCTCTTTAGCAAAGCCTTAAACGAAATCCATACCGAACTGCTCTGGTGTGGTCTGCTTACCATGGGGCTTATTGTGCTGATTTTACTGCGCATTCGACCGTATGCTTTTTTACTCTGCCTAAGCTTTATTCTGTTTCCTTTGGCCCTCATTTTGCTCTCATTATGGGGAACGCCTCTCTCACTCATGCATCTTTTTATGCTCTTTATCGTGATGGCACTGAGCATTGATTATGGAATTTACAAAGCTGAGCGTACCCAAGAGAGTAACGCAACGCATAACGCTATTGTCCTCTCGCTTTTGAGTACCTTTGCAGGATTTGGTGTGTTGATTTTTAGTCGTATTGGCGCCCTTGAGCACATTGGCTGGGTGGCGAGTGTGGGCGTTATTGCCCTATTTTTACTACTATTAGGAAGAGAAAAACAATGAAAATTACCATCGTCCATGATGACCAAACCCAAAGCGTTTATGAGAGTGAAACCCTCGTTGATAAAACGCTTAAGGGGCGCATTTTGCCTATTGCATCAACCAGTAAAGAAGCAAGTGCGCTTGCCATTTTAAAAGCCTATCTCTCAGGGGCAAAACCTATTTTGTATGACCAGGACAACACCACCCTTGCACAAAAAGTAACCTCCTTTGATACTTCGGTATTAGAGACCATTGATTTTGCTGCGATGTTTTTTACCTCAGGGAGCACAGGCTCTCCCACAGGAGCGTTTAAAACCAAAGCGAACATTGAGACAGATATGGAAGCCTTACTTAGAGAATTTGGAAATTTTAGCGTTGAAAATATCGTGGCTACGGTTCCTTTTATTCATATTTATGGTTTTTTAGCTGCATTGCTTCTGCCCTTAAAACTGAACAAACCGCTTCTCTTTAAAGAGCATTTTTTACCCCATGATTTGTTGGCGTGTGCCACAAAAAACTCGCTGATTGTCACCACACCGCTTTACATCAAATCCCTTTTACGCCTTAATGAGCCTAAAGATTTGAGTCAGACCATTTTTATTAGCTCCACAGGACCTCTAAGTAGCGATATTGCCAAAGTGTTTTGTGACACCTTTAACACCACACTCATTCAGCTTTTTGGCTCAACCGAGACTGGAAGCATTGCTTTTAAAAAGCAAGACGATACGTTTTGGACTCCTTTTCATGGGGTTGAAGTCTCTTTAAATGCCAAAGAGCTTTTACATGTAAAGTCTCCTTTCATCTCACATCAGCTGTGGCAAGAGGGCTTGGTGGAGACAGGAGGTGCCATTCAAAGTTTTGACTATGCACGCATTGAAGAGGGGAAATTTCAACTCTTAGGACGAAGCAATACCATTGTCAAAATTGCGGGAAAACGCTATGCCACTACACAAATAGAAGAAATTTTAGAACGTATGGAAGGGGTAAACAAAGCCCTTGCCAATGTCAAACATCTAGATAGTGAACTCAAAGATGAAGTGGTGGAGCTCTTTATTGAGAGTGAACGTGAAATACGTCTTAAAGAGATTCAATATGCCCTCAAAGAGAGCCTAGGAAACATTAATATTCCCATGAAGCTTTATAGAGTCGAGAAAATAGAGACTTCTCTTATGGGTAAAAAGATGATGCCGCTACGATAAAAAAGAAGGAAGGTTCTAGCTTTGACTAGAACCCTTTGTGTTATAGCATACTTAACTGTACTTGAATGGCTTTGTTAAGATTTTGTATCCATGTGTTGTAATTTTTATGAATAGTGTTTTCTGCTGGATTAAAATCAAGTGCAGTACTATCTTGGTATTGAATACTGTATGCTTTAGTATTATAATTAATAACAACAACGGCAACATGTTTACGCAACGTAAGCACCCCTTGAATCTTACCATCTTCCACTTTTTTCATGACCCAACCAAGACCTGCACCTGCTCGAATAATAGCTTTTTCAACGTCTTTGAGTGATGTATTTGTTTCGTTATTTGAAACCACGCTATTACTCTCAACATTATAAATTGGAGCTGCTGTACATCCCACAAACGCTAACGTAGCTAACGCCGCTATAAATAACATCTTAAACTTTCTCATGCCCATCCTTTAAAAAAATTTAAGCTTATTGTATTGAGTGAAAGGTTAAAAATAACTGAGCCAAAACCCATCAATCCTTATGATTTGCGCCTCTCAAAGCAATCTATAATTAAAAATTGATTACACTCCTAACTACTATACTGCAAAAGAGAGTTTATGGCGATTCACATTACCCATCTTCTAAAACGCTACTCGAAAAATGTCGTTTTAGACCATTTAGATTTAAGCATCAAACAAGGCTCTATCTTTGGACTTCTGGGTCCAAATGGTGCAGGAAAAACCACCCTTGTTTCCATTTTAAATTTTCTCATTCCCAAAGATACAGGGAAAATTACGATTTTAGGGCATGACTGGGATAAAAACCAAAAAGAGATCAAATCTCTGTGTAGCCTCGTTCCCCAATCTTATGCCTTTTATCCAACGCTGAGTGCTTATGAAAACTTAGAATTTTTTGGCGCACTGCATGGACTCAAACACAAAGATTTGAGCCGTCAAATTGCATATGCCCTAGAGATGACCGCACTGGAAAAATACCGCCATAAACGTGCTGAGAGCTTTTCAGGAGGGCTTAAAAGACGCCTTAATATTGCCATTGGGCTCTTAAATAACCCTAAAATACTTTATCTCGATGAGCCAACTGTGGGCATAGACCCTCAATCTCGCCACTATATTTTAAATGTGATTAAAAAAATCAACCAAAGCGAGGGAACGACCATTATCTACACCTCACACTACATGGATGAGATAGAGTACCTTTGCGATGATATTGCCATTTTAGACCACGGAAAAATTATGTTCCACCAAAGCAAAGAGGAGCTCATGAAAAATGACCACATCGCCACACTGCATTTAAGCGATGAGAGTCAAAAAGAGATCAACCTCTACGAAAATTACGATGCGCTGGTGGACGTTTTTTGTGAAATCAAAGAAAAATCGTTACATGTAAAAGAGCTTCAACTGCCTAAAAACAGTTTAGAAGCTCTTTTTTTATCGTTGACAAAAAAAGAGCTGAGGGATTAATGCTGTACCATACTTTAAAAAAAGAATTTCTACTTATTTTACGCAATCAACACGCACTCATTGTACTCTTTGTGATGCCAACTCTGTTTATTATTATCATGTCTTTAGCGCTTCAAAACACCTATGCTAATAAATACGATGTCAAACTCAACATTGGTGTTCAAAGCGAAAGTAATGCCTCCGCTTTTGGTGCCTTTATGGACAAACTCAATCAAAACCAATTTTTCAACTTTCGCCTCATTGAAAATGACACCATCATTGAAGAGGTACTCTCCAATAAAACCTACGATTTTATTCTCTCTATGACGCCTAATTTTATGGAAAATATTGTCAAAAATGAAGAGGCGTCCATTAAAATTATCTCTCGCTCGGATGTCGCTTACCAACAAGTTGCCTTTTTAAAACAGTTTTTGAGTCTTAAAATGGCAGAGATGGTCATTGAAAATTTTTCAACCGTTCTTAACCTCAAATCAGCGACACAAGCACGTTTTGAAGAGAAAATTACCCATACCTATGTGCTCAAGGACAACCATCCCACACAAATCACCTCCGTACAACACAGTGTCCCTTCATGGCTTATTTTTTCGATGTTTTTTATTCTTATTCCTATCTCCAACACCTTTATTAACGAGAAAAATTTTGGCACCATGGACAAACTTCGCAGCATGAATATCCCCTTAAGTGGCGTTATGATTGGAAAATTTATTCCCTATTTTGTGATGAATCAGTTACAGGTTTTTTGTATGCTCTTAGTGGGTATGTATCTCTTACCTCTTTTAGGAGGCGATGCGCTGGTGATTCAAGGAAGTCTCTTTTTGCTCATGCTCATCTCTGCTGTTGTTTCCATTGCGGCGATTTCCTTTGCACTGAGTATTGCGACCATCAGTAACAGCAGTGAAATGGCAACGATTTTGGGCGGAACGTCCAACATCATGCTTTCAGCACTGGGAGGTATTATGGTGCCTAAAATTGTGATGCCAAAACTGATGCAAGATATTTCAGAACTTTCGCCTATGTCTTGGGCACTCGATAGCTTTTTGGAGGTTATTGTCAATGGTGGCAGTTTTGGAGACATTCAACATGCGCTTTTCAAACTCCTTGCCTTTGCCCTTTGCTTTTTTAGCCTTGCTTACCTTATGCTTAAATACAGGAGAGATTAAACTATGACCCAAACCCCTAATGCACTCAAACAAGAACTCAAAGAACTCATTTTAAAAGAGTGTGACAAAGAAGAGTTTAGTCTTGAAGATATTGACGATGATGCGCCTCTTTTTGGTTCAGATGCACTTCTACAACTCGATTCTATGGATGCGCTTCAAATTTCAATGGCGTTGAAAGAAAAATATGGCATTGAAATTACCGATAGCAAAAAAATTCGCTCCATTATGAGCAATATTAACACTTTAGCAGACTTTATTGGGGCACAATGAGTTCACACAAAGCGTATCTTACAGGAGCGTCTTTGTGGTGCAATTTAGGCAAAACTCCAAATGAAATCACCCGTACAGTACATAGTCTCAATGCTCACAATTATGAAATTTTTTTACAAGAGCATTTTGCACAAAAGCCCTATTATCATCTCTTAGAATCATTTGAATCTGAAGAAAAAAAACTCTATACATGTATTGATTATGTCGTAAAAAAAGCTATTGAAGCAGCAAAATTAGACAAGGAAGAACAGGCTGAGTTAGCCATTTTTATTGGCTCAACAGCTATGGGCATTTCCTTAAATGAAGAGAGCTATACACGCTACGTATTAAGCAAAGAAGGAAAAGCATTTGAGCATATTGGGTATGGCTACTTAGGTGAATACCTTGAAACGTTAACACACTCCAAACATAAAGCACTTTTGTTTTCCACTGCCTGCACCTCTAGCGTTAATGCTCTTGCCTATGCATCTAAAATGATTGAGCAAGGCGTCATTTCAAAAGCGTTGGTTTTAGGCATTGAACTGTTTAATCAAACCACCTACAATGGCTTTTCTTCTTTAATGCTCCTCTCTAAAAGCAATATCTACCGTCCTTTTGATGAAAAAAGCGATGGAATTATTTTAGGAGAGGGGTGTTCAGCGCTTATACTCGAAAATCAACCCAAACACACAGATGATTTTTACTACAAAAGTTCAAAAAATATCTGCGATATTTACAGTGAAACCACAAGCGATCCCTCGGGTGAGCCTATTTTTGAAACGATGGATGGTGCACTTAAGGCAGCGCATCTTCACTTACATGACATCAATCTTATTAAAGCCCATGCCACGGGGAGTGAAAATAACAACACTTCCGAAGCCAATGCCCTTAATCTTCTATTTGAAAAATATAAGACACACGCCCCTGTGACAGCATTAAAACCTTTTATTGGACATACATTGGGGGCGAGTGGATGCAATGAAATTGCTTTAATGCTCTTATGCGCTAAAAAAGGCTTTCTTCCTCATACTTTAGGATTTGAAAAAGGAACAAAAGAGACAAGCTTCACGCCCATGCGTGAGCCTTTTACATGTAAAGATAAACCTCTCTCCATACTTTTCAATTTTGTCGCCTTTGGGGGAAATACCACTTCCCTCATTTTGGCACGAGACTAGGAGAGAAGATGTATATTCACCATGCGTATGAACTTTTAGAGCCTACTCAAGAGCTCACACTTTATAAACAAAAGCTAGCTTCTGTATGTAAAATCAATCTCAGACGTGCCAATAAATTTAACCTTTTAGCCGTTTATGGCGCACTCTCATGCCTTCAAAACAAACCCTTTTCTTCCAATATTGGCATCTACTTAGCCACCGAATATGGACCCGTAGAGAGTATGGTTTCTGTGTTAGAGCAGGTCAGTAAAAAAGATGGCATCATTATGCCTTTTGATTTTTTGGGTATTAACACCAATGCCAGTTTTTACATCGCTCAAGCACTCAAGGCAGAAGGAAAACACATGATGCTTACTGCTCACAACCAAAGTTTTGAAAAAGCATTACAACTGGCATATTTTGACCTTATACACAAAGAAGTAGACGATGTTTTAGTTGGATATGTCGATACTTCCTTGAGTTTTATAGAAGAAAAGCACCACCCTTTTGTCACGCAAAATACACACGATCAAAGCTATTGGCTTTATGCCAATCGTGAACCTCATAATGCCCTCGCTAGAATAGAAAGCATCGAAGCATTTGCCAATAATGAAGTAATGCATAGAAGTTATCCTGACACAATATTAAACAGTGGAACAATCTTTCAATGCTTAGCGCATGAAAGCAAAAATCTTTTACATGTAAAACATGATGAAAAGGGAAAATGTATGGTTATAAAGATGCAGAAATTATAGACTTTTAGATAAAGAGAGACCAACAAAATTATTTAAAGGGGCCTCTCTTTATCTCTTTATTTACGCAGTGTGGTTATAACCTCTTTATCAAACAAAAATGTATCGATAAGCTTTTGCATAGCAATTGGGTAATTTTCAAGCGTGCTTGGAATGGCTGTTGCAGCAGCAAATGATGATTCCCACTCATGATGAATGGTATAATTTTTATTAAATACCTCTTTTTCACGTATCACTATTTTAAAATTTGCAGACAAATCAGCCGTTCCTGTACTCATTCCCGTATCAAGTTTATTGGTTAATAGCTCTGTGGTAATTTTAATATCGGAGCTCTCATCGTAAAGAGAGGCTTGTTTGAGCTCTTCTTTTAAAGAAATTTCTAGGTATTCTTGAAAGCTTCCACCATAAGGAGAGAGCATTTGATTGGTTCCTCTGCCCACCAAAACCGTTTTTGCGTGTGCCTCTGCTGAAGAGAAATCATTTTTTTGAACACGCATGGTTTTTAAATCGCTATCTTTCAATTCATTAATCGAATTAAAATTGGGGGTAAATTCAATCCCCTTGCTTGAACACCCTGACATAAACAGAGCTAAGCCTAAAAACACTACGATATGTTTTAGATATTTCATGGGTCTATTCCTTCTTATTGATTGAATTTATCTGTTTTCTCTAGCTTGAGAAGCATCTCTTTAAAAGCCGTTTCTGTGGCTCTTTTAGCCGACAACGAAAAATCTTTCATCAATTCACCCGCACTCGCATGCCCTTTAGCAGACATCGTATCGCTCCATACCATAGCTCCATCAAGGTTAACAGCATTGCATGAAAGCTCCACGGTAAAATCTGTTGGTGGCCAGATAAGCACATTGGTAGAAGATGAATCTGTTTTTATTGTAGTCGTAAATAGGTATATAATGTTTTTATTCGCAATATACGCTTTATCTTCAAGAGATTTGACCGCATAAACCCTCTTAAATTTACGAGAAAGCATGGTGTTCAAAGCACCTTCAAGATCAGCATACGGCGTATAGGTAATGTTATCGCCCCCGCCACCAGGCGTTGTCGTTGCTGTCTTTTTCGCTTCATCAGAAATATAATATCCCACATTCACATCTGCTTTGTTTTCGACTTGCACTTCCCTTATGTCATTTAAAGATGGTGCAATAGATATTTTATGAGAACATCCACTCAATAACAATACAAGAAATATCCCGCCTATTATACTTTTCATTTTTGCCCTTTGTATTATTCATTTTTCAACCCACTTGCTTATTAAATACTCTGTAAACTCACGTATTTAACACAAAATTATAACCATCTACTTTTAAATATTTGTAAAGCCTAAAAGTAACAAAGAAAACCCTTTACATGTAACGCTATTTTAGTGTTTTTAAAAGCCTAAAAGCTTGCTCTTCATACGTGGAGGCTTCTATGAGTTTATTGGCGATTTTTTGGGTATTGAGACTCTGAGGCTTTTTACTTCCCTCCACACAGTAGAGCGCAAACTCTCGTAACGCACTACCTGATTTCACCATAAGTGCTGAAGCCTCCTCTAAAAGCGCTTCATTTAAACCATACTCTTTTGCTTCTTTCAAAAACGCTGCGTAGACAAATCGAAATCCACCGCCTCCTGTGCCAATCTCTTCTTGCATGCGTACAATATGGGTAAGGTAATTCTTCACGTAACGCTGATTCTCTTCTGTTTGAAGACTTAGAATTTTTTGGGCTAATTTTCGCATGCCTTTTACCCCAGCAAAGGGAAAAGGAGTGAGCATTGCTTTGGCATTTTTCACAATGGCTTGGTGTAAGATGGCATGCATATCCACCTCTTGTGGCATGTTCTTAGGATAGTACATAAACCCTTTGGGCGCAAAAACACCTTTGGCAAAACGAGCCTTACTTAGCCCCTCCTGCGAACACACCACCGCCTCTTCAAACACAGGATCGGAAATAAGGTAGTTTTCTTCTTGCATGCCATAGACCAAAAGGTTATGGGCATTAAAGTGAAAACGCATATCTTTGGGAAAATAAGGTAAATAATAGACCGAGGTTTGAAGCCCTACGATTTTTCCCTCACTGAGCACGCCTTTAAGCGCTTCATTCGCCTCTTTTTCGCCTTTAAACGTCTGCGTTTTCATCGTTACATGTAACGATTTTGAAAGCGTTTTAATAATGCTTTTGGGCAGGCTTCGATAGGCAATTAAAGGCAGATTGTTCACTTTTACAAAAGGTAAATAGACAAAACTTAAGGCATGCGCCAGTCCAAACGCCATGGGCTCACTTAAAGGAAATCCATACGCAGAAAAAAGCGTTGCCATCACACCGCTTTCACAGTGGGCAAATTGGGCATGTTCAAAAGGCTTTGGGGTCAATGAAACTCCTTTAACTGAGCAAGTGAAATCGAAAAAGCATCGGCATAACATTGCAAAAGCGCATCACTCATGCGCTTGAAAACACGCATTTTAAGATGACGCTTGACTCGAAATTGAAACATACCCACCGCACTCGCTAAGGTTGGCAAATCCATTCGATTTTCATACATGTAAAACGCAATGGGCGAATCTTCTCCCTTTTGAATGCGACCTAAACACTCTTGTTTGAGGAGTTCATACTCTTCTACCGCCACTTGAGTCGCAAACTCCTCGATGGAGCTTCCATAGTTATAACGCTCAAAAGTACCCTGCTCATTTTGAGCGTACATCACCTTTTGCATTCCCTCAAGGGTCTCATTTTTTTCGTGCGGAATTTCTATCATTTAAACCACTTCTAGCAACATAAATGCGGTGGAAAAACGCCCACTCTCAGGGATATAACACAAAATCTTCTCCCCTTTTTGAAGTCTATTGGAGTGAAATAACTCTTCTAAAATAATGTAAATGGAAGCCGAACCTGTATTGCCACAGCGAGGTAAATTGGTAAACCACTTCTCATAGGGTATCTCAAGTCCAGCTTCTTGCATACCTGCATAGAGTTTATCTCTAAAGAAGTGTGAGGAGTAGTGTGGCAAAAAGTAATCTATCTCTTTCTCCACCAACACTCTTTTGCCTAAGATTTTTTTCAAAGGTTTCACAACCGTGTACTCTACGATATTTTCATTCAAAAGTTTGACATCTTGTGCAACACCTAAAAGCGATTTTTCCATAATTTCCGCTTGCGTGTAATTACGCCACCCCACAGGCTTTGTATCGACTATCTCGCATCCGCTGTACATACACGTTGGCATTTGCCCTGCATAGGAGAGCAGTTCTATCCACTCTATTTTTAATGAGAGTTTGTTTGTGTTAGGCTTGTTTTGGAGCAACATCGCTCCTGCCCCATCGGAGAGCATCCAGCGTAAAAAATCTTTCTCAAACGCTAAGGTCGGATTGGCTTCTAAAAGCGCCCACTGTTTGGACTCTTCTTCAAAATTTTGCGCCCTAAGTGCTAGAGAGGCTGTCTCTGAACCTGTGGCAACACCGCTTTCACACTCCCCACTCTTAATGGCATAGTAGACATATTTTAAAGCATTCATACCACTTAGACAAATGCCTGAAGCACTGAGGGTTTCAATTTCATTGAGACCAAGCTCACCTTGCACCATTAAGGTATGGTTGGGCATAAGCTGATCTGGCATGGTTGTCCCACACGAGAGCACCTCCATCGATTCAAGCCCAAAGTGTTCGTTTTGAAGTTTTTTAATGGCATTGGCGGTGATTTGCGCATTGGAAAAAAGCGCTTTTTGCGTCCCTTTTTCCAACACATAGTAACGCTGTTTAATCCCATTACTGCGCAAGACAATCGCTTTTGCTTTGGATTTTTTACCGCCAATGTAGCCTAAATACTCCTCCATCTCATCGTTAGAAACAGGCTCGTTGGGCATAAAAGTTTGAATATCGTTAATGTAAATTGCGTTGTTCATGATGCTAAAAATTCCTTGAGTTTATAAGTATCTGAGCCTGAAGGAAGCTCATAAAAAGCTTTTTCTTTCTCAACCGCTGTTTTATTTATTTTTCGATAGAGCGTTTGAATAAGCATATTTAAAGGCACAACCGTGATAATCATTGCCACCAAAAAAAGCGTATACAGCCAAATAAACGCATGGCGTTTCAGCTCCCCTTGTTTGGAAAATGCCCGAATGAGTTTTCCCCAAATCGTAAAACTGCGTGTGCCAATCTTTTCACTGCGAATAAGCTTCTCATCCACATTCACCGCTCCTAAGCCCTTGCATAAAGGCTTAAAGCGTTTCTCTTCATCGTTTTGCAACCCTTGATGAATCGCACGACCAAAACGAGAGGCACGCTCTATCTCCGCTTCGCTAATCCCCGCTTTTGGCAATCCCCAAAACGCCTCTTTTTTACCTGTAAGCATCCAGCGAGGCGTGGTGATAAACGTCGCCAAAGAGCTTCCTTGATCCACCAAAACAATGTTATCGATGAGCTTTGCGCCTATCTCGTTGAGGAGCATTTTCACCTTCTCTTGCGCCATAATCCACATATTGCGACACCCAATCACGGTGATAACGGGAACATTAGCAAGTTTTTCTTTGGCATAGGCTGATTTTAAAAATGCGGTGATAGGAATGGAGGGTGAGAGAAACCACACCTGATAGGCTAAAATCACCACATCATAAACGTTTTCATCGGCTTCAAAAGGCTCTATCGCACACGGCTCAAGCGCAACCGCTTCAGGAAAAACACCCATAAACGTCCAAAAATCCCACGGAAATGGGTAAGCTTTGATAGGCTTAATGGTGCGATGCACTATCTCATAACATTTTGCTTCGCTCAAAGGAGCGAGCATGGAGTGAAGCACCTCGTTTAATTGCCCACTTTGCGAATATGAAACGACTAAAATTTTCTTCACGTTTGTTCCTATCGTCCTAAAATTTCTTTGCCATGAATACGTTTTTCATTGATTTGCGACAATGAATAAATGACCCGTGAGGGAGTCACTGCCACAATGGGCTTGGCACGACTTTGCATTTTCACTCCCGCTAAATTCAAACGGCTGTTGTAGAGTTTAAAACTCCCCACAATGTCACTCGCCACAATCGAAAGTGCCGAATTTTCAACCCGCAAAGGGGCGTCTTTGTTTTCAATGACACTGTTCAGTATTTCCACCTCCGCATTAAAGAGACTTAAATTCTCAACGATGGCATTTTCAATGACCACTTTTTGCGAATCATAAATGACAAGGTTTTTAATACGCCCTGAATAGCGCTGATTGGAGACATGGCGCACTTTAATGGTGTAAGCGTCTTTGCCCATTTTAGGAGGAGGCGTTGCAACCATTTTACCTTCAAGATGTGCCAAAAGCACAGCATAAAACTCCCTCTCGTGTGAGAGCATCGGCACATGGGCGGCTTCTGGAAGGATAGCAAGCGTGGAGTGAGGCATGAGTTTGTCTAAAACATACCCTGTCTGCAACGGCGCTATCTCATCATTTTTTCCCCAAATAATGGTCGTTCTCTGCAGTACGCTTTGCGGAATCGTATTGAAACTGGTTTGCACCAATGCCACCGCAGCTATGGTGGCAGGCGTTCCACCAAGAACACTCTCTCTAAGGGTAGGTGAGTGTAAAATACTCTCCATATTTTCCATTTTGGCGTTAATTTTATCGCTCAATCTATCGACAAAGCGATTGAGTTTTTGAGACTGGATGCCTTGAAAGAGCTCTCCTTGTTCCTCGAAAAAGTGATTGACTTTGCGGTGCGTTAAAAAGTTACTGTACGCCAAAGGATGCAAAATACCCGCCGCATCCACCAATACCAAGCTTTCAACATCCATAGGATACGCATGGGTATAATAAAGCGCAATGGCTCCCCCCATCGAATGCCCCACTAAATGAAAAGGGCGTTTGAGATAGGTTTGAGTGAGAAAACGAATCACTTTGGCGTAATTTTCAGGTGAATAAAGCTCATTGGATTTACTCGAGTTTCCAAATCCTGGTAAATCAAACCGAACCACATAGTACTCTTTTTCCAAAAGAGCAACAGTACCTTCCCAAATGCTAGAAGCCTCATCGCCTAAGCCATGCACCAACACCACCGCTTTATTTTTGGGATTGCCTGAAGTTTGAAGATAAACGGAACTGTTAAACACTGGCTCGGTGACGTAAACACCCTTTAAAGTATTGGCAGATAAAAGCGTGGCGCACAAAAGCCAAAAAAGAAAAAACAGACGCACACTACACCTCTTGCAGGGCTATCATCACCGTGCCATCGGCGATTTTTTCATGCCCTATGAAAGCTTCAAAAAAAAGCTCAGATGTCATACCAAATGAGCCTTTGTGTTCACAGTGCATCACTAAAGCGTTCTCTTTGGGTGTTACATGTAAAGTAATTTCTTTCATTAAAACCAAAAAACCCATGCGAGGCGTTTCCTCCTCACCAAAGGCGCTAAAGGACTGTGCGGCAGCTTCAACAATCATGGCAAGCGTAGGCGTAGAAGCAAACTCACAGAGCACTTCTGCTCTGTTTTCTGTTCGCCTCAACACCTCTTTAGCAAAGCGAATAGGCGCTAAATGAGGCAGATTCATAACTCCACCTCCACCACACACGTTTTTTTCTCTGCTTCTTGCGCAATAAAAAGCATCTCACTAATGGAAGCGGGAATGCCTTTAGTCTGGCTTTTTTGCACAGTAACATTGGCTTGCATGTGACTATGGCGCACGACCAATGCCACCGCACTCTCCAAATAATCAATACAACGGTTCACCTCAGCAATACGAGGAATATTAAGTGTTTCAAAACAAAGAAGCAATAACACATCGCCATCGAGTGCCTTAAGCGCTCCCGCTTTTAAGACATTGCATGCCGTTTTATCCCCGCTTGAAAGTGTCAAAATTTCACTGTGATTCTGTGTCAAAATGGAGAGATACGAAACGGCGGTGTTGTACACCGAGTTTTGAAAATCACTGGGACTTACACCCCTCCCCTCTTTCATCGCTTCAAGCAAAGAGGCACTTACCCCCAATTCGCCATATGCACTCCCGCAAATAATACGTCCTTTATCAAAATGCTCCATGCACGCTAAGAGCTCCACCAACAGTTTGGAAGCAGGGGTGAGCCTTCTTCTTAGCATCATATTAGGCACGAGTTCTTTGATACGAGAAAGAGATACGCTACTCTCTCCTAAAAGATAGGCACTGCTTAAAATCTCTAAATTAACCTTCATCAAAAACTCCAAAAAGCAGTGAAATATTATTGCCACCAAATGCTAATGAGTTACTCAAAACGTACCTAAGAGGATGAGAAAGAAGTTCATATACAAAACGAAGTGTTGAATTTTCAGGGGTTTTCAAAAAGGTATTAGGTGGAAGCACCTGTTTTTGAAGTGCTAACACACAAATAATTGCCTCTAAGGCACCAGCAGCACCCAACGTATGCCCTGTAATAGACTTGGTAGAACTCACAAAAGGGCGTGAACCAAAAAGCGCTTCAATTGCACATGCTTCACTATGGTCGTTTGCCAACGTTCCTGTGCCATGTGCGTTAATATAATCCACTTCGTGAGGTAAAACACCCTCACATTCCAAAGCATTTTGCATCGCCTTTATTGCACCTTCCCCATGAGCAGAGGGTTGTGCCATATGATGCGCATCAGAGCTGTATCCAACCCCTTTGAGCTGTACACACCCTTGTACTGGCTCATTTTCAAGCAGTAAAACCGCAATGCCCTCAGAAACATTCATCCCTTGACGCTTTTCATCAAAAGGACAACATGCCTGTGTGCTTAAAACACCCAATGCATCAAAACCTAAAACAGTGGTAGAAGAGAGCGTATCAAACCCTACGACCAATGCGCGTTGATAGACCCCTTTTTGAATCACTTCATACGCATATCCTAGCGCATTCGCACTGGACGTACACGCAGTAGAAAAAGAGATATCATCCTTAAAACCATACACTTCATGCAAAGATGAAGCAATCGTGTGAATGATATGACGTTTAGGATCAACCTGCGCATAAGAATGGTCACGAAAAAAAATTTCCTCCGTACGTTGCATGCCACCCACGGATGAGCCCACCACCAAAAGCGTGTCGTAAAAATCTTCTATGCCCCTTTGAATACGAACTGTCTCACATACCCGATGCAAAAGTGTCTCTAAGGAGACTCGAGAAGGAACTTTTCCAAGCGCTACCGTTTTGTCTTTCACATACCCATCATAACTTCCAATACCACTTTGATGTGTACAAATCGCCTCAAACAAAGATTCACTGTTTAAACCTGCGCAACACACAGATTCAAACGCCGTGATAAAAACACTATTTGGCTGCATTAATAAAATCAAGCAAACTTTTTACGGTGGCAAAAATGGTCTGATACTCTTTGGAATCGACTATTTTAATGCCAAATTCTTTATCAATCGTTAACACCAATTCAATCGAATCTACTGAATCCAACCCTAGGCCATCTTCCCCAAATAAAGGCATTTCATCGTCAATATCTTCAGGTGTTATATCTTCTAATTTTAAGTTACGAATTAAAATCTCTTTGAGTGTTCTAACATCAACCATCGCCCGCTAACCTTTACATTCAATTTTGTGTTTAAGTGTACTTTAATATCACTTTTAATTTTATAAAAAATAAGCATGGCGTAACATTTATATGACATTTTTCCATAAAAACACTCTATATGCAAACTCACTTTAAAACCTTAATATTATTTTAAACTAATTCCACTATAATGACGTCAATTTCAGAACTTCATTAAAAAAGAACTTCACCTAAAACCTACCAGATTTGAGAAATCCTCAGTGAGTATGTAGGTTTTTTACATACGATATTGACGGGTTATTCCCCATTAAAATTTTTATGTACATGAGTTTTGTGCTAAGTGCACGTTAGTATTGTTTTGGAAAAATAAAACACATGGAAAACAGATGGAAAACAACACATCAACACCCACATTTGAATCTTTTGGCTTACACCAAGATATTCTAAAAGCCGTTACAGAAGCGGGCTTTACAGAACCAAGCCCCGTACAAGCAGAGTCAATTCCTTTAGTATTAGCAGGACATGACATCGTTGCGCAAGCACAAACAGGTACAGGTAAAACAGCCGCATTTGGTCTTCCAACCATGAGCATGATAGATGCGCACCAAAACAAAGTTCAACTTTTAGTGATTACGCCAACCCGTGAACTAGCCACACAAGTGAGCGATGAGCTTTACTCGTTGGGACGTTTTTGCGGCATTAAAACCGTTACCATTTATGGAGGTAGCTCTTACAGCCGTCAAATTGGTTTGATTGAAAAAGGGGCAAGCGTTATCGTTGC
This sequence comes from Sulfurospirillum barnesii SES-3, assembly GCF_000265295.1. Classification (NCBI taxonomy): domain Bacteria; kingdom Pseudomonadati; phylum Campylobacterota; class Epsilonproteobacteria; order Campylobacterales; family Sulfurospirillaceae; genus Sulfurospirillum; species Sulfurospirillum barnesii. Next base: position 2,221,755 of record NC_018002.1, read on the forward strand.
CACACCAGGTCGTATGCTTGATCTTCTTAAAAATGGCAGACTTCCTGGTTTTTCACCAAAAATGGTTGTCCTAGACGAAGCCGATGAGATGCTTGATATGGGCTTTTTAGAAGACATCGAAGAGATCTTTACCTACCTTCCAAAAGAGCGTCAAACCCTCCTTTTCTCAGCAACAATGCCAGATCCCATCAAACGTCTTGCAAGCAAAATCTTAAATGATCCAAAATTTGTCAGTGTGACACCAAAAGATCACACGACAAATGATGATATTGAACAACTTTACTACGTGATCAACGAATACGAGAGAGACGATGCGATGATTCGTCTTTTAGATGCGCTTGAGCCTGAGAAATCCATCGTATTTTGCCGTACTAAAAAAGAGGTTGATAGACTCTCCACACAACTCATGGCAGTAGGGTATGCCGCAAAAGGACTTCATGGGGATATGGAGCAAAACCAACGTGAGAGCGTTATTAAGGCGTTTCGTAGTTCACAAATTGAGATTCTTGTTGCAACCGACGTTGCCGCACGTGGTCTTAACGTTGCTGACATCAGCCACGTTTTTAACTACCATATGCCATTTGATCCAGAGAGTTATGTACATAGAATTGGACGAACAGGACGTGCGGGTAAAAAAGGGACTGCGATTACGCTTGTAACGCCTATTGAGTTTCACTCAATGCAGAGAATTGGTAAAAAAGTTGGCTCAAAAATCGAACACAGAATTGTGCCAAGTTTGAGAGATGTTAAAGAGAACAAACTGGTTAAAATTGCAGATGATATTAAAAACGCAGATATTCATGAGAGTGCAGTTAAACTTCTAGCTCTTTTAGAAGAAGAGATGGATATGTCTCAAATTGCGCTTAAACTTCTCTCCAATCTTTTAAAAGAGAACAGCCCCGTAGGACCAGATAAAATCGGACTTGATAAAAAAACCTTAGAAAATGTGGTTAAAAACATTGAAGAGCGTGAAAACAGCCGTGGCGGACGTGGCGGTTATAGAGGAAACTCAGGTGGTAGAAGCAGTGGCGGTTATAGAGGAAACTCTAGTGGAAGCCGTGATGGTGGTAGCTACAGAGGAACGTCAAGTGGTTCACGTGATGGTGGCGGCTACAAAGGCTCTAACCCTAGAGATGCTGGAAGCAGAGACTCACGTCCTCCACGAAGTGACAGCGCACCACGTGGTGAGAGCCGTAACCCATTTGCAAAAGAGGGTAGCTCAACAGGTTCACGTGATGGCGGCGGATACAAAGGTACACGTGATAGCGGTGATAGCAGACCACCCCGCGCTCCAAGAGCCGATAGACCAAGCGCACCACGTAGCGATGCAGGTCGCGCTCCAAAAGCCGCTCCTCGTAACGCTTACAAAAAAGATTAATTCTTCGCTTTTATTGAGGTGCGTGATTTTATCACGCCCTCATACCCCGTCGTTTTAACCGCATCCAAATAGACCTTATCTTCAATTCCCTCTTTCGCAACAATCACTGCTTTTTTGCTCTCTAGGGTGACTTTGAGACTCTCCACACCCTCCACATTTTTGAGTGCTTTTTTCACCGCTGTGGTGCATAAAGGACAGTGCATCCCTGAAACCAAAATCACCACCTCTTCTTGTGCGAATAACACGGTTGCCATTACAAGCATGAAAATATACCTCATTCATTCCCTTCTAAAAAAAACTGCGCAAACTCAGGATAAAGTAAAATCAATAAAATAACGCCTAAAACTATGGCATACATCCACGCATAAGTCTTGCGTTTTTGAAGCTTACATGTAACGCATTGTGCCGTGTAACTTCGCCATGAAAACCATAAAATCAGTAGAGAAAACAAAGAAAGTGGAATGCGAAACGGGCTTAGCGACTCAGCAAAACTCAAAAATCCAAACGAAATGCCAAAGAGTAAAAAGAGCAGAGGCGGCAAGCAACATGTTGTTGCTAAAACCGCTGTAAAAAGCGCTGTAATGACACTCAGCACCTCTTTTTTCATTTAAAATTTTTCTTGAGAGAGAAAGCTGTAACAAAACGAGGCTGGAGCGTAGTAGTCTAAGACCTCATCTTCGACCTCTGCGTAAGGGTACCCAAACATATTAAGAGGAATTTGGGAAGGTTTTGGCTCTAAAATAAAATCACGTCCTGTGTTATAGCCCATCCAGTTCATCTCCCAATTGCCAAAAAAGTACGCACGTACCTCTTTTACAAGCGGGTCATTCAGTGTTAATTTCTCTGCCAAAATCACTTTGGTCACATCGGCTGGGTCGCACGGAACCCATCCGCATCCATTAATGTAAAACTCCGCTCGACAATGCTCCGCCCCTGTAATTTTTGCTAAGCCATTTTCATCACTGCTACCGCACGCTTTAGAAAAACGAGAACTGCCCAGTCGAATGCCAAACATTTCACGACATGGCACGCTCACACTTCGTAAAAGGGCAACAAACACAGAGCTAATATCGGTGCATTTTCCACCCAAAATATTCTCCTCAATCGCCTTTCCCGCATCACCCACACCGCATCCAATCACACTGTTGTCACGGTACATGTTTTCTGTCACCCACATATAAATTGCTTTGGCTTTTTCCAGCGGTGTTTTCGCATTTTGCGTAATTTGAAGGGCTAACGCTCTTACTTTTCCCGTGGTAGGAATATGTGCGGTGGGTTTGAGATAGCGCGCAACCTCTTTGGGATATTTGGTTGAACTCTTTGCTTTGCTTAAGTCCACCGTGCGCTCATAGGTGGTAATGGTATAGCTTACCTCAAGCAGTTTTTCTCCACCCTCTTTCCACTGAGTATAGAGAGTTCTGGCTTTGTACGTATTTTTGTCCGTTACAAATGCACGGGTGGCGTTAGAGTTAAACTTAAAATCGCTCACCTTTTGATACGAACTCTCCAGAGGCAGTGGCACCCATAATTTTGTAAAACCATTAACATTTTCATGTTGGAGGTTATAGCTGTTTTTAACGTGAAAAACACGCTTTTTGCTCTTAGCCTCACTTGCCTCTAAAATAGAAACATGTGGGAAAATCACACCGCTGGCACCTAAAGCAACACACCCTTTCATAAATGCTCTTCTTTGCATGAAAAATCCTTTTTTGATCATAAAATTCTTGACACGTTTTGAGAGGAAAGCTCTAAAAACTACGCTAACGCTAGGGTAAACATAAAGAAGTAGAACTTAAGAAAGGCTATTTATGTTCATCTAACCCTTAGACTGCGTGCATGAATGATTTTACATTTTCAAATCTTAAAATCGTCATAGTCAATACTATTAAGCTTTTTTAAGAAGATAGAGATACTCGTAAATATGGTGCTTATGTGCTTTATTTTTGTAGGCTTTAAAACGGTGATGCGGCATTTTAACAAACGAAAAATCACCATATTTTTTCATCATTTCCTCAATCGCTTCGTGCGACAACAGCCCCTCATCGTTGTAGCTTAAAACCACGTAGGAGAACGCTGCTTTTTGAATAATCTCTTCTAAGGCACACAGCGCCGTGGTGGCTTTACAGTAGCGTGAACTCACATAGTCCCTCACCCCTGTTTTGCCTTTGGGCACAAAGGTATCGTACTGCGCAATGGTGTTTAAGAGATGATAATTCGCCCCGTACTGCCTGCGATTGTATGGTGGGTCAAGGTAGAGAATGTCCCCTTTAAGCTTTGAGATAAGCACATTAGCATCTTCACAAAAAACCTGATGGAGTGCATGGTTTGGGGTGTAAGGCAGTGGCTTTAAACGCATAGCCTCACAGGCTTGAGGTTTAAGTTTTTTTAAAAAAGCACTGTACACCGAAGCGGTATTTGCCACTGTATCTGCACTGCACAGCAACGAGGCAAGCAGATAAAAGTAGAGCATTTCATTCTTTTTGTACGCCTCAATACCCTGACGTAGGGCATCAATTTTTTGCGCATTTTCATCGGAGAAATACCCTCTGCCACTGCGCTTAGAATAGTGCGTAAAAAGCCAACCTTGCACAGGCGCAAGCGCATTAAGCGCTTCTATTGTTGTATCAACGCCTTCTAGCACACCCGTTTGCAACTGTGCTTTGTTCAACACATAACTGTAATACTCCATGTCATTGCTAAGAACCAGCGCACCTTTTTGCGCAAAAAAACTTCCCACGACCCCGCTTCCTGCAAACAAATCACAGACGATTTTTCCCTGTAACGAGTCCTCGCTCAGCGCTAAAATGTGTTTTTCAAGAAAGGGTAAAAGCTTTGCTTTGGAGCCTATGTAGTTCATCATTTTCCTGCACGATTTTTTATATCATAGCAAAAAAATCACTTTACATGTAAAGAGTTAAAAGCTGATTTTAAACCCGTTTTTACCTTTTACATGTAAATACTCTAAAACAAATCCATGCTTCACGATAATGGCGTTAGCAATGTAAAGCCCTAGCCCTAACCCCGTACTAGAACCCTCAACCGCACGGTTAAACGGGCGTGAAAAGTCCATCTTCTCTTTGGCAATTTCCTCACCCACACTCTCAATACACACCATCCCCTCTTCAATACGTACATCCACCGTGTGTGTCGAGTGCTTAAGAGCATTGTCCAAAAGATTTTTCAACGCCGTGGCAAAAAGCTCAAAATCAATCAAAATAAGAGAAACAAACTCTTGTGAATGCACCTCAATACGGCTCGTATCGCACAGCAGTAAATCCCTTGCATGGTCTAACACATCGATCATCCGATACGCCTTTGGCTCTAAAACCCACTCGTTGGAGCTGAGTTTTTCCACCTTTACCATCTCTTCTAAAAGGGTTTCTAAGCGCTCAAAAATGCGCTCCATTTGGCTTTGATGTTTGGCATTTTCTAAGCTATGGCAGACTATTTTACCCTTCATAATGGGTGTTTTAAGCTCATGCAAGATATTGCGTAAAAAAAGCGTTCGTGCCTCTTTGAGGTGGTGAATTTTCTCCATGGCGTGATTAAACTCAACCGCAATTTCACCCAATTCATCCTCACTCTCCACCCCAATAGCTTGAAATTTTTTCGCATTTCCCACATCTTCGATAGCACGTTTAAGATGACGCAGTCGCAAAAGTTTTCGAAGCACCACACTAAAAAAGAGCACCATCAAAAGGTTAATCACCACCCCTAAAATCCATACACGCTCAGGACGAAACACTCCCTCATCTTCTAAAACAATCCGTTCATCAACCAACCACATGGGCGGTAGTGGTGGCATACCAAACTCTTTAAAACCATGCGGAGGTGGTGGCGGTGGGAAGCCTTGCTTAGGCACAAAATAGAGCTTTTTTTCATAGCGCATCATCTCAAATAAAGGGTCTTCCAAAAGAGGCTCTCCGCTTTCGTAGAGCGTTTGCGCTGGCATAGAACTTATCCTTACATGTAAAGGTTTTAGCTGCTCATTGAGCGCTTCAAAGGAGACATCTTGGGAGAGCCTTACTGCCATGATAAAACGCTGAAACGCAAAGTAGTTTAACTCACTGTTTTGACGTTTATACTCCAACGCCAACGCAAGGTTAATCACCACCAAACACAACGCAAAAAAGAGGGAAATAAGCGTAATGATGGAAATTTTACGCATTGACAAACTTATACCCCACCCCTCGTACCGAGAGAATAAAACGAGGTTTTTTGGGGTCATCGCCTATTTTTTGGCGAATCCTCCCCATAATGACATCAATGCTTTTCAAACTGCTCTCATACTTGATGGAACCAATGTTTAACAAAAGCTCTTCTCGAGAAATAACATACCCCTCTTTTTTGAGCATATACAAGACAATGTCATACTCTGCTTGGGTGAGTTTGAGTGCTTCTTTGCCACGCTTGATGGTATGGCGCTCCTCATCGACACAAAACGTCACAGAGCTTACCTCTTCAACGCTACTGCGCCGCCTTAGAATGGCTCGAAGCCTAAACGCTAACTCTCGTGGGTCATAAGGTTTGGGTAAAAAGTCATCCGCTCCCCGTTCAAAACCCATCACTTTGTCGTTCATATCTGAGCGTGCGGAGGAGATAATAATTGGAAGATTGGGCAGGCTTTGATGCACAATACGGCAAATCTCAAGCCCATCAATTTGTGGTAAGGAGAGGTCAAGTACAAGTGCGTCAAATACGCCATTTTGCAAAGCAGTTAAACCCTCCAAAGGGCTCAAGGCTAGGCTGGTTTGAATCTGCTCTTTTAAGAGAGATTCTTGCAAAAGTTGACCCAATTCTACGTCATCTTCAATCATCAGTATGTTCATCATGCCTGATTATAACGAAGATAAAGTAAACCAAAAGTAACACCAAACCACGCTTTGCTTAGAGCGTGGTTTAGGGTTTAAGCGCTTAAACTAAACGATGAGCTTGAAAGTGAGCTTTGCGTTGCGTATCGTGAAACGATTTGCGCTAAAAGCGCACTCATCAAAGAATCCTCTGTTGAGCTAGCTGTTGCAACCTCTTCTGTGCCAATGCTGTCGGCTTTAGTCGATTCTTTATAGGCTTGCGCTTCTGCTGAACTTACTTTGCCATCTTCATTGGTATCGGCTTCGTCAAAATTTTCAACGATAGACTCCAACAACGAAGCAAGATTGCTATCGGTTTTGGTAGCATCGTTTGCCATAGCGGTAAGCTCCGCTGCGGTGTATCCCTCTGCCTCTTCTGTATCACTGGAAACAGAAGGTGGTGGGGGTGGTGGAGGCATAGCACCAGAGCTTGCAACATTGCTTGCCTCAGTACTTTGTGTACTCTCACGTGAAGCCTCTTGATACGCCATCGCTTCAGCAGAAGTAACTTTACCATCTCCATCGCTATCAGCCGCATCGAAATTTTCAATAACCGATGCCAACAAAGAAGCCAAATTGCTATCACTTGAGCCAACCTCTTCTGCCATTGCAGTGAGCTCCTCTTGTGTATAACCTGTGTCTTCTTCACTGTTAGATGGTGGCGGAGGTGGTGGGGGCATACCACCTGCTGCCATGGTAGAACTACTTTGCGAAAACGAAGCACTGAGCTCCTCTTGAGAAATGGTGCCATCGCCATCACTGTCCAATGACGAAAAAGCGCTACTAATAGCACTTTCATCGCTTATAGAGAGTGCTAGGGCAGCACTACTAAATTCCGCACTATCAACCGAACCACTGCTATCAGAGTCCATAGAAGTAAGCAACGCTTCTGCAAACCCCGAACCACTAGAGCGATTCGAGCTGGTCGTGTTACCGTACGAAAGGTAGGTTTCGTAGAGAGAACTTGAACCAACGGTCATAGTCTCCTCCTTTGTTTGGCTTGGGAAATTTCCCACATGCCATCCTAATACCAAAGCGGTAAACGGTGGGTAACATTTTTACATGTAAAGGTTTATGGTAAAAATGGCTATGAAAACTTTAACGACCAACGAGGTACAATGACGCTACTAATTTAAGAGAGCTTAAGTATGAATCAGTCTAATGTGGTTGTTTATAACGATGGAGAAATCGAGCTAAAAGTTTCTGTGAATGAAGAAACACTATGGTTAAATGCAGAAGATATTGCTTATATTTTTAACGTAAAACGACCTGCTATCGTTAAGCATATCGGAAATATCTATAAAGATGAGGAACTGATGGAAAATGTAACCTGTTCCATTTTGGAACAAGTTGCGAAAGATGGAAAAGTCAGGAAAATAAATTTCTATAACCTCGATATGATTATCTCTCTTGGCTATCGTGTCAATTCAAAAAAAGCGACAAAATTTCGCCAATGGGCAACATCCGTACTCAAAAACTACATCCAAAACGGCTACGCACTCAATTCACATAAAATCACAGAACAACGCTTATCAAGCCTTGAAAAAGATGTGGAGGCTATCAAATCTCACATCAAAAACAACACGCTTGAAATGAAAGAAGGCATCTTTTTTAATGGACAAGTATTTGACGCATATGCTCTTTTGTCCGACCTCATCAAACGTGCCAAAGTCTCCATCACATTGATAGACAACTACATTGATGAGTCTATCTTGACCCTCTTTTCAAAAAATAAAAGTGTAAAATTCACCGTTTACACGGGGAACATCACCAAACAACTCCAATTAGACATTGAAAAATACAACAAACAATACGGCAATCTTGAAGTGAAAACTACTCAAAACTTTCACGATAGATTTCTCATTTGCGATGAGAGCGTGTATCATTTCGGGGCAAGTTTGAAAGATTTAGGCAAAAAAGTATTTGCGGTCAATCCGATGAATATTCACGCACATGAACTATTAAAAAATATATAGGAATTAAAAAAATGGCACAATCCATAGAACCAAATATTGCAGATTTAGCCAATGGTTGGTTAAAGTCTTACAAATTAGCTTATAAATTAGAGCAAGAATCTTTAAACAGCGAAATAGATAAAGCACTTGATGATTATTACTCCAAAAACGGTGGTATCGGTGGAAATCGTCCTGATGCAAAATTACTCCTGCAAGATAAAAATTTAGATTATTATCCTATTCTCATTGAGTACAAAGGCTATAAAGGCAAACTTGAAAAACTTGATGCTAACAAACAAGTCGAAAATAAAACGGCTAAAAATGAACCTCATTTAAAAAATATCAACTCCTTTGCGGTAAACGGTGCGGTGCATTATGCCAATGCTCTTTTGCATCATACGAGCTACACGGACATTATTGCTATTGGAATGACAGGTTATAAAGATGAAAATAGTGGAAAAATACGCCATGAAATCGGTGTTTATTTCGTCTCTAAAAACAATTATGGTATTGGACAAAAAGTTGGAGACTTCTCAGATTTTTCATTTTTGAAAAAAGAAAACTTCGATGCGTTTATCGAAAAAGTAAAAATGTTAAATCTACCGCAAGAAGAACTTGACAGGCTAAAAGAACAGCGAGAAAAAGAAATTGATGCAAGCTTAGTTAAGCTTAACAACGATATTTATCAAAATGAAAAAGGTTTAGGTGAAAACGACCGTGTGTATCTTGTTGCCGCCTCCATTATCGCAACGATTGGTATTCCAAATCAAGTTCCATCACTCGATAAATCAGAGCTAAAATCACAAGAATTTATCGGTGGACGAGATGGCGACATTCTCATCAATCGAATCACTGCTTTTTTAAATAAAAAAGAGTTACCGCAAGACAAAAAAGAGTTAATCATTAGAACTCTATCAAACACGCTTCTAACGGAAAATATCAACAAAGTAGAAAATGGCGAAAGCCAACTTAAAAGGGTTTTTACAAAAATAGTAGATGATTTGGGCATCTACTACAAGATAGGCTTAACGACTGATTTTACGGGAAAACTTTTCAATGAAATGTACGGATGGCTAGGTTTTAGTCAAGACAAGCTCAACGACGTAGTGCTAACACCTTCTTATGTTGCAACACTCCTTGTAAAATTAGCCAGAGTCAATAAAGACTCCTATGTCTGGGACTTTGCGACAGGCTCAGCAGGACTTTTGGTTGCAGCGATGAATGAAATGCTTAACGATGCTAAAAATACTATCACGTCACCCGAACAGCTCTCTCAAAAAGAGATAAAAATCAAAGCCGAACAACTTTTAGGACTTGAATTACTCTCAAGCGTTTACATGCTAGCCATTCTCAATATGATTTTGATGGGCGATGGAAGCTCCAACATCTTAAACAAAGACTCATTAAGCGATTTTGACGGCAAATACGGTTTTGGCAAAACGGAAGAAACCTTCCCCGCCGATGCCTTTGTTCTTAACCCGCCTTATTCAGCGAGTGGAAACGGCATGAACTTTGTCGAACGTGCCTTAAATATGATGAACAAAGGCTACGCCGCTATCATTATCCAAAACTCAGCAGGTTCAGGAAAAGCCAAAGAGTATAACAAGCGTATTTTAGAAAAACATACGCTTATTGCTAGTATCAAAATGCCCATAGATTTATTTATCGGCAAATCAAGCGTGCAAACCAATGTGTATGTGTTTAAAGTAAACGAAAAACACCACAAAGATGAGATGGTCAAGTTTATCGACTTTTCCAATGACGGCTACACACGAACCAACCGTAAAAAAGCAAGCAATAACCTTAAAGATTCTGACAGAGCCAAAGAGCGTTACGAAGAAGTGGTAAATCTCGTTCGTTTTGGGAAAAGCAAACTAAATATCTTTACATGTAAAGAGTATTATGAAGGCACAATTAACCCTAAAAATGGGGCTGATTGGAATCAAACCGCTCCTATAGATACAAAACCAACACTAGCCGATTTTAAAAAAACCGTCAGTGACTATTTAGCATGGGAAGTATCCAATATCCTCAAAGGGCGAGGTGATTTGGGAAAGTAGATTCCCCACTTAACGAGAAACTAAAAAGCGTTGAGTGGGGTGAATTTAAATTAGATGATTTGTTTGAAGTTAAAACTGTAAAAAGTTTTGATGAAGGAAAATTAATTCTTACAGAACAAAAGCAGACTGATTATATTGAGTTTGTGGGGAGAACACGAAATAATAATGGGATAAAAGGATATTTACAGAAATTAGAAATAGAACCAAATCCTAAAAATGTCATTTCTGTAAGCCAAATTGGAACTATTGTGGCACAAATTAGACAAGAAGAATGGTATGCAAGTCAAAATATATTTTCATTAACTCAAAAAAACACTTATCAAAATTTAATCTCTTTATATAGTGTTGCAGTTATTAATAAATCGTTATGTGAAACCTTTTCAGATGGATACGGAAATTACCCAACGTTGGATAAATTAAAAAATCTTAAAATCCAACTCCCCATCAAAAATGGAAAAATAGATTTTGATTTTATGGAAAATTTTATAGCGGAGCTTGAAGCGGAGCGCCTAGCGGAGCTTGAAGCGTATCTATTAGCAACAGGGCTAATAGATACGACTTTGACGCACAAAGAGCAGAAGGTCTTAGAAGACTTTAAACAAGGAAAAGTTGAGTTTGGCACGTTTACGTATGAAAGCATTTTCAACAAAATTGTTCAAGGCAGAAGACTCAAAAAAGATGACCAAATTTCAGGAAATATTCCTTTTGTTATGGCAGGAACAACCAATACAGGCGTTGTAAATTATATTTCAAATCCTGTGGCACGTTTTCCTAAAAATTCAATTACGATAGACATTTTTGGTAATACATTCTATCGAAATTATGATTTTGGAGCAGGTGACGATACGGGTGTCTATTGGAATAACAAAAGAGAGTATTCCAAAGAAACAATGCTATTTTTTACAGCATCAATGGAAAAATCAATACGTGGTAAATTTTCTTTTGGAAAAAAATTAAGAAGCTCTCAAAGTTTAAGCTTCAAAATGACACTTCCAACACAAAACCATCAACCCGATTATGAGACAATAAATACCTTTATCTCAGCCATCCAAAAGCTCGTTATCAAAGATGTGGTTACTTATGCCGATAGAAAAATAGCCGCTACCAAACACGTCATAGCATAGTTTTTTAAAGCAGGCAAAAAGGATTTTTCAAAAATTTCCTCTTTACATGTAACGCTTTACACTGGGGCTTGAAGGTACATTTTATCGAGGTTTTTGCCTATAAAAACCAAAAACATCTCATGCACTTGGTCTTCGTGTTGGGGGACAAATTCGTAGGTGCCATTGACGTATTGCACCACCGATTGCGTGGATTCATTTTCAAACCGCACAATCCCTTTCACCCGTACAATCGTAGAAGGAAGATGGTTCAAATACGCTTCAAATTTTTCTTTACACAAAGAACGAGGTACGCTTAGTTTTAAACTGGAGATATTATCGTGCAAGTGCGTATGTATCACCTCATCTTCTTCAGCAACCAATGAAGCAATCTGCGCCGTGCTCGCATGCAAGGAGAGCTCAAGTACATGGGGGTGGACATCGCACTGAGTGGTTCGAATCACCTTAGCACATCGGTTATTTTCATACAAAAATTGTTCTACTTTTACCATTTCTGCTTCGCTCATTCTGTCTATTTTATTCAGTAAAATCACATCTGCGGCACGAATTTGATCCAGAAAAATAGTATACTCCCCCGCCAAATCAAAGAGCGTAGACCCATCCACCACCGTGACAATGGCTTCCAACTCCACCACATCTTCAAGCTCATGAAGCTCCGATAAGAGATTAAAAGGGTTTGCCACCCCTGTGGTTTCTAGTAAAATCGTATCGGGATAGGTTTTGCTCATGAGCGTATTCACTCCTGCTCGAAGCTGTCCTGCCAAAGAGCAACAGACACACCCCTCATCCATCTCCACGAGTGAATAATCATAATCGACCAATTTCCCATCCAAACCCGTCTTGCCTATCTCATTTTGAATAATCCCCACAAAACGGTTTTTCTCAGTCTCATACTCAATGTAATTTTGCAAAAAGTTCGTCTTTCCTGAACCTAAAAATCCTGTGACCACCACCATTTTAGGTTTTACGCCACGACCAGTGGTACGTGCAACATTTCCTAAAGGAGTTTCAGAGAGGTCATACCACGGTGCTTTTTGCAAAAAGGCATTGAGGCTCATACGCTCATGGATTACCTCCACATGTCGTCCCATCAAAAGCTGCTCCATAGAATCATCAAAAGAGTCATCCCCATATCCTAGCGCAATGAAAAGCTTAAGGGTTGGCGCATCTTCTTTACATGTAAAGACGCCTTTGCCATTGTACATCATGCTCTGCTCTCGTTTTTTAAATAGCTCAAAGTACGAGGGTGCCTCCGTGGCAATACGAGAAAGCGTGGTGTTAAGAAAATTCATCAAAGGAAGTAGCAAACGAAACGAAGGCAGGTCTTTATCTAAACCCTCAGGCTCAACCACATAACGCTTATCATACGATAAAACACCCTCTTTAGCGTACACACGATCTCTCAAAAATGTCTCATAAAAAAGCAATAAAGCATGCGTTGCAAAGTTTACATGTAACGATAAACTTGCAATATAAAACTGCCCAAAAAGCTCAGGATAAAGCGCAAAAGAGCGTATCTTTTCACGGTAATCTTTATCGTGCGCAACCAACGCTTCACTGAGCGAAAATTTATCGAGTAAGGCTTCTTCGAGATTGGGAAAATAGTAAAGATGGAACCGTCCAAACCCATCCCTTACCTCCGCTAACACCATCCCAAAAATGCCTTCAAATTGGTCAAACTTGAGCGTCCAACACTCTGTGGGTTGTTGGCACAGATACATCCCTTTATAACCTGTAAGCTTTTTTAACATACCATCAAACGAGCCTTTGATGAGCACGGAGCGCATAAACGCTCGATAATCCTCAAATGAGCCATCAAACGACGAGGGATAAAGTTCCACAAGATTCATACCATTCTCCTCAAAAAGAGCCAAAGCTTACCACTTTGGCTCCGCAAATTTACCCAAAGGTTAGTGTATCTCCGTTGCCCAAATAGGCATGGCTTTTAGAGCGGTGCTGTGCTGTACCTTTCACCACAGGATAACCTGCTCGTATGAATTTCTCTGCCGTTAAAAGTCCCGTACAGTGGTTACACCCAATAATATCAAACCCCCAACCACCTAGAGCAATGACCAAATCATCGTACTTTGGATCCCAATCATCAAACGGAGAGATATGAAGCCCGCCATAAATGCCGTGCATCTTGTCGTTGTCGTATTTGAGCTCATTCTTCGCCGTGGAGATAAACTGAATAATCCCTTGATGACAACACCCAGAAATGCTCACCAAACCCTTATCTTTAATGTTAGCAAAGATAGATTGTTCGCCAAACACCCGTGAGATAATGGGCACATCAAAGGTATAGGCACACAGCCCTGGTTCAATGTCATTTTTACCTTTTTTATGCACCACCAATTCGCCCTTGTGTCCTGAGTCTTTGATGTACTGCAAGCCCTCTTTGTAGAAACCATCGGGGATGATGATTTTAATATTAGGCGCATACTTCATCGTCACAGGCAATCCCCAAAAATGGTCAAAATGCTCATGCGAAATAATGAGCGCTTCAATCTCATTGTTCGCAAGCATCTTATCAATGCCCTCACGCTTAAATGCCTTATCCATCCACTCATACGACCAACCACTATCCAGCAAGTATTTTTTCTTCACACCATCCAAACGCTCAATCTCAATCAGTGCGGCAAATCCCCCCGCGTTATCAGGATGAATGCTATTGGCTTTCACAATTTTCCACGCCTCTTCAAGATTATGCGGTAGGAGGTGTTTGATTTTTGCAATGCCTCTTTCATAACTTCCTTTCGCAAGCCCTGAGCCATCGCCAAAGGGAGGCCAATTGTAAAGGTATTGGTCAACCAAAAGTCCACCAGCCCCTTTCATATCCCCCATCAAAATAGAGTTATCAAACCAACTGGTCTCTGAGATATTGGTAATTTTCACACTTTTGCATGCACCAAAGTCCGCCATTTTACGCTCAACCTCAGGCAAAAAGAAAGAACGCATTGGCGAATAGGAGAAGATTCCCATGGTCGCCATCGTTCCAAAACCAAGTCCTGTCACCGCACCCTTTAGAAAATCCCGTCTTGTTGTTTGTTCTGTTGACATGATTTTCTCCTTATTTAAAGATAATGAGCGCTGAGCCCATGAATGGGATAAGATAGACAATCACAAAGTAAAGTGCTACCCCCGCAAGTGTTCCACCTGCAACCCCTTTGTAAAACGAACCACTCAAAGCAACACGCTCATAACTCACATGCGTAATCGGTGCTTTTTCACTCGCCTCAGCCAAACGCCATCCTGGCCAGCCATCCATAAACCAGTAGTTAATCAACATAATGTTAATCAACCAAATCAAAGGAATCATCGGAAACTGTTGAGGATGAGAGAATCCTTCTTGAGTCCCTAAAAAGAGATGCGCTGTTTTATAATAGACATAATAAAGCACCACCGCTCCTGCAATAGAAGCAACCGTACGTAAAAAGACATTGACCACTTTACTGTACGCATTAAAGCCATTTTTCATGTAAAAATGCATGTAAAGTGCTGGTAAAAGCCAGAAAATTGCCATTTCACCCACATGCAACCAACGCCAATCAGGTGATGCGTCACGTCTGGTTCCTCGAATCGCTTCACCCCAAACCAACTCTTGTGCAAAGTAGAGAAAGAAGCTAAGCGCTACGGCAATGACAATAATGCCAAAGAAAGAAGCCACACGACGAAGCCACGGTGTTTCGATCATAGAGAAAGGATAACGCTCCCAAATGGTCTCATGCATCCAGACAATCACCGTACAACACATAATCCATGCGATGTTAAAGTTACCATGCACGGTTCCTGCAAAATCTTCCCACCACGGAGGCGTAATCGCCGCAAATTTTTGCCACGGATCAAATAAAATCGCCATGTGAGAGTGAAACGCCA
The DNA here is from genome assembly GCF_000265295.1 of Sulfurospirillum barnesii SES-3. NCBI lineage: Bacteria > Pseudomonadati > Campylobacterota > Epsilonproteobacteria > Campylobacterales > Sulfurospirillaceae > Sulfurospirillum > Sulfurospirillum barnesii. Next base: position 2,236,995 of record NC_018002.1, read on the forward strand.
CAAAATAGACAATGACACTGATAAAAAAGGTAAACATCAAAATAGAAAAGCCTTTCACAGGCTGAGTGAGTTTATCCCACGGTGAACTCTCCATCGCCACTACCCACGCAGGACTAAGCCACGAAGCAATTGCCGCAAACATCAAAATCGCTTGTGCGGAGTATTCAAGAGCGTAAAACTCAACAATGCCCTCTTTCGTAAGACGCTCAGGACTAAAGTACGCAATGGCATACTCACCTAAAATCGTCTCAAAAAACCCTTTTAACACAATCATAAACAACGCTACGGTGAGTGTCGTTAAGATAACACCTTTTAAAACAGGATGTGTATTTTTCAGCCACGACCTGCTAAAAGGCCAAAAGTCAAAAATGTAGGCTATCCAAATCATAATAACCAACAACCAACGACACCACATGTACCCTACATACGGCGTGTACATACGCATAATACCCCTTGGGTCTTGAAATATCCACCATGAGACATAAAACAATGTCAAGACAAAAAGAGTATTGAGCAGTATGGGTAAAGGACCACTAAAACGCTTCACCAAACTTCTCTCTTCGAGATAAAGTGGTGTTTCCATGAAAAACCTCCTGCAATAATATTTTAAATGCATGAAGTTATTATAAGAGGAGAGTGTCTGGGGATTGTCTCAATTGAAACAGAAAAAAGAAGAAACAATGTCTCGCAAATGTCTCATTTAGGAAGTATAATGGTAAAAACAGCACCGCCATCTTCGTTGTGTACTTTTAACACACCCCGACAATGCTCTTCCACCACAGTTTTTGACATACACAAGCCTACACCTGTACCATCTTTATGGAGTTTGGTTGAAAAATACGCCTCAAAAATTTTCTCAAATAACGCCTCTTCAATCCCTCCAGCGTTATCTCTGATTTCTAAAAAAAGAAAGCGAGAATCGCAATACGTCCGAATCCAGATAGTGGGTTCTTTAATGCCATTATCCATCAATGCATCTTCTGCGTTTTTGATAATATTTAAAATGACCTGAGCCAATTCATTGCCATAGGTCTCAATTTCTTCGTTACATGTAAACTCTGTGAAAATGGAAATATTCTTCGTCATTAAAAGCGGTTTAACAATGGTAAGTGTTCTCTCAACCAACGCTTCAAGCGTAACGCTCTCTTTTTGTTTCAGTGCTTTGAAAAAATTTCGAAAATCATCAATCGTTTTAGAGAGATGCAATACATACCCCTCTATATGTTCCACCTCTTCTTGAAACGCTTCTTTTTCTATTTCATCCATCTCAATACGTGCCAATAAATAACTCGTAGTTGCCCCAATCGCAGCTAAGGGTTGTCGCCACTGATGGGCTATCATGCTGAGCATCTCGCCCATTTGAATGAGGCGGGATTGGTACTGTAATTGTTTATCTTTTTCACGCAATTTTTCGAGTTGAATTTGCACTTCGTGATGGAGGGTTTCATTGAGTTGCTTGATTTTTCGCTCATTCTCTTTTTGCTTGGTTATATCTAATGTTGTTCCAACCAATTTAAGCGGTATGCCATTCTCATCGTAAATCGCTTTACGGAATGTGTTGATAAAAACCTTGCTTCCATCTTTGCGTACAATCTCATAATCAAGCATTTCACTCTTACCGCTAAACAACGCTTTCTCGTTAATCGCATACATCCGTTTGAGATTTTTAGGACTCAAATAGTGATGAAATGATTCCAACGTCGGATGAAAGGAATGGGGGTCTTCTCCATAAATGCGAAACATCTCCTCAGACCATTTCATCTGCCCTCTTTCATCCAACACAATTTCCCAACTTCCAAAATGCGCAATCGCCTCCGCATTACGTAAAAGCGCTTCACTTTGCCTCAAACGCTCTTGTGTCTCTATGCGCTCTGTAATATCGCTAATCGTCCACAAGACCTCTTCATTGCTGGGTATGGAATCTCCTGCAATGCGAAGCCAAATCATCTTTCCGTTTTTGTGTTTAAAAGGATATTCTAAATTCAGCGCTTCGTTTTGCCTAACTTTATTAAAGGCTATTTCGGCGAAGTTGACATACGCTGCATAAGAAAGATGCAAATCAAGAGCACAGTGGTTTAAAATTTCCTCAGGTAAATAGCCAAAAATTTTACAAAAAGCTTCATTGGCTTCAATAATTAAACGCTCTTTATCGACAATAAAAATTCCTACACCGCTGTTGCTAAAGAGTTGTTCGAACCGTTCGGCTTTTTGTTTAAGGCTTACCGTGCTACTTAAAGATGCAGCCATCGTAGTTTATACCCTTCCCCGTAGACGCTTTGTATGAGGTCGCATCCTAATTTTTGGCGTAAACGAGACAGAAGGTTACGCACCCGTTTGTTATCACTAAGATCATCATCAAACACGGCTATTTCTATCTCTTCACTGGAAAAAATACGCTGTTTTGAGGAGGTCAGCAAATCAAACAAAGCACGTTCATGCCTGCTTAATTTAATCTCCCGTTCCTCTTGACATAAACATTGCGTTGCCCTTTCCCAATAATACCCTTCAATCATCAAAAGCACATGCCCTTTTTCGTGAGGCAAAACCTTAACAATCTTTTCAAGAATCGATACAATCTCATGAAATCCATACGGCTTTAAGATATAGCCTGAAATACCTTGCTCAATCGTTTTTAGAAAATACTCTGTGGTGTCGTACGCAGAAAAAATAACAATAGGAATGGATGGATTGCGCTTGCGTATGGCTTCAATCATACCCAAGCCATCCATTTTTGGCATCGTAATATCGGTAAAAATAAAATCAAAAGAGCCTTGCTTAAAGCATTGAAGCCCCTCTAACCCATCGTGTGCTTCAACAACATCTTTAAAATAGAGTCGAAGCATTTTAGCGGTTTGAATTCTAACATCAAAGTCATCTTCCACATAAAGAACACGCTTACTCTTACATGCCTCTTTAAGCGATAAAAGCGCTTCTGAATCCATTTTTTTCCTTTTTACATGTAACGCTGTTTCCTTAGACAAAAAACCGCATAATTAACATGGCAACACATGCATTTACAATACTGACAACCATTAACAAAGGCCAATATTTTTTAGGAACATCCGCAACGCCTAAAAGCCGTCCCATGTATTGTATCTGTGATGCCATTAAAAAGAGTGCTGGCATTAAAATGCTCAAATGCGTCCCTGTCAAAATCTCTTTGGTAAACAAACTAAGAGCAATACCTACCCCAGCAGAGCACGATAACCATGTGGTTAAAAGTACGGTGATGGCTTCTCCTGGCAATCCAAATAGTCCCATAGCAGGAGCAAAAATAGAACCAATCGCTTTCATAGCACCTGTGACATTTAAAATCTCAACAATAACATACGCCATTAAAACATTAGGCATCAAGTTATTAATCGCAATGTTAAATCCTTTGCGTGCGCCAATGACAAAAATATCAAACGGGTTGTTGCTGGTTGGTGTGGTGTGATTACTCATGGGTAAAATCCTTTTTATAAACCGTATTTAACACAAAACGAGCCCCTATCGCTCCAATAAATTTAAAAATGAAGATTAAGGCCAAAGGCAATAAAATGGGAACGGTTAATGCCGAAAATAGCGCTGAACCAATCGCAAAATAATTGTTAATCATCCCCGCACCTGAGTATTGCCATGCGCACATCACCACCAACTCTTTTTTAGTAATTTGATTCTCATCTCGTAACTCTTTTGTGAGTGCCGCACCCGCATCGGTACTTTGCAAATCCGTAATCAACGCCAAACCCGTACGCCCTGGAATGTCTAAGATAGGTCGCAATAAAGGGGTTAATAGCTTATGCGCAGCACGAATGGCACCATAATGGCTAAAAATTTCAAGCATTCCCAATGCTAACATCACCGTAGGGACTAAGGAAAGCGCAAACAAAAAGCCACCCTTCGCACTCGTACCACCAGAGCCTACAAAAGTACCTTTCGCCTCTTGAATGGTTCCAAATTTTCCAGCCAATGTTGTAAAATCAAGCGCACCTAGCCACGCCATGCCCTCCACTTTCATAAAAAGGCCTGAAAAAAACAATGCCGCAAAAATCAATGCAATATACGCACCAATCCCCACATTCCACTCGTTGGTTGGTTCATTATGTTCTAATGCCACAACACTCCTCCTTTGAAAATTATATTCCTTAAAAAAAACAACTTGCTATGATAGCAAAGTATTTCATAATAATAAAACCCTTTTTGATTAAAAATTGATGCTAGAGTAAGTCGATAATAAGCTAAAATCAGACATCATTCATACGATAATACAATGCCACACAGGCACGTTAAAGGAAAAAAATGTCACGAGTGATTGAAGTGTATGATTATTTGCATACCATTCCAGAGTTAGGGTTTCAAGAATATAAAACTGCCGCTTTTTTAGCCCAAGAACTGCAAAAAGCAGGCTTTCATGTCACCACGAATGTAGGCGAAACAACAGGGGTTGTGGGAGTGTATGACAGTGGGGTTGAGGGTTCTACCCTAGCATTACGTGCCGATATAGATGCGTTAGGACATATCATTGATGGGCAACCATGCGCCATGCATACCTGCGGTCACGATGCACATTCTGCTATGGTATTAGCTGCCGCTGAGGAGCTACTCGCCAATCAATGTATTAAAAAAGGTAAACTTAAAATCATTTTTCAACCTGCTGAGGAGATTGGTACAGGGGCTTTGGCAATGATTAACGGTGGGGCAATTGATGATGTTGATATGATTTTAGGGCTGCATTTACGCCCGCTTGAAGAGACAAGCATGGGCAAAGCAACCCCTGCGCTCTACCATGCCGCCTCGCAAAGGCTCAAAGGCGTTTTTCATGGCGTCTCAGCACATGGGGCACGTCCTCATTTGGGTATCAACGCCATTGATGCAGCCGTTGCCGCCATAACAGCAGTCAATGCCATTCATCTCAATCCAACCCAATCCTACAGCATTAAGGCCACCCAAATCATTGCAGATGCAGGTGTTACCAATGCTATTCCCAATGAAGCAACCGTGATTTGGGACGTGCGTTCTGAATTTAACAGTACCATGGATAGCCTTCTTGAAAAAGCAAAATCGGCGATTATTGCAGGAGCCGCAACGGTTGGGGCAAGCGTGGATGTCACCAACTATTTTGCTATTCCTGCAGCTGAATATTCTGATGAAGCCATTGATGTTTTAACAAAAGCTATTGTAGAGGTTTATGGAGAAGAGGGGTTGTGTCCGCCGATTAAAACAGCGGGTGGGGAAGATTTTCATTACTATATCAAAGAAAAACCTTCTATTAAAGCAGGCTATTTTGGTCTAGGATGCGACTTAACCCCTGGATTACACCATCCTCAAATGGCGTTTAACAAAAATGCTTTAGAACACGGTAAAGATATTTTAATGCTAGCCGCCCAAAAAGTACTCAACGCCTAAAAACCCCTTGCAAAAAGGGGATGTCACGCACAAGGCATCCCCTTTTTAGTGGAAAAAATGCTTTACATGTAAAGCGTTTTAATTGCGTCTTTTGTACTCATCGTACCCAAACTGACTTACCACTTCATAGCTTCCATCTTTTCGTAAAACAGCCAAATCGGGGAGTTTTACGCCATTAAAGGTCGTATTTTTCACGATGGTGTAGTGAATCATATCTTCAAAGATGAGCTTATCGCCAATACGAAGTGGTGCGTCAAAACTGTAATCCCCCATAATGTCGCCCGCCAAACATGTCGGGCCTCCAAGGCGGTACATGTAAGGCTTTTCACCCACCTCTCCTGCACCTCGAATCATTGCACGATAGGGCATGGCAAGGGTGTCAGGCATATGCGCCTCAGCGGAGATGTCAAGAATGGCAATGTCCATGCCATTGTGCACGATGTCCAAAACACTCGCCACCAATGACCCTGTTTGCCACCCCACCGCTTCACCAGGTTCCAAATAAACCGTAATGCCGTTATATCGTTTCCTAAAATCTTGAATCAGCGCAATGAGTTTTTCCACATCATAGCCCTCACGGGTGATGTGATGCCCTCCTCCAAAATTAATCCATTTCATACGAGGAATCAGCTCACCAAAACGCTCCTCAAAGCCTTTGAGCACTTCTTCCAAAGCGCTAGCATCTTGCTCGCACAAAGCGTGAAAATGAAGCCCCTCGATGCCCTCTAATTTGTCGTATTGCATATTTTCTTTGGTGATGCCCAAGCGACTGTAAAGAGCACACGGGTTATACAAATCCACAGGGCTTGAAGAGACTTCAGGATTGAGGCGCAAACCGCAACTGGTTTTGCCAAGCGCTTTTGCTTTGTATTTTTCCCATTGGTTGAACGAGTTAAAGATAAGATGGTCACTCAAAGCGATGACCTCGTCAATCTCCTCTTCTTTGTACGCTGGAGAGTACGTGCACACCGAGCCTTTAAAAAACTCATGCGCAAATTTAGCTTCATGAAGCCCGCTACACGTACAGCCACTGAGGTATTTGTCCACCAAAGAAGCCAGTGCTTTAAACGCAAAGCCTTTGAGGGCGAGCAAAATGGCAGCCCCTGAGCGCTCAGCGACCTCTTTTAAACGTTTTAAATTTTCCTCTAAAAGTGCCTCTTCACACACATACGCTGGGGTTTGAATCTTTTCAATCACTGTTTCTATTTTGCTGATTTTAACCATATTTTTCTCCCATTTTTACTCACGAAATGTAACATCTTTCGCCTTAACAAAAAAATATTACATAAATTATTCAAAAAGACGATTGTATGAGAGTATTATTAGCTCATTTAGATGTGAAGAGGGGGAAGTAAATGCAAGGGGTCAATATTAAAATTAAAGCACTTGTATTGTTTATTGTAAGTCTTGGGGTACTAACGATTGCATCACTCGGAGTCATTTTTTACAAATCAGAAGCACTGATTAATACGCAAGTACATGATGAGCGAGAATTCATTTTAGATATGAATAAGCAAGAGCTCAAAGCTTATACGACGATGGCGGAAAAGGCGATTGGTTCCTTTTATGAAGCCTCTTCTTCGGAGTCCAACATCGCACAAAAGATCAAAGCCGATGCGATGATCCTCAAAAAAACATTGGATGACATCTACACCAACAACAAAGACAAACTCTCTAAAGATGAACTGCACACGATGCTTTTAGCGCTGATTAATGGCTACCGCTACAACAACGATGTGGGGTATTTTTATGCCTATAACATGGAAGGTATCAACGTCGTTCATCCCATCAACAAAGCACTGGTTGGTAAAAATTTGATCGAGATGAAAGACAAAGAGGGAAACTTTGTTATCAAAGACCTCCTCAAAGCAGCCAAAGAGGGAACGGGGGTTACCAAGTTCATTTGGCCGCATCCCATTACCAAACAAGATGAACCCAAACTCTCGTATAATTTCTACTATGAACCCTTAAACATCGTTATCGGTACGGGCGATTATGCCTCGAGCATCAAAGAACATTTTCAAAATGAGGCGATTAAGATTCTTAACACTCTTCGCTACACGGATGACAACGAGGGCTACTTTTTTGGTTTCAAAAAAGGCACTGCGAACACTTATGTGTATGCGTTTCATGCCACAAAGCAAGATCGTCAAGGCAAAGAAATCAAACTGGATAGCACAGACTCTCAGGGGAAAATGTTTCGTAAAGAGCTGATTGAGGGGGCATTGAAAAACCCAAAAGAAGGGGTTTTTGTCATCTACAATTCGGAGCACCCCATCACCAAAAAAGATGCTCCAAAACTCGCCTACGCCAAATACTTCAAAGAGTGGGATTGGACGATTGTCTCAGGCGTCTATATTGATGGGGTTGAAGCCAGTGTCGCCAAACAAGAAGAAAAAATCGCTTCCAATATTAACAGTATGATTTTTTCTATGATTCTCTCGAGCTCTTTGTTGGCAATTGTTGTTTTAGGAGTTGTGTATATGGTGATTAACGCCATGATTGCCACACCTTTAGTGAACTTAAAACAAACAGCCCATAATTTAGCTGTAGGCGATGGGGATTTAACAAAAAAACTGGAAGTGAAAAACAAAGATGAAATAGGCGATGCCTCGTATGAAATCAATAATTTCATTGAAAAAGTCCGCTCTACCATCGCACTGGCAAAAGATACCAGCAGTGAAAACGCATCCATTGCACATGAACTCTCCACAACCACTTTGCAAGTGGGTAAACGAGTGGAAGACTCTACGGCTATCATTGCGCAAGCAACCCATATGTCGGGGGAGACAAAAGAAGAGATTATCAACTCCATCAAAGAAGCAAAACAAAGCAAACAAGAGGTTGTAAAAGCCAACCAAGAACTCAAAAATGCACGTGAACACATTGAACTCTTAGGCAAACGTGTGCAAAGCAGTGCAACAACGGAGATGGAATTAGCACACCGCATTCAACAATTAAGCTCTGATGCAGAACAGGTAAAAAATGTCTTAACCGTGATTGGCGATATTGCTGATCAAACCAACCTCTTAGCCCTCAACGCTGCTATTGAAGCAGCAAGAGCTGGGGAGCACGGACGTGGTTTTGCGGTTGTGGCAGATGAAGTGCGAAAACTAGCCGAGCGTACGCAAAAAAGTTTAGTGGAGATTAATGCGACCATTAATGTCATTGTCCAATCCATTAATGACAGCAGCGAACAGATGAACCACAACTCTCAAGAGATTCAAGAGCTCTCAAGCATAGCCCAAAGCGTAGAAGATAAAATCAATATGACCGTTAGTAGTATGGAAATCGCCACCAATCTCAACGATAAAACCGTGGAAGATTACGTTAAAACGGGAGATAAAATCGATCTTATTGTAAGTAAAATTGAAGAGATCAACACGCTTTCAACCCAAAATACCAGAAGTGTTGAGGAGATTGCAGGAGCGAGTGAACATCTTAACGCACTCACTGAAAAACTCAATGCTATTTTAAATAAATTTAGAACCTAAAGGTAAAGCCTCTTAAATGAGGCTTCTTACTCTCCTGCTTTGCGTGCGATGGTGTCTATCAACGTAGTAGGTAAAAGGCGTTTTAAGACCGCAAACAGTTTAGTGGGGAAGGTCACGGCGTAGCGTATTTTTGGCTTTTTTGCCTCGATGGCGTGTACTAAAACATCTAAAACTGCCTCCGCACCTAGCGTAAAGGGAGCATCACCACTTTTTTGCAACCTCTCTAGCGTTTTGGCATAAATCTCACGATGGGCGGAATGTTCTTGATCGATGTGTTGTACAAATTTGGCAAGAGCATTTTTGCGAAAATCACTGCGAATCGGTCCTGGCTCAATGAGCACGACATACACACCGCTTTTATAAAGCTCCAGTCGCAAGGTATCAGCCAACCCCTCGATGGCAAATTTGGAAGCGTTGTATGCCCCTCGGTAACTCATTGCAACAAAACCTAAGATGGAGCTGTTGTAAATGATGCGACCACTGCCTTGTTTTCGCATATAAGGAAGAACGAGGTTGGTCAATTCTTGTGTGCCAAAGACATTGGTTTCAAACTGTTCACGTAAAACCTCTCGCTTCAAATCTTCCACAGCTCCTGGTTGCCCATAAGCGCCATTGTTAAAAAGTACATCAATGCGACCATTGGTAAGAGAAAGCATCCAAGAAAGTGCTTCTTGCATACTGTTGGTATCGCATAAATCAAGCTTAAACGCATTGAGCCCCTCAGTTTTTAAACGCTCAACGTCCGCTTCTTTGCGACACGTTGCAAAAACGCTGTAACCGAGTTTTTGAAGTCCGTGCGCGCAAGCGTAACCAATGCCCGTTGAACAGCCAGTAATAAGAATGAATTTTGACACAATTCGCCTTTACATGTAAAAGAAAAAGAGGTTGGGGCTTTACATGTAAAGCCCCAGAAATAGCATTATTTGACTTCGAACGTTTGTTCTGGTTTCATCTCGATGATTTTCCAAGGAAGTCCTTGCGTATTGAGTTCATCCATAAACGGTTTGGCGTCAAACTGTTCCATATTGAACACACCCTTGCCGCTCCATTTGCCCTCTAGCATCAGTTTTGCTCCAATCATCGCAGGCACACCCGTGGTATAGCTGACCGCTTGCGCACCCGTCTCACGGTAACACTCTTGATGGTCGCAGACGTTGTAGATGTAAATTTTGCGTTTTTTGCCGTCTTTCAAACCTTCAAACACACACCCAATGTTGGTAAAGCCAACCGTGCGAGGTCCAAGACTGGCAGGATCAGGCAACAAAGTTTTCAAAAATTCGATAGGAACGATTTTCATGCCCTTATGCTCCACCTCATCAATGCGAAGCATACCGATGTTTTCCAAACATTTCATGTGCGTGAGATAACTTTGACCAAAGGTCATAAAAAAGCGAATACGCTTCAATCCTTTGATGTTCAAAACAAGGGATTCTAGCTCTTCATGGTAGAGTAAATAACTGTCTTTTGGACCCACTTCTGGGTAATCCCACACCATTTTTACCGAAACGGGCTCTGTTTCTATCCACTTGCCCTCTTCCCAGTAACGCCCTTTGGAACTTACTTCCCTGAGGTTAATCTCTGGATTAAAGTTGGTTGCAAACGCATAGCCATGATCGCCTGCATTACAGTCTAAAATATCAATCGTATGAATCTCATCAAAAAGATACTGCTGTGCGTAAGCGCAATAAACATTGGTAACTCCTGGATCAAATCCACTGCCTAAAAGTGCCATAATGCCCGCATCTTTAAAAGCTTTATCTCGTGCCCATTGCTCTTTGTACTCAAATTTTGCAAGGTCTGGATGTTCATAATTAGCCGTGTCTAAGTAAGGCACTTTGGTTTTCACACATGCGTCCATAATGGTCAAATCTTGGTATGGAAGAGCGATGTTTAGTACGAGTGCTGGTTTTACTTTTTCGATTAAAGCGACCAGTGCGTCCACATCGTCCGCATCAATCGCTGCGGTTTCAATGTTTACATGTAAAGACTCTTTAATCTCACTAGCGATTTGGTCGCACTTGGATTTGGTTCTGCTTGCTAAAACAATTTTGCTAAAAACATCGCTGTTCATCGCACATTTTTTGGTCACAACACGGCTTACACCGCCCGCACCGATAATTAATACTGTTGCCATGATTTTCCTTTTAGGTTTCATTATGAGGCTTCTTTAATAATCCCTATCGCAATAGAAATTATCAAAAAAGCCTATTATAGGTTGTGTTTATTACTACTTTATTTCAAAGAGTTTAGCACGATGTATGCTAACTCCAACGCACGTGCACGGTGTGAAAAGGCTTTTTTCACATTCTCATCTAACTCGCCTAACGTTTTATCGTATCCACAAGGAATAAACATGGGGTCATACCCAAAACCATTATTACCCCTAGCCTCTGCTATCGCTTCTCCATGCATCCAACCGTGCACACAAAACGCTCCTTTAACACACACAAGCGCAATGGCTGCGGTATAAAAAGCAGGCGTTTTTTCAACACCGTGTTCTTTAAGTGTGGCAATGAGTTTGTTTAAATTATCGCTTGAGCTAGCAGTGACACCTGCATAACGTGCACTGTAAATACCAGGCGCTCCACCCAAAAGTGGCACGCTAATCCCGCTGTCATCGCTTAAAACGATGTCGTTTTTATCACTCAGTTTTTCATACACCGCTCGTGCTTTAATGAGGGCATTTTCTTTAAACGTGACACCCGTTTCTTCAATCTCAAAGGGCTCCATAATGTCGCTGTACGCAACCACTTCATACGCATGAATCCATGATTGAAACTCTCTCACCTTACCTTGATTGGACGTAGCTAAAACAATTTTCAATGCTCATTCTCCCTACTCATATACGCTTTTATTTTACCCATTTTTTGTTTAAAACTTCGGCTCCATCACCCACACTTCAAGCGGTGCTTTAAGCTCACCTGCTATCCATTTGGCTCGCTCTCCATACCCCATAAACATATCGGCTCGGTTAGGCCCCTTAATCGCCCCACCCGTATCTTGTGCAAAAACAAACTTTTCCACTTTGTAATAAGGTGATTCGCTCTTAATCGCCACAAGTGAGCCTAATGGAATATAATTTCTATCTACCGCTACAGAGCGTTCAGGCGTTAATACAACACCCAAACTCCCCGTAGCACGTTGCTCCATTTTGCGGAAAAAAACATAACTGGGGTTGGTGTTTAAAAGTGCATCAATTTTAGAAGGATGCGCCTCAAGCCATGCTTTAATTTTTTGCATGGAAACCTCTTCTGGGCTTGAGAAAATCCCTCTATCGACCATTTCTCTCCCGAGTGATTTATATGTATGCCCATTACTATCGGCGTAGCCTATAAATATCACCCTGCCATCTTCTAGCTCAACACGTCCTGAGCCTTGTACTTCCATAAAAAAGAGGTCTATTTTATCGTCCACATAACATAAAATTTCTGCGTTTATTTTACGTTTAGCAATCTCTTCACGGGTAAAATACGGTACTACCTTTCCTTTCACAGAACGCCCACGCATTTTTGCGTCATTTTCACCCACAATTTTAATCAAATCTTTAGGCTTGCCATACACAGGGTATTTAAAGCGTTCACTCTTTTTTAAACTTCCATGCAACAGTGGCTCATAATAACCTGTGAGCATAGAGCGTTGCTCATTGGGTTCTACTTTTTTAAGTACAAAAGTATTTTGAAAAAAGGCTTTTGCATCCTTTACATGTAAAGAGTGTTCACACACCTTAGCATAGACTTTTTGCGTCTGAGGGGCTTTACAATTCTCACGAAAAAGCATTAAAAGCTCATCAAAATTTTCCTCATGACTAAAGCTTTCAAAATGCTTGTTTTGCTCTTGAAGCGTTGAAGCAAAAGCGTCGTCTTGCGATGTGGGGGAGAGTTTAGAAGCACAGCCAGTAAAACCTACGAGAATACAAAAAGAAAGAAAAAAATAGCGCATCGACATCCATTGAAAAGAGATGCACGCAAGCATCTCTTAATTTTTAGTTAACCTTGTTTTTTAAGCTTTACAAGTTCGGCTTTAATCGCATCAAACTCTGCATAAATTTTATTGTGTTCCATTACAACCCAATGGTTCAATCCAATATAATAAAGCGTAATAAAATACGCCAACACACACCCAATAAAGCCTAAAATATGTGTAATTTCAAATTCCATATCCACTCCTTTTCTTGGTATCTTGTTGGCTAGGATTATAACATAAAACCAGCTTGTACAAAGTGAGATTTTAAAATTTCATAGACTTTTCAAAGTTTAACAAAGGTAAAATCCAACGTGATTAAAATTAGAGGAATATTGCATCCATGTTTAAAACTATTTTCCCACTGACACTTATTATCTCCCTTCGTTTTTTAGGTCTGTTTATTGTTTTACCTGTCCTTTCGGTTTATGCGCTTCATCTAGAGGGTTCGAGTGAATTTTTAGTGGGTATTACCATTGGTGGCTATGCTATTACACAAATGTTTTTACAAATTCCCTTTGGCATTCTCTCTGATAAAATTGGACGAAAAATTACGATTTTTATTGGTTTAGTCATCTTTATGATAGGTTCACTTGTTTGTGGGTTTAGTGAAAATATTTACGGACTCATGATTGGACGATTTTTACAAGGTGCAGGAGCTATTGGTGCAGTTGGAACGGCAATGATTAGCGATATGGTCAAAGAAGAAGTCCGTGCCAAAGCCATGGCGATTATGGGTGGAAGTATTGCGGCAAGTTTTGCAATTTCCATGATGCTAGGCTCGCTCATTGGCGGGTACTACGGTGTGGATAAGCTCTTTTTCATCACCGCAGCCCTTTCTGTTTTTGCGATTATTGTGCTCTACACTAAAGTGCCAAATCCTCCTAAAATCGTTCACCATTACGGAGCGGATGAAGCAGAGCTTAAACACATTTTCAAAGACACCAATTTAATGAAAATGAACATCACCAACCTGTTGCAAAAAGGGATGATGACCCTAGCCTTTATGGTCATTCCTATCATTATGTTTAAAGAGTTTGGATTTGAGAAAAAAGAGTTGTGGATGGTCTATCTGCCTGCTATGATTTGTGGTGTTCTTGCCATGGGGCCTTCAGCTATTTTAGGTGAGAAAAAACACAAAGCCAAAGAGATGCTTATGATTGGCATCGTGCTCTTTGGAACAAGCTATGTGATGATGGGTTATGCCAAAAGCGCGCCATGGTTTATCGTAGGGGTTGTGCTCTTTTTTATTGGTTTCAATATGCACGAACCGCTCATGCAATCCATGGCAAGTAAATACGCAAAGATTCATCAAAAAGGAGCGGCCCTTGGTGTTTTTAACTCTTTTGGCTATGCAGGAACTTTTATTGGTGGGGTATTTGGAGGCTTGTTTTTACAACACTTTGGCATTATGGAAATTGCTTGGGTGATATTTATTGCCTGTATTTTGTGGCTTTTTCTCATAGCTTCTTTAAAAAATCCTAGTATCAATAAAAATCTTTACCTCCCTTTTGAAACCATTGATCTCACACGTATGCTACACCTCAGCCATGTAAAAGGGGTCGTGGAATGGTACAAAAACGAGAGTGAACAACTCTTAGTGGTCAAATACGACTCCGAACTCACCGACAAAGAGACCATTTTAGCGGTTTTAGAATAATTGGGATTTTTCACTCTTTTTCTAAGCAGTTTTGCTTCCGCCACACTCTTACCAGGGGGAAGCGAAGCGCTTTTACTCTACCTTTTAAACGAACACTTCAATCCCTATGCACTCTTAGCCAGTGCCACGCTGGGCAACACCTTAGGCTCTTTTCTCAACTATTTTTTAGGGAAATACGCCACTAATTTTTGCTTGCGTAAAGGCTACATGAAAGAAAAACATCTCAGCAAAGCAACCCTTCTTTTTGAAAAATACGGTGCATGGAGTTTGCTCTTTGCATGGCTTCCCCTCATCGGAGACCCTCTCACCTTTGTTGCGGGTATCGTGCGTTATGTATGGTGGAAGTTTCTTATGATTGTGTGTTTTGCTAAACTGTCTCGGTATGTTTTTATGTATCTTGGATTTTTGGCGCTCACCCAATGAACACACCCATCTGCTGTGAATTTTACGACCAACTCATGGTCGCTATTCAAAGAAAAATTCCTTCCACCATTGTCTATTTGGAAAACGAGCAAAGCACTACCATTAAAGATGTTGTTACAGAATTAATGATGATAGAGTATGAAGAGTTTTTAATGCTAAAAGGTGGCAAAAAAATCAATCTTCAGACAATTTTTTCATTTAATGGGAAGAGGCATAAAGAGAGGTGAATGTTTTACATGTAAAGCGTAAAGCCCTATTTTTAGCTATTCTCATCCTTTACCACTTCCTCCACTTTTATACCATCCTCTTTTTACTCATTTTGGCGTGGTTCAAAGGCGAGGCGAATGGCTAACGTAACCAGTATAAAACCCATAAAATAACGCTGAATTGCAATCCATGTTGGATTTCGAGCAAACCAAAAAGCGATACTTGCCGCTGAAAGCGTAATGGAGAGATTTATGGAAAAGCTTATAACAATTTGCGTGAACCCAAACACCATACTCTGAAAAAAAACAGATCCATGGTGTGATGAAATAAATTGGGGGAGAATCGCTAAGTAAAAAATGGCGATTTTTGGATTGAGCACATTGGTCAAAAAGCCCATCAAAAAAAGTTTTGAAGCTGAATCATAGGGGAGATTTTTTGCTTCAAAGGGCGAACGAGCCCTTGGCTTAATAGCGTGCCATGCTAACCAAAGCAGATACAAGGCACCCACCCATTTAAGGGCTTCGTAGGCAAGAGGTATAGCAAGAAACAGTGCTGTTAGACCAATAGCTGCTGCAACCATATGCACCAAAAAACCCACAATTACGCCTAACAATGAGATAATACCTGCTTTGCTTCCTTGACTAATGGAGCGAGAAATCAAATAAATCATATTGGGACCAGGGGTTAGTACCATAAGTAAAGCGGCTCCGCAAAAAAGCAACCATTCATTCAGTGGTATCATTGTCCACTCCTTTACCCACTCGTTTTGAAGTATCAAATGCAAGTTCATAGTACGCATTGCCATTGAATGCAAACTCTGCAATCACCTTTAAGCCAATTTTTCGTGTGTGCGCCTCGTAAGAGCGATGATTGATCTTATTGATGAAGGTGACAAGAATAGGGTATTTTTGTTGCATACGCTCAAGCGCAAAGTCAAAGAGTTTTTCCAAAACACCGCTACCTCTCACACGCTTATCGACACACACGGGACCGTACTGATATGAGTTGTGAACACTGAGTGTTTGAGAT
Organism: Sulfurospirillum barnesii SES-3; assembly: GCF_000265295.1. NCBI lineage: Bacteria > Pseudomonadati > Campylobacterota > Epsilonproteobacteria > Campylobacterales > Sulfurospirillaceae > Sulfurospirillum > Sulfurospirillum barnesii. Next base: position 2,253,156 of record NC_018002.1, read on the forward strand.
TGAAAGATTAAATGGGGCAAATCCTCCATCATTACAGCAAAAATCGGCCAAGGAGACCAGTATTGCCATGAAGCAGACATCACATAAGCAACGATTTCACCTTCTTCTATAGCAACAAAAATGCCTTGCTCTTTTTCGATAATATCGCTTAGTTGTTCTTTGCTAAACGCAGTAGTGACAAAACCATCTTTTTTATCTTCTTCCAAAATGGTGTCAATTTGATACTTTGAATGAAGCGCAAAAATACCATCGATGTCATGGAAATCTGCTATTTTTAATTGCATGGCATACTCCTAAAAAAGATACACCATTATAGTGCTATAAGCGTTCTTTGTCATTAACTTAGGTTAATTTCATCTCTTTTCGTATGCGTGAAAGTGCGACTTCCGTGATGCCAAGATACGAAGCAATGTGGTAATTTGCCACCACTTGCTCAATCATTGAATAGTCGTTTAGGAATTTTAGATAACGCTCTTTCGCACTCAAAAGCAAAAAATCCGCTTCCCTACGCTCTTTTTTAACAATCAACCGCTCATATATGTGAAGCATCAAATCGTTCCACTCTTTATGTTTTACACCAAGGGCTCTGAAGTCTTCATACGAAATACTCAATACCGTAAAGAAAAAGAGGGTTTCCACACAAAAAGGAGAGACTTCGTCCTGCATTGACACCGAAGAAATGCTACTAAGCAAATGCCCTGGTTTTTCTGCAAACGATTTGTTAAACTCTTTGCCACTTTCGCTGATGTAGTAGTAGCGTGCCAACCCATCAATCAGAAAATAAAAATCTTTGACCTTATCTCCAATATCAAAAAGATGGGCACCTTTGGGAAAGGTTTTGAGGCTAAAGTAACCTTTTGCCTCTTCCCATACAGGCGGTGAGATAGGTGATAGGTCGGAGAGAGTGTCATGCAATGTTGCAAGAGCGTTTTCAAGGGAAGAAGAGAGCATATTTGTTCAATCCTATGTATAATGATGTGTCAATGGAATCATTGTTGAATGATACCGCATTGTGTGTTAAAAGTTTGATCACTTTGTGATTGTTCATTGGATGAAGAAGAAATATAAAGACGCTAAGATGTAATTGAAATGACTCGGTATCGTTTTATTTAATATAGGATTTTAAGCACTCATTTCGTTTACATGTAAAGAAAATCTTTACATGTAAACACTTTTTTACATTAGAAACTAATGTTTTGAAACGCTGGGTCAACCAGACCTTTAGCAACCATTGGCGGTTTTGCAACACTCACACCCTCGACTAAAGCCGAAGCATCTTTTCCTGCTGTGGGTAAAAAGAGTGGGCACACTTGCACCGATGCTCCTGCTTTCATTAAACCTTGAAGCGCACTTTTGGGATTGACACTTTGACCATCTCCACGCTTAACACTTCCTGATTCAAACTCTTTAAGCGCTAAATTTCCAGCAGGACCGCAAAGCGTGATGTTCACAACTTTACTGTGATCTTTAAGTGCACTGGTAGAGAGCACCATGCCCATCATCTGGGTTTGGGTATCACCTGATGTGATAAGAACATTTAAACCTTTAACCTCTTGAGCACTAAGGGGTAACACCAAAGCACCTGCTACAGCCATTGAGAGTAAAACACGTTTCATACTGTCTCCTATATAATTTGGGATGAACAATATTATAATAAAATCTTAAACAGTTATGCCAATGTCACACAAAAAAGAAAATTTTTTTCACCTATGCTCTAAAAAAGTACACCCTCATAGCGTGTGTTTAAAAATTAAGCACATACGGGTTAAAATTCCATTTTCATTTCAATCAATTTTTACTATACTTTTTAAATAGCTTTACCAAAGGATTTCTCACGATTTCGCGCGAAGAACAGACTCGAATCACTTCTATTGTCATTCGTGTAGCAGCGATGCTTTTAGAATACGGTGCAGAGAGTCGCTTAATTGAACAACTCTCTTCACGTTTAGGCATTGCCCTTGGGTGTACATCCATTGAAATATCGCTTATTCCCTCAGCCATTGTTCTCACAACCCTCATCGGAGACTCTTCTGTGACCACAACAAGACGTGCGCATGACCAACCGATTAATATGTCTATTGTGCATCAAATTGTCTCACTGTGCATTTTGGCTGAGCAAAACCCTCGAAATGTCATGCTCATAGAGAGACAAATTGGAAACATCCACGCCAATCCTTATCCAAAATGGTTACTCATTCCTGCCATTGGCCTTTCATGTGCGGCTTTTAGCCATTTACACGGGGCAGATTGGGTGGGTTTTTGGATCACTTTTTTAGCCTCGGCTGTGGGTATGGCAGTACGCATGGAACTCTCCTCACGCAAATACTCTATGCTTATCGTCTTTGCCTTTACCGCTTTTGTTTGCACCCTGATTGCCAGTCTTTCTTTGTATCATGAATTAAGCACCACTGCAAGTATTGTTTTTTCTTCAAGTGTGTTGCTACTTGTTCCTGGATTTCCCTACATCAACGCAATGCTTGATGCTTTTAAAGGGTATATTAGTATGGGGTGGGGGCGTTGGACACAAGCAACACTGCTCACCCTTATGACCTCACTTGGCATTATGCTTGCCATTGGTCTTTTAGGAGTGAAGGGATGGTAATGTTAGCGTGGGCTACACTTTTGTTAGATACTTTATGGGCAGCAATTCCTGCTGTTGGATTTGGAATGATTTTTAATGTACCCCGTTCAGCCTTGCCTTTTTGTGCTTTAGGCGGTGCGCTCACGTATGGTACAAGAGAAGTTTTACTCTACCATCATCTCTCTATTGAATTCTCAACCTTCAGTGCGGCAACGCTGATTGGTGTTATTGGTGTCTTTTGGTCAAAGCGTTATGTTATGCCTCGCCCTATTTACACCGTTCCTTCTATTATTCCCATGATTCCAGGGAAATATGCCTATGAAATGATGATAAGCCTTGTAAGTATGAACAAAGACGGTGTCACAGATGCCCTGCTTTCAAGCTTGATTGAAAATGGTTTGCATGCGATTAGTATTTTATTTGCTATCGCCTTTGGCTTAGTCTTGCCTTCCATGTACTACACCAAACGTCAACAGCCGATTATTTAAAACGCATTGCCCTCAATACGCTGAATACGAATCTCTATCAAATCGTCATCTTTGGATGCAATGTAAATTTCCATAGGGCGACAACACACATAACAATCCTCAACATAACACTCTCCCAGCTCAAGGCTAGGTTCAATAAAAATTGAAAAACTCTCCCAGCAATAAGGGCAGGTGATGGTTTTATCAAACAGTGTATGATTCATATAAACCTTTCAAAACGTAGAGATTATATGTTTACATGTAAAGACTAAAACGAAGTTTTTGGGGCAGTGCCAGACGTTTACACGTCTAGCAAGACCACCTCAACCATCTCGCCTTTTTCATGTTATTTTGCAATTATTTATAATGATTGGTTAATGTGATAATTTCAATCGTTTCAGTATCGATATAAATAAAAATAGCTCTATACTTTTTATCCAGCCTAAACGAATAAATGAGCCGCTCTTTAGGCTCCAAAATTTCTGTATTTAATGAAGGATGAAAAGGATTGTTTTCAAAAAAGATTTTTGCTTTTTGAAACTTTTTCGTTAGATTATGTTCTCTAAGATACGCTTCTAAATCACTTCTTATAGGTTTAATGTGCATGGTAAACAGAACTTCTTTTCAAACCCTCTTCAAGCTCTTTTAAAAACTCATCGGAATAATTCTCTTTTTTAAAATCGCTCATTACCGCACCCAAATCGTCTTTTTGAAATTTTTTAAAGTACAGTTCCTTTTTGACAATCGTCTTTTTTACTTCTTCAATTTCATTGAGATTCATTTGCGAAATAAGCTTTAAAATATGGGGCAAGGTTATATCTACGGCTATTTGCATTGTCTCTCCTTTCTATTCAACAATAGTGTTTTAATTGAACTTTGTTCTTTATTGTGTTTTAATAAATTTAAGATTAGAACTTTTCGATTGATTAATCTCTGTTTATTCCATAAGTCAAAAAAACACATAAAAGCAAAAAATACTGCAAAAATAAATGCACTCTCTATGACTACTTCAACAAAAGAAGGCAGATTATCTTGCATAAATTCTACCATTTTTTTACTATCTTTATTCTCAGAAAAATATTTAAGTATACTCACTACACCCTGTACTACATTCCAAAAAAGTATTCCAGTTCCAGAAATAATTAATAATGTTAAATTGCTAGTAAATTGTGCTTTTTCTTCTACAAGCTTATTGATATGTTCATATTCTTTTAGAAGTATTTCTTTGCTCTTAATACTTTTGGTTTCTTCATCCGAGATATTCCAAACATCCTCTCTAAATGTTTTAAACATACCAAAATTTCCTTTTAATTTCTTAATTATTTTATCAAATCTTTTACACCTCCAACAACAACACCTCAACCCTCTCGCCTTTTTCGATTTTTTGAACATCTTTCTCCACACGAAGCAAAGAAGATTTATCCAAAAGATTGTTTAAAATAGCGCTACTTCCCTCTTTTTTACCTTCCAAATCCACTACCAATTCACCATCGCAAAAACGAAGATTGCAAGCGGTAAATTCGACAAATTTGGAGCGCTTTTTGTAAAACTCACCCATTTTTGCCTTACATGTAGGAAGCGCAAAGGTTTGTGCGCGCATTTTACGAAGCAGTGGAGCGATAAATAAAAAGGTACACACCGATGCGCTGTACGGAAATCCTGGCAGAGCGTAGATGTATTTGTAACCAGATTTCACCACACGAATGTGGCGACCTGGTTTCATGTACGAACCATCGATAATGTTTTCGATTTTCATATCGGTGAGAATGCTTTGCAAATAATCAAAATCCCCCACACTGCCACCACCCGTGGTTACGACGATGTCACTCCACATGAGCGCTTGACGAAGTTGTTGCTCAATCACATCACGATCATCACGAATCAGCTTAAAACGCATCGTTTCACAACCCAGTTGGCGCAAGATAGCCTCAACGGTAACATGGTTGGAACTTCTAATTTGCGCATGAGAAGTTTTCACTTCCCCAAAATCTAAGATTTCATTGCCAGTGGATAAAATCGCAACACGGGGTTTCATAAAGACTTCCACTTGCACCATCCCCAGTTCTGCCATCACACCGATCTGCGCAAAACCGATTTTCGTCCCCTTTTTAATGAGCACTTCACCCGCTTGGTAGTTTTCCCCCACGGGGCGTACCGCAAAGCCTTTGGGAACCGCAGAAGTGATGCGGATAGTATCCCCTTCAACCTCAACATTTTCGATGGGAATGAGCGTGTCACTGCCTTCACTCATGAGTGAACCCGTAAAGGTTTTCACACATTCACCCTGTGTAACCATGCCTGTTGCCTCACTGCCTGCAGGTACAAAAGCGTTTACATGTAGGGTGCCTTGCTGTTGATCACTAAAGGCAATGGCATAACCGTCCATTGAAGCGGTTGCATGGGTCGGATTGTTTTCCATTGCGACAATGTCAGTTGCCAAAAAACGACCCAACGCATCACCGATGAAAATATGCTCCATGCCCATTTCTGTTGTGATGGAGTTTTCAAGTGCTTGAAGGGTTTCATCAAATGGGAGAAATGTCTTGCTCATGCGTCCGCCTTTAAAAGACCATGCCCTTGAAGCAGGTGTGAGCGCTCTTTGGCGTAAATGCGTTTGCCATCAATCAAATCGTACTTCCAAATCGGAGCATTGGCTTTAAAATCTTCCACAAAATCGTTAATCATTTTAAGTGCGACTTTTCGTTTGGGAGAAACCACTGCGGCAATATAGCTTGAGGTGTGATTGGGCACGTCGCCACGGGAGTGTGCCATCAAAAGAGTGGCATTTTGCGCTTTGGCTTTTGTCTGCCACGCATCAAACCAACTCTTTAAAATCGGCTCGTAAATATCAAAACTAAGCCCCTCTATACCATCTTCATCACGCACGATGCCCACAAAAGGAATAAACGCACCGTAGTTTTTATCGCTGATTTGATCGTACCAAGAAGCGAGAATATGCTTTACATGTAAAGATCCATCATGAAGTTCTAACATCCCTCAACCTCCACATACAGGAGGTAGTAAAGAGATTTTATCGTTTGAAGTAACAGGCATGTCTAGGGTACAAACCAGCGTATCATTAAGCGCTACCGCACAAATAGCAAGCCACTCTTGAAGCTCTTTATCATCTTGAAAAAGGGTTTTAAGTTCAGTGAGATTTACAATATCCACTTCAATACTAGGACGACCAATGGGTCCTAAAAATTCAACTTTTGCCACAATACATCCTTGATTTTTACATGTAAGACGTATTGGAGGGCAAATCCCTCCAACCGTTTTATATTGGTAATATTCGTATATTTTTGCTTAATTTCTCTTGCAGTACGGCTTCAATTGCAAAAAGAGTGCCCGTAGAACTACTAGCACACCCACTACATGCACCCAAATAACGGATGTAAACATCGGTCATACCATCATCACCCTCTTTGATGTCAAGAATTTCAAGATTTCCACCATCCATCACAAGCATTGGACGAATGTTTTCATCAATGACGGCTTCGATTTGTTGGAATTTCTTAACCACCGTCAATTCTTCAAAAGCGATACTACTTCCACCTTCAACCTGCGCATTTGAAATGGCTAAAAGACGGTCATGTTCCATCTCTGCTCTGGTATCTTTGAGAATATCCACCAAATAATACTCTCTGTCCTCATGCCCACCAGGCTTCACACAGGATTTACAAAATGCACCTGCCTTAGTGTAGTTCGTAATCTCTTCCACCGTTGTTAGGTTATTAAGACGAATTACTTCTTTAATCGTTCCAAGGCTCACACGTGCACATTCGCACACGATGATTTCATCTTCAAACGAAGCTGCATCCACACCTTTAAATGAAGCTGCTGCTGCTTTAATGACATCATACGCCATAACAGAACAGTGCATTTTTTGCGGAGGAACAGCAGGGATGTCAGGATTATCACGCATTGCTTTTTCAACGTCAATATTCGTAATTTTAACCGCTTCAGAAACCGTTTTGCCAATGCACAACTCTGCCATCGTGTCAGAACTGGCAATGGCGGTACCACAGCCAAAACTTTTAAATTTCGCTGCTTTAATCACTTCTGTGGCTTCATCCACAATCCAATACAGCCTCACCGCATCGCCACAACTCTCTGCACCAAAATCTGCAATAATGAGCTTTCCGCCCATATTTTTAGCGTCTTCTTCGGTAAGTTGTCCCATATTTTTGGGGTTGTTCATCAAATCTTGTACTTTTTGGCTGTACTCCTCCCAAATAGAGCCGCCAATTAAACTATTTTTTCCCATTTTTTATCCTTTAAAATCTTTACATGTAAATGAAACTATTCTCTTACAACTTACTTACGTGCCACTCTGGAGCGTACGCATAAGTACTTGAAATCGCACGAAGTCTGACAACCGCTTTATTGATAATATCAATGGCATAATCAATCTCAGCTTCGGTCGTAAAACGAGATAAAGAGAGACGAAGCGCTGTATGCGCCAAATCTGCTTCTGCGCCAATGGCTTCCATAACAGAATTGGACTCAAGCGCTTCACTCGCACACGCACTTCCCGTGCTCGCACCTATACCGTTTTGATTCAAATCCCATAGCATCGCCTCACCCTCAATACCTTTGACACTAATCAAAATTGTATTGGGAACACGTTGTTCTTTGGTTCCAACCACAAAGGTTTCAGGAATTTGAAGCAAGGCATCTTCAAGCTTATCCCGTAAATATCTCACACTGCTTTTTTCAAAATCAAGCGCTTCAACGGCAAGCTCCATCGCTCTACCCATTCCTACAATTCCAGCAACATTAAGGGTTCCACTACGGCGTCCACCCATGTGTTCTCCTCCATGGAAGAAAGGGGACAAGACTTGTCCATTGCGAATGTAAAGTCCTCCAACACCTTTAGGTCCATGAAACTTATGCGCTGAAAAGCTTAAAAAATCAACATTGGCTTTTTTAACATCGACAGCAACTTTACCAATTGCTTGTACCGCATCGGTATGAAAAAGTACACCTTTCTCTTTGCAAAGTGCTCCAATTTCTTCAATAGGAAAAAGCATTCCCGTTTCATTGTTCGCCCACATAATGGAAACAAGTGCTGTTTTATCTGTAAGCGCATTTTTAAGATCTTCAACATTGATGATACCATCGGTATTCACAGGAAGATAGGTCACTTTAACGCCTAGACTTTCTAAAAATTTACAGGTTGCGCCAACGGCTGGATGTTCTACTTCACTGGTAATAATATGATTTTTTTCACCGTTTAAAATATAATCATTATAGATGCTTTTAAGCACCCAATTGTTGCTTTCTGTTGCGCAAGATGTGATAACAATGTCATCATCATCACTAGCATTAATACCCGCATAGAGTTGATCCATTGCTTTGCGAAGGGCTGGATGGCTCTCACTGCCAAATTCATGCAACGAATTTGGATTGCCATACATCTGACAAAAATAAGGCACCATATCTGCAAACACCTTAGGGTCAACGATGGTTGTTGCATTATTATCTAAATAGACTCTCATTCTCTTCTCTCTCCATTTCTATATAGGATAAAGTTTACCCTAATTAATTTCTGAATACTATTACTTTCTATATTAAAAAATACTAAAATAATTTCACTATCACGCAATGATTTGTTTTAGCTCATTAATCGTCACATCAAACGCAACGACCTCTTCGGGAGTTTGCTGTAAAAAACCATTCATTTTCTCTTTTTTCGCAATGGCCAAATCCAATTCTTTATCATTCCCTTTTTCATAGGCTCCAATACGAATTAAAACTTCATTCTCCTTCAAAATGGAATTTAAACGCTTAAAACGCATCGCCGCTTTTTTATGATCCCCATCAATCACATCACCCATAACCCTTGAGGCACTGTTTTGAATATTAATTGGTGGGTAAATCCCATAATCGGTTAATTCCCTGCTCAACACAATATGCCCATCTAAAATACTGCGTGATTGATCCGCAATCGGGTCACTTAAGTCGTCACCCTCAACCAAAACGGTAAAGAATGCCGTAATAGAACCTTTACCCTCTTCCTTACCCGCCCGCTCCATCAACTGTGGCAAAAGTGATAACACAGAGGGTGGATACCCTTTAGAAGTAGGCGGTTCACCCAATGCTAGCCCAATCTCTCGTTGCGCCATGGCAAAACGGGTCACGGAGTCCATCATAAACAGAACATCTCTGCCTTGATTTTTGAAATACTCTGCCACACTCATCGCACTAAAAGCTCCATATTTACGCATTAAAGGTGAATCATCACTGGTTGCAACGATAATCACGGTGTTTTCCAGATTGCCACCCAAGTTTTTTTCAATAAACTCAGGTACCTCACGTCCACGCTCGCCAATGAGCGCCACCACTTTAATAGGCGCTTCAGAACCTCGTACAATCATCCCCATAAGCGTTGACTTACCCACGCCACTGCCTGCAAAAATGCCCATTTTTTGACCTTTCCCACAGGTAAGGAGCCCATCAATTGTCTTGACCCCTACACGGAATGGCTCTGTAATCAACCCTCGCTTCATTGCATCAAGAGGTGCTTTCATAATGGGTGCTTGTGAACTTGCACCTATCGTTCCTTTGCCATCTTTTGGGCGAATAAACGGATCAACCACTCGACCCAAAAGCTCTTCACCTACAGGAATCATCATCCCTTGTTCGCTAATAAAGACTTTATCACCAATTTTAAACCCTTCAATAAAGCCAAAAGGAGAGATAAAAAAAGCATTGCGATCTACCTCTGTAACCATACCTAATTCACTTTTTGGACTATCCAAAGAGACCAAATTAACAATATCACCAATACTCGGACGAAGCCCACATGCTTCGATGGTGGTAGAGCTGATTTTGGTAATGGTACCAAACATAGGGGAGAGGCTTTTGGCTTGAAGTTTTGTTTTAAGACGGGAAAGGGGCATTAGTAGCGATTAGCCTGCGGTGCATTAATAATATCAAAAAACTCTTTTCTCGTATCTGCTTTTAAAAAGAGCCCACGCAATGCTGATGTGGTGGTATTGGAATGGGTCTTTTCAACCCCTCGCATCTCCATACACATGTGACGTGCCTGAATCACAACACCTACACCCTTAGGTGCGATGACATCATCAATCGCTTTGGCAATTTGTTCTGTGAGTTGTTCTTGAATTTGAAGACGACGTGCAAAAATATCAACCATACGAGGAATTTTTGAAAGACCCACCACTTTTCCATCGGGAATATATGCAACATGCGCACGTCCAATAATTGGCAAAAGATGGTGCTCACACATCGAATAGAATTCAATATCTTTAATTAAAACCATTTGATTATTGTCACTCTCAAAAAGAGCCTCGCCTAAAACTTCATTGGGACTTTGATGATACCCTTGTGTCATATATTCGTATGCCTTAAAAACACGTGTTGGTGTCTTTAAAAGCCCTTCTCGCTCTGTATTTTCGCCTATAATTTCTAACATTGTTTTTACAGCTTGTTCAAACTCTTCTTTTCTGTGCATCGGGATTCACTTTCATTAAAATTAAGACGACATATTTTATCTCTATTTTGCTTTTTAATGGATAAAAAGCGACTTAAAAGCAATTTTTTGGTATATTTGAGCAAAATTTTAACTCGAAAAGGGATTTTATGCAAATTAAAGTTAACCGTACCAATAGTGCCAATGCTGCTGTGGAAGCGACCATTTCACCTGCACTTTTACAAAAAAAAGAAGATAAGCTTGTTGCATCGGCTGCTTCAAATATGAAAGTGGATGGTTTTAGAAAAGGAAAGGTTCCTGCGCACGTCGTAAAAGCACGCTACGGCAAACAACTCAAAGATGATGCCCAAACAGAAGCACTTAGAGACCTTTATACCCAAGCATTAGCAGAGCTTAATGTCACAGCAGATTTAGTCGTAGGTGAGCCTAGCTTTTCTAAATTTGAAGAAAAAGAGGGTGGATTAGAGCTCATTATGAAACTCTCTTTCAAACCAAGTGTCAATGTGGAAGGATACAAAGAGTGTGTTCCTGAATACAAAGCACCAAAAGTTACTAAAAAAGAGATGAGTGAAAGACTTCAAAAAACATTAGCATTGATTGCAGATCTTAAAACGGTTGAAGAAAAAAGAGCCGTTAAATCAGGTGATTTTGTTGTCATTGATTTTGAAGGCTTTTTAGACGGTGTTGCCTTTGAAGGTGGTAAAGCAGAAGGATATACATTAGAAATCGGAAGCAACTCTTTCATTCCAGGTTTTGAAGAAGGTATTGTGGGCATGAAAGCTGGCAAAGAAAAAGAGATTCAACTTACTTTCCCTGAAAATTATGGCAACAAAGACCTTGCAGGTAAACCAACCGTTTTTAAAGTCACCGTTAAAGAGATAAAAGTCAAAGATGTTCCTGAAACCCCAAGTGAAGAGATGATTAAAAAATTACTTCCAGGTGTTGAAAATGCTTCTTTGGAAGTATTAGAAGAACAAATTGAAACAGAAATTCGCAACGAAAAATTAGCAAAACTTTTCAATGAAGAAGTTAAGCCTCAATTTGTTGAGAATGTTTTAGCAAAAATTGCACTGGATCTTCCAGAGAACATTGTGGATCAAGAAATTGATCTTCAAATGAGAGGTGTTTTTGGCAAGATGGATGAAGCAACTATTAAAGAGTATTCAGAAAACCCAGAAAAAATTAAAGAAAAAAGAGAAGAATTCAGAAACGATGCTGAAAAAAGCGTTAAATTAACCTTTATTGTTGATGAACTTGCACGTCAAGAAAACATTGTTGTAAACGACCAAGAAGTTCTTCAAATGATCTATTTTGAGGCAATGCAACAAGGTGCCAATCCAAAAGAATATTTAGAATTCTATCAAAAACAAGGTGTACTTCCAGCAATTAAAATGTCTATTATTGAAGAGAGACTCTTCAACCAACTTTTCACAAAAGGTAAGTAATGAGCTATTATGTTCCTGTCGTTATCGAAAAAACAGGGCGAGGTGAGAGAAGTTATGATATTTACTCACGCCTTTTAAAAGATCGTATTATCATGCTAAGTGGGGAGATTAATGATGCCGTGGCTTCTTCCATCGTAGCACAGTTGCTCTTCCTTGAGGCAGAAGATCCTGAAAAAGATATTTATCTCTACATCAACTCTCCAGGTGGTGTGATTACCAGTGGTTTTAGTATTTACGATACGATGAATTACATCAAACCCGATATTAGTACGATCTGTATTGGTCAAGCTGCTTCCATGGGAGCATTTTTACTCAGTTCTGGCACCAAAGGGAAGCGCTATGCACTTCCTAATGCACGTATTATGATTCACCAACCCTTAGGTGGTGCACAAGGGCAAGCAACGGATATTGAAATTCAGGCTAAAGAAATTTTACGTATGAAACAGGTACTCAATGAGATTTTAGCTGCAAATTGTAATCAAAAATTGCCTAAAATTATTAAAGATACGGAACGTGACTTTTTTATGAGCGCAGAAGAGTCATGTACCTATGGTCTCATCGACAAAGTGCTTGATAAAAGTTTTAAATAATTAACATCATAAGAAGGTAAGCAATGGTTCGTTTCAATAAAGAAAAAGGGAATGTGGGTGTATATAATATTGACACCAAAGATGATGTCATAGAACAAGCCCCCCCACCTATTCTCAAAGAGCCTGTTGTACCCTCTTCATCTAACAATGAACTTGATAAATTTGCAGCCCTTGTCTTAAAAGTAATGGGGGATGAAAGTATCCCTCCTACCCCCATTAATTTTCAAATTTATTTTGACAAACTCCTAGAAAGTAAACCTAGTGCATTTAAAAAGCGTATTAATGACTTCTTAGAACTTGAAAACAACAACAATGATGAAAGTCACGCACGCATTGAGCAAGAGATTAAAGAAGGATTTGCTCAAGTTAAAAATATTATGCAAGTTGTCTCTACGGTCTACCGTAATCTTAATGTGATGCAAGACATTATTAAAAAACGCTCAACGCAACTTGAAACGAATCCTAGTTTCCTAGCAACTCAAAATATTATTTCTTCATTGGGCGAAGACTTGAAGAAGATGTTCGAACTTACTACCAAACAAATTGATTTACTCAAAGGGTATTATCAAAAAACAACAACTATTCTCCAAGAAGTCGATAGTCAATCGATTTTTGATGCAAAATTTGGTATTTATAATAGACGCTATCTTGTTAAATCGCTTAAAGATGAAATTAAACTGATTAAAACCTATGCACACCCTAGTACACTTGTATTGGCTCGAGTAAAAGAGAGTTCTTTAGAAAAAATTGCTAATAAACGTGAAAAAGATACCATCGTGCGTAACATTGCGAAACTCCTTCTTAAGACATCTCGCAGAAGTGATGTCGTGGCTCATTTTGGCGATGGTACACTGGCAATGATTTTAAAGCATACCGATTTAACTTCGGCCAAAAAAGCGTGTGACCGTATCAGCGAGCTTGTCTATCAAACAAGCTTTTTCGTAGGAAGTTCAGAAATTGAAACCGATATAGAACTTGCTATTACCGCACTGGATACAGAGCACAGCATAGAAGAATTTTTAGCATCTTCCCTTGAAGGCTTACCTAAAACAGGAAAAGAACTTGTGCCTTATATTGTCTGCACCCCCTTGCATGAAAGTGAGGCGCAATGATTCGTGAGATTTTAGTTTATCCCAATAAAATACTCAGAGAAATCTCACGTGACGTCATACATTTTGATTTGAGTTTACATGAACTTTTAGATGACATGTATGAAACGATGGTGGCAAAAGAGGGGATTGGACTTGCAGCCATTCAAATTGGTGTGCCACTCAATGTCCTTCTTATTAATTTAGTAGACGAACAAGGGCTTCAAAAAAAAGAGAATCTTTACGAAATTATAAATCCTCTTATTGTTGAAAAAGATGGCTCTACTGTCTACCAAGAAGGGTGTTTAAGCGTCCCTGGGTATTACGATGAAGTAACCCGAGCAGAGCATATAAAACTTCGCTTTCATGACCGTATGGGCGTGATGCATGAAGAAGAGTTTAGTGAGTTAATGGCAATTGCGGTACAGCACGAAATGGATCATCTTAAAGGGCATCTTTTTATTGAAAAACTCTCCTATCTAAAACGTAAAAAATTTGAAAAAGAGTGGAAAAAAAAGTACAAAGCAGGTAAATAGTTGTGGAAGAAGCCGTTGAACTCTCCAGAGTGAAACATGCCAAATGTGCGACATTATACGGCAATAAAGCCCATGAAGTTGCCGTTGAGTCCACCCTGGTGAGAGCCCTTCCTGGCTTTAGTATTGTAGGCATGGCGGACCAATCCATTCAAGAATCTCGTGAGCGTATTAAATCTGCACTTTCGAGCATTCGCTTTGAATTTCCCTCTCAAAAAATCACTATTAATCTCTCGCCCTCGGACTTGAAAAAAGAGGGAAGCCACTTTGATTTAGTCATTGCACTGCTTATTGCGATTCAAAAAGAGCGTTTTACATGTAAGGATTTTTTTATTTTTGGTGAATTAGGGCTGGATGGAAAAATTAAAAAAACCAATGCCATTTTTCCCATTATTCTTTCCTTAGCAGCACACATCCCGAATCTTCGTGTTTTAGTACCAAACGCTCTACTTCCAAAAATCGAGCAAATCCCACATATTCAAGCCTTTGGTGTTGAAACCCTGCACGAGGCAGTTCTTTTTTTTAAAGAAAAACGCTATCAATCAGAACAAGCTAAACTAGTGCGCCCTTTGTGCGAAAACAGCCTTGACATCCAAGGAAAATCCTATTTCTACGCTAGCGAATTTCCTTTTGATTTTAGCGATGTATTAGGACAACACCGAGCCAAACGTGCCTTGATGATTGCCGCTGCTGGGATGCATAACCTTCTGATGGAAGGAAGCCCTGGGTGTGGTAAAAGTATGAGTATTAAACGCTTACGCTATATTTTACCCCCTCAAAGTATTGAGGAAATTTTAGAATCCAATGCCTACTATTCTTTGCACGAAGAGGAGCGTGAACTAAGCCCACTTCGCCCTTTTCGCTCTCCCCACCATACTTCCTCACGACCCTCTATTTTTGGGGGAGGAAGTACCCATGCCCAAGCGGGTGAAATTGCTTTAGCGCATAATGGTGTGCTTTTTTTTGATGAATTTCCTAACTTCTCAAAAGCGGTTTTAGAGAGTTTACGAGAGCCATTAGAAGATCACCGTGTGCTTATTTCTCGTGTCAATACCAAAATAAGTTACGCTACGAAATTTCTTTTTGCTGCGGCTCAAAACCCTTGCCCTTGTGGCAATCTTTTCAGCAAAACCCATGAATGCCGTTGCTCTGAAGTCGAAATCAATCGCTACAAAAACCGCATTTCTGAACCCATTATGGATCGCATTGATCTGTACATTCAAATGAGTGAAGAGCACTCTAAAGAGCAAGGACTTAGCTCAAAAGAGATGTTTACACACATCCTAGAAGCCTTTAAAATGCAAAAAAATCGTGGACAAAATGAACTCAATGGTAAACTGAACGAACAAGACACCCTACGTTTTTGCACACTTAATGATGAGGCGCAAGAGCGTTTAGAGATGGCACAAAACCATTTAGGGTTGAGCCAAAGAAGTGTGCATAAAGTCTTACGTATGGCTCGTACCATTGCCGATATGGCACAAAGTGAGCGCATCCACCAAGAACACTTGCTTGAAGCTTTAAGTTTTCGTAAACGCTAGGAGACGCCATGCATTACGCCTATGAAGAGACCCATACTTTGGATGAACGTTGTTACACACACTTTTCACTCAGCCCTGAAATTTTAATGGAACATGCAGGATTAGCCCTTGCTTCTGCAGTGAAAAAAAAGCTTACATGTAAAAAAAATGCCCTTTTTATCTGTGGCTCAGGAAATAATGGTGCAGATGGAATGGTTGCAGCACGTCTTTTACATGGAAAATTCAACGTCGCACTCTATCTTCCATCGCAGGTAAAATCCCCTCTGGCACAGCTTCAACTGGAGCGTGCAAAAAAGCTAGGTGTACCTATTGTTGAGACGTTAATAGATGCCGATGTTTACGTCGATGCCCTCTTTGGCTCAGGGCTGAATCGTCCTTTGGAGAGCGTTACATGTAAGCTACTTGAAGCACTGAACACCCAAAAAGGCTACAAAATTGCCTGCGATATTCCCAGTGGTATTCTAAATGACCTCACGCTGAGTTCTACCATTTTTCATGCCCATGAAACGATTGTGATGGGCGCTTTAAAACTTTGCCTTCTCAATGACACCCTAAAAGATGCGGTAGGGAAAATCCGTGTTGCCTCTTTAGGCATAACACGCAAAGCCTATGAAGTGCCCTCACCTTTTTTTGTGTTACAGAAAAAAGACCTCAAACTCCCTTTTCGTACTCAAAAAAATAGCAACAAAGGCTCTTTTGGTCATGTAGCGATTCTTCAAGGCACGAAAGAAGGGGCTGCCCATTTAGCAGGTATAGGCGCTTTTCATTTTGGTGCAGGATTGGTCAGTCTTATTGGTGAAAAAATAAAAAAACTTCCCGTCTATCTTATGCACACGCCCACGCTTCCCAAAAATGCTTCGGTCATTTTAGCAGGTATGGGGCTGGAAATGCCTTTTGATGCAACATGGGTCAAACATCTTTTGCTTTCAAACGATTTACCGCTTGTCATTGATGCATCCTTATGTCACCATGAACTCATAGTAGAGCTTTTAAACTCTCAAAAACCACTCGTCCTCACACCCCATCCCAAAGAATTTAGCTCTATTTTATCCTTTACATGTAAAGAAAAAATACGTGTTGAAGAGATTCAATCTAACCGCTTCTTCTATGCAAAACAATTTAGTGAAATATTCCCCCATGTGGTTTTAGTGCTCAAGGGAGCAAACACGATCATTGCGCACAAGGGTGAACTTTTTATCAATACCTATGGCACGCCCTCCCTTGCTAAAGGAGGCAGTGGCGATGTTTTAGCGGGAATGATTGGTGCCTTGATTGCACAAGGTTATTCCCTAAAAGATGCTGCCATTCACGCCTCTTTAGCGCATGCTCTCGTTTCGAAAAAACTTACATGTAATAATTTTGCACTTACCCCGCTTGATATTTGTAAAGGTCTTAAATGCTTATAAAAAAAATCGCTATTCTCTTTAGTGGAACAGGCAGTAACCTTGAAAAACTGCTTGAATTTCTCTATCAAACCTCTTTTGAACACGCCAAAATAGAAGTTGCCCTCACCATTTGCAATCGCCCTGACGCACAAGGTATTGAAAAAGCCAGACGTTTTGGTCTTGAACCATTGATTATCGACCATACACGCTATGCTAGCCGTGAAGCCTTTGATGAAGCTCTGGTGGAAGCTATCGCCCAAAGTGGTGCTGAACTGACCGTTTTAGCAGGCTTTATGCGTATTTTAACCCCCATTTTTACACGTCATGTGAAAGCCATCAACCTACACCCCTCTTTGCTTCCCCTTTTTAAAGGTGGCAATGCGATACAAGAGAGTTTTGATTCTCCCATGAAAGTTGCTGGCATTAGTGTGCATTATGTCAGTGAAGAGCTTGATGGCGGTGACATCATCGCACAACGCTGTTTTACAAAATATGAGGGTATGAGTTTTGAAGCGTTTGAAAATAAAATTCACGCACTAGAGCACGAGCTTTTACCGCAAACTGTCAAAAACTTACTCGATAAAAAATAAGAAGAAACACTGAGCATAAAATATTACGATGATGTTAATCTTTCTTAAAACACTTATATTTGACGAGGCAAACGGTAAAATAAGCCCTTTTATCTGAAATCCTTTGTTACAACATAAAGGAGTGAGTGCATTTCGCAAAAAAGCCTAAAAACTTTTCCTTGACAAAATGTAAGATTTTAGCTAGAATTTCAGCCTTAAAAAGACCATCTTAGGTTTTTTTAATGTCGGGGCGTAGCGCAGTCTGGTCAGCGCACCTGGTTTGGGACCAGGGGGTCGAAGGTTCGAATCCTTTCGCCCCGACCATGTTTAAAATTTTTTATGTCATTATGATGGTGGGTGTAGCTCAGTCGGTTAGAGCATCAGGTTGTGGTTCTGAGGGTCGTGGGTTCGATCCCCATCACTCACCCCATTCGATTTAGAAGATGCAGTTGTGCGCTCGTAGCTCAATTGGATAGAGCAACGGACTTCGGATCCGTAGGTTGTAGGTTCGACTCCTTTCGAGCGCACCACCCAAAAAATCCGAGCAGATGCGCTCTTAGCTCAGCTGGATAGAGCAACGCCCTTCTAAGGCGTAGGTCACACGTTCGAATCGTGTAGGGCGTACCACCTTTTAAGACGAAGCTCAAGCTTCGCAAAATTTACTACTGTTGTGTGCGGATATGGTGAAATTGGTAGACACGCCAGACTTAGGATCTGGTGCCGAGAGGCATGGGAGTTCGAGTCTCTTTATCCGCACCATCCCTATTTTAGGGACTTTCAAACAAATTTACTCTCACTTTAAGAATACTTCAAAAACATTTTTTTACTACATTTTAACTACAGCTATTCAATGTTAATTTTCTCTTTTTAAAACACTTCTTCTTTATAAACACTTACTCCATACAAATTTAAGTCAACTATTCTTATAATTTTATCAAGATTTAAAAAAGGACTTATAATGATAGAAATGATTAAATTTATCATAAGTGACAAAATATGAAAAATTATTTTAAACTATTTCCACAATTAGGGATTAATTCAGATTATTCTAAAAAAATATTGAGAAGATTCAAATATGCTTTAATTTATAGAAATGTTATAAATATAATATTTCTTATTCCTTGGGTAATTTTATTGTTCGAAGTTATGACTAAAGGGATAAAAGATGATGGTGGAGCATTTTTTATTTTAGGATTAGCTACTATGTTTGTATATCTCCCTTTAATAACTTTGTATTTCTTAATAAGAAATCGTTATGAAGGTCACTTAGAACAAATATATTTTGATGAATTTTTATCAAAAAAATTAAAAATATTTTATCATATTGAAGAATTATCCGATTTTACTTACGAGATTATTAAAGATATTACAAAATCAGCAAATTTAACAAATAACAATATGCAAGCATTAATATTTGCTTGTCAAGAAGCTTATGCGTTAGGAGCAGAAGGAGTATTTGTAGTAGGTAATCAACAGTCGGCCATTACATCTGGTAAGACAGATAAAAGAGGGAAAGGGAGCGTACAAACAACAGTTCTTGGCACAACATCTGTTAGGGCTCTAAAAAATATAAAAGAAAAACCAAAAAATAGTATTTCTCCTGATACTAAAGATTTGGAGTATTGGTTTGGGTTGTTGGAGAAGGGTGCGATTACGCAAGAAGAGTATGAGAAGAAAAAAATGGAAT
The DNA here is from genome assembly GCF_000265295.1 of Sulfurospirillum barnesii SES-3. Taxonomy (NCBI): domain Bacteria; kingdom Pseudomonadati; phylum Campylobacterota; class Epsilonproteobacteria; order Campylobacterales; family Sulfurospirillaceae; genus Sulfurospirillum; species Sulfurospirillum barnesii. The sequence continues at coordinate 2,272,501 of NC_018002.1, forward strand.
TATTGAACTAGGGGCATTTGCCACTAGTCAAAGTCATCATTGCTTATTAAACATAAATTGTGTAAAATTAACTAGCAAAATCAATAAAGGGGGTTGACTATGGGATATGTTGTCCGTAATGGGAAAGTTCAGCAAGCTCGAAGAGTGAGTGGTCTAACGCCTGGGCAGAAAAAAGAACTTTTTCAACAAACGCCTAAACAGCAAGAAGTTATAACAAGACTTTTAGCAAAAAGAGAGTGCACTACTGCTAAACAATCTAAAAGTGCTTAGGATTAAATGCTTTCACGCTTTTTAATAGAGCCTATCAAACAAAGCAAGCTGGAGAGTTTTTTTAAAGATCAATACTCTCCAGTTTTTGATCTTCCAAATACAGAAGAAATCTTCAAAAATACATTTGAATTGGCTTTTGATAATGAAGATGCAAAAGCAACTACTGTTATTCATGCTTGTTATGATCAAGTAAAAGAAAAATATTGTGCGTTCATAAACATTGGTACAACTACACAAATTGATGATATAGCTAGTCTTGCTATTGAATATATTTTCATAGAATCAGATTATCGAACAATACAATTTCACGAATTAGGAAATATGAAACTTTCTGAATACCTTTTGTTGGATTATACAATTGGAACCATTGGGTTTAGTGTTAAAGAACAAATTGGTATTCACGTAATTGGACTTGTTCCAGTCAATGAAAAAGTTCGCGAGATATATGAAAATATGGGCTTTATTTCTTTACCAAAATCTGGTTCACATGAAAATGAAGACTGGATGATTTTCAATATTTGATGAACTTAATCAGAAAAATGGAGTTATTGAGCTAGGGGCACGTGCGCCCCTAGCTCTTAAGCTTTGCGGACGGTTATTTGCAGCAGTGGCATTCGCAAAATGATTTCAGCCTTACGAGCTGATGAAGCCTTTTTGTCCAAGAGGAACTTTTTTAAGCTCTCAAGCAACTCTTTTAGCTTTTGCTTTTTGGGTTCTTGAACTTTTTCATCGGTATAGATGATGAGCTCTTCAACAAGTTTTACATTTTCCTCAACTATTTTTTTACTTAGCGTTTGCATTTTTTCTCCTGTTATTGGGTTTGATGTTTTCATTTTAGATTTTTCCTCCGAGATTGGCTTCGGATCTTATTGAACTGACCATTTCGTCAAGCACAGCGGCCGATTTCAGTTCTAATCCTTCAAATATGGCTGTGTGCAATGAGACGATAATTTTATAAATGAGAATAATCGAAAATAGACTGATAGCGACTTCCATGAGACCGTTAAGAAAATATATCTTGATCGTATCTATGAATGCTCCTGACATTTGAAAAAGAGCCGAAAAACTCCACTCTTTTGATACTCCTGCGGCATTATTTTGAAGCATACCTTTAATGATACCCTTACTAAACACAGCGCCAATACTGTTAAGTAGGCTATTTGCTGTGATGGCAACCCATACGCTAAGCACGAATACAGGTATCTCCAGCATAATCAAAAACACCCTCAAGGTGAACTTGCCCATGTGTTCCCCGTTGTTTTGTGCAATGATGATGGGAAAAAGAATTAAACTCGCAAAATTAAAAATAAATATCTTTATTAATATTGTTATGAACCGCATCAGCCCAATGATAATAATCCCAGCTATTGGTAGAATTTTGAGCAAAGTAACAGTTATAGTATATGCAACTGAGAATGCTGCTGTATTCGTTGCAACAGAAGCGACAATATTTCCCCCGAACCAACCGAGAGCTTTACCCCATGCGGTATCTTTTGCACCTTGAGAGAGGTCTCTTATCGTGCTAGAGGTGGAATTATAGATATTTCCTGCTCCTGGTACCAACATATAGGGAATACTGCTGATTAGAGAATTTAACAGGCTACTTGTCTCGTCCGTGACGCCGCTTCTCTCTTGCAAGGTTTTTGTTATGTAAAGATTTTGTTCTAGTTCCGTTTGGAGTTGAATTACTGGCAGCCCTAAAATGGACAAATATCCCCATGTTCTTTGTAGCTCATATTGAAACGTTATGAGCGTTTTTAAAATAGAAATCTTTTGGTCTGCTTGTGGATCTATCTCTATCGCTGCGTTGTACGATGTGGTAAAATCTTTATTTTGTTTCGTATATATCGCCAAGAGATGATCGTTTCTATTACAAAATGAAAAAGACAATTGAGGATAATTGCCATCTGCAACATTCCCTAAGACAAGTCCATTTGGAGACTTATCATAATAATTAATACCAGCGGATGGAGAATAAATAGATACCGCAAGCGCATATTTTTCACTGCTTGGATAAATGCTATTTGGAGTTCCAAAAGCCTTACTAAGGTATTCAGTATCATAAGTATTTGCACAAGCTGTTTTGAGCTTTGTATGATAATCTATCAATTGTTTGGTTTGTGCCATTCCAGCAGCAGCTGCGATGATTTGTTGAGATGTACCAATCCCTGATTTGTTCAAAAGTGTATCAAGTGTATTGTCTGTAATCTTTTTGGCGATATCATCTGCCAATTCCGAAAAGAGATAATATCCAGCCATTGACATCCGCTGAAAGTTACTCACTGCAGTAGAAAATTCTTCCTCTTGATTGCCATATCCTGGGGGATTATGTGAACTTGAGTTAATGGGAGCAAAGGCTAAAAAGCCGATTAAACTGATTACACCGAAACTTTTGAACGAGACGGTGCGGTCATGCTTATTAAGTTTAGCTATACCCATTCTGGCTGCCGTGTAGAGACCAACAAAAATGAATATTAACCATATGTACGCCAACATTGAGGAGCTTAAAGAGGCATATGTCTTGAATATATTCACAACTTCGCCCTGGATAATATAGCCGTTATCGCTCACACCTGTATCACTGGTATAAACAGAGGTGTAATCTCCCTGCAATTGCAATTTACCTGTACTTTCTGTGGCTACAGAATTTATGACTTCCCCATCAGCCAGCACGCCCGCCGTGAGTAGTTGGGTAATACTAAGATAGTTTCCCTGCGCTTGTGTGATAGAGTTTGAGATGGTATTTTTGGTATCGATAAGACTTTTGACCATAGTATCTTTACGCGCAATTATTGCCGCGTTTTGCTGTTGGGCAAGGTCTGGATTTAATTTGAAGTTTTCTTTTATTTTTGGGTAAAAGACTGTAAACACTCCCTCTGGCTCGTAAAGACTTGAAAGCTCACTTGATTTTTTAGCATACATACATGTAACCGTGCCGCTTACTGCATCGATATTATAGAGTGTAGCGGTGTGCCCTACTGCCATAAATGATTGACAATCCACTGCGTTGGTGTTCTCAACTGTGGTAGTAAACTCTGGTTTCACGATTTGATTTTCAATCAATTTAGAGGGCTGAACTATCTCAAAATTATCGTTACGGTATTTGTCTTGATTTTGTGCCTCGAAATCTTTTCTTATCTGCTCTGGTGTCATAGATTGAGGCTCTGCATGTAAAACGCCATAAAGCGTGAGAACTAAGATTATGATTGACTTGAACATTGTTTAGCCTTTCGTTTATTGATGAAATACTCCATTGTGCCTAGCATGAGGATATAGGCGACTGTGAAGTATTTGAGAAGAGTTTGGAATTGGTTAATAAACTCGTTTATATGCGCTTGCGTTGGTGCTTGCACGGTCTCAAAAAAGGCTACCATTGAGGCTATTTGCAAGAACTGCTGGATAAAAATATAAATGAATAAGTAAAGGATAATTCTTACCCAAAACTTCATATTGCGTAGTCGCCACCACTGCGCTTTTGTAGCCTTTATAAATTGTTTTTGCTCTCGTTTTTCTTTTAAAATTTCTGGTACGTTGAGGCTAAAAATGGATTCATAGAAGACAATAAAAGAAACTCCGATTGTTGGGATTAGCGCGATTGCTAGGCTTACATCTTTTGTTAACTCTGTAAGAGATAAGCCAAACTTTGAGATAAAAAATGTACCTCCAATTAAGAGTGCGTAAAATAAAACCCTTAGCGTTACATGTAAGGGTTTTAACAGAAGATAAATAGCTTGGTTGCTGTCGATTGTCGTGAGCCACTTGATGGCGATTTTTTGCGTGATGGTTAAATTTTTCATTTTTTAAATCCTAAAAAGTTTAAAACGGCATAGCCAAAGCCCTCTGTTTTCCGTGTTGGTGGGTTGAAAAGAGCCTCACGTTGTGCTCTTAAGTCTTTATATTCGCTGTTGTTGAACGTGTGAATAAGCTTTGATCTTATTTTTCCTGTGGCTTTAAAAACTTCATAATTATCTCTGTCTTCATCGTCAGAATCTCTTTCTATCTGCGTAAGCCGCTTGTTGATATGATAGAGTTCAGCTTTCTGATCCATAGTTAAGGCTGCGTATTTGAGGGGTTTTTGATGCTCATGGTAATCAACTTGTACTGCAATAAAGCCTACAGAAAGTATAAGTAAGGTAGCGACTGCGATTGATTGTTTTGAGGGTTTTTGGAATTTCATTGTAAATCTCCTATTGTTGGGGGGGGCACTCATAAATCAGTATCTGTGTTCAGAAATTTTTTAGTGAGTTTTTGTGTGATATTTTGTTTGTCTCTTTTTATTTGATAGGACTCATACCGTGCGGCAAGATAATCTTCAAAAGCCTTGAGATTAACATACGGGATAAAAGGTTTGTTTTTGTATGTTTTTTCTATCTCTAAATCTTCTTTTTCTTTTGATAACTTTTTCTTTTTGATCGTCCTTACCTTGGCTATTCTTTCCGCTTCATCTGGTGGAATTGGAATATAACCACGATATAGGTCGTCTCCAATACTTGCGATATACTCAAATTTCTCACCTAATTCTAAAAAATCATCTTCTTTTACGACATTGATTTCTTTTTGGTCGGTAGCAAATGATGTAGTCTTGGCTTTGATCCCTTGGGTTGAGACGCTATCTTTGCCACATATATAAGTGACTTTGCCGATTGACTCTTGGAGTAGCGTTTTTGTATCTCGACCATCCGTTCTAAAAAAGAGCTTTTGAGTGACTGTTTTATCGAGGATTTTATTATATTTTTCTTCCTCTTCTTTACCTTGCAAACCACCTAGAAAGGCGCCACCTTTGCTACGTAAAAGCTCTGTCTGATCTTTTAATGTGTCAACATCATCGCCTAAAACTCTCAAATAAGAAGAAAGTTCATCTAGTAGATAGAGATAGAGCTTATTATCTGTATCTGGTCTTGACAAATGTACCATTGTGTACATGCTGATAAAAGCAGCTGATAGCCCTTGCATGTTTGCTTGTAGCTTACGAGGATATGAAACAAAGAGTTTAGCGGCATGATTTTTATCCAAAAACTCATCAATAGTAAAAGTCTCTGCATCGTCCTGTATTCGATAGTTCATCAGTAAAAATGGAGTCATAATCTGCTTAAGTGTTGCTATTACATCCTTTTCACTCTTTTGACCATCATTTAAAGCATTTTCAACCAAAGTCTCTAATTTAACCACAAAGAAATTCCACTTATCTTTTGCACAAGTAAAATTTTGAGCGTTGGCGAGAAGTGCTAGATTTTGAATATGCTCACTTGCACCTGTTGTAAAAAAACCTGAATCGCTATTTTTCCCTGCTGTTGCTGAGAGCATAAGTTGAAAAAAGTGTGCTTGAATGGCGGTATCTTCGTCCAAAATATTATGAACAGTAGCCCTATCATCATAGAAATTGTAAATAATATCCCTGATAGGATTGTATGTTTTAGCTATAAATTCAAGCTTCGTGCCGTCATGCACCAGTGCATTATCGTATGCAGTGATATTATCAAGGAAATTTAAAAAACAGATTGACTTACCTGACTTCATACCTCCAAAAATCATAGTTGAAGTTATGAGGTTTTCACGGGTTAAATAAATAGATGTTTTTTCTTTCTTCCGTCGCCACCACCACGGTGGCTTACAGTTTTTTAGAACACTCGGTGAAAAACGAAAATTACCAATAAAGAAGTCTTTTTTGCTCTTCTGACGGTATTTAGCTAAATCCCTTGTGCTTGTCCATTTTTTACCATCTATCACATCAAGAGGGTTTAAAGATGAAGTATCCACAAACTTATTGCATTTAAAGCCCATTTTTTCCTTTGTAAAAATGTTGCCATAGAGCAAAATAAATAAAACCAACAAGAACCCAAAATACCAACTGAACATAAAATCTATGATTGTATCTATCATCTTATCTCTCCCTTGGGCGTTCTTGCACTTCTTCGTAAATTTCTTGTGCTAGATTTTTAGCGACTTCTTCTAGTGTATATTCTCGATCGGTTATATCTTTGCTAAAATCCACTATTATCTCACATGAAGCTCTTGCAAGGTCTGGGCGTTCAGTTGCGATATATTCAAGAGAATTAAAAATTTCAATAACATCTCCTTTTTGCATGTGGGTTAAAAAATCATAAAACTCTTTAAAATTTTCAAGTGAAGAGATGATTGAATCAATTCCTTTATATGTTTCTTTGACTTTAAGCATAAAGCTTTTTTCTTCCCGCTCTTCGAGCTGAACCCCATCTTTGTGTAGGTCATTGATGTCTTTACCTTGTTCATTTTTTTGATATTTGATGTATGTAAAGTCTGTTTGTTGAGCTTCGCTTGAAACTTTTTTGACGAAATCAATACCTGGTTTATCATTTTGATTATAAAAGGCTACCTGTGTATATTTGTCTTTTATGGCTTCAGCTACCTTGTGAGCGTTGGACGTGCTGTTGGCGATAATGACATCAGTGTGGGTAAAATCACGTTGATTATATGCCGCTGCATAACACATTTTGCTCTCAAAAACACAAACTGATTGAGTTGGGGTCTGACTTTTAAAAAGGGAGATATTTTTCTCGCCTAGATTCATCGATTTTAAACTGCCCAAAGGCTTAAGAAAGTGAATATCACCTCCGCCACCGATTGACTCAATCCCAACACCAAAGGCTTTTTTGATGGTGCCGTCCTTTGCCATATATTCCCCCGTGATCATTTTAAGTTGTGGCGGTATTTTGTGAATGCCTCTTGATGCTAGATATTCAACCGCTGGAGCATAGTCTTTAAGTTCTTTTACACTTGTCACTTTGGAATTAATGTGTATTTCCGCTCTTTTAAGATTTTCTTGCATCTTAAAGCTTAAATCTGAGGCTGTGCGTATCGCTGTTCTTGTTCCATTTAGCTCATCCAATCTCTCTTTTACGTGGTTTGTTATCCCCAAATGAACTATTGCGTAATCTAAAGCCTCCTTGTAGGAAACTTTGGTTGTTTCCATAATGAGATTTTCAATAGTGCCGTTATTGCCGCCAAAATCGTTGTATTTCCATTCTCCTAATTTATCAATATACATGTTGGCACTCGCTGTTTTATCATCGCTTCGAACTTTAAACTCATATCTACCGTTTTTCTCTTTGTATGGAATGCCTAGAGCATTCAGAACCGCTGCTGGGTCAGTTAACTTTAATTCGTCTTTTGTGCGTTTAGATAGTTGGCTGAACTCTTCTTGAGTTAACTTAAGTTGTTTTGGTTGCGTTGGCTGTTGCATTGTTGTTTCCTTTTTTTCTTGTGCGCTGATTAAATCAGTTGCATTTAGCTTTTGGCTATCTCTGGCAGCTCGTAGCTGCAACTCTTTTAAATTGTCGGTGATAATGTGAGCTTCAAATTTTGCTCGTGTTATTTGCGTGTAAAAATCATTAAAACTTGCGGATTGTGAATTTGCGACGGCTATGACTTTATCTGTGGTTTTACCTTGAGAGGCAAAGTCCGTGATGGCGTAAGCGTGTTGGATGTATTTGTAGTCTTTAAGACTAAAAGTTTTCACTGCTTTTTCAAACTGCACGGTTATTTCATTGTTTACAATTGCTGTTATTGTTCCAATTTGTCCATTTTTTAACCCCAGTTTAGAGTCGTTTTTTTTCATGATGACTTGCTCGCCCACCCCAAAATCTGTAAACGTCTCTTTGAACAAATTTAAGCTATTGCCGTGTGTGGATAAATATACTGTCTCAGTAAATGTTTTATCTTTAAAAAAATGCTCTATTTCTAAAGTGTTTTTATCGATATTGATTTTCTTGATTATCGCTTCTCTGCCTGCACTGATTGAACCTATATTTTTAGATAAATATACTTTCTCATTTACTTGGTAATAGATTGCGCTTCTCTTTTCCAGCGCTGACATACTTGGAACTTCACGAGTAGCAAAATTTTTAGATTCGGTTATCTTTCCGTTCCCGATTAAATGAGAGCGTATAGAGCTATTTAAAGCTCTACGGTCTGAGTTGGTCGTAGTGATTAGGAGTGAATTGTGTCTATCTTTGAGATATTCAACTTCTGCGGCTTTTAGCCTCTCTTTAGGTTTTTTTATCTCTCTAGTGGTGTCTTTTAAAATATTTAATGCAGCAGATATATCTTTGTCTAAAATATTTTTAACTGCATTTTTCATCAAATGATTTTTTTGTCGATTGCCTTCATCTAAATATACTGTCTCAAATCCCTGCCTTTGCATTCCTGCAAATATATCACCTTGAGAGATACTTTTCTTTTGATTTTGATCTCCTGAAAAGACCAATTTTAAATTATTTTCCTCTGCTATTTTAATCAGCGCCTCAGTGTCTCTGAGCCCTAACATACCAGCCTCATCTATGATTACGATAGCGTCTTTGACTCCATTTCCATTTTCTTGAATAAACTTAGCAACGGTGTAAGACTCCTTTATCCCTGCCTCTTTGGCTAAGTTGTCAGTAGCTGTTCCTGTTGGAGCTAGTGCAATGACTTTTATGTCTTGAGCCTCTGCTACATTTTTAACAATTTCGAGAGATGTAGATTTACCAGCACCTGCAACACCTTGAGCAAGAATAAATTGCTTATCGCATGTAAGAATAGTGTGAGCTAATTGAGTTTGTCCCTCTTTCAGCTCAAAACCTTTTTCTTTTTCAAACTCTTTAATTGCCTTATCTACTTGGGTTTTATCTGAAGTGATAGAAAAATTAATGCTCTCTTTTTTACTAAAAATATATGTCTCTTTTTCAAGCACTTCTTTGGTCGTGTATTGATTTTCTTCTTGATTGATTTCTATCAAATCTTTATAATTTTTAAACTCGTTTTGGATGGCTTCGATAGATACATCAGTGGTTAAGCTGACTTTGAGCGCATGTTTTAAAATGTCTTCACGACTAAATACAGATTTCCTATCTGTAATGTCCGTGATGGCGATTTGAACGCATTCTTTGGCTGTTATATGTCGTACCTCTAAATCTGCTTTTTTATATTTTATTGAGGCAATATCCGCTCCAGCTTCTTTCAGCCTTTCTATGTTGTGCTCTTGAATTGCCTCTCTATCTTTGTTTTTATCTTTCCATTTAGCTGTTTGTTTTTGGGCGGTATGGGTTGCTTTATAACTTGTTTGCCCTGACTCTGCCATCTCATTTTTAATATCATCTTTACGAGTTGAGAACTTATCTCTTAGATATTTATTGACATTTTTTAGGGAAAATGTGCCCACTTTTGCATCTGTTATCTCTACTTCAAAACCTAATTTTTGAAGTTTTTGTGCAAATGAATTACGCTGGATTTGACCTATAAGTTGATGATTCATCATTATTTGATTAAACTCAACGCTTTTCCATTTACCATTTTCGTCTTGAATCATGTTAATGGCTAAACAATGTTGATGTAAATGCATATCGTTATTTCGGCTTTCACTATGGTCGAATCTCGTAAAAATCATTTTAGGTTGTGCTTTTTGACCTTGTACATTATCTCGACTCTTGGAGTTTGAATAATTAGCCTCTGCAAAATCTAAGGCCACTGAAATAGACTCTGTAAAAGCTTCTCTTATTTGAGCTTTTACGTCATCGCTTGAAACTTCATATAAAATTGAAATTGATTTATCTGCTGCAAAAGTTAAATCACAAGCTGCTCGGAGTCTATCTCCATCTTTATCAAAATCTTTTTTAGTGAGCTTTATGAGTTGCTCTCCGCTTACAGGATGTCGTCCAGCCAAAAGAGAATCGAAGTCTTTTAAATTAAAATCTTTTAATCCGAGTTCATCTTTAAGTCCACCATAAAATGAACCTTGTTCAAACTCATTATTAAGATAATAAGTGTCTTTTTCAAAATAATTCCTTGCATTAGAAGCGGTTGTAATTTTGGGCTGTGCTAACAATTTTTCTCCTTTTTTGAGATTTTTTCTTTAAAAGCAGCGTTCCACCTCATAGGTGGGTTTGGTGCCTCTCTCTAGCGAGTAATAATTGATTAATAACTCATTAATATTTGAGTAATAACCATTAAAAGGTATTAATAACCTATGATAATGCGTAATAAGCGTTAATATTAACGTTCAAATTGGCTGTAGTCTGGTTCTATGATTTCAAAGCTTTTGACTTCACTTTTTTTGAATAGATTTGAAGGTGTAGTGGTTTTTTGTGGAGTAGGTTTTTTTTCTATCTCTAAATCTTCTTTCACTTTTTTTGGCTGTTGTTGTCTTTTAATATATTGAGACAAATTTGATTGTTTAGCCTCAACTCCATTTAATCTCAAAAATTCGCATATCGATTTTTGAGAAAAACCTTCTTCAATAAGCTGTGAAATCTCAGAATTAAATTTATGTAATTCTGAGATTTTTTTTACTTTATGTTTTTTTTTGAATTGTGCTAAATCCATTTTTGACGCTCCTATCCAAATAGCCCTGTTAGCCAAAAGGTTAAGGTGACAAACAAGCCACCTACAAATAGACCACCAAGCCCAGTAATGATAATCCCTCGCTCACTCTTACGCTTACATTCGTAAAATTCCTCTCTCACATTTCGAAGGGCGATAAGGTTAAGCTCTAGCTCCAGCCCTTCTTTTTTTAGACTTTCAAAAAGAGAATTTTTACTTAAAGCAATCTTAAATTCATTAAGTATCTCTTGTTTTAGTTTTTTGGGATTGAAACTCTGCTCAATTTTTTGCACTTGCCCAATGAGTTGTGCTATATCACTCATTAAAATATTAAACTGCTCATCGCTTAATATTTTTACTTCACCCGCCATTTTAAGCCCCTAGCTTATTTGCAATTTTGGCCATCATTGGTTCAATAAACTCTCGATATAGATTTTGGGCGTTTAGGACTAAACCTCTTTGTTTAGTTAATTCAAGCCTGATAGCATCATCGGGCTCAGCTCTCTGCGCTCTCGTGATAGCATCTACGTCACTATCGATTAGGGATCTAAGGGTAACACCCATACTGCGTGATTTTTTGATGGCTTTGGAGTCTTTTACAACAAACCAATTAGCTTCATCGTTTAAGTCGATTCCATACTCTTTTTTTAGTTTTTTTAGATTGTTAAAAAAAGTCTCAAATTGCTCTTTAGGTTCGGCGTATTCAAAATTGTTGAATCGATTAAAGCTAAACATTATTTTTTGAGGATCGACTTCATTTTTAATGTTTTCTAAAAATTTTATGGCAACATTAAAATCCTCCGAACCGTCCATAGCTGGGATGATAATCAAGTCCAAGGTATCGTATAAATTACTCTTTTTCATGGCTGAATGAAATCTGTCTAACATTACAGCGCCAACATCTATTATTCTTATGCCTGGGCTTAAGAGCAGATTTTCAAATTCAAAAAATGACTCGCTGGTTTCATCAATGAAATCCATCTGTAAACTTTCATAAAATCCTTGAGCGTCCAGCCTTGAGTCGCTCTGGTTAATGTAATCGATCTCTATTAATGTTGCATCCTGTAGATAAGATGCTACCGCGCTACTAATTGTGCTCTTACTCGCGCCACCTTTGAAGTTGTAAACTAAGACATTCTTTTTCATTTATTTTCCTCCTTTTGTGATTCTTTTTGCCATCTTCGGCTGAAATGATGCTATTAAAGACGCATTAGTTGTTTTGGCTGAGCCACCTTTGACATTGCAACTTAAATAAGATGCTACTATGCTGCTTGTCGTGCTCTTACTCGCGCAACCTTTGAAGTTGTAAGCTAAGACATTCATATTATTTTCCTTTTGATTTTTGGATTTGCAAGATGGAAAATTTTCCGTCTGTGCTGTTGATGCCTGTTGTGTATTGGTTTTTGAGTGTGTAAAGTTGAAAAACTGTGTCGCTCTCCGCCACTTGGATATTGTATTTTTTTAGAAGCCCTTGTAACTCAAGAGCTTCGCCAGCTTTATTTTTTAATTCGCTATTTAAATAATATTGATTGAGCTCACTTTGCGCAAAACTTCCAATATAGCCACCGACTAATAAGGCGGCAATGCCTAAAAAAATGGTGTTTTTAATTTTAAAGCTTGAAACTTTTTGTTCAAATTTTAAAAAACTAGCCATGTGATAATCAACTAACTCAAGGTGCTTGAGCATTTTTTGCGCGGCTTTGTTTGAGGCTTCAATCGTTTTAAGGTCTATTGATTTAGGCTTTAGACTATGCGATAGTTCATGTTTTGCAATAGGTGTTTTTGGCACTTGTGGTTCTGGTGTGTTGGTGTTTCTTTGAGAAACGCTTTGAAAAGATTTTGGCTGCTCAAATGCTCCCTCGTCCTCCTCATCCTCGTACTCATCTTGATCATACGGTTCTTCACATTCTTCGAACTCTTCTTTCATTTTTAAAACTCCTTTTGGCAAAATATCTAATTGAAAACAAGGCAAGTATCAATTTGTTCTCAATTAGATATTAAGGTAAAAATTGACAATGCGTTCAAGCTGGACTCAATCCAGCCACCCACCCAGGATACCCGCCACTTGATTAACGGTTTAATTATTACGGAGGTGTCGCACTAGTAATGTAAAAAACATGAGGCTTTACACCAGTAGCGTAAAGTAAATTTAAACCCTCATTTAAGCCTCTTAGAAGGGGCTTAAATGAAGATTGTGGGGTGGGTAAGGGAATTTTTCTCCCCTAAGTTATTTTTTGAGTTTTTAAAAGAAAAAAATTATGCTGAGTTGACGGGTCTGACTGTAGTGAAGAATTGAGGTATATTTTTTTCTTTTTGAAACCCCTCTTTCTTATCATCTAATTTAGTATTCTTAATACGTGTCGATTTTCCCAACTTGGGGAAACCCAAATGTGGGTTTTCAACATTTGGCTCAAAACTTGGGCAATCGTCCAAATAGTATGTACCAGTACCATCGCTACTTTTGGTATAGGTTATATAGCCATGTGATTTTAATTCGTGCATGGCGGCTATGATGGCTGCTTGGCCGTCTTTTTGTTGATTTGCAATGCTTTTAATGGTGAAATTCCAGCCATCTTCCATACTAAACATGTATGAAAATAGCCCTTTGGCTTTAAATGAGATATTGGGGTCGCGTAAAAAATTATTAGAGATTTGCGCAAAATCGCGTTCTCTCTTTTTAGTTTTATTGTCGCTCACTGTTTTTGTACCTTAATTTTTTGGCACGTAATAAGCATGTGTGAGTTATAATAGTAGACTACAATGCTTTATTAAGTGTTGTCGATTAAGCCTTAGTTCTCAAAATTTGGTCGTGGAGAGAACTAGGGCGACTATGCTATTTTGGTGATTTCCGTTCCATCATTCCATTCGATAATTTCTTGTATGCTCCATAATCTTGTTTTCCCAATTTTGCGCCATCTTGGCAATAACTTTCTCTTCAAAATTTGGGCTTCACCAAGATCACAAAATAATTTATTTGCCTTTGAAACACTAATGCCAATCACCTGACTCATCTCATTAATATCAAGGTTCATTTTTTGATATTTTTCAAAAATCATTTTTATTTTTTCATTCATTTCTTTTCCTTTTATTTTACTCTTTATATCTTCTTTTTTTCTTCTTTTGTAATTCTAATCTTTATTTTCTTTACTCCAACTTAAAATATTTATTTTTTACTCTTTTTTTCTTCTTTTAATGTTATAATGATAAAACAACAACATAAGGAATAAAAATGACATCAGAATCGCTCAAAGTCAACTTTATGATCTCTAAAGAAGCAAAACAGAATATTGAACGCTACAGAAAGAGTAGAAGACTCACAAATTCATCACTAATAGATAAACTTTTACAATTTGACTCAGAGGCACTACAGTTATTTATATCTATTTTTAAAGAACAGCAAGAGCAAGAAAATCAGGGATTAGAGTATTTACAATTTAATAATATTGAAGGTGGGATTGTTTTTACTAATAGTATGATGAATAACGCAATTCATTCTAATCTTAGCAGCCTAAGTAATACAAGAAGAAAAGAAGAAAAAATATTTTCTGCGGATACAGTAGAAAATATGAGTAAAAGAGAGCTAGGAGAAAATTTAGAAATAATGGAAAAGGCAATTCTTGTCATAGGCAAAAGTGGCAATGACACTAAAGATGATATAAAAGAATTGAAGTTAAGAATTGAAAAACTTGAAAAAATGATAACGAGATAAAAAAGGAGATTTAAATGTTATTATTAGAAATATTAGAAATATTATTAGACTATCTCAATAAAAATGAAAAGATAGAAGCTTCGGCTTTAAATGAAATGTTAGAAAAATATAAAAAGGCGGTAGAGAAAGAAGAAGAGGATGAGATAAAAAATCGTTATTCAGAAATACTTGAGAATTTTAATAAATTAATCATGAATCAAAATGAGAACGAAGTTATTGAGAATTTAAAAAATTTACTAAAAGAAGTTATCATTTTAGAATATAGTAGAATGTACAATGAAACAGAACATGGGACGATTGAGGATCTTTCCCAAGCCCTTCCCAAAATCCAAACACTTAAGTAAGTCTGAGTCAAGAAGCTTATATGTCAAAGTTTCAAACTTAATCCTTTTGTAGCCTCATGCCTTCTATTTGGCACGAGGTGACTATACCGCAATGTCATTTCAAGCGTTTTATGCCCTAGTTGCTCTTTTATCTGTAAAATGTCAAGTCCACTCATCGCAAGCCAGCTAGCGTGCGTGTGCCTTAAGCTATGAGCGGTGATTTTATGTTGCGTTTTTGCGTCTTTGTTTTTAGGGATGACTGCTTCTAGTGCAGTCATGAAGTGGTCTGATACTCTCAAAATATTTCCACCTGTACTTGTGCTAATGACCAAGTCAGATTTTTTATTTTCTTTGAGATGGTTGATCGTTTTTAACAATAAATCATTCATATATATATGTCTGGCATTGCCATTTTTGGTTTTTTTAAAATAAATTGTGTTTGTCTCAAAATTCACATCGTTCCATCTAATACCAGTCTCATCACTACTTTTATTTTTTTTTGAACTCGCCCCTGTGATTTCACTAAATCTTGCACCTGTAAATAAAAGCAATACTGTTAAATGATACGTTGTTGTATCAATAGATTGCAATATTTCCAAAAGCTCTTTTGCCTGTTCTTTGGTTAAAAATGACAATCTATGATTATCCACATCTGGCATTTTCACTTTTCCGTTAGAGATAGGGTTTACAAAATTAGTTATTATCTCATGCTTTATTGCATAATTAAAGATGGTTCTAATGAGCGTTATTTGATGTTTGACGGTTTGCGCTGCTAGCCCTGTACGGATTAAGTCTTGTTTGAAGTTTTCTAGGTCTAATGATTTTAAACTTTTAACGGCTTTATTGCCAAAAATAGGGGCAATGTGCTTGTCATAATTCCACTTATCCATCTGGTGAGATTTTTTACTAACTTTTGCATGCTCATAGAAAACTTTCCATAAATCATCTAGTTTAATTTTATTGACCCGAGAACCTTTTATGGTTGGCTCTTCGTCATGCTGGATTTTGTATTTAATTTCAATGAGTTTAGAATACGCATCTCTAGCAGTAAAATCACTTGAAGCGGTCTTTTTGCCAACTAGAACTTTTTTCGGCTTATTGTGCTCATCTCTGTAGTTTATATAGAAGGATATATCTCCATTTTTGAGTATATTTTTCCATACTCCCTCATATTTGCCGCCAACTGGTTCTAGTGCCAATCGCTATCCTTTGAACTTTTCAATGTTGATTTTTTATTATAGCAAAATAGATAATTTTTACTACAGTTTTTACTACAATATTTAAAAATATATACTTTATAATGACTAATATTGAAAAATATGAATAGTTATAAAAAGCCTATATTGTGGTATTTTGTGAGCATTTGAAAAAGATTAAGGATTAATGAAAAGATGAGAAAAAAAGACTTAGGATCTGGTGCCGAGAGGCATGGGAGTTCGAGTCTCTTTATCCGCACCATCCCTATTTTAGGGACTTTCAAACAAAAATCAAAAAACATTTTTACTTTCAAAATCTCAAAAGTACACATTAGGGTACACATTAAAAAATTTATCACCAATTCAATGCATGATTTCATTAACATCTATTTTCAGAAGTTTTCTTCACTGCTTACATGATACTAAAATACTGCTAGAAAATTTATGTGTGCTTCTTTGACTATATTTTGAGGTTCTAAAATGAACTTGTGAGGCACAACAAGTGGAAGTTTTAGTGCCTAATTGGTGCCTTTTAGGTAGTAAAATGAACTATATGCCTATTTTAGGATATTAACGGCTATTCGAAAATTTAAGTCTCTTTATCCGCACTACGCACAATATAGGACTTTACATCCTCTTGGAATCGGTACTTTCTTCTTTTAAATTTTCTCAAATTACACTTTTATATATTCGTTTATAGTCATTTACTAAATAACAAAAAATAATAGTATAATTTTTCAGATTCATCTGAATACTTTTTACAAAAAATGAAATTATAGAGCGATTTAAACCGCGGAATTGAAAAATTAATGTACTTGTCTAATATCACTGGAATATTATCATTTTACGAATACATTATAAAGACACTAGAATTAAGCTGTATTTCATCGTATCTTTATAATAAATATTTAAAAGATAACCGTCATGTAAAATATGACAACAAGCAAATGGTTTGCGCAGATAGTCCATATTTTATATATGATAATTATAAAAATCCGATTAACATAGAATTTAATCCTCTCAATGAGCAAGAAGAATCATGCAGTCATTTGCTAATAAATGATTCAATACATCAATACCTAAAATATCTAATATACAATCTATTTAATAAACTAATTAACATTAAAAATGGCATACCTACTAATAACGCACACAAGTTTGAAAAAAATCAAATAGATATATTACAAAATCCAACAAAAAATACAATATTCAAATTTAATAATCTCTTCAATATTGTCAGTGCAACATCATTTTCAAAAAACATAATTGATTTTTCAATTGATTTTATCAACTCTTCAAATAGTGCTAAAGTACATTTTAAATACCATCTCTATGATGCACTTTGTACAATACAAAACAATACAATTTTTGGGATTTATCTTGAAGATTCTGAAATTACATTGTTTAAGCAAATATATGAAAATTACATAATCAACATAATTAATAATTTATTCAATAAGGATATAAAGATTCCTGAAAATAGTAGTAGGTATCCTCGTTTTTATGTGCTAATGATGATAAGAGTAATCCTACAAGAAGCTTTTTTTGAAAAATATAATATATCTTTCACCATGAACACCCCAAAAAAGCTTTCAGAAAGCTATGAGATATTATCTAATTTAAATAAATTTATAAAAATACTACCACAAATCTCTGAACAGCAACAAGAATTTGACCGACAATCTTACAAAAATGAACTAGAAATAAGAAAAGCAAGTGAGCCTGATTGGCTTATATTAAAGGATCATAATATGCCAACAATATTGAGTAACCAAGAATTAGAGGTTGCCAACGATAAGAATATGGATACTTTAACAAAACTTATAGAAACAGCCAACCAAAAATATAATAGACGAGTCTATAACTTTCTTGCAAATGAGCAGGTAAATCTTTTTATACAAAACTATAACGAAATGAAAAATAATCAAGAGTGGTCAGAAATTTTTTATTGGCAGAGCTTAGTGCTAAATATTCTAAATGAAAATGGCGCAAGTTTATGGTTTGATACCAGAATTGACAAATATTGTTTTCGTTCAAAAATTGGTGGTAATATTATTCATGAAAATAAAGAAGGAATAAGTGAATTATTATCTAGAGCCTTAAAAGATAGAATAACTAATTTTTTAAATAGATTCAATAGTGTATTTTTTGCTAATCACGCAATCGAAATTGTATTGGTACATAAACTTAATGGTATACAAAATCAAAAGTTAAAACAAAGTGAGAGAGCATCCAATGTAATAAAAATACTACTTTTTGAAAATGCAATACCAACCATAGATGATGATAAATTTGATGTTCAATCCCCTATGGAATTCTCTCAAGATTACAACCATTTATTTTATACAAGAAACCGATTTGTACCTACAAAATATCTCTTAAAACGCTTTAATAACACTAATCTTACTAGCAATAATGCAACTAGTTTTGATAATCTATTTACTCTTAATGAGGATAGCTATTTGCTTGAAACTATGAAAGATACATCAAATTGCAGACGCTCATCTTTCATAGAAGATCTTATTTTTTATCTTGTAAATGAGGATATACATTCATACTACTATGTGATGAATTGGTTAGCTTATTTTTTCCATAACTTACAAAAAAGTGGTACTGCATTAGTGCTAATTGGCGACCAAGAAGTGACACAAAATATTTTGTGGGATAAAATTATAAAAGAGATTTTCGGACTACAATACTGTATTACTATTAATGATAAAGAGTGCAATACTGCCTCATATTTTGATATTGCAAAAGATAAACTCTTTTTTCACATAGGCGATATCACTGATGCTGCAACAAAATTTGATGATGAAACCTTGTATAGACTTGTAAAAGATCTTTTAGTGAAAAAATCAATCACTAGGCTAAATAAAGAGAATGAGCAAGAGGAATCTATCATACATGGACAGATGATAATTACAGCTAAAAACCCTTCCCCTTACATTAAAAGAGCATTGTCAAAATGTACAATCATTAGAGTTAATGATATGGATACTATTATTGAAAAGCTAGGCGTACCTGATGAATTGATACTTGAAGATAAAATAGAAAAAGATTTAGAGAATTTTACTAATGTTTTACAATCTTTTAACAGAAACTACAAATTTACCAAATATGCTATGGATACAAAACATAGACAAGAGATAAGTGGCAATAAAACATCTAATATAAACAAAGAGGATATTGAAAAAGAGATTGATGATTTTATTCAAGCGATTAAAGATAAAAATATAGAGTATTTTGAAAAGGTAAAAGAGGCTGAAGGTGGTGCAATCTATGAGCGACTAAAAAATGCTTTTAATTATGAAGATGGATACTTTATAGGTCAAGATTTGCTTCATTACTATAATGCCACACATGAACAAAAGTTTGAAAACAAAAAACAGCTAACGGATAAGTTAAAAGAAAAAGATGAGATGTTCGCCCAAGAAGTAAAGACTCTAAAAATTTTAACAGCAGAACAAAAAGAAAAGGTTTTATTTCCAGCACATAAAACTTCAAAAGACACAAATTACAAAGAGCTTTATAAAATCAATGGCTACACCTTAGCAAAAGATATAACAATTCCTTATGGAGCAATCATAATTTCCAGCCAAGATAATATTAAAAAATACAAGCATGATAATATAGATAATGCTATTAAAATCCATGAAGAGTATAAAGAAAGTAAAGCTAAAAAAGTCTAATATTAAGTACATTATTAAGCTTTGAGAGCTACTCTCAGCCTTTCTCAGTGTGCTCTCAAGCCTTTCTCTTTGGATTCTCTGGGCAATTCTCAGCAATATTAGATGGATAATATTCCTAGGGGAAGCGTTAGAAAACTGTGTCAATCTGGTATACAAAAAGATTGAGCGATAGAAATACAGATAGACACAGAGGCAATAATATTACAATTGATAGGAAAGGCAAAGCACTTGGTGGAAAAGATGAAGCTCTGGCTCCACTTATTAACCAACTCACTGAAGCGAGATAGACTCTCACCTTTTTCGAGACCTCACAAGAAACAGAAAGAACGGTTACAGTTCAAAGATTATGAAGAGTGATCATGGAGCATTTGAACTAGATGTTCCAATATGAAGTTTGCTATCCATATTTGTTTCTGTGTATCATTTTGTGTTGACAGATCAGGCTTTATAAAATTTAAATTAACCCAGACTGCTAGCTAGCAGTCTGGGTTAAAATTAGTATAAACATAAGGCTTACTCTCCAAATCAAATTTATAAATACTCCTTATACAACAAAGTCTTTTTACAAAGATATAATAAGTGCTTAAATGCAGGGGCGAAAATCTAGATTATATGCCACAATAGTATTAGCCTCAAGATAGCGTATAAGCTCAGACCTAGAGATATGAAGCTTGTTCCCTATTTTGACAACTTCAATTTCATTCTTCGATATAAGCTTCTTTGCCATATCTATTTTGATTATATTCATCTCCTCAATTTCTTTCAAATTAAAAATTACGCCTTTTTGGATTAACTCATCGTAGTTAGTTTTCACTGTAGGCTCCTCAACTGTTCAATTTTTATCAAACAATGAGGTTCTTCAAAAATTTTATTCACATCTTGATTTCCACTTTTTTCCAACCACATATCATCACCATAGAAAGAAGAATAGAGCCTATTCTTTTGACGTCCACACTACATCATACAAAAAGGAGACCTATGCGAACAGAGGATGAAAATGTCACATTCCATACCAAACTAATGAGCTTAGTTTTGGTTGGAAAACGGAAAATGGGAGATGTGTTATGAAAACGAAGTCATTTCAAAAACCAAAGAAGTGTAACTGCCAGATGCTAATACTGCTTTTACCCCTCGTCATTCATATTGTAAACCACTATCAGGAGTGTAGAAGATGGAACCATCCGTCATTTTAACATTAGTGATTGCAATAGCAACCGCGATAAAAGAGACGCTTAATTCAAACAAATAGAAACAATGCTTTAGTCTATAAGACTTTCAAACATAATCATAAACCTAATAAGGAAATAACTATGAGTGTAAGACCACTTAGCAATGAACAATTAAGAGCACAAGCACCCTCCATCTTTTCAGAAAATCCGATTGAAGGTGTTTCTGATAAATATGCTTTTGTACCAACCTATTCAGTATTGGATACATTCAGACAAGCGGGCTATTACCCCATCATGGCTGGTGAAAGTCGCGTGAGAAACCATGAAAACAAAGGCTATCAAAAACACATCATTCAGTTTAGAAGCCTAGAGCATCTTTTACGTCCCAGTGCTAATGAAGAATATGCGGATATTGTACTGACCAATTCGCACAATCGCACATCCTCCTTTAGTGTTGATTTAGCCATCTTCCGCCTTGTGTGTGCCAATATGCTCGTGGTGCCATCACACACCTTTTCACACCACTCCATCATTCACGCTGGCTTTAACTTTGAGAAAGTACACACAGCCATTGAAGAAGTAACCTCACATATGCCAAGTATCCAAGAAGAGATTGAAACTTTCAAAGCGATTGAGCTATCCGTTGCAGAGCAACACTCGTTTGCCAAAGTAGCACTGGATATTCGTTTCGATAAAGAAGTGCATAGCGTTGACTTTAAAGAGTTCTTGCAAGTACAAAGAGATGAAGATGAAGCGCCTACACTGTGGAACGTCTTTAACCGTGTTCAAGAAGCAATCATTAGAGGTGGAATCAAAGGCTCTAACAAAGTAACAGGTAAAACATTTACATCCAAACCTATTACCGCGATTGATGCCAATCTCAAAATGAATAAAGAACTCTTCACTATTGTTCAAATGGTGGCTGATTTGAAAACACCTTCTCTCATGATGGCAGCATAAGGGATGAATGATGAAACTGCTCAATTATCAACTACAAACACACATTGAAAGCTTAGCAACCTCTAAATCCACACAGTACTTCTCAGACTACGTCCATTCCATTCTTCAAGATACCGCCAAGCCCTACTATCAAAGAGCTGATTATGTGGGCTTATCACTTCAAGAGATCAAATCAAAGATTGATACCCTCGCCAACGATATTAAAGAGCTTCAAAACCTCAAAAAGAGGCTCTCTGATTCGCTTGAAATCGCCAAAGAGATCATTGCTACAGTGTTCTTAGAAAATGGTGTTGATCGTATTGATGGAAATATCATTAGTTCGCTAACCCTTAGCAATGAAACATCTAGTACACAAACTTCCTTCACCATTTTAGACCATGAAGCGGTGATGCGTTTGGGTTATATTAAATACCAACCCGATGTTGAAGCGATTGAGCAAGCAATGATGAGCGGTGAAGGTAAAGAAGAGTTAGCAGCATTTGTGAAAAGCGAAACCAATACCACAAAGACACTTGCAAAAGTAAAGGTCAATGCAAAACGTATAGGACTAGGTACTCAAGCAGAAGAACTACTCAACATCGTTGAAGCAGCATAAGGAGAAATCATGTTTGATCAACCACAAAATCAAGCTCTCGCACAAGAGCTTGAAAACACACGAATCAAAAGTCGCTCAAAAGGCGATATTGAGCTTGCCTATTTAGAGGGGTTTGATGTCATCGATACGGCTAATAGGATTTTTGGTTATGGCAATTGGAGCTATAACATCTCTACATTAGAGCAAGTATCCCAAGAATCTAACCAAAATCAAAACATTGTCATCTGTTATAAGGCTGTTGTTTCGGTAAAAGTATCTGATGCCAAGCATGAACACCATATCAGTCGTGAGGATGTTGGCTTTGGTACGGGTATTGCCAAAACACTCTCCGATGCACATGAAAGTGCTGCTAAAGAAGCGGTGACGGATGCACTTAAACGCTCCATGAGAAGCTTTGGAAATCAGTTTGGCAATTCACTCTACGATAAAAGCAGACAACATCAGAATTCTCAACAACCACAACCCTCTAACAAAGTGAACGCTATCCCACAAGATTATTCCAAACTCTCCAATCTAGGCTTGAGCGTAATGCAACAAGGACAAAACCTCATTGTCATGGGTGATGATATTTTTGCGAAAAAAGACACCATCAAGGCATGTGGATTCAAGTGGGATGGACGCTTGAAACATTGGTGTAAACCTTTAGAGCAACAGGCGGCATAAGATGGATGATCTCATACCAATCTCACTACGTGATAGCATCCCAACACTCTACCAAACGGAAGACACAAAAGATCCTCTGTGCCATATTAAGCTCTTTACACCTGATTCAAATTGGACATGGTATGTTATTGAGCTTTTCAAGGAAGATATGGATACATGCTATGGTTATGTGCAAGGACTTGAGAATGAATTAGGCTATTTTAGTTTAAAGGAATTGAGAACTGTCAAGGGGTTTTTAGGTTTGGCGGTTGAACGAGATGTGTTATTTCAACCGACACCGCTATCTCAAATACGCAAAAAGTACGAATAGGAGTCCAAACTTATATCTCTATCGTAGCAAAGGCTTAGTTCTTTGCTACGATCCAAATTACACGTAAATATTTTTTTTCAACATACCAATGAATTGAGAGATATATTAACGTGCCATTAACATAGCGTTTTTTGAAATATAACTTCTTTTGAAAAACACCAAGAATATAGGGTAAATAACAAAGCATATAATATAAGGGTTATATGTTATACCAAATATAACTTTACTACGAAGATGATAGAGCACATTTAATTTATCTTTTATACTCACATTTGAAGGAAATAAAGATGAACTATCATACCGTCATTGACACTGTCAAAGTACAAGTAGACTTTGATACTGCATTAGAACAACAAGAAGCTGTAAATACTTTAATTCAAACATTAGCAACAACAGGTGCATTCTATATTCAAGACAAAAAGGATGTTTTTCAAAGAGATTATTTTATTTATAGCCATCAAACGGTTATTGCTACGATCACAACAGGATCATCTAACGAGCGAAGCCGTAGTATTGTAGGTTGTATACAAAAGTATTATATTAGTGTTAAGTTTGCAGGTTTATGCAGATACAATGAAAAAATAGATTCTATCTCTCATTATTGCTTACTAAAAATATGTGCTTTTTTTAATGACAATAACATAGCTTTTAAATTGACAGAGCTTGATGTATGTATCGATGCAGAGTGTAAATTTGATAATATTTTGGCACTATGCGTTAAAAAGTCGCCTAAAACAGACTATTATGCGCTTAGTGAATCGCAAGCATATTTTGACACAACATATATCGAAAAAATACCACTGAAAAGAGTAGATAAGGCTGTACTGAGATCTTATGTATATAACAAAAGCCATAAAGAAAACCTCGTTCAACAGATGACACGTTTTGAGCTAAAGCTACAACCAAAATACTTTCATAAGTATGGCTTTGACATAGAGCCAATTGAAAAAGCTCTTAACAGATACTATGTAATGTATTTTAAGAACAGCTATGAAAAAAATCGTGTAATAGAAGCATATGAAAAATATCAATCTTTCTATAAAAGAGAAATAACTAAACTTGGTTTTGATACCTACAGACTCTACCCTGATATAACGAAGATCAAATCTTTTGTGGAACAACTTTTAAAAATAGATGATTTTGAAGTATGGTTCATGTATGAATTATCTATGCAAAATATCCATAATACGGTCAGAAATACTTTTTAAGACATGTGTATTATGATAAAATATAAAATATTCAGTTGTATGTTAGGATTATGGGTCAATGGCAAAAGAAAAAAATCAAAAATCGATGGAAGAAACCCTCTGGGAAAGCGCAAATAAGCTAAGAGGTTCTGTTGAATCAAGTGAATACAAGCACATCGTTTTAGGACTTATCTTTTTAAAATTTGTCAGTGATACCTTTGAAGAGCGGAGGGAAAAGCTCTTAGCAGAAGGTAAAGAAGCATTTATCGATATGGTTGAGTTTTATACCATGGATAATGTTTTTTACCTTCCTGAGACTTCAAGGTGGTCATATATAAAACAAAATGCCAAACAAGATGATATCGCTCTCAAAATAGATACAGCCCTTGCAAGCATTGAAAAAACCAATCCTTCCCTCAAAGGTGCACTACCAGATAACTACTTTTCAAGACTTGGTCTTGATCCGAGTAAGCTCTCTTCCCTTATCGATACGATCAACAACATCAACACACTAGAAGATAAAGGGCATGATGTTGTCGGACGTGTTTATGAATACTTTTTAGGTGAATTTGCCCTTGCAGAAGGTAAACTTGGAGGGCAGTTTTATACTCCAAAATCTATCGTCAATTTGATAGCTAATATGATAGAGCCTTACAAAGGGAAAATCTATGATCCTGCTTGTGGATCAGGTGGTATGTTTGTACAATCCCTCAAGTTTATAGAAGCACATAAAGGCAATAAAAAAGATATTTCTATCTATGGGCAAGAGTTTACAGCAACGACGTATAAACTTGCCAAAATGAACTTAGCCATCAGAGGTATATCTGCAAATCTTGGAGCAGTCCCCGCCGATAGCTTTTTTAAAGATCAACATCCAGACCTCAAAGCAGACTATATCATGGCAAATCCACCATTTAACCAAAAGGAATGGCGAGGTGTGAATGAACTACTGGATGATCCAAGATGGGCAGGCTATGAAGTACCTTCTGCATCAAATGCAAACTACGGATGGATACTCCATATGGTCTCAAAGCTCTCGGAAAACGGCATTGCAGGATTTGTACTTGCTAAAGGAAGTTTAACAAGTAATTCAAGCAACGAGGGAGAGATACGAAAACAACTCATTGAGAACAATCTTATCGATTGTATCGTCAATCTTCCTGCAAAACTCTTTTTCAACACTCAAATTCCTGCTTGTCTTTGGTTTATCAAAAAGAATAAAAAAACCAATGACATCCTCTTTATAGATGCAAGAAATATAGGACATCTTATCAACAGACGCAACAAAGATTTTAGCGAAGCAAACATAGAACAGATAGCATCTACGTACCATAACTGGAAAGTCGAAAAACACTACGAAGATGTAAAAGGTTTTTGTAAAAGTGCAAGTGTAGAAGAAGTGCGTACACTTGGCTATGTACTCACACCTGGGCGTTATGTGGGGCTAGAAGATAGTGAAGATGAATTTGACTTTAAAGAGCGATTTGAAAGTTTACATGTAAAGCTTCAAGAGCAAATGAAAGAAGAACAAAGCCTCAATGAACGCATCCTTGCAAATCTTGCAAAAGTGAACTTGGCGGTAGTGGATGAGTAGTTGGAGAGAATGTAAGTTGGGGGAAGTTGCAGAGATTACATCAAGCAAACGAATTTTTTATTCAGAATATGTTCCATCAGGAATTCCTTTTTGGCGTTCAAAAGAGGTGATTGAAAAATTTAATCGGAAGAAAATTTCTACTGATTTATTTATTTCACATGATAAATATCAAGAGATTAAATCAAAATTTGGTGTTCCTCAACAGAATGATATTCTATTAACTTCTGTAGGAACATTAGGTATACCATATTTGGTACAGCATGACGAGCAATTTTATTTTAAAGATGGTAATTTAACTTGGATTAAAAACATAGATAATGAACTTTTAGATCCAATATTTTTGTTTAAATGGTTAAGCTCATCTGTGGGCAAAGAGTCATTACGTGAAATTACAATTGGTTCAACACAAGAGGCACTCACTATAGCTGGTTTAAAAACTTTGGAGTTGTTACTCCCACCTCTTGAAGAACAAAGAGCAATTGCAGAGGTGTTGAGTAGCCTTGATGATAAGATAGACCTTCTCCACCGCCAAAACAAAACCCTCGAAGACCTCGCCCAAACACTCTTTAGACAATGGTTCATCGAAGAAGCCAGAGAGGAGTGGGAGGAAGTAACATTAAGTGATGTTATGGAATTAAAATATGGGAAAGACCACAAACATTTAAACGATGGGAAAGTACCAATTTATGGTAGTGGTGGCATTATGAGATATGGAGATACAGCTATTTATAACCAAGAATCTATTCTTATCCCTAGAAAAGGTACTTTGAATAATATCTTTTATGTTGATGAACCATTTTGGACAGTTGATACAATCTTTTGGAGTAAAATTAATTCAGAAAAAATATCAGGGAAATTACTTTTTGAATTTCTAAAAACTCTGAATTTTTCAAATATGAACGTTGGTTCTGCTGTCCCTAGTTTAACAACAAAAGTGCTCAATGAGATTTCTTTTGCTTTACCATCTTTACAAGAACAAGAAAAATTTAAAATATATACAGACAATGCTTGGGATAAAATAAAACAAAATCAAAAACAAATCCAAACACTTGAAAACTTACGAGATACACTCTTGCCAAAGCTTCTGAGTGGGGAAGTAAGGGTTAATCAAAGTAAAGAGAGGACTTCGATATGCAACAAATAGGTGATTTGAATATATATGTTGGAACTAAAGAAGAATATACTACTGCATATAAAAACAATATGAAGATAGTATGCGCCTTAAATCGTGCCAGTGGGTTTGTAACACATCAATCAAAAATTGGTTGGAGCGGTAAAGGTTGTGATAAAGGTAACCCATATTATCTATATAAAGAAGAAGAGAATGCTATCTATTTGAATATGATAGATGGAGAAGATCCGAAATATGTGAGTGATGAAATGATAAATGCTGCTTTGAGATTCATAAAATATCATTTAGAAAATAATGAAAAGATTTTTATATATTGTAGTTTGGGTGAATCTCGTAGTCCATCTATCGCTCTTATGTATATGTTAGAAAATGAGTTGATAGATACAACCAATACCTTTATAAATTTTACAAATAATTTTTACAATAACTATCAACCCAAAAGAGGCAATTTAGAGTATATTCAAGCAAGATGGTTAAAAAGTGAAAAGTAATCATAAACAAATTCAAACTCTTGAGAACTTGAGAGATGTACTCTTTTGCCAAATCTTTTGAGTGATGAAGTAAAATAAAGGATTAATGTATGCAAAACATCATCGAAATAAAAAATTGTAATAATATCGATGAAGGAAAAATAACTTTAGAAATAAATAAACTTAACATTAAATATGGAATTAATGGAACGGGGAAAAGTACAATTGCAAAGGCTATAAAATATGGAATTGAATCCCCAAATAAATTAAAAGAACTGACGCCATTTAAAGTTAAAAACACAGCTTCAGAGATAAAGCCAGAAGTAATAATCTCACAAGATATAAAAAGTGTATTTATCTTTAATGAAGAATATTTAAGTCAATTTGTTTATAGAGAAGACGAGTTGATTTCCAATAGTTTTGAAATTTTCATACAAACTCCAAACTATCTTGAAACAGAAAGAAAAATAGAACAACAATTAGAAACTATAAAAAAAGTTTTCTTAGCTAATAATGAATTAGACAAGATAATTTTAGATTTTGAAAACTTGTCAAAAAGTTTTAAAACAACAAAAGATGGACTTTCTGATGCATCCGCAATTTCTAAAGGTGTTAAAAGTAAATTTTATGACGTTCCAGAAGGTTTAGAAGAATACAAACCATTTATACAAAATAAAGAAACATGTGTTAGCTGGCTAGAGTGGCAAATGAAAGGAAATGATTTTAGCAAGGATCATGATAGTTGCCCATATTGTGTTTCAGCTACAGATGAATCAAGAAAAGTAAAAATTAAAGCAATTTCGGAAAATTATGATAAAAATGTTATTAAAAATTTTATAGAAATTATCAGGGTTCTAGAAGATTTAGGAGATTACTTTTCAAGTGCTTCCAAAAATAAGTTAAAAGAAATTACAAAAAAAACTGAGGGGTTACTCCCTGAAGAAAAAACATATTTAGTTACAATTAAAGGGCAAATAGATAGTTTCTTACAAAGACTAAAAAATCTAAGAGAGATTTCATTTAATAATTTGAAAGATGAAAAAATCAAGGAAAAAATTGAGGACTTGAAGATAAAAATCGATGAAAGCTTTGATAAATTAAAATCCGATAAAACTGAAAAAATTGTAGAAGAATTTAATAAATCAATAGATACTACATTAGAGCAGATTATAGAACTTCAAAGAAATATTGGAATACAAAACACAGAAATCAAAAAATCTATAGAAAAAAATCAAAAAAACATAAACAATTTTCTAAAAAAAGCAGGGTATCAATACGAAGTATTAATTCCAAGTGAAGATAGAAGCTATAAATTAAAATTGAAACACATAGAATCAGACGAGAAAATTTCAAAAGGTAATCAATATTTAAGTTTTGGGGAAAAAAATGCCTTTGCATTAGTTCTTTTTATGTATGAAGCACTTTCAAAAAAAGCAGACTTGATAATTTTAGACGATCCAATTTCTTCTTTTGATAAAAATAAAAAATATGCGATTATGGATATGTTATTTAGAGAAGATAATTCTTTCAAAGGTAAGACTGTTTTAATGCTTACACACGATATTGAGCCAATTATTGACTCTGTGAAAGTTTTGCATCAAAAATTTGGAAATCTAACTAATGCTTATTTTATACATACAAAAAACAATCAAATTCAAGAATTGGCAATAACAAAAAACGATTTATTATCATTTTCTCAAATATGTAATCAAATTACAAGTTCTGGCATTATAAATGAGATTATCAAAATGATTTATTTGAGAAGATATTATGAATCAATAGATGATAAAAGTAATGAATATGAAGTTTTATCAAATTTACTCCATAAAAGAAGCAAAGAAGAAGCAACAGATCAAAGAAAAGAAAAAATAGCTGATCAATACCAACAACTATCAGATGATGATTTTAATAATGGTATAAATGGAATTCAAAATAAAATTGCAAACTTTGATTACAATTCTCTACTAAATAAATTTAAAGATAATCCACAACTCATTAGCCTTTATAAACAAACGAATGATAGTTTTGCAAAAATAATATTATTTAGAATAATAATTGATGGAGAAGACAAAATAAGCCCTGATGATGTTTTTATGAAGTTTATTAATGAAGTTTATCATATTGAAAATGAACTATTGTTTCAACTTGATCCAATGAAATATGATATTGCACCACAATTTATTCTGAATAGGTGTGATGAATTTATCAATGGTTTATAAAATGAAAAATTTGATAGGCAACAAAAAATGACTAACGATTTAACAATATCAAATCTTAGCAGACGCCGTGTGCTAAATAAAAAGAACTACCTAAAAACATTGTATATTACTTCGGATATAAAATACAGTTTCTTATGTGAAGACTTGAGAAGTACTATAAAATATGGAAAGTAATCATGAATAAATTTACAGAAGATAAATTAGAGCAAGCATTTATAGAGTTGCTTCATGAGCAAGAAATTATCCATCAAAACGGCAAAGAGCTGATAAGACATGAGAGTGATGTACTCCTCAAAGATGATCTCAAAGAGTATTTAGCTGCCAGATATGAATCCCAACATATTACCAAGAGCGAAATCGATCAAATCATTCGCATATTAGAAAACTATCCTTCGAATGATTTGTACGATACCAATAAAGCTATTATGAAACTAGTATCTGATGGATTTATCTTTAAGCGAGAAGATGCAAACGAAAAAGATATTTTTATAGAACTGATAGACTATGAAAATTTAGACAAAAACACCTTCAAAATTGTCAATCAGCTAGAAATCATTGGCTATGAAAAACGAATCCCTGATGGTATTCTCTATATTAACGGTTTACCTCTTGTAGTCTTTGAATTTAAAAGTGCCATTCGAGAAGAAGCAACAATTCATGATGCGTATGTGCAGCTTACTACACGATACCGAAGAGATATTCCAGAACTTTTTAAATACAATGTATTTTGTATCATCAGCGATGGAGTGAATAATAAGGTAGGTTCATTTTTCTCACCCTATGAGTTTTTTTATGCTTGGAGAAAAATCACAGGTAATGAAGTAGAGGTGGATGGTATTGCTTCTATGCACTCCATGATTAAAGGAGCATTTAATCGTGAACGACTCATCGACATTATTCATAATTTTATTTACATGCCCGACAAATCAAAAAAAGAAGAAAAAATAGTTTGTCGATATCCTCAATATTACGCTACTAAAAAACTCTATGACAATATAAAACTTCACCAAAAACCACACGGTGACGGTAAAGGTGGTACCTATTTTGGTGCTACAGGATGCGGTAAAAGCTTTACCATGCTTTATCTCACTCGATTGCTTATGAAAAGTATCCATTTTTCTAGTCCTACGATCATTCTTATCACTGATAGAACAGACCTAGATGTACAGCTTAGTAGTCAATTTTCAAATGCTAAAAGTTTTATAGGTGATGATGGTATTGTCAGTGTTGAGAGCCGAGAAGATTTGAGACAAAAATTACGGGGCAGAGAAAGCGGTGGTGTTTTTTTAACCACCATCCATAAATTCACGGAAGATATTGAGCTACTTAGCAATAGAGAAAATATCATCTGTATATCCGATGAAGCGCATAGAAGCCAAATCAACCTAGATCAAAAGATTAAAACCACAAAAGATGGTGTTAAAAAGACATTCGGTTTTGCAAAATACCTGCATGATTCATTACCAAATGCAACCTATGTTGGATTTACAGGAACGCCAATCGATGGAACTTTAGATGTTTTTGGCGATGTCATTGATAGTTATACCATGACTGAATCCGTTCGAGATGAGATTACTGTTAAGATCGTTTATGAAGGAAGAGCAGCAAAAGTATTGCTGGATAACAGTAAGCTTCATGAGATAGAAGCATATTATGAAGAGTGCGCTAATGTCGGAGCAAACGAGCATCAAATTGATGAGAGCAAAAAAGCTATGGCAAATATGGAGAACATTCTTGGTGATCCTAAGAGAATAAAAGCCTTAGCAAAAGATTTTGTAGAACATTATGAAACAAGAGTAAGTGAAGGAGCCACGCTCAAAGGTAAAGCTATATTTGTTTCCAGTAGTAGACCTATAGCCTATGCCCTTTTTAAAGAGATTATTGCTTTACGACCACAATGGAATGAAAAGCGTATCTGTGATGAAAATGTAGAGCTTAGCGAGAAAGAGAAAAAGAAGATACTACCTCTTGAAAAACTCAAAATGATTATGACTCGAAATAAAGATGACGAAAAAGAGTTATACAATCTTCTAGGAACCAAAGAGTATAGAAAGACACTCGATACGCAATTTAAAAATGAAAAATCAAACTTTAAAATAGCCATTGTTGTAGATATGTGGCTTACAGGATTTGATGTACCATGTTTAGATACGATCTATATAGACAAACCTATACAGCAACACAATCTTATCCAAACAATTTCAAGAGTAAATAGAAAATATGCAGATAAAGATAAAGGGCTTGTTGTAGATTACATTGGTATCAAAACAGCCATGAATAAAGCTTTAAAGCAATTTTCAAAGGTTGATAGTAAAAACTTTGAAGATATACAAGCCTCTATTGTAGTGGTTAAAGATCATTTAGACTTGCTTTCAAAACTTTTTCATAAATTTGACAGCCATTTGTACTTTAGCGGAACCACACTAGAACAACTTGAGTGTTTAAACCTTGCAAGTGAATATGTTCAATTGACTAAAGAGCTTGAAACACGCTTTATCTATCTTGTTAAACGATTAAAATCTGCCTATGATATTTGTTGTGGTAGTGAAGAATTTACGCAACTCGAAAAAGATTTCATTCATTTTTATTTAGCTGTTCGCTCAATTGTCGTGAAACTAACTCGTGGCGATGCCCCCGATACTGCACAAATGAATGCAAAAGTTGCAAAAATGATAGAAGAAGCTCTTAAAAGCGATGGCATTCAAGTGATCTATAAATTAGGCAGTGAAGAAGAATCAAAAATTGATATTTTTGATGAAGATTATATAAACAAAATCAATAAAATAAAGCTACCTAATACGAAGATTAAGCTATTGCAAAAGCTTTTAGCCAAAGCATTAGAAGAATTTAAAAAAACAAATAAAGTCAAAGCAATTGATTTTTCAAAAAAATTTACTGCTTTAGTTGCAAAATACAATGAAAGAAAAGAAGAAGATGTACTTGTCAGTGAAGTCCTTGAGGACTTCACTGATGAGATCATTGATCTTTATAATGCATTGAAAAAAGAGAAAGAGTCATTTGGTGATTTGGGCATTGATTTTGAGGAAAAAGCTTTTTACGACATATTGAAAATGATCTCTATTAAATATGACTTTTCATATCCTGATGATAAATTAATAGCCCTTGCAAAAGAAGTCAAAATTGTCGTTGATGATAAATCTAAATATACCGATTGGAATATACGAGAAGACATCAAAGCTGAACTCAAAGTGGATTTGATTATGTTGCTTGCCAAACACGGCTATCCACCAATTACTAAAGATGAAGTGTTTAAAGAGATATTTGAACAAGCTGAGAATTTTAAGAAATTTAGGCAATGAATAGAGAGCTAAAAATAATATTTGAGTCTCAAAAAATCAATTATATAAAATTCACACTATTTCAGTCATAGGAAATTTAGAATGAATGTTGCATTTTTATTTAATTCAGACCATGAAAAATATCATGGCTTTTATGGCTATCCTATCTTAAAGCTAATATTAGAAAAAGATATTATTCAGAAAAGCAATAGAAATATGAAAGTCTCAGTAGGTGATATATTAACTTTTTCAACTGCATCACAAAGTAAAGCACCAACATATGAATATTTTTATGAATTAAATAGGCAGGTATACACTCCTTACAATTTTAATTATTTAATACAACCGAAACTTACAGATTTATCTCAAACGGTAACAATTTATTGTTTATTTTTTCAAAACATGAGTGAGAATACGGCTATTTTCTTACATAATTCTCTAAAATTAGATCCTTCATATTTAGGCTCAATGGATATTAATTTGAAAAACCCTTATCATGTTTATTTTTTTAAAAATTCTCTAATTACTAGCTATAGACTGCATGGAAAAAAATGCTCTTTATTTTTTTCTATGTCAGAAAATGAAGATCCTGATTTAAGTTCCAAAGAATATTTTGAAACTTATGGTTATGAAGTTATCTTTGAAGACTTGGGGGCAATGCAAACAATTTTTGATGACTATGACACTTTAGAACACTATACTAGAGTCCAGGACACAAAAAATATTTTTTTAAATATAAAAACTTTAACCGATGATATTTTAGATGACTTGATCATATCATTGGAAGAGTTGCATCCTAAACTGTTTAATTCTTTCGCAGCTCTAGCAAGAACATACGAAAGAGTAGAAACGGAAGAAGATATAGCACAATGCGCATTATCTGGAAGAAGAATATTAGAACAATGTGCAGACTATCTATTTCCAGCTTCAGATCAATTGTATAATGGAAGAAAAGTTGGGCAAACACAATACAAGAATAGATTATGGGCATATATTGAAACAGTAGTTAAAGAAAACTCTTTAGATATAGTTTGCATCCAAGAAGTTGGTAGTCAACTTGATAAATTAATTTCATTATTTAACGCAGGGCTTCATTCAGAGCTTAACTTAGTAGATCTCAATACCGTACTTGAAAATCTGATTCTATTTATTATTCAATTAGTAAATTTATCTCCTGAAGCTGCCAGAAAGCCTTATTTAGCTTACGAAAACAATATAGAAAATTTTATGAAAAATATTCAAAAATTATAATTTCCCGAAAACTGATCTAAATATTGGAGATGAATACATACCACTCCCCCCTTAAAATATCGCGTTTTCCCCTCTAATATTTATCTTTTTCAACTTCTTTTATCATGCCTGTAACAATACCATGACACAACCTGTCACACACTCTGGCTACACTTCTTCCATAATATTTGGAAGAAGGTTGAGCCTTTATGCTTTCAATTACCGTAGGGATTATTTTTATTCTTACAACATATATTTTAAGAAAGTGTATCCGTGATTTATACGTATTTCAATCTGAAATACCCTCTTCTCCCAAATCCAATGAAAACAATGATTCATTTAATTATGAAGCCATTCAAAATGCTTTAGAAACAAAACCAAACAAAGATACACAAATCTAATGCAAGGAGCATTTATGTTAATAAAAAAAATTGCGATACTTACTATGGTAGGGCTGAACTGTTGGGCTGGTATGCCTTGGGAGACAGGCTGGGCAATGGGCGGAACATCAACGCATGCTATTATCGACAAAGACAATAATCAATTACTCATCGAGTGTAATGATCAAGGAAGTTATTTATATTTACGAAATGAAAAACGAAATGAAATCAAACTTGGGCAAGCTGTTTCTATTGGCGTTAATAACACTAAAACGACTGTACCAACGAGTATAGATGCAACCAGTGCTCAAAGCGATAAAACGGCGTGGGGCAATTTTATTTATTCACTTCCAACATCCAAAACCATCACACTTAACAATAAAAAATTTGAGCCAAACAACTCAGAAAAGCTATCTGATATAGTACAAGCATGTACGGCTTATGATGAAAATACTATCAATAACCAGCAAAATAAAAATTTACCCACACAATCAAATCAGGTACCAGTTCAACTAAAAGTACAAAATTTCCCTGCCAATATAAAAACAGGACAGATATATCAATTTGTAAATATTGACGTTATCTCAAAAGTCAATAATGTACAAATAAGTAATGTTATTGTTAATCGTGGGAATTGTAAGACTAATGCCTTAAATGCGAAGTTTCCTTTGCGTTTAAAATTTGGAGAACAATATCAGGGGACCTATCAATCTTGTAATGCAATTGAAGTTGAAGTCATAACAGATCATGGAAATTGGACATTTAGTTTAACCAATTAATATTACCATCCATTATTTTAAAGGAGCTATCGATGCTATATGTCATCCTTATTTTTTGCATTGCCTTGAGATTTCCTTTATGCTTCACTATCATCTTTTCTTTTTTTGGAGCCTATATGGGTTATATTGGAGCTATAGAGTTAGGGATAAGTTCTGAGTTTTTTAAACTTTTTTTAGGACTTCTAGGGTTTCTTTTGGCTGGCTATATAGCACCTAGCATACAAAAAAAGTATTTAAAGATATCCCGTGAGTATCCCTTTACATTTACGACACAACCTGTCATACCATTTAATTAAACTTTGATTGTTATTTTAAGAATAAGGAGCAAATATGTTACCACTTATTTTAGGCGGAGTCGCCATTGCAGCCACAGGCTATAAAATCAAACAGTTTCTTAGCAATGAGGATAATCTTGATAAAATCAATGATACTCTGATGAAAGGAGTTGATTGGCTTGACAGTGTTGATCAAAAAACAGAAAAGTTTTTTGATGGCTTAATCCAAAAGATTGATGAATCAAAAAATAAAGAAAAACTAGCTTTACTTTTAGACGAACTTGATGATATTAAAAGTACAACAGCAACAATCATCTATAACGACATTGATGAGTTACTGTTTGATACTACAAAAAATTCTTGTTCAGAAATCTATAAACCATGTGAAATAGAACTGATAAGAGACCAAAAACAAACACCACTACGATATACAGAAGAAAACTATCTCATTATAGAAAAATTCTGCGATATATTAACAACGGCAAATAACTTTCTCTCTCAATACATTGATGAAATTAAAACATTGCCCACTCAAAATCAATCTTCAGTGCAACCTTATACACTTTCACAAAATCAAATTAAAAAATTATATATAATTCAAACTTTTTTAGAAAATGTTATTTGTTGTAAAGTTAGTAGCGATAATGTAACAATTTCAAAGGTTACAATAAGATCTTTTAATAGAATTAAGCATACAATTGAGCTATTTAAGAGTTAATGAAATATATTAGTTCTTAATCATTTATATTTTACAAAGGAATTCTCTATGGAAATACTTTTACTATTGTTCTTCGTTGTGTTACTTCAGTTCATTGTTTTACTTATAGTTCTAAAAAATGTAAAACATCAACAGAAAGCAACTCAAGAATACATAACAAGCCTTGAACAAAATATTACAAATTTAGTGCAGTCCACTTTTCATACAATTAGCCAGCAAATCTTAAATTTAAAAATTGATAATTATGTTAATACGGCAAATAAAACCTTAAACTCTAAAGAGCATATATACGAGAATGAATTTTTTACTCAAGAGTTTGGACATTGTAAAATTGTTAAAATTATCGATAAAAAAGACAATTCTATTACAAATGTTTATTACAATGAGAATGGGGGAAAATCTTATACTGAGACATTTAACGAAAATATCTTGACATACTCAGCACATTATCAAGATGATAGATTACATAGAGGCTGTGAGTACGATTCACATGCAAATCTTCTTTTTGAATATTTTTACAATGAGATTGGTGAGGTCACTAAAAGAATTGAATATTTTTACGCAGAAGATGGGGCATTAGAACAAACACAAGAAACTCATTATTAGGAATGACCATGTATTTACATTTATTAAAAGAAGAAGAGCAAGAAGATTTTTTGGAATTAGCGTATCATCTCATGGGGATAGATGGGATGCATCAAGATGAGGAAGTTATTGTATTTGAGAGTTATAAACATGAATGTTCTTTAGAAGAGTATATAATTTCAAAACAAAATGATTTAGAAAGTGTTATTGCTAATCTTAAAAATACTTCTTCTAAAACTAAAAGAATAATTCTCATTGAACTCTTTGAAATTTTATTAACCGATGGTGAAGTACATGAAAATGAAAAAACTTTTATCAATCACCTTGCTAGTGAATTTAAAGTTTCAAGTGAAGAGTTAGAAAAGATAAATAAATGGACCTTGGCAATGGATCATATTGTCAAATTAGGATACACGATTATCAACAAAGGAAATGATAATGCTTGATATTTTTGATAACCCTTTAAAATCTATAAATGATTTTTTTGGAGTTACTGGAGATACTTTAGATTCTACTCTAAAGGACATTAAAAAACACGGTTCAAAAGTTTTGAGTAGAATTACGGGAGAAGATAAATTCAAGCAAGCTGAAAAATTACGTAAGAAAATTACAAGAAAATATAATAAAACAGAAACATCCTATGAACAACAATCAAAAATACTCCTAGATTCTTTGGAACAAACAATAACTTCAATAAACAATCATAAACAAGAAATTTACAAAAACCACTTTTCTCAATTTACCTTATTAGCAAATCGTCTGCATAATCTTTCCATTCAAGGTGAGAGTTTCATAGAATATTTTGATAGTAGTATTTATGAAATGAAAAATTTAAATGCCGTGAGATCAAAAAATGACTTATATAGCATTGACTTCAATAATATGAAAGCTCAAGAGATCACTATAGGAATAATTACTTTAGGTTGGTCAACACGAAGTAAAGCTGTAGAAACTTTACGAAATGTACAAGCAGAAGAAAAAAGAGTACATGAAGAAATTACAAAGATGAATGCACATATTACTCAGTTAGAAACAGCATTATTAGCACTTGAAAATGTTGAAGAATATTTTGCTTCTCTCATACATAATTATGAAAAATTACTGCATCGTTTTAGATATGGAATTGCTTCTCAAATGCAAAAAAACATGTTAAATGATATTGCATTAGAAACTGGAAAGTTAGATTTTAAAATGATGCCTATAGTTCATATAGAAGAATTTCAAGCGCTTTTCAATCTTTCTATCATTTTGAAAACAATGGCTACAATGGGCTATCTTGATGAACAAGGTAATGTCAACGAAGAAGATCAAAAATCTATTAATAATATCAAGCTTTTAGTCACCCAAGAACTAGCTGTAGCATAAGGATAAATGATGAGTAACGAAAAATATATAATAAAAGAACTTTCGCTTGATGAGATGCTTGATGAGCTCAATGGCACATCTCCGCTCAATATGAGTAAAAAATTAATGGAGTATGAACTCTTCGACCAACAATCGTCTATAGAAATATTGGAGCAAATTTACAAAGAATTTGAAAGTAAAGAAAAGGTTATTGATAATCTTGTGACACCTATGCTTCTTAATATATTTGATGGGCTTATCAAACATCCAAAACTTGAAGGTACCTTCAGAAAAACCAATATTACCCCTAGTAGATTAGTAAATGATGTTAACTCTTTTAGCTATAAAACTTTTAAGCCTAAACAAACGATATTTAACCATGACTTCTTCCTGAGACAAGGAGAAAAAGCACATTATAGTCCGTGGACAAGAATGAAGTTTTATGATACTAAACCTCGAAGTACAACAGAAGAAGAAAAAGGTTTAGTTAGAGATACAACCATTACATACGAAGATAAAAATGGCGAAATAAAAACAATAACTACTACAACTGTCATTGATAATATCACTGGTGAAACACTTGATTTAACTATAGCTGGTGCTAAGCAAAAAGATATAAAGACGTCACATATGGATCATATTAATCCAATAAGCAAGATACGTGAAGACAATAAAAATAATCCTTATCTTTACAGAGATGACCTTGAAAAGTTAGTCGGATTACCAGAAAATGAATCATATATTAACGCATCTCTCAACATATCTAAAAATGATATGTCATGGAGTGAATATATTGAAAAAAATCCAAATAAATTAACCCCTGAAGAACAGCAAAAGGCATTAGAATTAGAAAAAAAGGCAAATGAAGCACAAAAAAATGAAGCTAGAAAGTTAATGGCTAAAAATATTGGGTTAGATGCGTTAGGAGATGTTATTATTTTTATTTTAAAACCTATTTGGTTTGAAATCAAAGATATGTTTACTCATGGAATTTTAGGAGATTTTGCATCAAAAACTAAGAATAAATTTGAAGCTTTTTTATTAAGAATCAAAAGAGCATATAACTTTATAAAAGAGAATATACTTCATATGCTAGGCGAAAATTTACAAAAAATTATGGAAAACTTCATTGGGATATTAATAAGTGCTTTAATTCAAGTATGCAAAGGTATATTTCAAAAAATTGTTCAAATTATTTCTGATGGATACTTGGCTTTAAAAGAAGCATTGAAGATTATATTAAAAGACAAAGATGAGAATGGTAATATAATATCCCCTGCTCAGAAAGCAGATGCTATAGTTAAAATAGTAGCATCTGCGATAGTTCCAATCTTAATCTTCTCATTTGAACAAACCTTGAGTAAAATACCAATTATAGGGGATATAGCTACAATAATTGTATCAGGATTAGCAACAACCTTGGTAGTCTGGGTTCTGGATGAAATTGATCTATTCTCGGTTAAAAGTGAAAAGCGACTAATGAGAGTAAAAGAAATTTTTGAATTAAGAATTGAAACAATCAAAAAGAATACTGACATATTTGAAAAAGCATCCATTGAAGTGTTAGCAAAACAAAAACTTCAATTTAAAAAGATAGCTTCAGATATGCACCATGCTATAGAAAATAATTTGAATGTAAATAATTCAGTCTATCAAATGGCTAATTTTATGCATATTGATCTACAAGCTAAATCTACCGACGAATTTTTAGCGCTACTTAGTAGTAAAAAACAATTAGTGATCTAAAAAATATGAGTAAACAAATAACTGAACACGATAAAATAGCTACGAGATTAGCATTGATTCTGCAAAAACTGGTTGCTAAAGAAAGATTTACAATTGAAGAGCTATGTGAAGAGTTCAATGTCAATAAGCGAACTATCCAAAGAGATGTCAATGAGCGACTTGCATTTTTACCTATTAAAAAAGAAAATGGGTATTATTTTGCTAAGTCTTTTGCATTTGGAGATCTAAGCTTTAAAGACATTCAGGCATTTGCTACTCTAAGTGGTATAAAATCACTCTACCCTGCTTTAACCAATGAATTTATTGTGGATCTGCTTAATATCAAAACCAATCAAGCATATCTTATTAAATCATTCAACCATGAAAGTATTACAAACCAACAGAAATCTTTTGAAACTATCTCTGCATGGATTCTCAAACATCAACAAATCTCATGTACTTATAAAAATAAACAAAGAGTTTTAAACCCTTACAAGCTTGTCAATATCAATGGTATTTGGTATTTGGGTGCAGATGAAGATGGTACTTTCAAAACATTTACTTTTTCAAAAATCACCAAATTGAAATTTTTAGATACTAATTTTTCAGAGAATCCTGAGTTTGTAGAACTTCTCAAAAAAAATGAAGTAACATGGTTTTCTAATAATACTCTTGAGGTGACCTTACAAATCAATTCAAATGTTTCTGAGTATTTTTTTAGAAGAGCACTTCTTCCTAACCAAAAAATCATAGAACAAAATGATGATTATCTTATTCTTTCTACAAAAGTATCCTACGAAGATGAACTCTTTAGCATCGTCAAATATTGGTTACCACATATAAAAATTCTACAACCAACGGATTTACAAACTAAGTTTGAAAAGATTTTAGAGGAGTATCTCTCGAACAACAATTAAGATAATATAGCTATTCAATAATTCCATAACTTCCATCTGCTCAATGCGCTGAAAGTCACACAACTCTGCAATATCTCTTGATACTGTTTTCAAGTGGCACCTATGGAGACATCATAATCACACCATAAATGGTACGATTATTTATATTTAATCGTTTCTAACCCTCTTTTTCTTCACATGAACTAATACAAAAATCCAAAGAGCCATAATGGGATTTTATGTCCAATTCCTATTTCCAAATCATCACTCACAACATAAGAATCAGGGGTGTCTTTAATTTGACCAAATCCCTTCTTTTTGCCACCCACCTCAAATGTATATTTTTCCTCACAATAAAAATCTCCACTCTTACCTGCAAAAATACCATCATCACTAAGGCTTCGTTTGATTTTATAATAATTGTCTAATTGATTTACAAAGAACGTTTCTCTCAAGTTGCCAATATCAGGCTCTTTTGTGTACATTAAATTTGGATTGGCGAGATAAATCTTCTCTGGCTTATCAATAGACTTCATGGCTAAAGCGTTTCGCATCAGAAGTTTAATAAGCCCTGCATCATCTAGTTTTGAAAGATACTCTTTTAACGTTCTATCATCTGCTATTTCAGCAGCTTTTTTCATATCACTGATATTTGGCTCAAACGGTACACTTTTGATAATAATAGAGAGTAATATTTTGATTTTTTTAATACTAGTACCATTGAGTTTTGGATAGACATAGAGTAGGTCACTCTCAATAGAGACATTGATATTCTGTTGAAGGGTTTGCAGGAATAATGTTATATTGGGCATTGATAAATAGTAAGGATAATAACCGTATTTGAGATAATTTTTAAACAAAGGGATAATCTTATGCTCTTTGATTTCAATCATTTTTTTAATTTCTGTTGCTATATCTACATGGTTTTCTAAAATATTGTGTAAATCATAAGAACTAAATTCAAACCCATAATGCAATTCTAAAAATTCTCGAAAGCTCATGCCTACCATTGTATAGACGATAGCACGTCTACTGAGATCATGGCTACCTTGATTGATTTGTAAAGCCGAGCTTCCTGTAGCAATGATTTTAAGTTCACCAAAACGATCATAAATATTTTTAAGCTCTGCTGACCAAGAGTTATATTTGTGAATCTCATCAAAGCATAGCAGCTTTCCACCATTTAAAACAAACTCTTCTGCAATCTCTGTCATGCTAAATTGGGAGGTGTTCTGGATATCATCAAGATTAACATACAAAGCTTCATGCTCTTTATAATGCAAACTCATATATTGTGCGATGGTCGTTGTTTTACCAATACCTCTTGCTCCAACAATAATAGAAAGTCTATGTTCTAATGGTTCTGTTATTAAAAAATAACGCTTATATACTTGGTTATTGAGTGCTATAAATTCACGGCTTTTAATAAATAGTTCTTCTAACATAGCTTGTCCTAATGTTTTATAAAACAATTATACATCAACTTTATATGTAATACAATACATATAAATAAATTTTTTATTCTTCCGAATCACACATTATACTTTTGATAAATATTTTTATTATCAAATATTAATAATTCTTCTTTTATTTTCTTACTCTACTAAAAAAGTCTTCCAATGACTCTGCTGCTACTTCTTGACGAACTTTAGAATACCGCTTTGTCACACTAATAGACGTGTGCCCTAAAACAGAAGCCACCTGTTCTAGTGTTCTTCCACTTGATACCAACGTTCCACCAATCAAGTGTCTTAGATCATGAATTCTAAGATGAACTCCTAATTGTTTTAAGACCTTATCCCAGTGATTACGTACCGTTCCCTTATCCATTTTTCTACTTTTATCGCTGAACGCATGGAAAATATAATGATTTCCACTCTGAATTCCTAGAACTTCTAGTGTTCCTA
Organism: Sulfurospirillum barnesii SES-3; assembly: GCF_000265295.1. Classification (NCBI taxonomy): domain Bacteria; kingdom Pseudomonadati; phylum Campylobacterota; class Epsilonproteobacteria; order Campylobacterales; family Sulfurospirillaceae; genus Sulfurospirillum; species Sulfurospirillum barnesii. The sequence goes on from NC_018002.1 coordinate 2,315,457, forward strand.
TAAGTTCTTTGCTCAATTTATACGTCATCGGCTTTCTGACTTTATTGTTCTCGTATTTGATAGTATAAGTGTTGTTTTCAAGGTTAATGTCACTCCATTGAAGGCTTAATGTCTCATTAAGCCTTCTACCATGCGTTAACCAAATAAATATACTTTTAAAAGGCTCTAACGGATAGTTATACAAAATATCGTAAAGCTCTTTTGTTTTTTCATCGGATAATTCAACGCTCATCTGATTATCAAATTTTGGTATTTGAATTAAGTCTGCTGGATTTGATTTTAATGTCCCATCTAATACATAGCGTTTGAACATAGGTCGAAGAGTTTCTTTTAACGATTTTGCAGTACGAGGGCTTTTCCCAGAATCTAAAATACCATTAACAATCGATTGTAATTTACGTGTTGTAACTTTATCAATGGGCGCCTTTGCTAAGTCTGGTTGAGAAAGTATCCATTTGTTAGCAAACGTTTTATACGAAACAAGTGTATTGAGGGAGAGTTGATTCTTCTTCATATCCATAAATTCCTCCCATGCTTGCTGAAGAGTTGGAATTTTAATCTTCAATTCTTTATGCGAGCCTTCTATTAACTTTGTCAATAGTATTTCTCTTTGAGAAGAAACCTGTCGAAGAGCTTGTAAAAAAGTGGTCTTTTGAGAAAAATCAAATGTTTTTTTAGTTTGTGTTCGCACGCAGCTTTGATTAACATATGTAATGCGTAGTACAAGCTTATAATCTCGAGGAATATAGGTTGGCGCTTTTGTGATTTCCTTACCACTAAAAATTTCATCATTATTAATAAAATACATATTGCGACAATCTACATTTGGAAGATTCACTTTTACAAGAATATCAGCCATCTTTATAACCTTGAGCATATTGTGTTAGGGTACACATTAGGGTACACATTTTTATAAACAATTATAGTTACTTGTACCTTACAAGAAAGTCATTAATGGCTACGGAATCCCATAAATTAGGGATTCCGTAATTACTTGTATTTAGTTGTATTTACTCTACTAATCGGACTTAGGATCTGGTGCCGAGAGGCATGGGAGTTCGAGTCTCTTTATCCGCACCATCCCTTTTCTAGGGACTTTTCAAAAGCTTTTTCTCTCTTTTTAAGAAATCAAATTGAACATCTTTTAACTACTTTTTTGCTTCAGGCTATCAGTATTTTGAACAATACATTTGAAATGAATGACACACAATGATATTTTCACATTACAGATGAAGTGTCTTGATGAGATGGCATAATCATCCCATTTCAAATTTTGTACTTTATCCCCCTTTTATCCTAAATCTATGTTTTTATTGTAAAATTAAAAAAGGCTCTTTTGAGCTTTGAAAATTGTTTTAAAGGGGAACGTATGAAGCCTACACTTTTAGTTGCGACAGATTTTTCACAAAACAGTACCAGTGTTTTGAAAAAAGCGCTCCATTTAGCCAACGTTATTAATGCATCATTGCATGTTATCCATGTTGTTGAAACCTCTTTTTTTACACTCAAAAATAAAGAGTACATTAGAGTACAGTGTTTAAACAAGATTGCTGAGGCAATTCCATCCTTTGTACCAGAGTATTTTCATTGCCTTGAGGGTGAACTCAAAAGTACTATTTCTCATGTTGCTAAAGAAATAAACGCTACACTCATCGTCATTGAAGACAATCAAAACAAATACATTGCAGAGAAAATTTTTATTGGCTCTGATATGCAAAATATTATTAAAAAAGCAGGTACGCCTGTGCTTGTTTTTAAAAATACTCTTCCATCAGACTACCAATCCATCCTTCTGCCAACCGATTTATCTGAAGATTCTGCATTCTTTATTCAAGGTATTACAGAGCTATTTCCAAAAGCGCATCTAAACTTGCTTCATATTTGGAGAGTTCCTGTGGAGTTTCGCCTCAGTCTTTATGGTCTGGATAGAGAAGATATTGCGGAGTTTAAAAAACGCTGCTTGGCTGATAGTAAAGCTGAATTAGAGGCATTTGTTCAAAGCAATCATCTTCCAAAAGAACGTATCAGTACTTTACTTCGTGAAGATTTAGATTTTGAAACACTCAAAGAGATTAATCCTGAACTTGTTGCCATGCATACAACAGGGGCGATTAGTCTTTTTGCCTTTAATGTGCTTAAAGAATCCACCGCCGATGTTCTTATCTATAAACTTCATTAATAACAAGGGGGAATTTCCCCTTGTCTTATTTATCTTGTGCGTAAACTAACGCTTCGCTAATCTTATCAAAACTCAAAATCTCACTGCCTTTGTGGTCTTTTAAAAAGCTCTGCGCACTTTTAAGCGTTGCAAAAGGGATAAACTCTTTTCCCATCGGTCCATAGGTGTCACTTCCTATCACATAAAATGCACTCTTGCCATCAATTGCTTCTTGCGTGTAATAATCACTGACTAAAATCGTATATGCCGCATCGTTTTGTTTGGTGTATTTTCCCCATTTGGATGGATTGTGATAAAACTTGAGCAAATCTTTCACCCCATCAAACGCATGACTCACTTTTTTACCATTCTCCTCATAGCTCATGCGTGCCGTCCATTTAGGGTATTTATAGACAAACATTCCACACACAGGACATTTTTCATCTTTTTCGACATGAATCACACTTTTATGCGTATGATTGTGCTCTGACAAACGCAAAATTTCCCACAAATAGAGTGAAACCGCTTGAAGCTCTTTTTCTTCCAATTCACCACAGAGTTTTGTTTTTTTCAAAGAAAACTTCAACTCACTAATCGTGTTAAAATCATGCAGATGAATCTTCTCTTTATCGCATGCTTTGTGGTAAATTTTTTCACCCATAGGGTACATACCCTTTTGCTTTTTCTTAATAAACTCATCCACATCATCGCTCAAAGAAGCTTTGGCTTTGGCAAAAGCGCTCTCAAAGCTTGCCAACTCTCCGCCATACTCTTTCATAAACGCAAGCGCATCTGCCTCTTTTTCAAATGCCACCTTACTGACCACACTCATGGTTCCTGGCACTTTAGAACCCACGACGTAAACTGCTTTGTTCGCATCAATCAGCTTCTCACTCACTACGTCGGTGACCACCACTTTAACAAGGCGCGATTCAATCGCCTCCCAATCCGCAGCCAAACAACGCATAGAACAATACTGTTTTGCTGTACCATCACTTAAAATTGCCCCGTGTGAAGTTTTGTAGTACTGCTTTAAGTTCATACCGCAAATAGGACAGTAGAGTTTGTCCTCACCTTTTTGAATCAGCTCAGGCTCGTTGGAAGCTACCTTACTAAACTCTTGTGCAATTAGCATTGAACTAAAAAGCAACCCAAAACAGACCATACCCAATCGTTTAAACATACTCTCTCCTTTTACATGTAAAGATTTAACGCTCTTCTACTAAGAGTTTTCTCACCCTTGGATCACTCATATTTTCCCCTCGAAGCATACGAAGGCGCATCTGCTCATACCCCACAAACGCCTCTTTTTTCCCTTCATACGCCCCAAAACCATACTGCATGGGGGTTTCATCCCTAAGGGAATACCATGCATCAAACCCATCAATATAACGCTTACTATCTCGGCTAAAAACCCACAGTTTTCCGCCCTCTAGCTCTATTTTTTGCTCTGCTTGCCACAAGACAAAACAGCCAATATCATCAAAAAAGTATGTTTTTCCCTTAGACGTAATGAATTGAGCGGTATCTTTTTTACCTACCAAATACATATGACACTGTGGACATTGAAGGGTGTTGTCTTTAAATTCAAGGGGAAGTTGCGCTTTATTGTTAATTTCATCTGGTTTTTGGTTAACTTTAGCGTAATAACTAAACAAAAATACCAATGCTATTAGTGGAAAAGCAATTAAAATGAATGTTGATTTTTTCACAACCACACCCCATTTTTAAGAAAATAAACCAGAGGATACGCACTTACCAACAGCAGATATATCCCATTGAACAGAAGTGACAAACGCATGATTTTTACCGCAGGCTTGGCACTGATGTGCGCCATTAACACACCACCAATCCCATAAAATGTTCCTAAAAATAAACTCGTATACATCCCATACCCTACCCCATAATACTCCTTTTGCAGTAAACAAAATGGGCAATGGTGTGTCGGAAGTTCGTACACATAGGTACTAAAAAAAACAATCAATGAGACAATACCAAAAAGAAGAAATAAGAGATTGCTAAAGAGATAAACCGCACCATTTCGAAGGAAAAATCCCACCACCATTAAAGTAAAAGAGGCGTAAAAAATAGCTACCACAACCCTCTCATCCATGGCAAATAAAAAGGAGAAAGAAGTATGTTCTGTTGCAGAAAAAAGAGTGCCACAGCAGCTGACAATTTTACTAATATCTAAGGAGGTAAAAAACAAAATCTCTAGCACAATTTCTGCAACTAAAACAAAAAAGATTCCACAAAAAAAGAACGATTTAGCTCTCATGTAAGGCTGAACCTCAGAGCGTACATCGTTAGAATGTAAAAGTAACCAAAACCCAAACAGATAGAGGTTTAAGAGTTTAAACAAGAGCAAAAAAAGCCCAAAATCCACTGAATTCACCACACCCGCTGCGCACATTGCCCCTGTAATAATGCTTGAGAGCGTATCACAGGTGTAAATAAAAAAGAGAAATAAAGGCACTTTGAGCATCAAAATATACTTTACCACAATGCCTACGAGATAAGCATTTTTTTCAAGTTGATACTGATTTTTTGTGGTGGCATTTCTATCCCATGCAATAAATATCCTCAAAGAGAGCACAAAGGCAAGCGTTCCAAAAAAGAGAAAAAGCCCATCGAGCATCAAAAGCATAATAATTTCAGGGGTAAGATTCATCCGACAATCACTCCATGCTTCACTTCAATGATGCGATCTGCAAACTCTAACTGGAAAAAAAGTGGGTCATGCGTTGCAATCAGCATACTCACACCCTCGTTTTTTAAGCTTCGAAGCATGTCAATAAAGTGCAAAGAGAGGGTTTCATCCAAATTTGCCGTTGGTTCATCGGCTAAAATAATTTTAGGAGAATTTACCAACGCTCTAGCAATGCTAACACGCTGTTGCTCACCGCCTGAGAGATACCGTGTGAGGGTATTGGCTTTGTGGGCAATTTCACAGCGTTGCATCACCGCATTGACTTTAGCGTCTAACACCTTTGCATCAGGGTTGCTTGGAATGAGTGGCAAAAGAATATTCTCTTTAACACTTAAATTGGAAATCAGATGAAAACGCTGAAAAATAAAACCGATTTTTTCTCGTCTTACATGTGCACTAAAAGGATCAATCAATTTAGAAATGGAAGCACCATCAACCATCACATTGCCAGAACTTGGTTTACAAAGCCCTGCAATTAAAGAGAGAATGGTACTCTTTCCACTCCCACTTGCCCCTTTTAAAATAACACACTCCCCTTCTTTTACATGTAAAGAAATATTTTGCAGGGCATCCACACGTTGTGCGCTTGTTTCATACTGTTTGTAGACATTTTCTAAGACGATCATCGAAGCACCTCATCCGCATCCAACATTGCCGCTCTCCACGAGGGAATTATCACAGAGCCCACATACACAGGCACGCTAAAGAAAAAAAGTAAAATGACCATCGGTGCGTTAAAATAAAACGGTAATTCAAAGGAGGGTTTCAGCGTAGAATACCCCACAAAAAGGGCATTTAAAAGCGGTGCATTGAAGAAAAAAACATACGCCATTGAAAGTGCTAAAGCAAGCAAAAATGCCCCAAAACAGAGGATGAAACTCTCATAAAAACGCTCTTTTAAAATATCATCCATGCTCCATCCCAATGCCTTTAACACCCCTATCTCTCTTCGCTCTTCAGAGCTAAGACCGCTTAGTTTATCATACACTATCATGAAAAAGGTAAAGGCACAGACAACAAAAAGGGCGAGAAAAAACCCACTTTTATAATCAAAAATATTGTGGTAACTCACACGAATATCTTCTTTGGTAATGACACGCATATCAGGATAAAGCTCATTAATTTTACGCACCACCGTCGCAATCTCCTCAGGATTTGCAACCCTTAAAACCACATCGGTAGCTTCATGGCGTGGCATTCCAAAAATTTCATAGGCACTCTTTTTAGGCAGGACTATCATATCGTTTGCTTCAAGGGAAACATCGCTATCAAAACTCCCGACGATAGACATTTTCTTCCATTTACCCTCAGCCGTAATAAAATTAAAAAAATCTTGATAATGATAGCTTTGCAACAGTTTTTGCACACCTTTGCCAACCAACATGCCATCCTCTTTTTCTAAAGCTTTCACATCATGCGTATCGACAATTTTTTGCAAACTCTCTTTATAACTCTGCTCAAACGCATCAATACCCACCACGGAGAAATTCACCCCAGCAGGCTTGAAATAATAATAGCCCCAAATCCGAGGAATAACCGCACTCACGCCCTCAATCTCTAAAAGCGCATCCACTCTGTTCAAAGGCACGTTTATCTGTTTTCCTGCTTGAAGTCGCTGCAGGGTAATATCAGGAAGGCTTTGAAGCGTACCATTGAGCTCTTGCTTCATGGCATCAGAGATAAACAAAACCGATGAGAGTAAAAAAATAAGAAAGGTTAAGAGTAAAAACACAAAAAGCGTTTTTGCTCCTTTGCGCATCAGCGATGAGAGTGAAAATTGCAGCAAATACACATTAAACTTCATGGCTCCACGCTCCCACTGCTCGTTGAGACATAAGGAGCATAGTGGTACACAAAGGTGGAGGGAAAATACTCCAAAAGCTCAGGTGACTCACCAAAAATAGAAAAAATATCACTTAAACTTCGATGCCTTACATAACGAGCCTCTCCCACCAAACTCATATCAGGCAAACCCACATGAGCGATAAAACGTGTTTTTTTTTCAAGCACTTTAGGGCTGAGGGTTCTCGTGGCATACAAATAGACAAACTGTGCGGCTAGACACACACCAACACTTACAAAAAATGTTACAAGAAACAACATGCTGCGTGTCATTGACGAATAAATCCTTAAAAAAATGTTTTGAATTTAAAAACATAAGTGTAACATTTTAATTTTCATATGCTAAATTAGTGTTAAACAAGACTTTACATGTAACGCTGTTTACTGCTTCTCGCACCCATGTTGTTTAACGTAAAAGAGACCAAACTCATACATGGCTTTGACCATTGGCTCTATTTTTTTTCCTGTTGCACTGAGCGCATACTCTACCTTGGGAGGGACTTGTGCATAGACGGTTCGTGTTATCATCTGTGACGCTTCAAGCTCTTTGAGTTTGATAGAGACGGTTTTTTGTGTGATACTAGGAAAGGTATCGCAAATCTCTTTAAAGCGTTTTGCTCCATCAAGCAAGCTATAGACAATAAACAACTTCCACTTGTCATTTAAAATATGCAAGGTCACTTGCATGGGACAGAAAAATTCTTCTCCGTTGAGTTCGTACATGGTTTATCCTTTATGTGTACAGATTATAACACAGAAGAAGTTAAGCGTGAAATAAATTCATTACTAACATTTATTTCACTAAGTATATTATAAGTTTATATACGATAAATTTCTCAAAATTAAACTTTCAAAGGATTTACCATGAAAAAAACCTTAGTCATTCTTGCCCATCCATCGATGAATGAATCACGATTAAACAAAGCACTCATCAATGCTATCTCACATGAAGAGCACATCACCGTTCACGACCTTTATGCCACCTATGGTCGCACAGGGGAGATTGATGTGAAAAAAGAGCAAGACCTTCTTGTAGCGAATGAGCGCATTGTATTTCAGTTTCCACTCTTCTGGTTTAGTACCCCTTCTTTACTCAAAGAGTGGCAAGACAAAGTCCTAGAGTATGGCTTTGCCTATGGAAGTGAAGGGAGTAAACTGGCTAACAAAGAGTTTAAAGTGGCGCTTACCACAGGCTCTCCTGACTATGCGTATCAAGCAGGCGCTTACGACCATGCTTCCATCAGTGAACTCTTAAAGCCACTGCAAATCACCGCTTTGTTTACAGGCATGGTCTATACCGCACCTTTTGCCGTCCACGGTGCGCTGAAAATCAAAGAAGAAGAGCTTGCGCAAAAAGCCCTTGAGTACAAAGCGCTTTTACACGAAGAGGACTGGAGCAGTTCCCTTTTTAAATACCTCCAAAGCAACTAAACCCTTTTACATGTAAAGAAAAAACGCTTTACATGTAATGCTCCTTTAACCAAATTCAAGTACACTACTTCCTAAAATGCAAGGAGTGGTTATGCGATTACTTGGCAATATCATCTGGTTTCTTTTTGGCGGTGTTTTTATGGGGCTTTCGTGGTGGTTTTTTGGGCTGATGGCACTCATAAGTATCGTCGGCATTCCATGGGCAAAAGCATGTTTTGTCATCGGTCAATTTACCTTTTTCCCTTTTGGCAAAGAAGCCATTAGCCGACAAATGCTGCACCAAAAAGAGGACATCGGCACAGGCACACTAGGTTTTATTGGCAATGTAATTTGGCTTGTTTTCGCAGGCATCTGGCTTGCTATTGGGCACATTCTCTCCGCATGTGCGTGTGCTATCACCATCATTGGTATACCCTTTGCGATTCAACACCTCAAACTCATCGGTATCTCACTAGCACCCATTGGTATGACCATTGTCGATAAAGAAGTCGCCGATGCACTCTATCAAAAAGGGGAAGAGTTAAAATAAACCATCTCAAATGTGTCTTTTTTGGCGTAGGTGCACTCAGCAGTGTTATGGCTCAGGCGTTATTTGAGCTCTCCTCAAACGAAGCGAAGGGGACGTGAGCTTTGTCTGTGTTACAAGAAACCCATCGGTCATTAAAAAATACTTTTTTGCACACGCTAAACTGCTTGAAGTTTCAAGTGGTGCGAGATGCTCAAACGAAAACTGAGCATTTACAAAATTGGCTTGTTTCATCTGATGTCGCAAAGTGAGGGGAATTAGGGGTGTTAAAGATGGAGCGTAAAGGAAATAAGATTTACATGTAAACATGAAAGCTTATTTTCCTCTAGTTTGCATCCATAAAAATCAAAAAATCCTGTGGAGACATCACCTTGATGGCTGAATTTTTAAAGCCTGTTTTATCACGTGTGACAATAACATCTATCTTGGTATGTTTCGCACTGGTGTAAATCACGCTGTCTTCAAAGTCGCTCCCAACACTTCGCACACTATCAATCAAAACGGATTTTGTAAGAGTGCTTATCTCAAACAGAGCCAGCAAGTTTTCCATCGTTTGATTGCACTGTTTTTTATTAAGGTGTTTACTTAAAAGGTAGTAAAGCGTGGTGAGTGTGGTGGGGCATAAAAAACCTTGAATCTGCTTTGATTCTACTGTTAAAAAAATCGCTTGTGCGAGTTCACTAAAAGGTTCACGGTCTAAAAGAAGGTCTAAAACAACATTGGTATCGAGCAATACTCTCATAGGTATTTCTTCTCTAAATGCGTTAAATAGTCATCTTCCTTTGCTCCTTTTAAAACACCTCGAAGCTGTGACGTTTTAGACGATGGAGCACTTTTTTCCTCTTTTTTCAAAATAGACTCAAAAAATTGTGTTACCATTTTCGAAACAGAAGTATTATGCTTTTTTGCATACAGTTTCATATTTTCGATCAACTGCACATCGGTATAAAGCGTTATTTTCGAACTCATGCTCCACTCCTTTTAGTCGTATATATTTTTGATTATTATACGGTATTTTTTGTTTTGTGTCAAAAGGGAATTTAGAGATAATCTTATTTTTATTGATTCACGCTAATACTCAAAATCTTTGAGTGTCAAGCCTTGTATAAAACCATGATATTCGGCATAAGCAGATGAAACCTCATTGACCAAACTAATATACTTATTATTGATTTTATCAAACTCTTTTTGTCCACTTATCTCATCAGGCTTTATAGATGCAACATATAAAGTAACTGCCATTGTTTTATCTTTAACAAGAATTGAAACTTCAGAAAGTCTATCATTCGTTTTTTTCGTGCCATAATCTTTTATTAATTGGTAAATTTTTTCAAATTTTACAGGTTCATGCATTTCTTTATGGTGGGCATTTAGCTTATCAACAGCATCTACTATGCCATCTCGTGTTCTTAAGTAAACATTTTCTGGATGATACTTTTCCCTTACATATTTGATTTGCTGTAGATTACTTTGGAATTCAATTAAAGTAGAATTTATTTCTTGTTTTACCTTGCTTGAATCGAAAATTTGTATACATGCAATAATAACCCCTATAGCAGCAACAATAACTCCTATAATTTGTATCCAATCGCTAAAGGTAGGTTTGTCTAGAATAGACCTTACATACTTTTCCCACTGTTCTATTTTCAGTATATCTAACATTGAATTCCTTTGAATAGTCAAATAGAGCTAAACTTTTACTTTTTCTTCTATTTCCTAAACTCACCACTGAATTTTAGGCTCAACATGCCTTTGCGCGCAGTCCATCAAAAATGAATTAATCAGCGTTTGATAGGGCATCCCTACTTTGGCAGATAACGCTTTAAAATAGTCAATGGTCTCAACATCCACATTGAGTGAAATCTGTTTTTTAACTTTTTTTGCATAAGGATTTTTAACAGATTGGCTAAAATCGTACTCTTTTTTCATGATAAAAACTCCTTATATTGATTTGCTTCATTTTTGGTTGACTTGCGTGCAGAGATGATTCGGATGATACCTTCATGATCTCGGTAACAATGAACAACCGTCAAAATTTTGAGGGTATAACTCATACCCAGTAAGATAAAAACGCTCTTCGTTTTCTGAATGTTTAGGATTAAGCATAAACCTTATATTTTCATTATCAAAATGGTTTTGGCTTCTTCAAATGAGATGCCATGTTTTTTAAGGTTTGATACTGCTTTGGTTTGTTCCCATTCAAAGGGGAGTGTTTTCATGTAGATATTGTAATGATATTATCATGATATATCAAGAAGAAAATATATTTACATGTAAAAACCTTACCATTTTCCTATCATCGGAGTGGCGATGCGTTGTATTACTTCGCTTCGTCAACGTAAATTATCATCACCATAGCCGTCTTTGCCACAATACCAACAGAAAAAAAGGTCAGGTCTTTACTTTCAACTTTTTCCATACCATTTCACTGCATCGCCCCCCCTTGTGCAAGAAATCCGCCAGTGCTAAAGGAAACCTTCAAAAAAAGAGTTAGGCATCTAGATTATTGATTGTCTGAGTTATTAGGAGTATCATTCTCCTAATTATATTCATGTAAGGATTTTCCATGTTTATCATCTTAGTCGCAAGTTTAAATGAAAATATGAAGTTAGCGCAAGAGATTCAACACACGCTAGAAGCGATGCAATGCAAAAGCGAAATCATCAACCTCGTCACGTTAAACGCTCCACTCTACGACACTCAAAAAGAGAGCAACCAAGGCATTCCAGACTCTATCAAAGCCCTCTCAGAGAAAATGAAAAACGCCTTAGGCTACATCGTTGTAGCACCTGAGTACAACTACTCCATTCCTCCTGTTTTAACCAATGTGGTTGCGTGGTTATCCAGACAAGGAGAGCATTTTAGAGAACTCTTTACCCTCAAATACGTTCAACTTGCTACCCATTCAGGAAGTGGGGGAAATGAGGTCTGCAATGCCATGCGAACGCAATTTAGCAAACTAGGAGCCATCGTTGCCCCTCGAGAGATTTTAGCAACGTACGATAAAAAAGTCGAAGCAGAAAGTTTAAAGAGAATTTTGACGCAATTTGTAGCCATTGCACGAAAATAAGCGCTTTTTTTCTTTACATGTAACCTCCTCACTTTTCTTCCTTCTAACCTTCACTGTGGTAGAGTGTGCGTGAAATTTTGAAGGAAAAATCATGCGTTATTTAGTGGCGGTTACGTTTATTTGGGCGTTTTCATTTAGTTTTATTGGCGAGTTTTTAGCAGGCTCTTTGGATAACTATTTTGCCGTACTTATTCGTGTTTGTATCGCTTCGCTTATCTTTTTACCGCTCACCCGTTTTCGTGGCATTCCAAAAATCTTAGCGCTGAAAACTATGCTCATTGGTAGCATTCAAATCGGTCTTATGTACCTCTTTTTCTACCACGCTTTTGGCTACCTTAGTGTGCCTGAGGTGATTTTATTTACCATTTTTACCCCAATGTATGTTACCCTTGTGTATGATGGCTTAAAAATGCAGTTCAAACCCCTCTACCTCATCAGCACGGGTGTGGCGGTTTTGGGAGCGTACATCATTCGCTACCATGCCATCAGTGCGGAGTTTATCACAGGATTTTTACTGGTTCAAGGAGCCAATCTCTCCTTTGCCATCGGACAAAGCGGTTATAAAAAGCTAATGGAGTCCCACCCAAATCTCTCTCAAAAAGAGGTGTTTGGCTACTTTCATTTTGGCGCACTTGTGGTCAGCCTTTTTGCCTTTACACTCTTTGCCAACCCCGAAAAACTCTCTCCCTCTTTGCTTCAGTGGGGCGTTTTACTCTGGCTTGGCTGTGTTGCTTCTGGTCTGGGCTATTTTTGGTGGAACAAAGGAGCGTGTGAGGTGGATGCGGGCGTGCTTGCCATTATGAACAACGCCTTAGTTCCCGTAGGACTCTTGATGAATCTTCTTTTATGGGGAAGCAAAACCAATCTTAGCTTACTGGGAATAGGCAGTGTGGTCATTGGTTTTTCACTCTGGTTACACCACTTTTTTATGCGCTACTACGAAAGGCGCAAGTGTTTCTAACGCTTTACATGTAAACCCTCTCACCCCTCAAAATACATCAATTTATTCTTATCAATCTCAAACCCGATGCTCTGCCCTACGTTCAAGCTATCATCAAAACTGTATGCCATCAAAAGTTCACCCTCAACGTCTAAAGAAATTTCGTAAAAATTGCCGTAAAAAACAATCTCTTTAATGAAAGCTTTGTGCTTCAAATGTCCACCTAAGTGCACCGCATCCAAACGGCAATAGAACTCTTTTTCACCCACATGTAAGCTCTGAGGTAGTACATTCATCTTGCCTAAAAAATGAGCACACTGCAATGAGTTTGGATGGTTGTAAACCTCTTTGGGTGAGCCAATTTGCAAAATGTCACCTCCTTCCATAATGGCAATGCGATCTGAGAGAAAAAACGCATCTTCTTTGTCATGCGTAATGAAAAGCGCTGTGATGCCAAAGCGTTTGATCATCTCTTTAAGCTCCGCCCTTAAAATGGCTCTAAGCTCGGTGTCGATGTTGCTCAGTGGTTCATCAAGCAGTAAAATTTTGGGCTTATCTAAAATGGCACGTGCCAATGCCACACGCTGTTGTTGCCCTCCACTAATCTCATGCGGGTACTTGGAAGAGAGGGTTTCTATCTTCGTTTTTTGCATGACATGTAAAAGCTCTTTTTGGTCAGCTTTGCTTCCAAAAGCGATGTTTTGAGCAATGTTTAGATGGGGTAAAAGTGCGTAGTTTTGAAAGACAATGGCAATTTCTCGCTGATTGGGAGGGACATTGGTTTTGGCGTCAAAGACAACCTTATCGCCAATGCAAATTGTGCCACTGTCTGGCGTTTCAAGTCCTGAGAGCATCCGCAAAAGCGTGGTTTTACCACTGCCACTTCTGCCTAAAATGGTAAAAATCTCGCCTTCTTGAATGGAAAAAGAGACTTCATTGGCAACACAAACATTGCCTTTGCAAAAACGTTTGTGTAAATTTTCGATGCTAACGATGGGTTTCATCTGCTACCTCGTACAAATTTTGAATGGAGTAATAAGACCGCAATGGCAGTTGTCACCACCAATAAGAGCGATGGAAAAGCACTTTTATAGAGGATTTCATTACTCGCTAGCTCGTAAATGCGAATGGCAATGGTGTCGTAATTAAACGGTCTTAACAGTAAGGTTGCAGGAAGCTCTTTGGCAAGGTCAATGTAAAGAATCAAAAAACCACTGAGCAAATACGGTCGCAAAAGTGGCACATAAACGTTAAAAATGCGTCCCCATTCGCTTGTTCCAAAAACAGTGGTCGCATCATCAATGCTTTTGTCTATCTTACTAAACCCGTTTTCAACCGAGCCAATGCTAGCGGCAAAATAACGGCTCAAATAGGCAAATATCAGCGCAAAAAAAGAGCCTCCAAGAATGACTTTACCCACACTTTGGTCAATAAAATTGGTAAACAATAAAATGCCAATACCAACAATCGCACCAGGAATGGAGTAGCCTAGTATCGAGAGTTTATGGCTAAAAGTACCCAAGGTGCTGGGGTAAAAACGTGAAGCATACACCATGATAAAGGCTAAAGCAATAATCAGCAAAGAGGAGAGGACATTGAGGCTAAGGGTATGGTAGAGATAGCCCAAAGCACTCCAATCCAGTGTGTTAAAATCAAGATAAAACCAGTACAAAAGCACACCTGTGGGAATGAAAAGGCTCACCGTACCAATCAAAAAGGAAAGCCCAAACGCTAGGGCATTGTGCCAACCTTTGAGCTGAACTTTAGGCGCTTTTTGACTGCTGTGCGTGGCGCTGATAAAACGAATTTTGGCTCTAAGACGTGCTTCGCCAAACATCATCGCAAACACAACCACGAGCAGTATCATCGCAAGGTTAATCGCCTCACCCAAATTGCCATAGCCAAACCAGCTCTTGAAAATGCCCACACTAAAGGTGTCAACACCAAAGTAGGCTACCGTTCCATAATCACTAAGCACTTCCATCATGGCAAGCACAAGTCCCGCAAAAATGGCAGGGTACGCTAAGGGGAGATACACCGTGAAAAAGGCTTTGAAAAAGAAAAGCTGTTTGAGTGAAACGAGTTCGACCACCGTTGAAGAGAGTGAAGCAAAAGAGACTCGTGCTAAGATAAAGACGTATGGGAACATCGCAAACGAGAGAATTGCCGTAACACCGTAAATATTTAAGATGTCAAGTTTAATTTTGGGCTGAAAGAGAAGCGTGGCTAAGATGCCATGAAACTCAAAAAATCCCACATAGGTGTACCCTAAGATGTAGGCGGGGAAAGCTAAAGGAAGCACAAAAATGAGGCTAAAAAAACGACTCCCAAAATACACAAAACGTGCACTCATAAACGCTGTACTGATGCCTAAAAGAAGTACTAAAAACGCTGTTCCTACAAGAACAAAGCTTGTATGGTATGTGTAACGTACCAGCTCAGATGCGTTGATGTTTCTCATAAAAAAATCATTCTGAGCAATAAAATAAAGGACAAGACAAACAATAGGAAGAGCGATGACCAGCCCCAAAAAAGGGGCTAGTAAGTATTTAAATTTTTGCATTATCGCCAATTTGCCTTTGTTGCAATTTCAACGGCTTTTTTGGTGTATTTTCCCACGTCCCCAAGAGGCAGTGTGTCTTCTTTAAACACTCCAAAGGTTGCGACGGTACCAGAAGCTTTAACCGCAGGATTAACAGGGTACTCATGGTTCGCTTCGGCAAAGAGGGTTTGCGCCTCAACACTGCTTAAAAACTCAATAAGCTTCATGGCATTCTCTTTGTTTTTAGCATACTTTGTCACACCCGCTCCACTGATGTTAATGTGCGTACCTTCTGCTTTTTGAGCAGGGAAAAAGAGCTTAACACTTTTTGCGATTTCAACATCTTTGGGGTCTTTACTGTTCAGCATGATGCCTAAATAGTAGGTATTCACAATCGCCAAATCCCCCTCACCACTTGCCACGGCTTTGATTTGGTCTCTATCGTTCCCTTTAGGCTCTCTGGCAAAATTAGCAACCAATCCTTTGGCAAATTCCAGCGCTTTGGCTTCACCGTGATTGGCGATAATAGAGGCTAAAAGCGATTTATTGTACGAGTTAGAAGAGCTACGGGTAAGCAATTTAGCTTTAAATTTAGGATCACTTAAATCAAGGTAACTTCCTAGCTCTTTTTCAGAGAGTTTTTCAGGATTGTAGACAAAAATACGTGCTCGTTTCGTAAGAGCAAACCACTCATTTTCACCGTCTCGTAAATGCTCAGGAATGTTTACATGTAAAATTTTAGAGTCAACTTTTTGGAGCAACCCCTCCTCTTTGGCTTCGTATAAATTACCAACATCAGAGGTAATGAGCACATCAGCAGGGCTGTTGGCTCCTTCAATTTTCAACTTTGTAACCAACTCTTCTGCCTTTGCCGTAATGACATTGACCTTAACGCCACTTTTTTCTTCAAACGCTTTAAAAAGCGCTTTGTCGCTGTCGTAATGGCGATGGGAATAGACATTGACCTCACTGGCAAGCGCCATGCTTGAAGCAACGCTAAGCCCTAAAAATAGCTTAAATAGACTCGATGAAACACGCATCATTCTTCTCCTTGTTTGATTATTTTGTGGCAGTCTAATATAAAAAACTTTTAATAAATCATAATAACTATTATCAATTAAAAAGTTTAAGCCTTTTTCTTTTTATCGCCATACAATACCCTGCTGTTTTAATCTTGAGTATTTTAATAATTTTACTTGACAATAGAGAAGTAAAATGCTATTATTCTGAAAATTTAAGCAGGAGCACGTATGGTAGAGCATAAGAAGCGAAGCATTGTTAAAGCGATTTCATGGAGAACACTAGGAACGCTCGATACAATGCTAATTAGTTTTATCGTCACTGGTAGTCCGCTTGCTGCTGTTTCTATCGGTGCTTTTGAGCTCATAACCAAAACAGCTTTGTACTATTTTCACGAACGTGCATGGAATAAAATTGATTTTGGAAGAGAAAAAGAACAACCCGAGTATCAAATATGAATCAGAGCTATGAACTTAAAATCACCGAAGCGTTGCACATGCTTCACACGTTAATTGGCGAGAAACATCTCAACGTCACGTTGGCATTTAGCCACCAAAGTGAAGATGCGATTGCCCTCTCTTTGGCGCAAAAAGCAGGCATTGATTTTCGTGTTTTTACCCTTGATACGCACAAACTTTTTGAGGAGTCTTTGGCGTATGAAAAAGAAGTCGAAGCTTTTTTTGGCATCAAAATTGAGCGCTTTAGCGCAGAGGATGCAACCATCAAAGCGTTAGAAGAAAGCGTGGGAGAGTATGGCATTTTTGATGACATTAATCTTCGCAAAGAGTGTTGTCGTGTACGAAAAATACTCCCTTTACACGAGGCGTTAAAAGGGTATCAATGCTGGATAAGTGGCATTCGAAGTGCTCAGTCCATCACCCGAGCCAATACCCCTTTGATGGAGTATGATGAAAATTTTAAGCTCTTAAAATTTAATCCTTTAGCACACTTTAGTGATGAAGATGTAGAGCGTTACATGCAAGAACACGCCATTCCTAAAAATGGCTTGTACGCCAAAGGTTTTAAAAGCATCGGCTGTCAACCCTGTACACGTGCCCTCCGTGATGGCGAAGACATCAGAGCGGGACGTTGGTGGTGGGAAAACCCTGAACATAAAGAGTGCGGATTGCATTTACATAAAAATTAATACTACTTTGAGTACATCAAAGTAAAAGCGAAGCGTGGGCTTGCCGCCGAGGCAAACTTAGCATTAGCGTAGCCACAAGGAGCTTTGCTCTGTTGGCGTTATTAAAGTTCAAAAGCGTAGTATCACGAGCTTTGCTTGTGATACGTATTAAAAAATCAATTAAGGATTTTACTAATGAACCATTTAGACAGACTCGAAGCACAGAGTGTTTACATTTTACGTGAAGCGTATCGAAGCTTCCCAAATCTTGCCATGCTTTGGAGTATTGGTAAAGATAGCACCGTACTTTTATGGTTGACACGAAAAGCATTTTTTGGACACGTTCCCTACCCGTTGGTGCACATTGATACGGCGTTTAAAGTGCCCGAGATGATTCGCTACCGTGATGAAATTGCCATTCAATGGGATTTAAACTTGGTCGTGGGACAAAATAAAGAAGCCCTAGCCAAAGGCGAAACGTTTGTGAACGGATTAGACCGCCTTAGTTGCTGTAAAAAACTCAAAAGCGATGCGCTCAAGTACACCTTAGATGGCACATGGGCACGCCGTAAATGGAACCCGTATAAAAAAGAGTGGGAAGAAGAATTAAACGGTGCTCCTTACACAGGTGTCATCGTAGGTGTCAGGGCGGATGAAGAGGGAAGTCGTTCTAAAGAGCGTGTTTTCTCAGCCCGTGATGAAAAGAGTGAGTGGGATGCCAGTACGCAACCCCCAGAGCTTTGGAATCAGTACAAAACGGACTTTGCACCAGGCACTCACGTGCGCATTCACCCACTTTTAGAGTGGACGGAGCTTAATATTTGGGAGTACATTCAAAGGGAAAATATCCCTATTATTGATTTGTATTTTAACAAAGGAGACGGCAAACGTTACCGCTCTTTGGGCTGTTTTCCATGTACGGCACCAGTCGATTCTGAGGCGACGAACCCTCAAGAGATTATTGAAGAGCTAACTTCTGGGAAGTTTAAAGATATTGCGGAACGCTCAGGCAGAGCGCAAGATAAAGACGGTGGTGGAACACTAGAAGCCCTTAGAAAAGAAGGATACATGTAATGCAAAGACTCAATATTGTCATCACAGGACACGTCGATCACGGCAAAAGCACACTCATCGGACGGCTTCTTGCCGATACCGACTCATTGCCACAAGGAAAACTAGAGAGTGTGAAAAAGATGTGTGAAAACAATGCACGTCCGTTTGAGTACGCCTTCTTGCTTGATGCCTTAGCCGATGAGCAAAAGCAAGGCATCACGATTGATAGTGCACGTGTTTTTTTTCAAAGTCAAAAACGAGAGTACATCATCATTGACGCTCCTGGGCACATCGAATTTTTGAAAAACATGATCAGCGGTGCTTCACGTGCGGAGGCGGCTTTGCTTCTTATTGATGCTAAAGAGGGTGTGGCAGAGAACTCCAAACGCCATGGCATGTTGCTCTCCCTTTTAGGCATCAAGCAAATTGCTGTTGTGGTCAATAAGATGGATTTGGTGGACTTTAGCGAGATTGCTTTTACCAAACTCAAAGTGGAGTACACCGAATATTTAGAAACCCTTGGTGTTAAGGCGGAGATTTTTATCCCTATCAGCGCTCGTGGTGGCGTCAACTTGATTGAACATGCCCCGCAAACACCGTGGTATAAAGGCAAAACGGTTCTTGAAGTGTTAGATAGCTTTGAGAGCATTGAAGAAAAAGAGGCAGAGCATTTTAGAATGCCTCTGCAAGATGTCTACAAGTTTACCCGTGACAACGATGATAGGCGTATTTACGCAGGAACGGTGAGTAGTGGTGAATTACATGTAAACGATGAAGTCATCTTTTACCCTTCGCTCAAACGCTCACGTGTGGCGAGTATTGAGAGTTTTAACACAGAAGTGAAAACCAGTGTTAAAGAGAGTGAGGCGGTGGGATTTACCCTTCAAACTCAAATTTATGTGAAAAACGGTGAAGTGGTCGCCAGAGCAGACCAGAGTGCACCAAAGGTGAGTAACCGTTTTGAGGCGAATCTTTTTTGGCTAGGGGCACGACCGTTGGAGCTCAATAAGCCCTATAAAATCAAGATAGGCTCAGCGCAAAGTACGATTTATCTTGAAGAGATTAAACGGGTGATTGATGGCGACACACTTGATAGCGATGATGAACCCCATGTCTCACGCCATGAAGCAGCGTGTGTCATCTTTAGGGTGCATGACCTTTTGGCGATGGAACTTTTTTGCGACAACCAAAAGCTGGGGCGTTTTGTCATTGTTGATGAGTTTGACATTGCAGGCGGGGGCATCATCACCGAAGTGTTGGAACAATACACAACAAGACGAACCAAAGCGTTACATGTAAGCGATGTTTTGGTCGACAAAGCGAGTACTAGTGCTGAGTTTGAAGAGGAGCTTTTTGCGCTTCTTCGTAAACATTTTCCACACCAATTTAACTAAGGATAGTCAATGAAACTTATAATTAACGGCGAAACAAAAGAGATAAAAGAGGCTATTAGCTTGCCAGAATTACTCATTATTGAAAATGTTGAACAACCTGACATGGTTTCGGTACAACTCAACGATGAATTTGTAAGACAAGACGAACACAAAAGTGTTGTGCTTAAAGAGGGTGATGAGATTAACTTTTTATACTTCATGGGAGGTGGCGCATGAGAGAGTTTAGCGATGAGGAATTAGAGCGTTATTCACGTCACATTATCTTACAAGATGTGGGTATTGAAGGGCAAGAGAAAATTGCCAATTCTAAAGTTTTAGTCATTGGTGCAGGCGGACTTGGCTCTCCTGTGGCACTCTACTTAGCCGCTGCGGGTGTGGGAGAAATTGGCATCGTCGATGGCGACGTGGTGGATTTAAGCAATCTTCAGCGTCAAGTCATTCACACCACAGCCGATGTAAACGTACCCAAAGTGCTCTCCGCCAAAGCGAAGATGGAAGCGATTAACCCCAATGTGAAAGTCACGGTCTATCAAAAATTTTTAGACGCTTCCAACATTTTGGACATTGTGAAAGGCTATGATTTTGTTATCGATGGAACGGACAATTTTTCATCAAAGTTTTTGATTAATGATGCGTGTGTTTTGGCAAACGTGCCCTATTCTCACGGTGGTATTTTACGTTTTGGTGGACAAACCATGACGATTAAACCCAACGAGAGTGCATGTTACGCATGTGTGTTTGATAGCCCACCACCAGCCAATGCCATTCCAACGTGTTCGAGTGCAGGTATCTTAGGCGCAGTTGCTGGAATGCTAGGAACCATTCAAGCCGCAGAAGCGCTGAAATACATCGTGGGTGTGGGTGAGCCGTTGTACAACAGACTTTTAAGTTTTGATGCAAAAACCATGAACTTTAGAAACGTCAATTTTAAGAAAAATCCAAAGTGTCGGGTGTGCGGTGAGCATGGAATAAAGGAAATTAAAGACTATGAAGCCGTGGTCTGTGAGGCAAAATTATGATAAAAATTCCACAAAGTGCGTACAACGAGATGGTTCTCCACGCACTCAAAGACAACCCCATTGAAGCGTGTGGTTATTTAGCAGGGATTAATGGCGAAGTGAAGTATGCGATTCCTATGAGAAACACCGATGAAAGCAACGAACACTTTAGCTTTGACCCACAGGAGCAATTTGATGCCTTTAAAAAGACGCAAAAAGAGGGGCTTCGCTTAATCGGTGTGTACCATTCACATCCTGAAACCCCCGCACGCCCAAGCGAGGAAGACATTCGTTTGGCGTTTGATCCTAATGTGAGTTATGTCATTATCTCACTGGCAGGGATAGAGCCTGATGTGAAGTCATTTTTGATTAAAAATAAAACGGTTGAAATTGAAGAAATTGAAATTATTTTAGAGGTGTGATGAAGTCGCATAAAAGAGAACACAAAGCGATTTTTTTATTAAAAAGCACCAAGGGTGCGTGGGCACTCTGCCGAAGAGAACGCAGTGTTAGCGTAGTTTTTGAAGCTTTGCTTTAAAAACGTGTTAAGAGTTCTACAAGAACTCTCTAATGTAACAATAAGGAGTTACGATTATGAGCAGATACGAAATCCCCCAAATGGTCTATGATGACCTTGCCACATTTAAAAAAAACCATGCTGATTTTTTAGCAGGCACACTCGATGAGCTGACCTTTAAAACCATGCGTGTCCCTTTTGGTGTCTATGAGCAACGTGCCGCCAATACCTTTATGGTGCGCATTAAACTAGCAGGTGGTATCCTAACACCTAAACAACTGTTGACTTTAGCGGATTTAGCCCAAAAGTACGCACATGAAGCCATTCACATCACCACCCGTGGTGGCGCACAGCTGCATTATGTCAAAATCGAAGATATTATCAGTATTATCGAAACCCTGCACAGTATTGATTTAAGCGGCAGAGGTGGCGGAGGAAATACCGTGCGTAACGTGATGGCTGACCCACTTGCAGGCACAGCGCAAGATGAAGTCTTTGATGTCTCTCCTTACGCTCTTGCGATGACCTCTAAAATGTTAGAGCAAAAAGATTCATTCGCACTTCCACGAAAATTTAAAATCACGTTTAGTGGTTCTGAGGCAGACCGTGGTTATGCAACCATCCATGACGTAGGCTTTATCGCTAAAATTCACGGTGGCATCAAAGGCTTTAAGCTCTTCACCGCTGGTGGTATGGGTGCGAAGTCTCGCTTAGGAACACTGTTGCGTGAGTTTGTACCCGACACCGAAGTTTTTTTATACTCGCAAGCCATCAAACAAGTGTTTGACAAATACGGCAACCGCAAAAACAAACATGCCGCACGCCTTCGCTTTTTATTTGAAGATTTGGGTCTTGAAGAATTTAACACACTTTTAGAAGTGGAACTAAATGACCTTAGAGCTAAGGGCGATTGGGAGATGCCCATCACTGAAATCGAGCGAACGGTGGGTGACACCACGCATGAGCCATTTAGCGTTCCTACAAACATTCAAAAATGGTGGAATCGTTACGTTTACGCCCAAAAACAAGCAGGGCTTTATGGCTGTAAAGTGCCTGTGCATTTGGGTGATATTCACTTTGAAAACGCACGCAACCTTGCCAATGCACTTTTACCCTTTGGTGAAGATGTGCTTCGTTTTACAGGCGATCAAAACCTTTACATTCGCAACCTCACAGCGCCTCAAATGGCAAGTTTGCACGACATCTTGCAAAAATTTTCTGTGGAAGTCTCTAAACCAACGCTCTTTGGCGATATGGTCGCATGTACGGGAGCGGCAACCTGTCAGCTTGGCATCGCGCGTCCTCGTGGCGCGGTGGATGCGATTCAAAAACGTCTCAATAAACTCATCGATGAGCGTGACTATGACGCCCTTCAAGGCTTTAAGATTCATTTATCGGGTTGCCCAAACAGTTGTGGCAAACACCTCATCGGCGATCTTGGATTTTTCGGAAAAGTCCAACGCAATGAGGGCTACTCCTACCCTGCCTACAACGTCGTAGCAGGTTCACGCACCCATGGCGATGGAAGTGTGTACGCCCAAAAAGCAGGTGATGTTGCAGCCTTTCATGTTCCTGCTTTTGTGGAAGAAGTTTTGGATACATGGCTTTTACATGTAAAGGCTTATGAGAGTTTTGCAGACTGGATTGACGATGGTGGATTAGCAATTATTACCGAAATCAGTAAAAAATACGTCGATATTCCTTCGTTCAAAGAGGATAAAAACCCTTACTTTGACTACGACGCGGTTGAACTCTTCTCACTCAAAGGTCGAGGAACAGGTGAGTGTAGTGCAGGTATGTATGACCTTATCGAAGCCGATAAAAAAGCACTTAAAGAAGCACTTGAGAAAGAGGAAAAAGACTATGAGTTGATTCGTCTTTTAGCCGCTCGTATGCTACTCGTCACACGTGGAGAGGATGCACGTGATAAAGCAGGTGTGCTTAAAGCCTTCAAAACCCATTTTATCGACACCACGCTTCTTAATGCTTACTTTGGCACCATGCTAGAAGGCGATGCGGATGAAAAATCAATCGAACTTGCCGAAGAGGTGATGAAGCTTTACGAAAGCATGGATCATACGCTAAAATTTGCCAAAGAAAAAGAGTTGGCGGCAAGTGCACAAGCGCAACCTGAAAAATCAGCCCACTTTAAAGACTTAAGCGGCGTGGCATGTCCGATGAACTTTGTCAAAACCAAAATGGAGCTTTCAAAAATGAAGAGCGGTGAAATTTTAGAAATTTTATTGGATGATGGCGCACCCATTGATAACGTGCCAAAATCGGTCTCAAGTGAGGGACACACGGTAGAAGCCACCACAAAAGAGGGCAAGGGTTGGCGTGTAAGGATTGTCAAAAAATGAGAACGCTTGGCATCGCACTTAAGCCCAAAAAAACGCTTCTCATTGGTGCGGGAAAAGTAGCGGCGCAAAAATCTAAAGTGCTTGATAGTCTTGATTTTCCACACGACATCATCGCACAAGAGGTTTTGGACGACTACTTTGCATCCAAAACCTTTACATGTAAAGCCTTTGAAGATGCTGACGCCATAGGTTATGAGGTGATTATTGATGCCACAGGCAATGAAGCGGTAACCTCTCGTCTAGTTGCACTCAAACCCCTGCATCACTTTTGGCTCAACGTGGTAGATGTGCCAGAGCTGTGCGATTTTTACTTTAGCGCACTCACCCAACGAGATGACATTCAAGTCGCCATCAGTAGCGGTGGCAGTTCGCCCAGCTTAGCGCAAGTCATTCGTGATAAAGTAGAGCGCATTTTACCCCGTAACCTAGGCTCTTTGATTGAGCGCCTCAAACGTGAGCGTCAACAACCTGAGCGTGATTTGGCAAGGCTTCGTGGCATTGCCAAAGAGGGTGTGGGAAAAGTGTTTCTCATCGGATGTGGCACAGGCTACGTAGGCAATCTCACCCTCGATGCCCTAAATGCCTTTGAACTGCTCGATGTTGCCCTTGTAGATGCGTTGGTTTCAGAAGAAATCCGTGCCCTCATTCCACTTACATGTAACGTCGTTGATGTGAGTAAAAAGAAGGGATTTCATTCCAAAACGCAAGAGGAGATTAACGCTCTTTTGGTAGGATACGCCAAAGAGGGATTGGTGGTAGGACGGCTTAAAGGGGGTGAGCCACTTTTGTTTGGACGTTTGGGAGAAGAGAAGCAAACGCTCAAAGAACACGGCATTGAATTTGAAGTCATAAACGGTGTCAGTTCTGCCTTTCGCTCGTGTACGGTCTCTGGCATTGTGCCGACCATTCGTGATATTTCCAAAGGGGTGAGCATCGTCTCAGCACACCTTAGGGAGAGCCTTTTTAACGATGAGTGGATTACGCTCATTCGCCAACCGCTTCATACCGTCATCGTTTTAATGGCACACAGTTTTGCCAAAAAAATTCAAGACGCTATTGCTAAAGAGGGAATTGATGCGAACACCCCTGCAGCATTTGTCTCAAAAATTGACTTGCCCAATCAAGTCACCATTGTGGGAACTGTGGCAAATTTAGATAAAATGGCTGCTTTATGTTCCACCCCAGCCGTACTGATTATCGGTGAGTGCGTCGCACGTGAGAACATTATCGCTTCTGCAAATAGCGGTAAAATTATTTACATGTAAAGAGGATTCTTATGGGATTTACGACCAAAGCACTGCACAGCAAACCAATTCAAAACGATGTTCATGGCGCAATGCGCTTTCCAATTTATCAAAGCTCCGCCTTTGAATTTGAAAAAGCAGAAGAGTTGGAAGCCGTTTTTAAGGGCTTTAAAATGGGGCATGTCTACACCCGCTCCTCAAACCCTACCATTGAAGCCTTAGAAACACAAATCAAAGCTATCAGTGGTGCATTGGGTGTTATTGCAACAGCAACAGGGATGGCGGCAATTTCAAACGCCTTGTTTGCGCTTTTGAAAAATGGCGATAATATCATCACCACGAAGTATCTTTTTGGCAACACGCTCTCTTTATTCCAGACACTTTTGAGTGATTTTGGTGTGGAAGTGCGCTTTGTAGATGTGAACAATCTCGAGGAAATCCGCTCCAACATCGATGAAAAAACTCGCCTTCTTTTTTGCGAGAGTGTAAGTAACCCTCAACTCATTGTGCCTGATTTTGAAGCCATCAAAGCGGTGTTGAGTGAACACCATGTGCCTCTTGTTGTCGATACCACGATGACACCGTGGAACATTTTTGATGCGAAAAAACATGGCGTAGATGTGGAAATCATCTCTGCAACCAAATACTTAAGCGGTGGCGGTCATGTTTTGGGTGGTTTAATTGTCGATAATGGAACGTTTGAGTGGCAAAACCATGCAAACCTAGCGCCATATTGTAAAAAATTTGGTCCCAATGCACTTATGGCACGCTTGCGTAAAGAGACCTTTCGCAATTTAGGTGCAACGCTCACTGCTCAAAGTGCAGCCCTTCTCTCTTTGGGACTAGAGACACTGGATTTACGAGTGAAGCGAAGTTGCGAAAATGCCCTTGTGGTTGCCAAACATTTGCAAACCAAAAGCGAGGTTTGCCGTGTTGATTATCCTCTCTTAGAAGCTTCACGCTCCTACGAAAATGCCACGAAACAGTTTAGCGGAGGTGGGGCGATTGTCACGTTTAGTTTAGCCAATAAAAAAAGTGCTTATGCCTTTTTAAACAAACTCAAACTGATTCGCAGAGGAACCAACATTCAAGATAACAAATCTTTGGCGATTGCGCCGTACCATACGATTTATGCGGAGTATCCTGAAGAGCAACGCCTTGCGTACGAACTCAATGAGGGGATGATACGTCTCTCCGTGGGTATTGAAGATGTGGAAGATTTGATTGAAGATATGGATCAAGCGCTCTTTAAAGAAGAGCAAGCTGTGGCAAGTGATGAAGCAGCTTCCGAGAAACCGTATCTGCTTGATTTTTAATAATAGACAATGAAACAAAACATGCGGTAAATAAGGAGATTCTGGAGTGGAAGATTTAAAAAACAAAGTCATACTTGTTTCTATACGCACTATTTTAGAGGATGGGACAGAAGCAAAAGAAGTCTATTTTGGGAAAATCATATCTTACAATTTAAATACTGTTTGTGTTACAAAACAAAATAACAATGAAGAAATTACCTTACCTTATTTTGAAGATTTATTTGAACATGCAGAAGAAGGGTTTTACGAATTAGAAGATGGTTCAACTTGTGAAAATCCAGACTATATTGCAAGATTTGTTAAATATGTGAATGAAGCTACTTTTGAAAAATTTCAAGATTGCAATCAACCAACACGTGATTAAAAATAAATGGTGTCCTATTTTTGGGCCAACACGAAACGTAAAGACTTTTACTCTTTAGACGTCGAAAATGTAAATAAAAGAGATATAACTATGAAAATTGCACTACTGATGAGCGGAGGAATTGATTCAAGCTACTCCGCTTATTTACTCAAAGAAGAAGGTCATGAAGTGGTGGGGATTTACCTCAAACTGCATGACGATGAGAAAAAACACAGCGTTAACATTGCCAACATTGAAAAAGTAAGCCAGCATTTGGGCATTGAAACCCACATCATTGACGCAAAAGCCCTTTTTAAAGAGCATGTCTATGACTACTTTGTGCGCTCTTATGAGCAAGGACTTACGCCAAATCCCTGTGCGTTTTGTAACCCTAAGATGAAGTTTGGCTTTGCCTTTCAAAAAGCCTTAGAATTTGGCTGTGAAAAAATTGCCACAGGGCATTACGCCAGAGTGAAAAATGGGCATATTCAAGAAGCCTATGACATGAGCAAAGACCAGAGTTACTTTCTTTTTGGTCTTAAAAAAGAGGTGATTGAAAAAATCATTTTCCCACTAGGCGAGATGAAAAAAGAGGACATTAAACCCATTGCCCTAGAAAAACTGCCGTGGCTTGGAAGTTTAGAAACCTATAAAGAGTCGCAAGAAATTTGTTTTGTCACCGATACGTACATTGATATTCTAAAAAAACACCTCGATGTTGACCAAAAAGGGGTGGTGAAAGATACAAGCGGAAAAGTGATTGGAGAGCATAAAGGCTACATGCACTACACCATTGGAAAGCGAAAAGGCTTAACCATCAACGGTGCGCATGACCCTCATTTTGTGGTAGGCATTGATGCGAAGAGCAACACGGTTATTGCAGGTACTAAAGAGGAGTTACTCCAAAAACAAGTCATAGCACAAAACTTCTCCTTAGGTGAGGATTTTAAAGAGGGGACGTATGGGGTAAAAGTTCGCTACCGAAGCCCACAAGTCAAAGCCCATGTGAAAATCGAGGGTGATAAAATCATCGCTGAACTTGAAGAGGGTGTGTATGGACTTGCCAGCGGTCAAGCCCTTGTGGTTTATCAAGAAGATTTAGTCTTAGGCGGAGGCTGGATAGAAGCGTAAGCAGCTTATTTTGTAGCGTTACATGTAATGCTACAAAATGCCTACAATCAATAAAACCGCAACACTTCCTAACATCCACGCCACCACCGTACGAATAAACTCAATGCTCACTTTTTGAAGATACTGTTTGCCAATAAACGTCCCCACAAAAGCACACACAATTGCCACCACAATCATCTGCCATTGTGTAAGTGCACTCTCCCAATGCTTGGCATACACACTAAGACGGGAGAGATCCACTACCACCGCAATGCTCACACCTGTGGCTAAAAAGACCTCTTTACAGAGTGCGTTTTGGGTAAGAAAAAGGCTACGAAAAGCGCCTTGATGCCCGCTCAATCCCCCAAAAAAACCGCTTAAAGCGCCACCCAACCAAAGTTTTTTAAAGGCGTTTGGAAGATGCAAAGTAGCGCTTGATTCGAGGATAAGAAAAAGTGCTATCACCACACCAATGATGAATTTAAGTGGGGTTATTGTACAGGCAACACCCAAAATGCTATAGGCAAAACTCCATTCCCACACACTTAAACGCTCTAAACTCCATGCGCCCAAAAAAGAAAAAATAACCGCAGGTAAGCCAAAACGCAATAAAATAGAAATATCACTGTGCTTCACAAGAAGAAAAAATTTCAAAAGATTATTGGAAAAATGAACGATAGCCGTAATAGCAATCGCAAGAGGCAGAGGGAAAAAAAGTGCAATAATGGGCATAAGAAGTGTGCCCAATCCAAAGCCCGAAAAAAAAGTCAGTAAAGAAGCCAGTAGAGCAACACTGCCAACAAGAAAAAGTTCCATAGTGCACCTTTACATGTAAATAGTATGTGTTAAACCACAACTACTTGATTTTTACCTGCTTTTTTTGCCTCATATAAAGCATTATCCACTTTATGCACCAATCCATCTTGACTCTCAAAGTTGCTGAGCTCACCCACACCAATACTCAATGTCAAAGGTTTGCGCAAACGCTCCAAAAAGAAAGCATCGTTTTGTATTGCTTGGCATATTTTTTGTGCAATCTCTTTGGCGTGCTCTTTCTCCACATCAAGGAGTAAAATGGCAAACTCCTCGCCACCCCAACGTGCCACAACATCACTAGAACGCACGTGTGCTTGTAAAAGTTGTGCGACACGTACCAGCGTTTCATCACCGACCAAATGCCCAAAAAGGTCATTCACCTCTTTAAAATCATCAATATCAATCAATAAAAGGGTGATTTTTTTAAGCCCTTTTTGGTGCAATTTATAAAATGCCTCAAAGGATTCATTAAAAGTTCTTCGGTTCGAAAGGCTTGTGAGCGCATCTTCACTCGCCAATTGTACCAACTGTTTTTGATAAATATTAATCGTATAGAGAATAATCGCAATCACCAAACACGTGACCAAAAGCGACATGATAAGATTGAGATAAAAGGTCTTTTGAATCTCGTTTAAATACTCTTTTTTATTGATTTCCACAAAAAGATGGAGTTTGAGTTTGTCGATGTATTTGGTGTTTAAAAGGTACTCGCCCGCTTTATCCTTGTACTCAAATTGGGTCTGTTTTCCGCTAAAAATAGCCTCTTGAATTTTCTTTAATCCCTCAATATTAGCGATATTTCCCCGCTTATTTAACTCTTGTGCGTACAGCGTTAGCTCACCCTTTGTGTCAATAAAATAGACATCGTATTTGTACCTTGCTTTAAAGGAACTGAGCATCTGCTCAATGTTCACCAGCCGTACACCCACGCCCGTAGCACCAATCATCTCATTTTTATAATTCATCACTTTGTAGTTAATAAACATAATAAGTGTATCGCTTAAATGAGCGTTGTAGTCCAAATTAATCTCATACGGTTCTGCTTGATCTTTAAAACGAAAATACCATGCATCCGCACTGTTTTGGTCATTGACCACATCAATTAAGCCCCGAGGATGGTAATAATTTTTCGTGACATCAGAGACCAAAAACGTGGTAAAAATGTCATATTTTTGCTGAATTTGCGTTAGATAACGCACAATACCGTTCATATCAGCCTCCCCTTCCATAATCCAATCACGCAAAAACGTGTCATGGGACATGAGCGATGAAACCAAAAGAGGCTCAATCATACGTTGCTGAATCTCCGTGTAGATGTTATCTACCGAGAGAGGTAAAGAGGTGTTTTGCAGTTGTGCTTGCGTGTCTCGTACATTTTTGAGGTAATTAAAAAAAGAACCCACCAGTGAAACGCCGAGCAATAAACCCGCTATGGTTAAAACCACTTTTGTTTTTAACTGCATCCTCTCTCCTTTATAAGGAGAGAGTATAACACAAAACGATTTCACTGCATTGTTTGTCAAAAAAAATTAATAAATAATTTTATGCAAAAAATAGTCTTAATTAATATTCGTTAACACGAACCATGCTAAACTAACGCCAACAATAAATATCTACATATGTTAATATGAGTATATATAACATTGTACTAGGTTATTTTAAAGGAAATAAAATGTTTGCTCCCACCAAAAAATTGTTTTTTTACCTATTAATCACATGTGCTTCAGCGTCTTCCTATGCAGAAGGAACCCCAACATTGATTCCTGTAGATGTTTTTAAAGTAGGCGCTCCTAAAGAAGAAGCTATTACCCTAACCTATCCAGCAAAAACACTCAGTTCTCAAACTACAACACTCAAAGCCAGAGCCAATGGAATATTGCTTGAAAAATTTTTTAATGAAGGTGACTTTGTTAAAAAGGGAGATATTTTGTATCAAATAGAGCCTGATAGTTATCGTGCAGCACAGAAGCTGGCAAAAGCCAATGTTACCTTACAAGAGATTCAAGTACAAAAAACAAGCAAGGAGTGGAATCGTATTAAAACTCTTTTTGATAAAGGCGCATCCAGCGAACAAGACAAAGATACCGCTTACTGGGCATACGAGAGTGCAAAAAGTGCGTTAGAAAGTGCAAAAGCTTCCTTGGATATTGCGACTATTAATTTAGAGAGAACGACCATTAAATCGCCAATAAATGGATATAGTGGTGCAAAACTGATTGATGTAAGTGCGCTAGTAACAGAGGGGACACCCCTGGTAGAAATTACTCAAATTGATCCTTTACATGTAGAGTTCGCTATTCCAAATAGTGACCTTCTCAAAGAAAAATACACCATTAAAAATGGGACATGGGCGCATCCAACAGAAGGAAAACTCAAAGCCTCTCTCCTGCTTGGAAAAACAGCATACAAAGAGTTAGGCGTAGTTGATTTTATTGATAACACCATCAATGCCAAAACTGGCACTTTAAAAGCCAGAGCATCCTTTCAAAATTCTCATAAAGAACTGCTTCCAAATCAGTTTGTAACCATTTCGCTAATAGGTCTTGTGCGACAAAATGTCGTTCAAATTCCACAAAAGGCTTTAGTACAAAATCCTTTGGGAACCAACGTATATATCATCGAAAACAATAAAGCTATTCTTAAAAATGTTGTAACAGCGGAAGTCAGTCATGGCAATGCCATTATCGAAGCAGGGTTAAAAGAGGGGGATATACTCAT
Organism: Sulfurospirillum barnesii SES-3; assembly: GCF_000265295.1. Classification (NCBI taxonomy): domain Bacteria; kingdom Pseudomonadati; phylum Campylobacterota; class Epsilonproteobacteria; order Campylobacterales; family Sulfurospirillaceae; genus Sulfurospirillum; species Sulfurospirillum barnesii. Next base: position 2,346,691 of record NC_018002.1, read on the forward strand.
TGTCAATAATCTTCTCAAAATCAAACAAGATACGCCTGTAAAAATTGATAAAATCATTAACAAAGAAGGAAAATAGATGTTTTCCAAATTCTTTATTGAACGCCCCATCTTTGCTTCTGTTATTTCGCTTATTATCCTTATTGCGGGTATTGTTTCAATTCGGATACTGCCAGTGCAAGAATACCCAAATGTTGTCCCTCCACAAATTATTCTCTCCACAACCTATCCAGGAGCGGATGCAAAAACATTAGAAGAAACAGTTGCGTCACCGCTTGAACAACAGCTCAATGGATTAGAAAATATGATTTATATGGTTTCTACAACTTCTCCTAGTGGCGCATTTAATATCTACCTCTTTTTTGAAGTGGGAACCGATATTGCCCAAGCAAAAATTGATGTCAATAACCGTGTCCAAATGGCTTCTAATAAACTCCCTGACGCAGTTAAACGACAAGGGGTTGATGTAACTGAAAAATCACCTGATGTACTACGTGTTATAGCACTTACATCCAAAGAAAATGTTCACGACACTACTTATATTGCCAACTATGCAATTAACAATATTATTGAAGAGTTTAAACGTATTCCTGGTGTTGCAGATGCTAGTATTATTGGCAATAAAGATTATTCTATCCGTATATGGATTGATCCACAAAAACTCTCATTCTATCAAATCACAACCATGGAAGTCCTCAGTGCCATTAAAAACCAAAATGAAAAATATCCCTCTGGGCAAATAGCACAAGAACCCATCAGCCAAACAGCTTCTTTTACCTATACCATCGCATCGCAAGGGAGACTTCAAAAACCAGAAGAGTTTAAAGAAATTATTCTAAAAGCAAATCCTGATGGTTCGACTTTAACATTAGGCGATGTTGCTACGGTAGAGTTGGGCTCTGAGAGTTACTTTTTTGCAGGCCTTTTTAATGGCAAACCTATGTCTGCTATTAGAATTTTCTTAACCTCACAAGCAAATGCTTTAGATGTTTCCAAGCAGTTAGATGACAAAATTGCCGAACTCTCAAAAAATTTTCCAAGTGATTTACAGCTTGATGCAGCCTATGATCCCACAACCTTTGTAAGAGCTTCTATTAAAGAAGTTATTATGACTTTATTAGAAGCGGTTGTTCTTGTTGTGTTGGTCGTTTATCTTTTTTTAGGGAATATAAGAGCAACCATTATCCCTCTTTTAGCAATTCCAGTCTCTATTGTTGGAACCTTTGCGGGATTTTACGCTATGGGATTTTCTATTAACCTTCTAACGCTTTTTGGTCTCACCCTTGCAATTGGACTGGTGGTCGATGATGCCATTATTGTCATTGAAAATGTAGAACGTATTTTAAAACAAGGCGAAATGAACGTTAAGCAAGCGACCATTAAAGCCATGCACGAAATTACAGGGCCTGTGATTGCCATTGTATTGGTGATTTGTGCTGTGTTTATGCCATCGGTTTTTTCCAACAGTATGAGTGGTGTCATGTCCAAACAATTTGCTATCACGCTCATTATTTCTGTCTCCATTTCAGGGCTTATCGCACTCACGTTAACACCTGCTTTGTGTGCTTTAATTTTGAAACATGAAACACATAAACCCTTTTGGTTTATCCAAAAATTTAATCATTTTTTTCATGCATTAACAGAAAGATTTGGAAGTATTGTTCAGCGTACAATTCGTTTTAGTTTTATAACGCTTCTTCTTTTTGGCGTTATGCTAATGGCCACATACTTTATTTGGCAAAAAATTCCAACAGGACTAATTCCGAAGGAAGATAAAGGCACTTTTTTTGCCGTCAGTACACTTCCTCCTGGTGCTTCACTTAGCCGAACACTCGCCGTCAATCAAGAGATTGCTTCCATAGCCCTAAATAACCCTCTGGTTGCTAAAGTAGGTGGCTTTTCAGGAACCGATTTTAGTTCTAAGGCTTATAAAACCGATGCAGGATACAGTTATATACGCTTGGTTGATTGGAGTCAAAGAAAAGATGCCAATCAAAGCTTAGATGCTATTGCCAAAACACTAACCACACAATTTTCAAAAAATAAAGAAGCGCGCATTGTGGCTGTAACACCACCACCCATTATGGGGCTAAGTGTTACAGGTGGATTTGAACTCTATATACAAAATCGTACAGGAACAGGATACAGTGCGCTTAGCCATTACGCAAAAGAAATCGTTCAAAAAGCTTCGCAAAGAGAAGAACTAAAAGCTGTTCGAACAACGCTCAACACCAATGTCCCACAATACGCTATTTCTGTCGATACTAAAAAAGCAAAAGCATACAATGTCGAAATTTCAGATATTTATACCACCCTTCAAGCTACATTTGGAAATGTCTATGTAAATGATTTTAATCTTTTTGGTCGTACCTACAAAGTCAATCTTCAATCAACACACTTATTTCGAGAAGGGGTTGATAATTATAGTGATGTCTTTGTCCGCTCAAGCGATGGAAATCTTATCCCCATAAGTATTCTTGCTACCTTAACACCTATCGTCAATCCAAGTGTAACGCAACGTTTTAATATGTTTCAAGCAGCCCAAATCTTAGGAGAACCTGCTGCTGGATATACCTCAGGAGAAGCGATGCAGATCATAGAAAACATTGCTCAAGAAATTTTACCAAATGGCTATACCCTAGAATGGGGAGGAGCTTCTTTTCAAGAAAAACGCCTCCAAAAAGAAGGAAATAATGCCTTAATTTACGCCATCGTCTTTGTCTTTTTAATTCTAGCAGCTCTTTATGAAAGTTGGACTATTCCTTTTGCAGTTTTATTTGCCATTCCTTTTGCTCTTTTTGGCTCAGCACTTTTCACACTCACATGGGAGTTACAAAACGATATTTATTTCCAAATTGGGCTTGTAACGTTGGTGGGGCTTTCGGCTAAAAACGCTATTTTAATGGTCGAATTTGCTATGCAACGTATCAAAAGTGGTACTCCTTTGCTCTGTGCAACAATTGAAGGAGCAAAAATTCGTTTTCGTCCTATCATTATGACCTCTTTGGCATTTATTGCAGGAACTCTTCCTCTGGCACTAAGCAATGGGGCAGGAGCCAACAGTCGTCATATTTTAGGAACAACCATTGTTGGGGGTATGGTAACACTCACACTCATTGGTATTGTCTTTGTACCATTCTTCTTTTATTTTATTATGCGTATGAAGGAGAAATTTTATTCTAAAGGAGGATTCAATGAAGCGTAAATATATCAGCATATCATTACTCACAATGGTTATTTTATCGGGATGCTCACTCTCTCCAACCCTTCAAGTTCCTTCCATAGAACTTCCCAACAAGCCTCTGACTGCTTTACATGTAAACGAAAAATGGTGGACTTCTTTTAACGATGAAACGCTCAATCGCCTTATTGAAGAAGCATTAACACACAATGATGATATTAAACTTTCAGCCCTTCGCATTTTAAAAGCGAAGCAAATGTATGGGTTAAGCGATGCCAATCTCTACCCATCCCTCAATGCCACAGGAACACAATCTAGGCAGAAAACAAGTGAAGAGACGTATCAAAATAAACGGTACAACTATACAGATTATTCCCTGGGTCTCTCATTGCAATATGAAATAGACTTTTGGGGAAAACTCAGTAACCAAGCAGAATCAAATTGGTCCTTATACCTCGCAAGTAAAATGGCATACCAAACCGTAACCAATACCTTAATTAATGATGTTATTCAAGCCTATTTAAATCTTGCCTCACTTGAAGAGCGCATTAAAATTCTTGATGAGAGTATTGAAAATTATCGTCAAAGCTATACATACAGAAGCCAACAACACCAAGCAGGTACAATTAATGAGCTTCTGGCAACGCAAGCGCTCGCACAATACAATAATGCAAATGCAAGCAAAGGAGTACTTCTTGAAACGAAAACAACACAACAAAGTGCTTTAGCCATTCTTTTGGGAAAATCTCCCAAAGAACTTTTTGATGGTGAAAAACCACTCATCGACCACTTACCATCTCCTGTGACTATTCCTCAGGGTATCTCTTCTGATTTACTGGAAAATAGACCTGATATTCAAGAATCCCTCATGAATTTACACAGTAAAAATGCGCTTATTGGCGTAGAACGCTCTGCTTATTTTCCCAGCATTAGCCTTACAGGAAGTTATGGACAACAAAGCGAAAGCTCCAGTAATCTTTTTCAACCAACAGCTAACAAATGGGGTTTTGGACCAACATTTACCTTGCCAATTTTTGATTTTGGCAAAATTAATACCAAAGTTGAACTATCCAAAACAGATTTGCAAAGTGCGCTCATTAGTTATGAACAAACGGTTAAAAAAGCTTATAAAGAAGTTTATGATGCACTCTCTAAAGAGGCACTCATTCAAAACAGGCTACTCTATCATGAAGATGAAATAAAGGCATATCAAAAAATGCTTTCCATTACAACAACACGCTTTGAAAATGGAGCAGCCAACTGGCTTGAAGTTCTTGATTCTCAAAAAAGTCTTTTAAATGCGTCTCTTAACCATACCACCACAAAACAAACCCTTCTTGTTTCACAAGTAGAACTCTTTAAAGCTTTAGGTGGAGGATGGAATCAACATCAGTAGCAAGAGGGAAGTCCCTCCTGTTACATTAACATTTACCCCCACAACAACATCCGCCTTGTGAAGGTTTATGTGAATCCAAAAGAGCAATAATTTCATCAGCATTTAAGAGTTTGCCACTGCTTACAACAGCACCATCTACCACCAATGCAGGGGTTGACGTGACACCATAATTCATAATCTGCATAATGTCTTCCACTTTCACAATTTCTGCAAAAATCCCTTTTTGCGCTACCGCTTTTTTGGTTGCTTCGGTTAATGCCTGACATTTGGCACACCCTGTTCCTAAAATTTCGATTTTCATTTTTTCTCCTTTAACGTTTTAAGTTCATCCATATACTCTTTAGCATTCTCACCTCGCAAAAAATCAGCCGTTTTCAAAAGCCCATCGTTTAAATAGACCGCCTTATAGCCTTTGAGGGTTAAATAAAGCCTTGCCATATTGGAGCGGTCGTTGTGCGGACACGCTGTAACAATGAGTTTATCTTTTGGCAGTTCCTGATAGCGTTTGGGAAGTTCATTCAGCGGAATGTTGAGCGAGCCTGCAATATGCCACGCCGCATACTCCTCTTTAAAGCGAATATCCACCAACACTGCTTTTCCCTCTTCCACAAGGGCTAGCATATCGGGTGTTCTGATTTTCATAGCACTGCGCTCTTCATAACCAAAACCTTGCAAATAGGCATCAAAACTCACCTCTTTAGGCGTTTGCGCTTGCAAAAGTCCTACCAACACCAAAAAAACTCCAATGATTTTTCTCATCGTTTCCCCTTATAAAATCGCATTAAAAACATAGCCCACCAACAAAATACCAAACCCAACAATGCCAAAAAAGACACCAATAAGCTTTACATGTAAAATGCGCTTTAAAATCATCGCCTCAGGCAAAGAGAGGGCGGTAACTGCCATCATAAAGCTTAGCGCACTGCCCAAAAGCATCCCTTTGCTGGTTAAAACTTCAATCAAAGGCATCACCCCTGCAGCATTTGAGTACATAGGAATGCCAAGCAGAACCGCCAAAGGCACCGCATACCACGCATCACCACCTGCATAGCGTGCAATAAAATCTGCAGGAATATAGCCATGAATAAACGCCCCAATACCCACACCAATGAGCACGTAGAGATAAATTTTTATGAAAATATCTTTGGTATAAACCCACGCATCGTTGATACGCTTCGTTACATGTAAACGAATGTGTACCTCTTCTAAATCTCCGCTCATAGGCGTTACAGGAATAAGTACGTATTTTTCTAAGTTACATTTTCCAATGATAAATCCCCCTAAAATCGCCACCAAAAGACCAAACCCAATGTAAAGAGCTGTGACTTTCCAGCCAAAAAGACCAAAAAGCATCGCAATGGCAATTTCATTGTTCAGCGGTGCTGAAATCAAAAAGCTAAAGGTAATGCCCATAGGAATACGCGCTTGCATAAACCCTAAAAACAAAGGAATCGCCGAACAACTGCAAAAAGGGGTAATAATGCCAAAAAGTGCGGCTAAGACATTGCCACTAAACTCACTTTTACCTTGCAAATAGACCCTCACCTTTTCGGTGTTAAAGTAGGTGCGCAAAAAACTCACCGCAAAAATAATCGCCACTAAAAGCATGTAAATTTTCAAGGTATCGTAAATAAAAAAATGCACGGCTTCGCCTAGCTGTGAGCCTTTCACAAGTCCTAGTCCATCAAAAACCATCACAGCACTTAACTGCTCCCACCAATCAAACATCGTTATATCCTTTTTTAAATTATCAATGAATACATCATTTTAAACCCAATAAGATACAACGAAAAAGCAATAAATTTTCGTGTATGTTCCACACTGAGTTTAAACACCATAATATAATTCCCAAGCACACCACCAAGAGCAGCTGCTAAAGCTACAACGCCTAAAAGTATCCAATCAATTTCAATCAAATAAACATACGTTAAAAAAGCAGCAAGGGTTGAAAAAGGAATCATAAAACTTACCGTTATAGCCGTTTGCTTTGCGTCATACCCTAAATAAATCAGTAAAGGGATAATAATCGCTCCACCGCCAATGCCCAAAAGTCCGCCTAAAAAACCAACCACACCCCCCATAAATACCATAAACCATGCGGATGTAAACCGAACACTGCCTTGTTTTTTTTGTACTAACATCATCGTCGCACTAAAAAGAAGAAAAAAAGCAAACCCAATCTTGACATAATGCACATCAATCTGTGTCGACACATAAGCGCCCAAAGGAGAACATGCCACAGACATGAAAACAAACGGTAGTGTACGCTTAACATCAATGCTTTTGCGAAGCACATTCATAATAGATGCACCAATCGTTGAAGCTGTGTTGGCAAATAACCCAACTGCCTTAGCAATATCAAATCCAACCCCTAAAAAATTAAGCATCGGAATTAATGCTACGGCTGAACCCGTCCCCCCAATAGAAAAGAGGGTGGAGATAATCAATGTCACACCAAAATAAAGCGCATATTCCATCATGATTATTTCAAAGAAAGGTCTTTAGCCTTGCCACCTTTAAGACGACTCATTAAAACAAGAAGACCGCAAGAGAGAATTTTTGCATCAAACCCTTTCACACACAAATACTGCTTAGCAATATTGGAACGACACGATTCAGGACAGGCGCATACGATAATTTTATCTTTAGGTAGTTCATCAAGTCTATCAGGTAATTCATTCAAAGGAATGTTACATGTAAAAGGAAGTCCCCACACGTGATGCTCAAAGCCATAGCGTACATCCAGTAAAATTGCCTCACCTCTGTTATACATCGCTATAAAATCATCAGCGTCTATATTGTCCCGTGCGATCACTTTCATATCAAGGCTACGAATATAACTGTCCATTTTCTCTCCCTACTGAATAATTTTCTCCGCTTTAAGCTTTGAGCGTAACTGCTCATAACTCGCCACACCCATATGCCTATCTGTCTCTTCGCCTTTGGAATTGAGGTAAATTTGTGTGGGAATCATCTGTATACCGTAATTTTTCATTGCCATTTTGTCATCATACACTTCAATAAAATAGACATGACTTTGGGGGTCTTCCTCTTTTATTTTACGCAAAATCTTTCCCATCTCCACGCACGATGCACACGTGGTAGAGCCAAACTCCAAAAGCACGGCTTCTTTCCCAATGATAGGAACAATTTTCTCATACGCCGTTGCAGCCAAACCTTCGCTAGGAAGGGCTACGCTTGATTTTTCTTCCAACGTACACCCTGCAAATAAAAGAAGTACTAAAACGACCATCACTTGTTTATATTTCATCGCTCATCCTAAAAAACACGGTAACTTTGGTAGAGAAAATAAACGCCAATTCCCACCAAAACCACAACAAAAAAGCCGTTAATCACACGACTCACCTTATTAATCTTGCGACTTGAAACGACACTTTGTGTAAAGCCAAGTGAGGTTCCTGCCACCAAAAGCAACATACCATGCCCCAATGCAAACGCCAAAACAAGGGCATACGAATAGACCCAACCGCTTTGACTTGCAATGGTGATAATCGCCACCAAAGGTGCTGAAGCACACGGCGTGCTCACCAGCCCAAAAATCAGCCCGATGATGATGGCTCCTAAAAGTTTGAACTTTAAAAACTTTCGTGCCACCTTGTCTTTATCAAACCCTTGAATCCATCCAAGCGCATACGCCACCACAACAAAGGTAGCAAGGGATGCTAAAAGATACGCCCAAAAGGGCGCAAACGAGAGCATCATGCCCATTTTCGAGACAAAAAGCATCAGCAATGAAAAGCTTATCACCAAGCCCAAAACAAACAAAAAGGAGTATTGGTAAATAAAGACTTTTTTCTGCTTAGCACTCAAATCCATCGACAAACCAAGCGCACTGCCTGCAAGCAGGGGAAGGGTGATGATGGAGCATGGAGCCAGCGAAGTCAAAAGACCGATGCCAAAGGAAGCAACAATCGCCCATATTCCAAACTGCGAAGTCATTTCAACGAGCATCTGCTCTACATTCATGAAAGTTTTTCTTTGATAATCGGTAAAAGTTCCGCTTCTATCGCTTTACATGTAAGAATAAACGCCCCATAATCTTTTCCATCTGGGTCTGAAAACCCCACATGAATTTTAGGAATGGGACGAGGAAACATCGGGCAGGTTTCATGGGCATGATCGCACACGGTCACGACCAAATCAAAGTTTACATGTAAAACCTCATCCAGCGTTTTGGAATGGTATGAATCCCTCCAAATGCCTTCCTCTTCTAAAACCTTTTTCGCATATGCATTGACCTTGCCCGTCGCTTTTACTCCAGCACTTTGCGCCTCAATCCCTTCTAATTTAGCATTGACCAACGCTTCTGCGATAATGCTTCGGCAACTGTTTCCCGTACATAAAATCAGAACTTTTTTCATTCCTCACCTTTACATGTAAATAATGCAACATCATAGCACAGTATCTGTTATATATCAAGATATGTTGATATATAACAGACTCTGCAATGCATTTGTTTTCTCTTTTTGGTACAATGCATATTCCATAATCTTTTAGTACGGAATGACGAAAAAATGATGAATGAATACCCAAATGAATCACACCATCTAAAATTTAGTGATGTTGAAAAAAAAATAACCCTTTTTCTTCAAAACTTCCCCATTGAAAACTATAAAATTCACGAAGCGCTTTACGGTTTTGAAGACAGTGAACTTACAGAAATTATTGCACTTTTGAATACCACCAAACTACCCAAACATTATGCTTCCTACAAAGATGTTTTGCGTGAGCACCTCAGCGAACGCTTAAACCTCGAACCCAATGATTTGATTATTTTTGTGGAAGGGGGCATTTATATTAAACTTTTTTTTCAACTCACTAGCGAAGAAAATGCGGAGCGTAGAGCATGTGGCATTGATAACACAATGCTAGAGGGCTATAAAAATCAATTTTTTCCAAACGGTGAGTATAAAAAATCCATCATGGACTTTTTGCATTACATCATTGAAGAGAACCTTAGTTTTCGAAAAATTACCCCTGCTCACTTTAAACGTATTTTTATTCCCACACTTGTCAACGTGGTTGAAACGGTTGTGATTACACAGACTAAATTGGAAGATTTAAAAACCATTCGAGGGTTTAGTTTCTACCTTTTACGTGAACTTTTTGATGAAATGATGCTTCAAATTTCACAAGATATTCTCTTTCATTTCTCCAACAGTGATAAAAAAGCCATTGAATTTTTAAGCGCTTTTAGTGTACATGAGACCATAGATTCCAAAGGCAATCGCCATAAACCCAACCCTATTTTAGACGAAAGTAATCACGCATGGAATACCACCACCATTCGCTCCACGATGCTCCAACATAAAAAAGCCAAACAAACCCTTTACGATAAAAAAAATGCGCTTATTACCATTAAAAAGAAAATAGAAACCCTTGCCATGGATCAAAAAGAAATTTTACAAGAGATGCAAAACGCTCAAAATATCCTCCAAAGCATAGAGGATAAAATTCTCCAACTTCACCGTACCATGGACAAACTCAATGAGAGTGACTCCGAGGAAGTCACCTTCAATGAAAATGGGGTTGAGAGCATTTTTAACCGTAAAATGCTTATGACAAAACTCTTCAAAAAAGAAGATACACTTTTGAATGAAAAGACAAAAGTACGAAGAAACTGTGACGAAATTGATCTGCGCTTAAGCAATAAAAACAAAGAGATAGATATGTGGGTAAAACGCTACAATGAAGCCAAAACCTTTGTTGAAACCTCTGAAAAGAGTACTCACCCTTTGGACAAACAATACGAAAGGATTCAAAGAGCCTTAGCCAAAACCCTTGCTTCACGGTAAAACACATACAAACCACGTTTACATGTAAACACACTCATATACCTTCTAAAACTTTAATATGTGTAAAAATGTAACGTAAATATCACACATCAAATGACGAAAAAATAATTCCACTCTTTTACATGTAAGCCTCTAAAGCTTCACACAAGGCTTTTCATATCTTTACCCTACTTAAAAAAAATCGTTGATAACAAATCATTATAGTTTAATGTTACATTTTTAGATTCTTTTTAGAAAAAATGGATTACCTTAAAAAAGTATATTCCACTAAAGGAGACACAGATGGTAAGCCTAGAGAAAAGACACAACAGACGAGAATTTTTAAAATTCTCTGCCCTAAGCTTAGGTGCGGTAGTTGCGACACCATCGCTTATGGCTAGCAATAAAACCCCTTTTGAGATGTCCGTGTATGGAGGCTACACAAAACATAAAATAGGCTCTTTAGCACAGCTCAAAAAAGCGGGTGAACTTGATTTTTCATACCCTGATGAAAACGCTTTGTGTAAAGCGGTCTATGTGAACAATGAAGTCAAAGCCTACAGCATTATCTGCACCCACAAAGGGTGTCCAACCGTTTATAACAAAGAAAAAGCACTGTTTGAATGCCCCTGTCATTTCACCAAATATGACGCAAAAAAAGAGGGACAAATGATTATTGGTCACGCAACAGGGGCCCTTCCTCGTGTGCTTTTAGAGATCAGTGGTGATGACATCTTTGCCATTGGTATGGATGGGCTTATCTTTGGTCGCATTAACAATAACGTAGGTTAAGGAGAACACCATGGCACTTACTTTAAACGACAGACTCCCCATTCCGCATAAAAATGCTGAAGTCAAAAATGTTACCTGTGAATTTTGTATTGTCGGGTGTGGCTATAAGTCTTATAAATGGCCTCTTGGCACAGAGGGAACCTACAAAGACAATGCCCTTGGCATCGATCTTTCACAACAACAACCCACCTACGGTGAGTGGTGCAGTGAACGCATGTACAACACCATTACCGATAGGGATGGCAAAAAATACAACCTGATGGTTATTCCTGATACACAATGTGTGGTCAATGTCGGACAAAACTCCGTACGTGGCGGTATGATGGGCGTTTCAACATTCAACGCAGCCAGCCCAACCAAAGACAGACTCAAAGAGCCTCAAATCTTCCGTGGTGGCATGCTCATGGAAACTTCATGGGAAGAAGCCATCAGCGTGATAGCCAAAGTCTATAAAAAAATCATCGATAACGACGGTGCCGATGAGATTTCGCATAAAACCTTTGACCACGGTGGTGGCGGCGGTGGCTTTGAAAACACATGGGGTACTGGTAAGCTCTTTCACACCGCTATAGGCACGGCGTCAGCTTCCATTCACAATCGCCCTGCGTATAACTCAGAAGTGCATTCAAGCCGTGAAATGGGTGTTGGTGAGCTTAACAGCAGCTATTATGACACGAGTCTCTCCGATACGATGGTGGTCATTGGGTGTAATCCTTACGAGTGTCAAACGAACCTTTTTAACATTCACATGCAAGCCAATCTCGATGGCAGTACGCTAGAAGCTAAAAAGAAAGAGTTTGACAAAGGCGAGAGCGTATCTAATGGCAAAATTATCTTCATTGACCCAAGACGCACGGCATCCATCACCAACGCCATTGCGATTGCAGGCAAAGAGAATGTGCTTCATCTCCAGATCAAACCCGCTCAAGATATTACATTGATGAATGCCCTTGTGAGTTACATCATCGAGCAAGGCTGGGAGGCTAAAGAGTTCATCAAAAACCATACAGAGAACTTTGATGCAATGTACAAGGTCAATAAAGTCTCCCTTGAATACGCTTCTGCACTGACAAACATTAGCGTCTCTGACATCAAAAAAGCGGCCGAATGGATCGCAAAGCCAAAACCAAGCGGACACCGCCCTCGCAATGCGATTTACTATGAAAAAGGCATCATTTGGGGAATTAAAAACTACGAAAATGTCGCTTCCATTGTCAATTTAGCACTGCTAACGCACAGCGTGGGACGTGTGGGAACGGGCGTGTGCCGCGCAGGCGGTCACCAAGAGGGTTACACAAGACCCGAGTATCACGGGCCAAGCCGTCAAAACCTTGCCGTCATCGACACGGACATCATTGAGGGAAAATACCTTGTCTATTCCATCTGGGGAACCAATCCGTTTGGGCAGTCCATTGCGACACAACGCCTTAGAAATGCGGTAAGTAAACGCAGTCAAATCGTCAAAGATGCGATTAACGGGTATCATGGAAACAACCTTGATGAACTCTGCGATATTATCTACAACGCATGTAAATCAGGCGGTCTTTTTGTGGTCGATGTGGACATTTACCCAACGCAATCAAGCGAGCGAGCGCACATTGTCTTGCCTGCCGCGACAACGATGGAGATGAACCTCACTTCCATGAGTGGTGAGCGAAGAATGCGTCTGTCTGAAAAAGTGATGGATGCACCAGGTACTGCTAAGCCTGATTGTCTCATTGCCGCAGACATCGCTAATGCACTCAAAGCGGAGTACCTAAAATCTGGCAATAAAACCATGGCAAAACGCTTTGAAGGCTTTGAGTGGAAGAGCGAAGAGGACGCCTTTATGGACGGTTTTGCAGGTCAAGGTGCTAAGATGGCAAGTCAAGGAGGCGCAACGGGGACGCTTGCAACCTATAAGCTTTTAAGAGAAGCAGGCAATAACGGTGTGCAACTCCCTATCGTCAAAGTCGAAAATGGCAAGCTTTTAGGCACACGTCTTAACTACACCGATGGCAAGTTTGGCACCAAATCAGGTCGAGCAACGTTCTTACCCACACCCCAACCTGCCATGCCAAAACAGGTCGCAAAACAGGTCAAACGCTACAAATACTGGGTCAATACAGGGCGTATCAACGAAGTATGGCAGTCAAACTACCACACAGGTCGTCTTGAATTTACCGCCAAACGCTGGCCAATGGCTCCGCTTGAGATTCACCCCAGTGATGCTAAAGAGCTAGGTGTGATGAGTGGCGATATTGTCCAACTGAATAACGACTATGGCGCCACACGAGCGATTGCGATTGTCACCGATGCCGTACGTAAAGGCGAAGTCTTTGGCGCTTTTGGGTTCCAAAACTCCATCATCAACGACCTCTGCACCGATTATGTCGATCCTGACACCAAAATTCCTTTCTACAAAGGAACAGCTGCCAACATCGTTAAAGTAGGACGAAGCGAAGGACTCATTAAAGATATGACGTTCTTAGAGCGTGCTTAAATGCAAGGGGTAGCTTAGGCTACCTCTTTACTTCTCTTCTTCAGTTTCATAAATGCCAAACTCTTTGAGCTGTTTTTTCAGAGTATTGCGTGAAATATCCAGTAGCGTTGAGAGTTGCGTAATATTTGGGTAGAGCGAAAAGCTTACATGTAAAAAGGTTTTTTGCATCTTCTCTTTCAATTCAACCACACGCTCAATCCCATGAGTCTCTAAAAAATGTCGACAATAATCTTCCAAATTTGTGTTGGGCAAATCGTGATGCGCTTCCCACTCTTGAATATCTTCACGCCGAATTATTTCATCGTTCGCATTTAAACACGCACTGTAAATGGTGTTACGAAGCTCTCTAATATTTCCCCGCCACGCATGGTCTCGAAAAAGCGCCAACACCTCTTGGGAGATACCCGCAATAGACGTTTTAAGGTCATGATTTGCCTTGGCAATAAAATGCTCGCACAAAATAGGAATATCATGCTTACGTTCTTGAAGCGTTGGCATGGTGATGGTGAGCATGGAGAGACGAAAGTAAAGGTCTTCACGAAAGAGTTTTTGCTGACTTAACTCTTTGAGTTTTGCATTGGTCGCACTAATAATTCTTCCCTCAAACGTAATCTCTTTTGAGCCACCAATACGCCTAAATTTTTTCGTTTCTAAAAAGCGCAATAACTTACTTTGAAGCTCACTGTCAAGTTCCCCTATCTCATCCAAAAACAAGGTTCCCTCCCCTGTTTGCTCGGCGTACCCAATGTGCTGTTTATCCGCACTGGTAAACGAGCCTTTCTCGTGCCCAAAGAGCTGGCTCTCAAACAAATCTTTAGGAATGGAAGCACAATTCACCGCAATAAACGCATGGGCATTTCGCTCTGAATTGGTATGAATTAAATTGGCAATTAACTCTTTGCCTGTTCCTGTTTCACCATAAACCAACACACACAAATCATTATTAGCCGCAATGCCTATTTTTTTATAAATTTCTTTCATGGTTTCATAAGAGCCCACAAAAGCCTCATCTCCTTGCTTTAAAGCAATAGACTCACTCTTTTTTTTAGGTGTAACGTGGACGTATTTTTCAACCAATTTCAACAGTTCGGTCTCATCAAAGGGTTTTTGCAAAATATCTTTAATCCCTATTTTAGAGGCTTCTATCATATTGCTAGGGGTGGTGTATGCGGTCATAAGAATCACAGGAAGGTTTAGTTTTGCTTTTTTAAACTGCTTAATTAAGTCTATTCCTGTAAAACTTCCCCCTAACATCACATCCACAATTAAAAGCTCCACACCCTGTGCTTCAAGCATTAAGGAGAGTTCAAACTCTTCTCCATTAAATTGAAAAGGGGTGTGATTGTAACGCTGTAAAATTTTTGCCACCGAGTAGCGAATCTCTTGTTGGTCATCAATAATAGCAATTTTCATGAAACCTCTTCACACGGAATATACAAACAAAAGGTTGTTTGCTCATGTTCGCTCTCAAACTCAATATATCCTTCTGAGAGATACACAATTTTATAAATACTAAATAACCCTAACCCAGACCCCTCTTTTTTGGTAGTATAAAAAGGTTTAAACAAATTGGCTTTGGTTTTTTCGTCCATACTTTCACCACGATTTTTCACACACAAAAGCGAATATCCAGCCCTTTGGGAACGCTTCCACGAGAGTTCTATGGTACTTAATTCATACGCCGCTTCAAGGGCATTGGTTAGTAGGTTCATCACAATAATCTCAATGCCATTTGCTCCCATTTTTACCCTAAAATCCTCATCCACTTTACTCTCAATGCTCACATGCTTAAGACCAAAAGAGCTTTGCAGTAACGCCAAAACCTCTTCCACAAGAGGCTTTACATGTAAAGATTTTTCATACTTAAAATCAGCAGGTTTTGCTAAAGCGAGAAAGTCAACCACCTGATGGTCAATGCGCTTTAATGCCCCATGAATAATAGGCATATCTTCTGCATCGGGAATATGTGTTGGTGAAATCAGAAGCTTTAAAGGCTGGAGCAAATTTTTAACCTCGTGCGCAAATGAAGAACTAATTTCTCCTAAAATAATCAACGAGTGCGCAATGCGAGCATTTTTTTCCTCTTTCTCAATCGAATCTTTTAATTCGTGCATCAACTGCGTAGTCGTTTGAATCAGATGTGTAATTTCATCATTCTCTCTTCCTTGATACACCACAACAGCATCCCAACGCTTTTCAATCATCGCTTGAGCATTATGTGCCAACAAATCGAGTCGTCCCAAAAGCCTTCCCACAAAAACACCCGCAATAATTAATGACAAAAGGGAAAACATCAATAATAACACATGTGCTAACAAACTCTCTTTAAGCATCCCAAAAAAGGTTTGGTTCTTCACCTTTAAAACAAATGTCCCAAAAGCAACACCATCTTGAACAAAGGGCACTTTGGTGTAATCTTGATTTTGAAACAAATCGCCTAACCTGTACGCTTTCGTATTGGTATGGGCAACTATCATATTTTCATTGTCTATAAACCCTGCCTCTTCTATCATACTGCTTAAACAGAGTGATTTTAAAAATTTGTAAAGCTCCCATTGATTGTGGGTTAAAATAAAATCACTCACAAAAGCTTGATTGGAGCTAATATTGGTCTTAATCAACTCATCAATGATTTGGTTGGTATGGTTTTTTTGAATATCGATGTTAATCATAACCGATACCGTCGATATGGCAACCACCACCCAAAAAATCAGTGTGGCTAATTTAATGTGAACAGAGAGTGAAAAAAGATACCCTAAGAGCTTATTCATTGCATACTTTCAATCGTTTCTAACATTTTCGTTACATTTGAAAAATCTTGATTGGAGGGTAAGTCAAAACGCTCTAAAGAGAGTTTTTCCAAAATACTCTTTCCATAAGGGTCTAAATGCATGGTGACAAAAGCCTCTTGAAGCTTGAGAAAATCTTTTTGAGGCAAAGCCGTGCGTGCGACAATAGGCGAATTGGTATAGGGTCCTAAAATTTGAATCACCTTTAACTGCTCAATGCTCTTTGGATGTTTTTGAGCAAAACGTGTATACACAATGCTGTCCACACTTGCCCCATCGACAAACCCATCAATGACCGCTTTAATCGACTCTCCATGCTCATACGTATAGATAAAAGATTTGAAAAATGTTTTTGGACTAAGCCCTTGTGTTAATAGGTAATAACTAGGAGCAATTGCACCTGAATTACTCTGAGGATCGGTAAAGGCAAAAAGCTTACCTTTAAAATCTAAAATGGACGTGTATGGATTCTCTTTTTTTGTAATAATGTAGGAGTAATAGGTATCACTTCCATCA
This sequence comes from Sulfurospirillum barnesii SES-3, assembly GCF_000265295.1. Taxonomy (NCBI): domain Bacteria; kingdom Pseudomonadati; phylum Campylobacterota; class Epsilonproteobacteria; order Campylobacterales; family Sulfurospirillaceae; genus Sulfurospirillum; species Sulfurospirillum barnesii. The sequence continues at coordinate 2,363,639 of NC_018002.1, forward strand.
AAAATAGGAATGGCTAAGAGTTTACCCGTCCCCTCTTTATCCAATTTAGTATAGCTAGAGTTGCACACATAGGCAATATCAACTTTTTGCTCTTTAATGAGCTGGTTCATTCCCGAATAGGTTTTTGTAAAATGTATTTGTACGTCAAAATCACCAATTTTGTGTTCCAAATATTTTTCCCAATCCATAAAATTTTTGAGGTCATCTTTAAACACAGTTCCTGTGAGCCCTAAGACGATTTTTTCTTTGGCACATAAAGAAAAGGGTAACAACAGCAGTAAAAATCCAATGGTATATTTTTGAAAGGCAGTGGTCAAAAATTGAATGTTTTGCATTGTCTTAAAGCTCCTTTTTATTAATAAAATCCCCTATTTTAGGGATTTATAAGAGTTGGAACACTCATTGCTACTGATGCATTGTACTTGAAGAAATGTTCAAGAAACTTTAAAGGAGTCCACAATGGATTTACTCTGGGATGTTCGGGTTTCACTCGACTTGTTCTTAGGTGGGTTAGGGGTAGGTGCCTTCTTAGTCGGGGCTGTTTTGTACTACATGGATGCCAAAATCTATGAGAGTATGATTAAAAAAGCGTTTATTATTACGCCTATTTTAGTGATTGCAGGTTTATTACTGCTCTTAACAGAACTTGGTCGACCGCTGAATGTCATTAAGACAATCTATGCGATCAACCCTACCTCGTTTATGTCGATTGGTATCTTTTTACAAAGTGCGTTTGTGGCAGTTGGGCTACTCATCGCATTTAGTATTCTCACCAAAGGGGTAGAGAGCGTTTGTGCTAAATTTGTCTATATAGGAGCTGTTTTGGCTGGTTTGGTTGGTCTGTATCATGGTCTTTTGCTTACAGGTATTAGCATCGAGCCTTGGAACAACGCCATTCCTGTTATTTTCTTTATCTCCTCTATTCTTGCAGGTTCTTCATTGGTGTTTCTTCTCAATCTCTCAGAGCTTGATACCCTGCTTCAAAAGTTCAAAATTCCTGTCATTATCAACATGATTTTAACACTTGAACTTGCAGCCATTTTTGCATGGGTCTACAACCTAGCGCTTACAACCGCATCGTCCAAACATGCCTATGATGTCTTAATGGGAAGCTTTGGATTAGAGTTTTGGGGACTGAGCATTATCGTTGGGCTGTTGATTCCTTTGGCGCTTTTAACAATGGTTATTTTAGGGAAAACAACCCTAAAAGCAGTGGCTCTTCCAACCTTTGCAACGATGGTAATCGGAAGTTTCTTCCTCAAAAACCTTGTTGTTTATCTTGGTCAAGCGGTATAAGGAGTATATGATGAGTTTAAACAGAAGAGATTTTTTAAAAACAACAGCAGCCTCAGCGGCAGTTGCAGGAACCGTATCGGTCTTTACAACGACACAAGCCGAAGCGAAAATCGGTGAATTACAGTACGAAGGTGAAACTGGCAAATGGATGAGCTCCACCTGTCAAGGCTGTACCAGTTGGTGTCCGATTCAAGGTCTTGTGGTTGATGGAAAAGTCGTTAAAGTACGTGGCAATCCAAACTCTCCTAGTATGGGTCGTATCTGTCCACGTCCTCATTTAGCCATTCAACAAGTGTATGATCCAGACCGTGTGAAAACACCACTTAAACGTACCAATCCTAAAAAAGGCAAAGGCATTGATCCTAAATTCGTGCCCATTTCGTGGGACGAAGCGATTAATACCATTGCTGAGCAAATTTTAGGACTCATTAAAGCAGGAGAATCTCATAAATTTGTTCTTATGCGTGGACGTTACACCCATATGAATGAAATTTTATACAACACATTCCCAAAACTTATTGGTAGCCCAAACAATATTTCTCACGCATCTATTTGTGCAAAAACTGAAAAATTTGGTCGTTACTACACTGAGGGATTTTGGGATTATGCAGACTTTGATTTAGACAATACCCGTTATATTTTGGGATGGGGAACGGATATGGTTTCTTCAAACCGCCAAATACCATGGTTTATGAACCAACAAGGCTATGTTAAAGACAGAGCTAAAATTACTATTATCGACCCACGTCTCTCCGCAACAGCGGCAAAGGCGGATCGTTGGGCACCGATTATTCCAGGAACCGATAGTGCCTTAGCCGTTGCTATTGCGCATGTGATTCTTAGTGAAGGACGATGGAACAAATCTTTTGTGGGTGACTTTCAAGATGGAAAAAACTACTTTATTCCAGGCTCTACTGTTCCAACAGAAGTGATTGTTGATGAAAAATCTCTCCCTGTTGTCTTTGAAGAAAACCACACGTACGGTGTTGTGGCATGGTGGAACTTAGAATTAAAAGAGAGAACGCCTGAGTGGGCTGAAAAAATCACAGGAATTAGTGCGAAAGACATTCGAACAATCGCACGAGAATTTTCTGATGCAGGAAGCAAAGCGATTTCATGGGTAACAACAGGTGCTTCTATGCAAATTCGTGGTGCGTATGCCTCTTTAGCCGCACACGCACTCAATGGCCTTGTAGGTTCAGTCGATGCGGTGGGAGGAACACTCCAAGGAAGTTCAGCGCCTTCAGGAAAAACTCCCGATATCAAACCTTACCTACCAGCAGAGTTTGAAGCAGCACTCAAACAGAAAAAAATTGACCAACGTGGGACACTCAAACTGGGTGCTTTTAACAAAAAAACAGGCGGTGGTGTTGTCACACAACAAGTGGCTGATTCTATTTTAACAGACAAACCCTACGATGTAAAAGTAGCGATTGGTTATTGGAACAACTTTGTTTTCTCTATCAATGGTGCTAATGTTTGGGAAAAAGCAATGGAAAAATTACCATTTTATGCCCACATCACAACCCATTTAGCGGAAATGAGTATGTACGCCGATATTGTCTTGCCTGCTAAAATGCATATGTTTGAACGCTATGGATTTAGTAAAAACAAACAAAACCTCCAAGGCTATCTCACCATTCATCAACCTCTTGTTAAATCCTTTGCCGATGCCAAAACGGATGAAACAGAAATTCCATTCTTGATTGCTCAAGCGTTGGCAAAAAAAGGTTTTGATGGTCCACTGCGCTATTTCCAAGATAACTTCAAAGACCCAGAAAGCGGTAAAGCACCCACAACCCCAGAAGAGTTTGACCTCTATGCAGTAAAACAGTTCACAAAGCCTATCTGGAGTGGTGAAAGCAATGAAAAAGGCGACACCATCAACAGTTGGAATGAGCTTTTAGATAAAGGTGTGTGGAAAACGAAAAAATACAAAATAGGCAAAAAGGTTGATAACTTTGCAACCGAAACAAAAAAGTTTGAGTTTTACAGCGAAACTTTGAAAAAAGTGCTTATCGAACATGCTGAGAAAAACAAAGTAACGGTTGATGAGGCATTAGAGGCGCTCAATTATACGTGTAGAGGAGAATTAGGCTTTGTCCCACACTATGAAGAAGCCGTACGGCATGGTGATGAAAAGACCTATCCGTTCATTTTTGCAGAGCACCGCTCACGACTTAATCGTGAAGGTCGCAGTCAAAATGCCCCTTGGTATTATGAAATCAAAGACGTTGACCCAGGTGATGTTGCAGGAAAAGATGTCACGAAAATCAACCCGCTGGATGGCAAAAAACTGGGACTCAAAGATGGAGACAAAATCAAAATCACATCGGTTCAAGGAAGTATTGAAAGTGAAGTCAAACTCTGGGAAGGAATTCGTCCAGGTGTTATTGTGAAATGCTACGGTCAAGGTCACTGGGCATTTGGTCGTGTTGGCTCTGAAGTGTTTGGCTCAAAACCACGAGGTGCAAACAACAATAATCTTCATGTCTATGATTTTGAGCGCATGGTGGGTTCAACGCCACGCCATGGTGGAAATGCACGCGTCAAAATTGAAAAGATATAGGGAAAGGATAGATTATGGCAAAAAAATATGGAATGATCATTGATCTTCATCGTTGTGTCGGATGTGGTGCGTGTGATTTAGCATGTAAAAGTGAAAACAATACCCCAGAGGGTATCAACTGGGCGTTTCACACAACAGAAACCTATGGTGTTTTTCCAAACGTCACTTACAAACACACGCCAACGCTGTGTAACCACTGTGAAGATGCACCCTGTGTGAGAGTCTGTCCAACTCATGCGATGCACAAAGATGAAGATGGTTTTGTAGTACATGACCCAAGCATTTGTATTGGCTGTAAAAGCTGTATGTTGGCAGATCCTTATGGGGTTATCTTTTACAACAAACACCATGCATTTTTAGATTATGCAACCGATGAGAGTGCGATAGTAAAAGGCGGAACTTTCTCTAAAAAAGAACTTTCCGATAAAGCAAAAGCACCCTTTCCTAACTTCAATGCAGCACGTGGTGCGGATGGGTATGAAGCGGTTCGAAGAAAAGGTGCGGTTGAAAAGTGTACCTTTTGTAACCACCGTGTTGCTAAAGGCTTAGCACCTGCATGTGTTGTTGCCTGTCCAGCAGATGCTAGAATCTTTGGCGATATGAACGATGAAAAAAGTAAAATTGCTTCGTTACTTCGTGCGCATAAACCAACAGTCTTATTACCTGAAAAAGGTACCAAGCCTAAAGTGTTTTATATCAGAGATTACAACGCATAAGGCATTATTCCCTCTCCTTTAAAGAGAGGGAATATCCTCTTTAAAGGGTTTTCTAATCCTGCCATCAATCTGTACATTTTTAAAAGGAGTCTCACATGCGCATGCTATTGACATGGATGCTAAGTTTTGTGTTCATCTATGCAACTGATTTGTCCTATGCTGGTTCATCTACCATTGGGAAAACTGTTTTTCCAGTATTGGCAAAAGAATTTTCTCAAAAAGCTGGGCATACTTTTTCACGCATTGAAAACCCAGGTTCTGGACAAGGTGTAGATGCACTCTTAAAAGACAAAGTTGATTTAGCAGGTATTTCACGGGGTATCGAAGATAAAGAACGCGCACAAAATCTTCGTTTTTTCATCATTGGTTACGATGCCATTGGTGTGGTTGTACACAAAGACAATCCTGTGAAAAATCTGAGCATGGAACAGCTCAAAGCAATTTTTGGTGGAAAAATCACCAACTGGTCAGAAGTGGGTGGCAACAATGCAAAAATCGACGTTGTTGTTGAAATTCTTGGGGATAAAAGAGCGACACAAATTGTCTTTACTGAAATTGTGTTCGACACAAAGACACTTATTGGAACGTACAGCAAAGATGCCATTGAAGTCGATGCGCCGCTTGATGAAGTCGCCTATGTGAAAAATCACCCCCATGCCATCACAGCGGTGAGTATGGTTTTTAGTAAAACCAATCCTGAGGTCAAATCCCTGGCGATTAATGGCATTGAAGCTATTGAAAAAAATATTGCCGATGGTTCTTACCCTATCTCAAGACCACTGATTTTAGTGACCAAAGAGAATATTTCTGCACCTTTACTGCAATTTTTAGAGTATGTCTACAGTAAAGAAGCACAAGCGATTATTAATAAAACATTTGTTTCTGCACGTTAAGGAGGGCTGAGATGACTTCACTGAAATTAGGTATTCACGCTAAAATATTTTCTCTTATGTTTTTATTTTTCATTTTATTTACATCCTATGCACTCTATTTATCTGTCTCCTTTTTTAGCACCGAAAAAATTATGGAAGAGCGTTTGGAAAATGTTTCAAGCAAAACCATAACCCAAAGTAAAGAGCTTACCAATCTTGAAGCCCTTCAAAAAGAGATTACAGCTCTTTCTCATACACAACTCATTCTTGAAAATATGAGCAAAGTTCAAAAAAATTACGCCTCTTTACACGATGGTGCGTATTGGCTTGATTTTAACGCTTTACTTTCTGCGCTTAAAAAAGCATCGGAAGATAAAGCACTCTCTTTTTTAACTACCCGTATGACGCAAGAGATTCAAAGCATACACGAAGATTTTATCAACATGGATAAACTCATTGTCTCCTTTAACGATGAGAGAGCCAAACAAATTTCGCTTATTTCGCTCTCGCCAAAACTCGATGCTTTCATTGCACTGTTTCGTGATGAAATTCAAAAAAGAGAAAATATAAGACAAAATGTTATCTCCTTAGCGCTCACCACCCAAACACAAACACTCACAAGCGTTGAAGCACTTAAGCGTGCGAACGACGCCATGCATCAAAAGATGGTCATCGTCAATACCTTAGGCGGGGCTGTCTCCCTTATCATGCTCGCTCTTGCCATCTATCTTCCAACCATTCTTGCCAAACAACTCAAAGATTTTAGAGTTGCGTTTAGAGTTTTAGCCGATGGAGATTTTAGAAAACGCCTTCGCTTCTCAGGAAGTGACGAAGTAGCAGAACTAGGCTCTTTATATAACAGCATCGTTGAAAACCTCAGCCAAAAAATCAATTTTATTGTTGTGCAGGCTAAAGCCTTAGACCAAACCGCTACCGTGGTCAATGATATTGTTAAGCATCTTGAAAAAGCAGCGGACAAAGTCATCATGCATACGCAAAAAATTAATGAAACCAACCAAAACTTTAGCGCTATCTCGCAACACATTGGGCTGATTACCAATACAACAATGGATGATGCACAAAAACTTTTAAGCAATAACACAGCAGTGAGTCATACCGTGCAAGTTTCTATTGACAATCTAAAACAAGCAGCAGAGGCAACACAAGAAACCAAGCAAACCACAGAATCTCTAACGGTTGCAACCGAACAAATTCGCCACATTCTCTTAGCTATTGAGGGTATTTCAGACCAGACCAATCTCCTCGCCCTCAATGCTGCCATTGAAGCAGCACGTGCAGGAGAGCATGGACGGGGATTTGCAGTCGTAGCCGATGAAGTACGTCACCTAGCAGAGATGTCACAAGCGGCTACGGGCAATGTTGAGCATATTGTGGAAAATATTCATACAAAAGCCGTAGGCGTTCAAACTCAAATAGAAAACAGTGCGAACAGTTTGCAAGAGGTCATTTCTCAAACACAAATTGCACTCCATGCCTTTAATGGCATTAGTAACGCCATTCTCACACTGCATACCGAATTAAATCAAGTAGAGAACCAAACCCATACGCAACAACAAGAGAGTCACAACATACAAGAAATTACGCATAAACTCACCCTAGAGACAGACACCATGGCAGATATTTCCAATAAACTTTTATCATTTTCTATACAATTAAAAACAACCGCAGATACCCTTCAAATGAACATGCAGGAGTTTAAACTCTAAGCATTTTCATGAAACACAATCGCTTTACATGTAACCAAAAAATACCCAACATTAACACGTAAGTTCTTGTAAAAATTGTTTTACAAGAACTTACTTAAAAAGCTTACTGTAACGCTCTTCTTCAATTGCACGTCCTGCCCCTAGAATAATGTTATGAAGAGGATTTTCAACAGGGTTGACTGCAATTTCAAGCTTAGAAGATAAGTACGTATCTAAGCCCTTAAGCATGGAAGAGCCCCCTGTAAGCAAAATACCCCTATCGTAAATATCCGAAGCAAAAACAGGAGGAAGCTCAGAGAGCATCGTATGGGTGAGGGCTACAATTTTATCGATGACAGGAAGAATAGCCTGATGCACATCGATGGCATTCACGGTAAATGTCTCAGGTAAACGTGTCACTAAATTCTTTACACTAATGCTCATTTGTAACGCTTCTGGATGCACAAGATTGCCCAACTCGTGCTTAATGCGCTCGGCGTCACTCGGAGAAATTAACACCCGTTTAGTCGCTTTAAAATGCTCAATAATCGCTTCATCAAGGTCATTTCCTGCCATTCGCAAGGATTTTGACATGACAATACCACTCAAAGAGAGCAGTGAAATATCACTCACCCCTGCACCCACATCGAGCACTAAAACACCCTGAGGTTGCTCAATGGCACACTGCGTTCCAAGGGCGGCGGCAAAAGGGTCTTTAATGAGTTGCACACTCTTCGCACCCCCCTCACGTCCCGCTTCAATGACCGCATTACGCTCCATGGCATTCAAATCGCTTGGAACACTCACAATAATATGGGGTTTAAAAATACGTTTGCGTGAAATACGCGCAATCACCTCTTTAATGTACGCTTTTGCCACCGTTAAGTTTGAAATGGCTCCTTTGGAGAGCGGTTGCATAATTTCAATGTATTTAGGATTTTTTCCCACCATGCGCTTTGAGCTCTCACCGCAATCAAAAAAAGAGCGACGGTTATAATCATACGCAATAGAGGTGGGCTCTTCTAAAATAATCCCTTTACGTGGCTGATACACAAGGGTGTTGTTCGTACCCAAATCAATGGCAAACGACGGGTTGGAAGAGCGAATAAACGAAAACATCTTACCTCTTTTTTAGTCTAATTTCTATTTTTATCACGCTTCTCAAGCAAAGCTCTCAAAGCTACGTTAACACTGGGTTTTGCTCGGCGCAATGCCCACGCACTCTCGTGCTTATTCTCTATTTTTATCACGCTTCTCAAGCAAAGCTCTCAAAGCTACGTTAACACTGGGTTTTGCTCGGCGCAATGCCCACGCACTCTCGTGCTTATTCTCTATTTTTATCACACTTCTCAAGCAAAGCTCTCAAAGCTACGTTAACACTGAGTTTTGCTTAGGCAACAATGCCCACGCAAAGATTATTGCTGGGCTTTACGCTGTTTTTTTCTACCGTAAATATTTAACGACTCAACGGCTAAGGAAAACGCCATCGCAAAATAAACATACCCTTTAGAAATATGAAAATCAAGTCCCTCTGCAATCAATGTTACACCCACTAAAATTAAAAAGGAGAGCGCTAAAATCTTAATGGTTGGATTGGCATCAATAAAACGAGAAATACTTTTACTTGCCACCATCATCACGCCCACTGCAATCATCACCGCTAAAATCATAATGCTTACATCATTAACCATTCCCACCGCGGTAATGACCGAATCAAGTGAAAAAACAATGTCTAAAATAGCAATTTGAACTAAAACATTAAAAAAATTACGAGGAGTTTTTTGAAGTTCCCTCTCCTCTTCACCTGCGTTTTCAATCCCATGATGAATCTCTGTGGTTGATTTTGCTAACAAAAATAATCCACCTACAATCAAAATCAAATCACGTCCTGAAATCTCTTGTGCTAGAATTGTAAAAAGCGGTGTGGTGAGTTTCATAATCCAAAAAAGTGAAAGCAAAAGTAAAATACGAGTCACCATTGCAAGGGCTAAACCAAAAATACGTCCCTTATCTCTTTGATGTTCAGGCAATCTTCCTACTAAAATCGCAATAAAAATAATATTATCAATGCCCAGTACAATTTCTAAAGCCGTTAATGTCAACAATGCCACCAACGCTTCAAATGTCAATAATGACTCTATCATCTTTGCTTTATCCTAAATTTTTGGTTTATTTTACCCTCTTTCACGTATAAGTCTTCTTAGCAAAAAGGCGTTACATGTAATGCATCCTAAGAGAGTTTCTTTGTGATTAACCCAAAAGTCAAAGAGTATCTTAAAGCCATTCACTATAGTATAAATCCGAGATTTTTTACAAGGAATGCCATGAGTTCATTTATTGAAGATGCCCTAAAAGCAACCCAACACAGTACCCCAGGACAAGATGAATTTTACCAAGCTGTCAAAGAGGTACTCACCTCACTTGAACCTCTCTTAAAATCAGACCCAAAATACACAAAATACAACATTATCGAGCGTATGATTATCCCTGACCGTCAAATTATTTTTCGAGTTCCTTGGATGGATGATGCAGGGAAAATTCGCACAAACATCGGCTATCGTGTCCAATTCAGCGATGCCATTGGCCCTTACAAAGGAGGGCTTCGCTTTCACCCCAGTGTCAATTTGAGCATTATTAAATTCTTAGGATTTGAGCAAATTTTTAAAAACTCACTGACAGGACTTGCTATTGGCGGAGGAAAAGGCGGTAGTGACTTTGACCCTAAGGGAAAAAGCGAGGGTGAAATCATGCGTTTTTGCCAATCGTTTATGCTAGAACTCTCCAAACACATCGGAGAAACCATCGACGTTCCAGCAGGTGACATTGGTGTAGGAGGTCGAGAAATTGGCTATATGTTTGGTATGTACAAACGCCTCACCAACCGCTACGATGGTATTTTAACAGGCAAAGGCATTAATTGGGGTGGCTCTTTAGCACGCACGGAAGCCACAGGTTTTGGTGCAGTCTACTTTGCGGAAAACCTTCTCAATAAAAAAGGTGAGAGCATAAAAGGCAAAGTATGCACTGTCTCAGGCGCAGGAAATGTTGCAATTTATACCATTCAAAAACTCTATGACATGGGTGCTATACCTGTTACATGTAGCGATTCCAAAGGGGTAATTTACGATAAAAATGGCATTGATTTACCCTTGCTGAAAACCATTAAAGAGATACATCGTGAACCGCTAAGTGCGTACCTCAAAACACACCCTACTGCTTCTTATATTCCTGTAGAGACGTATACAAAAGGAACGCATGCGGTTTGGAGTATTCCTTGCTTTGCCGCATTTCCAAGTGCCACTCAAAATGAGCTTAACCTTGAAGACATTAAAACACTTCACAAAAATGGTTGTATGGTGGTGACTGAGGGGGCTAATATGCCAAGTACCATTGAAGCCATTGAATACATGCAAGCCAATGGCATTGGCTATGCACCTGCTAAAGCAGCCAATGCGGGTGGTGTGGCTACGAGTCAGTTAGAAATGAGCCAAAATGCCAGCATGGAAAAATGGAGTTTTGGCGAAGTAGATGCAAAACTTCAAAACATTATGAAACACATTTTTGAACTCTCTTACGCTACCTCAGTGGAGTTTGGCGATGAGGGAAACCTTATGTTAGGCGCAAATATCGCAGGCTTTCGAAAAGTCGCCGATGCGCTCATTGACCAAGGTGCAGTGTAGTAAAACGGGCTTTTGCCCGTTTTACATGTAAAGCTATCTTTACTTTCATCCCTATCCCCCACATACGTTATACTTTTTTTGGTTTATATGCTTTGTTTAGATTTAATAAATTTTAATGATTAAAAAATATACAAATATAGTGTTTAATCAATACTCCTAATATGTTAGCATTTCTTCATCAAACGAAGAAAGTGTCTCTAAATGTCTAACGACTATAAATTTATTTACGGAAACCAAACCTACCACTTTAAAGATTTAAAAGATTTGATGGCAAAAGCCACACCCAAACGCTCTGGCGATATGCTAGCAGGCGTTGGAGCGACCTCTGAGGAGGAGCGGGTCATTGCGCAAATGCGTCTGAGTGAAGTGCCATTGAAGAGCTTTTTAGAAAGTGCGCTTATTCCCTATGAGAGCGATGAAATTACCCGACTCATTTTCGATGAACACGACGCTCAAGCCTTTGCGCCCATTGCCCATTTAAGCGTGGGGGAGTTTCGAAACTTTCTTTTAAGCGATGCCACAACCCCAGAAGTTCTCAAAGCCCTTAGCGCTGGACTCACCCCTGAAATGGTCGCAGCAGTGAGTAAAATTATGCGCAATCAAGAGCTCATTATGGTCGCTAAAAAATGCGAAGTCATCACTGCGTTTCGTAATACCATTGGACTTCGAGGCAGGCTCTCCACCAGACTTCAACCTAACCACCCTACCGATGACATGATGGGCATTACCGCAAGCCTTTTGGATGGGCTACTGTATGGTAACGGCGATGCGGTGATTGGCATCAATCCTGCGACGGACAATGTCACACAAGCCATTAAGCTTTTAAAATTGCTGGATGAAGTCATTAGCAAATACGAAATCCCAACCCAATCGTGCATTTTAACCCATGTGACAAACACCATTGAAGCCATTGAAAAAGGAGCACCCGTGGATTTAGTCTTTCAATCCATTGGGGGAACACAAGCGACCAATGAGAGTTTTGGCTTTAACATCGCCACGCTAAAAGAGGCGCAAGAAGCCGCTCTCTCCCTAGGTAGAGGCAGTGTGGGCAACAATGTGATGTATTTTGAGACAGGACAAGGAAGCTCCCTCTCCGCCAATGCCAATTTTGGCGTTGACCAACAAACCTGTGAAGCCAGAGCCTACGCACTGGCACGAAAATTTAACCCATTGCTCGTCAACACGGTTGTGGGATTTATTGGACCTGAGTATTTGTACGATGGCAAAGAGATTACGAGGGCAGGATTGGAAGACCACTTTTGTGGAAAACTCTTAGGAATTCCCATGGGCTGTGACATTTGCTACACCAACCACGCCGAAGCCGACCAAAACGATATGGACAATCTTCTCACGCTCTTAGGGGTTGCTGGGATTAATTTTATTATGGGGATTCCAGGCTCTGATGATATTATGCTCAACTACCAAACCACCTCGTTTCACGATGCCCTCTATGCAAGACGGGTTTTAGGGCTTAAACCCTCTCCTGAATTTGAAGCATGGCTTCTTAAAATGGAAATTTTTAAAACAATGGAGGGCTTTTTACTCAACCAAAGTGTTCCAGCCCTCTTTGCAAAACCCCTCTCACATCTCTTAGGAAAACCGCTATGAGTCACACCGTTATTCACAACCCATGGTCAGCGCTCAGAGCTTATACTGATGCACGCATTGGTCTTGGAAGAAGTGGGATTAGCATTCCAACGCATGAACTTTTAAACTTTCAACTCTCCCACGCAAAGGCTCGTGATGCGGTGCATTTGCCTTTACATGTAAACACACTTTTTGAAAAATTTTCTCACCTGTGTTTAGATATTTCGCTTCTTTCAGCGCAAAGCCAAAAAGGACTTTTACAAGAGGGCGTTACCCCCGTTTTGTTGCATTCACAAGCCCAAAATCGCAACACCTACCTACAACGACCCGACTTTGGACGAAGACTCAATACGGCCTCAAAAGAGAAGCTTGAAAACTTAGACAAAGAAGAGAGCTACGATGTTGGCATTGTCGTTGTTGATGGACTCTCTTCGCTTGCTATTCATGAAAATGCATTGCCATTCATTGAAACCCTTACCAAAGAGCTTGCTAAAGATACACAAGCATGGAAGCTTGCTCCGTTTTGCATTGTAGAACAAGGCAGGGTTGCCATTGGTGATGAAGTGGGAGAGCTTTTACATGTAAAGAGTGTTGTCGTCCTCATTGGTGAGCGTCCAGGGCTCAGTTCACCCGATAGCTTGGGCTTATACATGACCTATGCGCCCAAAGGAGGGTTGAATGATTCGCATCGTAATTGTATCTCTAATATTCGAAAAGAAGGACTGAGTTATGAAGAAGCGGCAAAAAAAGCGCTTTACTTATTGAAAGAATCACGAAAATTGCATCTTTCAGGCGTTGCGATTAAAGAGCGAGCAGAAGAAGAAACACAAGAACAACTCAAAGAAACAAATTTTCTACTAAACTAAAAGGATTTAACAATGCAAACAGGCGTAAATGTGGCACTCAATGAAGAGTATCTAGCCAAAAGACAGCTTAAAAAAGGAACAGCTGGTTGGTTGCTTTTAGCAGGACTTGGCATTTCCTATGTCATTTCAGGAGATTTTGCGGGATGGAATTTTGGTATCGCACAAGCAGGATGGGGTGGATTTCTCATTGCTTCCATTTTGATGGGTACTATGTATATGTTATTGGTGCTCTCTCTAGCAGAGATGTCCGCAGCCATTCCCGCAGCAGGTGGTGGATACAGTTTTGCAAGGCAAGTGATGGGACCAACGGGTGGCTATTTAACAGGGCTTGCCATTTTAATCGAATACGCTCTAGCCCCAGCAGCCATTGTCATCTTCATTGGTGCAGCAACGGAGCAGCTTTTGGGCATTGATGGACCTCTTGTTTATGCTGCATTTTATGCGGTATTTATTGGTATCCATGTTTTAGGAGCAGGTGAAGCGCTTAAAACCATGATGGTCATTAGCGCGTTGGCAGTCTTTGCCATTATTGCAACTGCTATTGCGCTCATAGGTGATTTTAATGTTGCTAATTTATTTGACATTGCACCATCAGCGGATGTTGTAGGGGCAACACACTTTTTACCACTAGGCTGGCATGGTGTTTGGGCAGCACTTCCCTTTGCAATGTGGTTATTTTTAGCCGTTGAGGGTGTGCCTTTGGCAGCAGAAGAGGCAAAAAATCCTGCCAAAGATGTTCCACGTGGCATCATCGGTGCGATGGTTTTTTTACTTCTTACCGCCGCATTGGTACTTTTTTTACTCGCAGGTGCAAGTGGTGCACAGATGATGGGAGAGAGTAAAGTCCCTTTAGTGGATGCATTAAATGCCGTTGGAAATGCAAAACTGGCTACCATGGTCAATGTTTTAGCCCTTGCAGGACTGATTGCCTCATTTTTCTCCATTATTTACGGTTACAGTAGACTGGTTTTTGCACTTTCAAGAGCAGGGTATTTGCCTCAATTTTTATCGCTGACCAGTGAGCGAAAAACGCCTATTTGGGCACTGATTATTCCTGGTATCTTAGGTTTTTTTGCTTCCTTAACAGGAGAAGGTGATTTGATGCTTGCGATGGCTGTTGTTGGTGCAACGATTTCGTATGCGTTAATGTCACTGAGTCATATTCTTCTACGCATCAAACAGCCGCATATGAAACGACCGTATAAAACCCCTGGTGGAATTGCAACATCAGGCATTGCTTTGATATTATCGCTTATTGCACTCACAGGTGTGTATGCCTTTGATCCACGAGCGTTTAATTATACATTAATCCTCTACGTCATAGGAGCACTTTACTTCTTTATGTACAGTAAACATCATTTGGTTGCTAAAACAGCGGAAGAAGAGTTTGCGATGATTGCAAAAGCAGAGCAAGAATTAGAGCACGAACTATAGAAAATGGGGGTGCGCAAAGAAGATTTCTTTGCGCACATTTACTTTACTTAACTATTTTGTGTATTAAAAACTCTATCACCTGCATCGCCAAGACCAGGGACAATATAGCCATTTTCATTCAAACCCTCATCAATGCACGCTGTGTACACAGGGACATCAGGATGAACCTCATAAAAACGTTTTAGGCCCTCAGGTGCTGAAACAAGCGCTAAAAAACGAATATCCTCTACCCCTTTTTGTTTCAAAAAGTTTACCGCATCAATCGCTGTTCCACCTGTGGCAAACATAGGATCAATAATAATCGCTGTACGCTCTTTATGATCGGCTGGAAGCTTTGCATAATAAAACTCTGCTTCAAGTGTTGCTTCATTGCGCTGAAAGCCTAAAAATCCAACACTTGCATCGGGAATAAGTTTAAAAACGCTATCTAGCATACCAAGTGCTGCTCGCAAAATGGGGCAAATCATAATTTTTGCATCCAATTTTTGAGCCTCAGCTACCGCCACAGGCGTTTTAACAGACACTTTTCGCAAGGGCAAATCTCGTGTCGCTTCAAATAACATCAAATACGAAATTTCATCGACCAACAAGCGAAAGTGAAATGGCTCTGTCTTTTCATCTCTTAAAATAGAAAGCTTGTGTTCAATCAATGGATGCTTAATAACATGAACATTGTGCATTTATTTAAGCTCAGCATCAATGATTTCTTGAAGATCGCGTTTGTACAATCCAATATCAAAATCTTCCACACGTGCAACACCATCATTAATCGCAGCTTCCGCAACAGCTGCACTTACCCAAACCAATACACGTCTATCAAACGGTTTTGGGATGATGTAGTTATAACCAAATTTCAAATCTTCACCATTATACGCTACTTTAACATATTCAGGTACTTCTTCTTTAGCCAACTTTGCCAACGCAACCGCTGCTGCCATTTTCATATTTTCCGTTACTTTAGTTGCTTTCACATCCAAAGCACCTCTAAAGATAAAAGGGAAACCCAAGACATTATTGACCTGATTTGGATAGTCGCTTCTGCCTGTCCCCATCATAACATCGTCTCTTACCGCATGGACTTCTTCAGGTAAAATCTCTGGTGTTGGGTTAGCAAGTGCGAAAATAATGGGGTAAGGATTCATAGATTTAACCATATCCTGAGTCACAACGCCAGGAGCAGAGAGACCTAAGAACATATCCGCACCACGCATTGCATCTTCTAGGGTTCTATCACTGGTTTCAAGCGCAAATTCTGCTTTGTATTTGTTCAAATCGGTTCTTCCAGAGTGAATCACTCCTTTTGTGTCAATCATCACAATGTTTTTTGCACCTAAGAGTTTATACATTTTTGCACATGCAATACCAGCTGCCCCTGCACCAGAGACTACAATTTTCATATCTTCAATTTTTTTACCGCTGATTTCAAGCGCATTAATTAAACCAGCACTGGTAATCATCGCTGTTCCATGTTGGTCATCATGCATGACTGGAATGTTGACACTTGCTTGAAGTTTTTCTTCAATATCAAAACATTTTGGCGCTTTAATATCTTCAAGGTTAATACCACCAAAGGTTGGAGAGAGTGCTTTACAAATCTCGACAATTTTATCGGCGTCATGTTCGTCTAATTCAATATCAAACGCATCAACATTTGCAAATTTTTTGAACAGAACAGATTTCCCTTCCATAACAGGCTTACCCGCAACTGCACCAATATCTCCAAGCCCTAAAACAGCCGTACCATCGGTAATAACCGCAACAAGATTCCCTTTATTGGTGTATTGGTATGCCAATTCATTGTCTTTTTCAATTTCTAAACATGGATGCGCAACGCCAGGGGTATATGCCATAGAAAGATCTCTTGCGCTATCACAACGTGACTTCACACTAATCTCAATTTTTCCACCAATGTGGTACGCTAAAGATTCCTCTTTTGTTACTTTTCCTTTACTCACACCGCTCTCCTTTTAAAAGATATTAATTTTTGAATTCGCTCTAATACATTTTCATAACCAATAATTTCTAAAACATCAAAAATGGAAGGACTTACTGAACTTCCAACCATTGCAATACGAATGCCTTGTGCTAAATCTTTAAGTTTTAAGCCTTTTTTTTCTAAAAATACTTTGGTAAATGTTTCAAATTCACCCGCAGTATGCATCGTTTTTTCACCTTTTAAAGCTTCAAAATAATGCTCTAAAACTATGACAGCATCATCGTTTAAAAACTTTTCAACGGCTTTTTCATCGTAACACGTTGGTGTTTCTAAAATCTCTTTTGCCAAACGTGCAAACTCCACTAAGGTTTTTGCTCTCTCTTTTAGTGCATCAATTAGTAACACTTTTTTTACATGTAAGGACAAATCAACACCAAAAAAGCGTAACTCTTCCACCAAACGCTCATAGCTTGCTTGTTTAATATAGTGCGCATTGAGCCATAACAGTTTTTCTTGATTGTAGGCAGAAGCCGATTTATTAATAGTATTAGGGTTAAACAATGCCTCCATCTCATCTCGTGAGAAAATCTCTTGATCACCATGACTCCAACCCAAACGAATTAAAAAATTGAGCAATGCCTCAGGAAGATAGCCCTCACGTTTATAATCCATAACATCCACAGCACCATCTCGCTTAGAAAGCTTTTTGCCCTCTGGATTTAAAATCATTGGGACATGGTAAAATTTTGGAATTTCAAAACCTAAAGCTTCGTACAAAATAATCTGTTTGGGGGTATTAGAAACATGGTCATCCCCTCGAATTACTTCATTAACACCCATCAGGGCATCATCAATCACCACAACAAAATTATACGTTGGCGTGCCATCACTACGTGCAATAATAAAATCATCAAGAATATCAGTGGCATTAAAACAGATTTCACCTTTAACACCATCCACAAAAGAGACCACACCACTCATAGGTGCTTTAATACGAATCACAGGCTCAACACCCTTTGGAGGTGTCCCTGTAAAATCACGGTATCTTCCATCGTAATGAGGGCGTTCTTTACGAGCACTTTGTTCTTCTCTAAGCGCATCAAGTTCTTCTTTGCTCATATAACATTTATAGGCTTTTCCCTCGTCCAACAGCTTCTGGACATAGCCTTTATAAAGCTCAAAACGCTTAGATTGATAAACAACCTCACCCTCATGTGCTAAACCAAGCCATTTAAACGCTTCTAAAATAGCATCAACCGCTTCTTTAGAGTTACGTGCCAAATCTGTATCTTCAATGCGAAACAAAAATTTTCCATTGTTTTTTTTCGCCCAAAGATAGCTGTAAAGTGCTGTTCTAAGCCCTCCAATATGCAAATATCCTGTGGGACTTGGGGCAAAACGTGTCACAACCATACCATCAAACCTTTTCATTTATGTATAAATTATGTATCATTTTGTTACGTAATAACGAAATTTTTTACAAGAAGCGGGAGGAAAAAACATTTTTTTAATTTATTTTGTTCAAAAAAATGTTATTATTTGTAGCTTCTTATATTTTAATACATAGTGATTATATAGAGAGTTTTCTTAAAACAAAGGATTATGAATGAAGATCAAATTGAAGGTGTTAACTTTTGTAACTTTAGGCGCTACGCTTCTTCTCTCTCCTGCAAGTGCTGGAACCGTTGATGGCATTTCTTTAATTATTAACAAAGAACCCATTACACTTTATGATGTTTTTAAATATTCACAACGCTTTAACCTCTCAAAAAAAGAGGCTTTAGATATTCTTGTTCAACAAAAACTCGAAGAAGCTGAAATTAAAAAGTTAAACATTAGTATTGACGCTTATGAGGTTGAACAATATTTAGAAAATTTAGCCAACAGCAATTCCATGAGTAAAAATGATTTTATTGCCATGATTCAATCTAAAAATATTGATATTGTTGAGTACAAAGATGAATTAAAAAATAAACTTAAACGTGACAAGTTGTACCGAAAAATCATCAGCACAAAATTACAACAGATGAGTGATGGTGAGCTTAAAGCCTATTATAATGAAAACCTTCATGAATTTTCGCAAGCCAGTGGTTTTGATGTAACCATCTATACCAGTACAAATCAAGAGAGTCTGCTAGCCATTAAACAAAATCCTATGGGTGTTTCTAAAGATGTTGAACTTAAAGAGGGAAGTTTTCAAGCAGGAAAAATTGATGCAAACCTTGCAACACTCCTCAATAAAACCGCTACCAATACATTTTCTACGATTGTTAAATCAGAACCAAATTATGTCATGTTTTACGTGAAAAATAAACACAATGCTCAAACTGTCTCGTTCGATGATGCAAAAAACTATATTCACTCAAAATTGTCTGAAGGAAAAGAGCAAAAAGCGATTCAAGAGTATTTTGAAAAACTCAAATCTTCTGCAAATATTAAAGTGGTACGTTTACCATAAGTAGTTTTAAAAGGGTCGCTCTTTTAGCGACCCTTTTGTATTAATAACGAGAAAGATAGTTTGTATCGAATTTATTGTCAATAAAGTCTTCGTTGTCCATCATCCCTAAGTGAAAATCACGAACCGTTTTAATTCCTTCAATTTGCAACTCACTGAGTGCTTGTTTCATCTTTTTAATAGCACGGGTTCTATCTTCACCCCACACAATGAGTTTTCCAATCATGGAGTCATAATGAGGTGGCACAGAATAGCCTTGATACGCATGTGAATCCATACGGACATTGCGACCACCAGGAATAATATACTTGGTAATCTTACCAGGACTTGGGATAAATTTAACAGGATCTTCCGCTGTAATACGACACTCAATCGCATGACCTTTGAAAGTGAGTGCACTTTGATCAAACAGTTTTTCACCCTCAGCTACACGAATCATCCACTCAATGATGTCAATACCACTCACCATTTCACTGACACAGTGCTCGACTTGAAGACGTGTATTCATCTCCATAAAGTAGAAGTTTTTATCTGCATCTAAAAGAAACTCAAAGGTGCCCGCATTTTCATAGCCAATGTACTTCGTTGCTTTCACAGCGACTTCATGAAGTCGTGCTCTGGTTTTATCATCCAACGCAATTGCAGGAGATTCTTCAATCAGTTTTTGATGACGTCTTTGCATCGAACAATCACGCTCCCCAATATGAACCACATTGCCAAAAGAATCGCCAATCACTTGCACTTCAATATGACGAGGATTTTTGATGTATTTTTCCATATACAGCGTGCCATCGCCAAACGCACTTAAAGCTTCGCTTTCAGCCGCAAGAAACGATTTTTCCAAATCTTCCATTTTTTCAACCACACGCATACCACGACCGCCACCACCTGCACTTGCTTTTACAATGACAGGAAGTCCGATTTGCTCCGCAAGTTCTTTAGCTTGTGCAACATCTTTCAGGGCGCCATCACTGCCTAAGATAACAGGTACACCTGCTTTTTTCATGACCTCTTTGGCTTTGGATTTGTCGCTCATTAACACCATAGAATCTACAGAAGGTCCAATAAATTTAATGTTATGGTGTTGACAAATCTCCACAAAGGTTTGATTCTCACTTAAAAAACCATACCCTGGGAAAATGGCATCACACCCGCTAATTTCTGCTGCGCTGATAATTGAGGGAATACTGAGATAACTCTCACTCGATTTTGCCCCACCAATGCAAATACTGGCATCAGCATGTTGAAGATAAAGCGCATCTTTGTCCGCTGTTGAATAAACCGCAATGGCTTGCTTCCCCATCTCTTTGATGGTTCTTATTGCACGAAGCGCGATTTCACCACGATTGGCAACAAGAATTTTCTCAATCTTCATTAAACTTTCTCCACCATGAAAATTGGCATGTCAAACTCAACGGGTTGTCCATCTGCAACTAAAATATCTAAAATTTTGCAGTCAAACTCTGCTTCAATTTCATTCATAATTTTCATCGCTTCAATAATACCAATTGGCTGACCTTTACGGATCACATCGCCGACTTTTGCAAACGCAGCAGCCCCTGGAGCTGGAGATTTATAAAATGTTCCCACCATGGGAGATTTGATGCTTAATCCAGCAGATGCCGCATTAACACTGGCTTCTCCACTGCTAAGAGGTACAGAGCTTGCTACAGGTGCTGAAGTTGCCACAGCAGGTGCCATCGGCGCAGATACCATCGGTGTACCGTGTACCACAGTAGGCTCAAAACCTTTTTGTAACTCAATACTAAAATCACCCTCTTTGATTTTTAGTTTTGTGATGTCACTTTTATCAAAAAAACGCATTAACTCTCTGATTTCATTTTTATCCATTGAATTCTCCTAATAATTTGCCATCTTTTGGCATAACATAAAGTGTGTTATAATACCATACTAAAGATATACACTCACTTAATAATATAAAGGTAGTTTTATGGGTTTGAAAGCAGACAGTTGGATACGTGAAAAATCGCTTAAAGAGCGTATGATAGAGCCTTTTTGCGAAGAGCAAGTGGGCAAAGATGTGGTCAGTTACGGTGTGAGCAGTTATGGGTATGACATCCGCGTGGGACGTGAATTTAAAATCTTCACCAATGTTAATTCTACTGTGGTTGACCCCAAAGAATTTGACGATAAAAATGTGATTGATTTTACAGGAGATATTTGTATAGTTCCACCAAATTCGTTTGCGTTGGCACGCACGGTTGAGTACTTTAGAATCCCAAAAAATGTCCTTGCGATTTGTCTAGGGAAGAGTACCTATGCACGTTGTGGCATCATTGTAAATGTAACCCCATTTGAGCCAGAATTTGAAGGTCACATCACCATTGAAATTTCCAATACCACCCCGTTGCCTGCTAAAATTTATGCCAATGAAGGCATCGCACAAGTGCTCTTTTTAGAGGGTGATAGCGAATGTGAGACCACGTATAAAGACAAAAAAGGGAAATACCAAGGTCAAACAGGTATTACCTTGCCACGCATCTTAAAATAATTTTTCATGCCTTTACATGTAACGATTTTAACCGCTCAAAATGCCTTAGCTTTTGATGGCTTTTATGCCATCTACGCCAAGGCATTTCCTCCTAGCGAACAAAAGAGTAAAGAGACACTTTTCTCCATGCTTGAGGCTCCTTTTTACACCATTTATTTAGCGTATAATGACGAAGAAATTGTTGGCTTTTGTATTATCTTTCATCCTCAAAATACTGATTTTTTTCTTCTTGAATACATTGCCATTACTCCACACATTCAAGCCAAAGGCTTAGGCTCTTTTTTGCTAAAAAAAAGCATTGAATTGCTCTTTGATAAAGAGGGAATTCGCCCCATTCTCATTGAAATAGACTCACCCGAACATGCCTCTTTCGAGCAGGAAATCCGTGAAAAAAGAGAGCGGTTCTACCGTAAAATGGGTGCTTTAAAAATCAAGCCTTTTGATTATATGTTACCGCTTCACAGTGATGAAACACCACCTCCTATGAAACTTTTACTGCTGCATTACCCACACACAACACTTGAAAAAGCGACCCTCAAACGATGGCTTGAAACCTTATATAATGGCGCATACAACTGTTCCAAAGATGACCCTCGCATTGCACAGATGCTTGCTCATACACCCTCTTATTTTAAGTTTGACTAAAAAAAACACAATACCCTAAATTATTTTTTATTTCTCACCCAACGTATTTTGTATGCAATCCCTTGAGTATGGGCATCTACCCTAGCCTGCATAAAATCCATCGTATAAAACAATGAAGGCATCTCTTTAGTCTCTTCATTACTCAAATACGTTGTTCTACTCCAATACGTAGACTCCCCTTCATCAGAGTCTATATCAGGGAAAACCGTACTATCAATAGGATAATCTTTACACGCTACATCCACTAAACTTGCAAGTTCATCAATACTCGGTAAACGCCATTTTTTATTAGTTTGTTCTATTTTCCTAGCTTCTTTTAATGTTAAAAGCTCTATCTCACCAACACATCCAACACCATTTTTCCAAGACATCCCATGCGTACATCGACTCCAAATTAGCCCTGTTTTTTTATCATATACTTCCGCATTATTTTGCACTAAAGAGAAACTTTTAGTGCATTTTGCAGACATGGTTTGAACAAAAAAAATTAAAAAAAAGAGGCAAACCATACTTTTCATAATTACTTCTCAACCCTCAACAACAACCCATTTAAATAAAACGAAGCACTTGCGTTAATCAAGCACGGGTGGTCACTGTCTTGTTGCATCTGCTCTAAAAGTACGTACTGTACTTTGACATCGTGGGAGACTTCCATCGCAATATCTAACAACTCTTTGCGCCCCACATGGTGTGAACACGAGAAAAAGCCAATCAACCCGCCATCTTTCACTGCTTTGGTGGACTCCATCAAAAGGTGTTTAAAGCCTCGTTTAGCACCTACGGCTTGCTCTTTGGTTTTGGCAAAGGATGGCGGGTCGATGATGACCATATCGAAGCTATTTTTGTATTTTTGCTCTTTTAAAAAGGTGAAAACATCGTTTACATGTAAAGATTCACTCACAAGTTCATTGTGTTCTAAATTGGCTTTGGTTTGCTCAATGGCCGAGTCGGAGGCATCAACGAACACGCACTCTTTAGCTCCTGCATGCAACGCATAAATGCCAAAGCCCCCTGCGTTGCAACACAAGTCTAAAACCTTATCATTTTCTTTAATGTACTGTGCACATATGCTTCTGTTTTTGCGCTGGTCAAGGTAAAAGCCTGTCTTTTGCGCATCTTCAATGTCCACTAAAAAACGTAAACCGTTTTCCTTGAGTTCAAACTGCACACAAGGCTCTCCAAACAGTGTGCCGTTTTTATCTTCAAGCCCTTCAATTTCACGAGAGTGTAGGTCTGATTTTTCAACCATCCACGTGGGATTTAAAAACTGTTTGAGCGTGCTGATGATGAGCTCACGGTACACTTCCATGCCTGCGGTGTTGATTTGAATGGCAAGATTTTCACCGTATTTATCGACAATGAGTCCAGGTAAAAAATCGGCTTCGGAGTGAATAAGCCGTACAGAATTGCTCACGTTTAAAAGCGCTTCACGTTTTTTAATGGCATTTTTAATGCGGTTATGAAAAAACTTTTTACCAATCTCCTCTTTTCCAAAACTAAGAACCCGTGCAAAAATGGCACATTTGGGATTGACATAGGCGGTTCCTAAAAAACCATCTTTTTTAGAAAAGAGTGCGACCACTTCACCACTTTGAAACTCTTCTTTGTTAGAGTCGATTTCGTTGGCATAAACCCATGGGGTAAAACGTCTAAGTTTTGGAACAACGGAGTGTTTGATATAGACTTTATTCATTAAAATTTCCTAATATTTTTTGAAGCTCTTCACAAAAAGAGGGATGGGTAAGCACATCGCCGTGTGTCGTATTTGAAAAGCTTACATGTAAAGGAGTATCGGGCATAGCCTCTAAGAGTTTTTCAAGATGGTAGCGTGGAATGGTCGCATCGTTTTGCACCTCCATCACCGCAACCTTAGCATTCACAAACGGAAGATAACGCACACTCTCAAATTTATGTTTTACTAAATAATCAATGGGAAAAATGGGGTATTTTTTCTGTGCCATAGAGACAATGGAGTCATACGGGGTTAAAAGCACCAAACCATCATTCACCCTTTTGGATGCCAAAAAACTTGCCACCCCACTGCCCAAACTTCGCCCCATAATCACCACTTTTCTACCCCGTGCGTAGGTGTCATAAATTTTCAGTGCATCGCTAAAAAATGCTTCCTCACTGGGTTTTCCACCACTTTTGCCATAACCTCTATAATTAAACGCAATCACATCATAGCCTTGCAAGGCTTTTACATGTAAGACAAAATGGGTAGCATCGTCTGCATTACCACCAAAGTAAAGGAGCAATCCTGCATTGCTCTGTTCATCTTTACGTAAAATCCCTTCTAAAACAACATTTTCATTTACATGTAACGCTAATGGCTCTAGATTTTCGCCTTGTGGGGCGGGTTTTTCTTCAATGAGATGTGCTGCAAAAATCTGTTTCTCTTGGGTAAAATAAAGATACCCCATCGCTCCCACATAGAGCACCACCACACCCATTAAAACCTTAATCATACCCCCTCCTTCTTCAAAAACACGGTAAAATCCCCCTCCATATACCCCTCGTACATTTGCACTTCGTAAGCAAAATCGCTCACATACGCTTCAATTTCTTCGGGTAAAAAGTAGTTAAAATGCCCCTCACGCTCTTCACCCCTTAAGAGATTAAAAATAAATCCCTGATTGCACGCCTCAAAACAACGGCGAATGAAGGTAAAAGTCTCCTCACGGCTTAAAATATTCATCGATCCGCTGGCAACGTAAAAATCCGCCAACGCAAGGCTATCGTTTAAAATATCACACTTAACACAGTGCTGTTTGGTACGTTTTTGTGCGACAAAAAGTGCTTCTAAAAGCACATCATACCCTGTATATGCCCTAGGAACGGTGCCTTTTTGTTGTAAAAAAAGGTAAAAATCACCAAAACCACACCCCGCATCAATCACACTGCTGTGCTGTAAATAGGGCATTAAAAGCTCATAAATCACTTCAAAACGGATATGCTGTGAGCCCTTAGAGTTCCAATTCAACCCACGGGCAGTACACCCGTAGCGTTTTATAGCATTTTGGTAAAAGCGTTGGTTGTTAATACGAGACATCAGAAGAAGGTGAAAAAGGAGGCACGTTTAATTTAAAAGTGCCAAAATACTTTGTTGCATCAAATTGTTCTGATGCACTTGGGCAAGCGTTGAGCTGGTCAGTTTTATCTCATCACTGTTCAGTTGGGCGATTTTTTCTTCCATTGGTTTTTCTGCAATCTGCGCATTAGCGCTGCTTAAATTGGTAATCGTAGTCAGCGAATTGGTAATCTCACTCATAGCACGATTGATACTACCACCTGCGGTTTGGCTTAAACTGCTCAAATTTTCTCTAAAATTGGCAATGCCTTCTTGATCATCCACCGAAAGTTCTGAGAGTCCTGAAACTTCAAGTCCATAAGCACTGGAGAGCATATTTTGCCCATTGTACGTGGTCTGCTCTGTGATGTCTTGCATCGCCCCTTGGATGGCACTAAACTCTTTTTGCACCATCGCTCTTTGATCATCATTGAGGGAAGCGCTGTTGTAGCGTACGGAGAGTTCATTCAGCCTATCACTGTTGGCTTGAAGCGCTTGGAGTGAGCTATCGGCAATTTGGTACATGCTCACCGTTTCATTGGCATTTTGGACACTTTGGGTGAGCGAAGAGATTTGAGAAGAGAGGGCATCGGAGATAACAAGATTGGCACTATCAACCCCGCTAAGCTCTTTCATTGCACCAATTTTTTCTAATGTATTTGAGGTATTCTCTTTGTTTTGTGAAATAAGATTGAGAATTTGGGTATTGGAACTGCTTGAAATTTTCATCACATGCCCCTTACTTAAAGATGTCTTTATTATACTACTCCTATCATACTCTTGTCAAATAGAGTGCGGAATTAGAATTGCTTTTTAAAATAAATCTTTACATGTAAAGGGCGTGGCGTGTTTAATCAAAAAAATATACTCATCACAGGCGGAACGGGCAGTTTTGGTAAAAAATACACCGAAATTCTTTTAAAAAAATACCAACCAAACAAGATTATTATTTTCTCACGAGATGAGCTTAAACAATACGAAATGGCACAACAATTCACCCACCCGTGTATGCGCTTTTTTATTGGGGATGTCAGAGATGAGCAGCGTTTGAAACGTGCGATGGATGGCGTTGATTTTGTCATTCATGCCGCAGCACTCAAGCACGTTCCTATTGCAGAATACAATCCGATGGAGTGCATTAAAACCAACATTAACGGAGCGGGAAATGTCATTGATGCCGCACTTGAATGTGGGGTGCAAAAAGTCATTGCCCTCTCCACCGATAAAGCCGCTAACCCTATCAACCTTTATGGCGCAACCAAACTTGCTAGCGATAAACTCTTTGTCGCTGCCAATAACATACGAGGCTCCAAACGTACCCAATTCTCCGTCGTACGCTATGGCAATGTGATAGGCTCCAGAGGTTCTGTGGTGCCTTTATTTAAACGTCTCATCGCAGAGGGGGCAAAAGAGCTTCCCATTACCGAAGCGCAGATGAGTCGCTTTTGGATTACCCTAGAACAAGGGGTCAATTTTGTCTTGAAAAATTTTGAGCGGATGCAAGGAGGAGAAATTTTTGTTCCTAAAATTCCTTCCATGAAAATGATTGACTTAGCCCATGCCTTAGCGCCACATCTTGGGATAAAAATCATTGGTATTCGCCCAGGAGAGAAGATGCACGAGGTGATGGTTCCCAAAGATGACAGCCACCTCACCTTAGAGTTTGACGACCATTTTGTCATTCAGCCTAGCATTCAGTTTGCGCAAAAAGCAGACTTTACATGTAATGCACTAAAAGAGAAGGGAACACCTGTTCAATACGGCTTTGAGTACAGCTCAGAAACCAATACACAATGGCTTGATGCCAAAGGACTTTTGGAGATGATAGAGGCATGATACCTTATAGCAGACAAAGCATAGAACAGTGCGATATTGACGCTGTGGTTGAAACATTAAAGGGTGATTTTTTAACAGGCGGGGAGAGAGTCGAGGCGTTTGAAGCAGCGCTGGCTTCTTACTTAGGCGTACAACACGTCTGTGTCATGAACTCAGCCACCTCCGCTTTGCACGTAGCGTATCAAATCATTGGGCTTAAAGAGGAAGATGAAATCATCACAACACCCCTCACCTTTGCCGCCACTTCCAACACGGCTCTTCAATGCGGTGCGACTCCTGTTTTTTGTGACATTAAATTTGATGGCAATATGAATGAGAAAAAAGTTGAAGCACTCATCACGCCAAACACGAAAGCCGTTGTGCCCATGGATTTTGGCGGAAATCCTGTGGAAATTGATGCCTTACGAGCTCTGTGTGACGCTCACCATCTCTTTTTAATCGAAGATGCTTCTCATGCACTTGGAAGCGAAATCAATGGGCAAAAAGTGGGACAAAAAGCGGATATGAGCATTTTTAGTTTTCATGCCATCAAACCCATCACCACTTTTGAAGGTGGTGCGATTGCGACCAATAACACCGAGTTTTACGAAAAAGCCAAACTCTTAAGAAGCCACGGCATTGTGAAAAAAACCTTGTGGAATTCTGACATGGTACTTTTGGGCGAAAACTACCGTTTAAGCGATGTAGCGTGTGCTTTGGGGCTAAGTCAGCTCAAGCGATTGGATAGCTTTATAGAAAAACGAAATGCCATTGCTCATGCGTACGATGTCGCCTTTGCGCACACGCCTTATTTTACGCCCATTGGCATTGATAATAGCAAAAAAAGCAGCCATCATCTCTACCCCATTTTACTTGCCAAAAATCTCTGGTGTTCCAAAGAGGAGATTTTTCAAGCCTTACATGTAAAAGGTGTGGGCGTGCAAGTGCATTACAAACCCATTTATCAGTTTAGCTACTACAAAGAGCGTTTTGGGGAACTTTACCTACCCAATACGGAGGATTTTTACCGAGCCGAGCTCTCCATTCCATGTCATCAGGGAATGAGCATAGAAGAGGCGCAGTATGTCATTCAATCCCTTTTAGAAGTGTGCGAATCCATCAAAGGGTGCCACCGATGAACATTGCTATTATCCCCGCACGAGGGGGAAGTAAGCGCATTCCTCGCAAAAATATCAAGGAGTTTTGCGGTAAACCCATCATCACTTACAGCATTGAAACAGCTCAAAAAAGCGGACTGTTTGATAAAATCATCGTGAGCACCGATGATGAAGCCATAGCCGATGTCGCACGTTTTTATGGAGCTGAAGTTCCTTTTATGCGACCTCGTGAACTCAGTGATGATTACACGCCTACGATTCCCGTTATTGCCCATGCGATTCAAAACAGTGGCATATATACTAATGGCATCAAAGCCGTCTGTTGTCTCTACGCTACCGCACCCTTTGTTCAGGCTTCTTTTCTCCAAAAGGCTTATGAAAAACTTTTTACATGTACCGCGCTTTATTGCTTTAGTGCAACCCGTTTTTCCTTCCCCATTCAGCGAGCCATCCGCCTCACCCATGATGATAGGGTTGAAATGTTTTCTCCTGAAAATTTTGCCATTCGGAGTCAGGATTTAAAAGAGGCGTACCACGATGCAGGGCAATTTTATTGGGGAAAGCCAGAAGCATGGTTAGAGAATAAAACCATCTTTGCACCCCATTCAACAGCTTTTTTACTACCTCCTCACCTCGTGCAAGACATCGACACGCCTGAAGATTGGATAAGGGCGGAACTCATGTATAAGATAGTTCATGAAAATACTCATCAGGGCTGATAGTTCAAGCACCATAGGACTTGGGCACATCATGAGAGACCTTGTCCTTGCCAAAGAATTTGAGGGTGAAGTCATTTTTGCGTGCCAAGCGCTAGAGGGCAATATTATTGACCAAATTCCCTACGAGGTTAAACGCCTCACGTCTAACGATGCGGGCGAACTTATCGCACTGATTCACGCTTTACATGTAACGCTTTTAGTCATCGACCATTACGGCATTGACGTCTCTTTCGAGCGAAAAATCAAAGAGGCAATGGGGGTGAAGATTTTAAGCGTTGATGACACCTATGAGAGCCATCACTGCGATATTCTCCTCAACCCAAACCTTTATGCGGACGCTTCACGCTACGAGGGGCTTGTTCCAAAAGGGTGCGAACTTCGTTGTGGAGTGCCTTTGATACGAGAAGAGTTCCATACAGAAAAAACGATTCAGCGTGAGAAAATCTACGATGTGTGCATTGCGATGGGGGGAAGTGACGCAAGCAATCTAACGCAAACCATTTTACAAACCTTACCCAAAGACAAACGCATTGCCATTCTCACAACCACTGCCAATGCACATCTTGAAGCGTTGAAATCTTTTGTGGCAGATACGCCTAACATCGCTTTACATGTAAACTCAAAAGAAGTAGCTAAACTTTTGCACCAAAGCCATTGTGTCATTACAACACCTAGCGTGATGGTGCATGAGGTGCTCTTTATGGAAGTGCCTTTTATTGCCATTCAAACAGCCCAAAATCAAGAAGCAATGTTTCAGTATCTTCACCAAAAGGGCTATCTTGTGTTAAAGGAGTGGAATGAGCACGCATTTATGCGACTTTACAACGCTAAGTAACACCCAAAAAGCAATGATTTTAACATGGCGCAACCACGAAAAGGTAAGAGCCTTTATGTACCATGTGCAGATGATTTCACTTGAAGAACACCTACTTTTTATAGAGAGTTTAAAAAAATCTCTGGATAAACGCTATTTTTTGGTGCAACACAAAGGTGTGGATATAGGCGTGATTGATTTTACGCATATCACACAACAATGCGCAACCATAGGACTTTACGCCAATCCCACACTTTCTCGCAAAGGAATAGGCAAAGAGTTGATGAATGCCATCATCACCTATGGATTTGAAGCCTTACATGTAAAAAAACTCTGTGCGGAACTCTTTGCGTTTAATACCAAAGCCAAAGCACTGTATGAAGCCTTTGGCTTTTGCGAGACAGCACGAAAAACAATAAATAAACACGAGATTATTTGTATGGAGTTAGACAATGAACATCGCTCATTTTGATTTAAACAGCCCTCACACGTTTATTATCGCTGAACTCTCCGCCAATCATGGGCAGAGTTTGGACATTGCCAAACAAACGATACGTGCTGCCAAAAAAGCAGGAGCGGACGCTATCAAGCTTCAAACCTATACCGCCGATACACTCACCATCAACTGCGATAAAGAAGACTTTGTGGTGAAAGGCGGAACACTCTGGGATAACAAAACCTTGTATGCACTCTATGAAGAAGCCTACACCCCATGGGAATGGCACGAGGCACTGTTTGCGTGTGCTAAAGAAGAGGGATTGCTCTGTTTTTCAACTCCCTTTGATAAACGTGCGGTGGACTTTTTAGAATCATTTAACCCACCTGCCTACAAAATTGCTAGCTTTGAAATTACAGATTACGCCCTCGTGCGCTACGTCGCCTCTAAAAAACGCCCCATTATTATCTCCACGGGCATTGCCACACTGGAAGAAATCGAAGATGTCGTACGCATCTGCAAGGAAGAGGGAAATGAGGAGATTGTTTTACTTCAATGCACGTCATCCTATCCTGCTCCTTTAGAGGATGCCAATCTTCTGATGATTCCTGAGTTACAAAAGCGTTTTGGAGTCATTGCGGGATTTTCAGACCACACCTTAGGTCTCACCGCCCCTGTCATGGCAGTAGCCCTTGGAGCAAAAGTGATTGAAAAACATTTTATCTTAGATAAAAGCATTGGTGGAGCCGATGCCTCTTTTTCACTTGATGTGGAAGCGTTTTCAGCAATGGTGCACGCCGTGCGTGAAGCAGAAAAATTACGAGGGGAAGTTTCTTACCCAAACGAGCCAAACACCATTAAAGGACGACAGTTTTCCAGAAGCCTCTATGTCACCAAAGCCATTCAAAAAGGCGAAGTTTTTACAGAAGAGAACATTCGCTCCATTCGCCCAGGGTATGGACTGCATCCAAAATATCTAGGAGAGATTTTAGGCAAACGTGCCTCCAAAAACCTAAGCAAAGGGGAGAGGGCTACCAAAGAGATGTTAGACTAGTCTAAAATAGCCTCCACTATGGCTTCCACATCCACTACCATAGCACCGAAAACTTCTTTGGCTCTTTCATCGTAACGCTTGCTCATCATACGTCCCACCGCTTCAAGCAATTCCTCTTTGGTATTGACCCACTCCATCAACCCTTGGTCGATTTGGTATTTGTCATAGTGGCTGATAAAACTGCGTGTAGAGATGGTAGGCGTTCCAAAATAGCATGCCTCGGTATTGAGCGTTCCTCCTCCTCCGATAAACAAATCCGCATAGGCTAAAAGATGCTGAATGACCACTTTTTCTTCTAACACGCTCACAAAAGGAAATTGCTCTTTAAGATAACGGCTCTCGTAACGAGGAATAATGACAATATTTGCCCCTGTTTGTGTAGCAATCTCTTGCATCGCATCGTACAAAATGGGGTAGTGTTTATCCACATAACTCGCTTTATATTCTTCTTCACGAATCACAATTAACGGTTTTTTCAAATCCAAACCATACGGCTTTAAAATCGCTTCAACGCTTTTCATGTCAGGCTTAAACGCTTTGAGCCAAATGACAGGGTCGATAAATCCGTAAGAGAAAATCTGCTCATCATCGAGTGAAAAACGGCGAAAAATATCATCAGGCACGACAAAAGGTTTAATGACACGATTGGAAAGTGGCAAGGTTAAGCGTGCTTGAGGAAGCGCTTTTTTGAAGTTTTCTTTATGGTCGGAGAGGGGAATATCGTAAAAATTAATCACAGGAATGCCCAGTCCAAACGCCACACGATTGGCATCCACCGAACACAGACAGACCAAACGGTCGATGTTGTAGAGGCTCACAAATTCCATTAACGCCTTTTGACGTTCAATAGAAGCGTGCAATTTATCCCGCAAACACGCCCCACCAAACTCACCACGATTGGTAAAAGGGATGTTGTGTAACCGTAACAATTCCACAACTTCACTGTACCCTTCCCCTTCACGTGCCGTAATGAGTGTCTTACGCCCTTTGTTTTCAATCTGCTTGATAATGGGAATAAAAAAAAGTACCGATTTTGGAGTCACCAAATCAAACCAAATCATTCATCTCTCCTTTAACGAAGCATATTCCTAGTTTTTTCATATCAACACACGATTCAAAAAAAGAGTCTTTACAAATCTTCTCCCATGCCTCTTTCATGCCCTCGGACCACGAAATATCATCAAAAACCACCACCGCTTTTGAACTCAAATAAGGTTTGAGCATCTCCAAATAGCGCACCGTTGCCTCTTTATCATGGTGACCATCGATAAACGCCAAATCAATCTGCAAAGGCGCTTTTAAAAGGGTCGGTAAAACATCTTGAAAACGCCCAATATACTGCGTGATGTTTTTGCACCCTGCTTCGTCTATGTTCTCTTTTGCCAAAGTGGCAACAGTGGGATCACCTTCAATGGTATAAATATGTGAATCACAGCATGCTTTTGCCATATAAATCGCTGAAAAACCACAACATGTTCCAAGCTCTAAAACCTTTTTGGGACGATGCTTTTGTACCAAAGAATAAAGCTCCTGTGCCCATTCACCTTTTAAGCCAATGGATGAAAGTTGCGCGATGGTAGTCTCTTTTGGAACCCCTTGATACATCTGCTCAGGACTTCGTGTCGCCTCAGGATCTCCTGCACCATAATCCACAAGAGCAATGAGCGCATCTTGTGCTTTTCGCTTCGTCCGAATGGCTTCAATGGCTTCAAAAATTGTATGGTCATGAGATGTAAATAGCATGCTTATCCTTATAAATAAAACTGATTATACCATCTGCAAAAGAGATACAGTGACCAAACATGCTGTTTGAAGCGTCCCTCTTTGCCTTCGTGGTACAAGAATGTCACAAATGAAGCATCAAATAGACCGCTGTGATGGCTTACATGTAACATTAATTTTAAAATTTCATCGCCATATTCAGCATACAACCACTCAATAAACGGAGAGCTAAACCCTTTTTTCTTACGCTCAATAATAGAAGAGGGGATATACTTTTGGGCAATCTGTTTGAGAAGGTATTTGTTGGTATCGCCCGCTCGTAAAGAAGGAGGCAACGCAAGACAATAATCCATCAAACGATAATCCAAAAAGGGTGCTCGAAGCTCTAAAGAGTGCGCCATGGACATACGGTCAATCTTGCTCATCAATACCTCAGCAACCCAAATCTTAAAATCAATCGTACTCATCCATAAAAACGGATTCTTATCAATGGCAACGCTTGTGCGTACATCCTTCGTTTCTTCACCACACAGTGCATCAAACTGGCGTTTTGTAAAGGTTTCGCCTCCACTGTAAAAGGGATGCTCATTGGCACTAATGCGCCTTAAAGACTCCCAATTGCGAGACCAATTAGGATTACGTTCTAAGTAGTTTTTTAAGAGCATCTTGCTCGGCGCTGAGAGCTCTGAATGCATCTGATAATATTTTGCCATCTCAAAGTAGTTGTCATACCCTAAAAATATCTCATCGCTTCCCTCACCACTGAGGCAGACTTTAATACCTGATTGATGCACCATTCTGGATAGCAAATACGTCGGCATACACGCTGTATCGCCCATAGGTTCATCCAAATGTGCAAGCGTGTTTTCAATGGTATCAATGTATGTTCGCTTATTGATACGAAGTTCATGATGCTGTGAACCAATGTAAACGGATGCCTCTTTGGCTTGCGTTAGCTCATCATAATGCAAATGCTCATCATACCCAATGGAGAAGGTATTGATTTTTTTGCCTGAGGCTTTGGCATAAATAGCACTCACCAGCGAAGAATCAATGCCTCCTGAAAGCAATGAAGCCACCTCAACATCACCCACTAAACGTTTTTGTACAGAGTCTAAAAGCAATGCTTCTATGTTTTCGAGGGCTTCCTTTTCGCTTACATGTAAAAGCGCTTTTTCTCCAACCTCGTAATACCGTTTACATGTAAAAGTTCCTTTTGAAAAGGTTGCATACATGCCCGCTTCAAGCTTATGAATTCCCTCAAAAAATGTATAGGGTGGCACGGTACTTTGAAAAGCAAAATAGTCTCTAAACCCTTCTTTATTCATCGCAGGTGTTGTTCCTAAAAGCTCTAAAACCGCCTTTATTTCACTTGCGACTATTAAACCTTTGCTCTGACTAAAGTACAAAGGTTTCTTTCCAAAGCGGTCTCGTGCCATAAAAAGCTCATCGTTGAGCCTGTCGTAAAGGCAAAAAGCAAACATACCATTGAGATGTGAGAGCATCGCATGACCCAATGTTTCATAAAGTTTAATGAGCACTTCCGTGTCGCTGGTGGTTTTACATGTAAGCGCATACTCACGTTTAAGTTCTTCAAAATTATAAATCTCTCCATTAAACACCAAAGCATACCGCTCGTCCACCATCGGCTGATTTGATCGCTCATCAAGGTCTATAATAGCAAGCCTTGTATGCCCCATAAGAACATCTTTTTCCCCCCATATTCCCATTGCATCAGGTCCACGGTGGGAGAGTTTACACAGCGCTTTTTCAAAGGTTTTTTTGTTATGATTGCCAATGGCTGTTAAAATTCCACACACAATTGATCTTCCTTTTTCACAACAGTTTCTATAAGCTCTCTCCAACGCTTTTGACACATCTCTTGAGAATACTTTTGAATACTACATTGGGCATTTTTTTGCAATGTTTCTCTGAATATCGGCTCTTTTTCCAAGCGAACTAAAGCCTTTGAAAGCTCTTTTATATCGCCTTTTTCTACAAATAAAACAGCCTCTTTGCCATCAAATTCTCTCCATGATGGCTCAAACTTGTACGCCACAACAGCACACCCAAGGCTTAATGCCTCAAGTAAAGCATTTGGCATTCCCTCATAGTACGATGAAAAAATAAATCCCTTACATTTTCGCATATATTGATAAGGATTTTCGTCAAATCCCATAAAAAAAATACGCTTTTGCAAACCGTAGTTACCAACCAACGCTTCTACCTTAGCTCTGTCTTTTCCATCCCCCACAAACACCAGTGCGCTTTGAAGCTCTTTTGCCACACTTCTGTATGCCTCTACGACTTCATGTTGTGCTTTTTGAGCGGTATCGAACCGTCCTACATGTAAAAAGAATTCGTCATTTAATGCACACGCTTCTTGTGAGAGTGTTTGAAGTTTTTTAAGCTCTATTCCGTTCGCAATTGTTCTAGCACGTATTCCAAGTTTTGCCAACTCCTCTTTGACGCCATCACTGACCGATACCACACATTCAGCTTTTGGGTAGAGCTTTTGCATAGTTGTTTTATAAAAAGAAGAGGGCAAAAGATGAATCAAGCGATTTTTATAGCCATGCTCTAAACTCACCCGTGAAGAGACAATGGCTTTCATTCCTTTTTTAAGAGCGTTAAGTGTGCAAAGGTTATTATAATCCTCAAAGGAAACCACAATATCAAATACATGACTTTCAAAAAGGTGTGTAAGGTCTTTACTTCTCGCATCAAAAAGCGCTTTGCCTATGTTTTGAAGTTCCTCTTCTGTTTTATTGTCCAGTTCCAAAGCATGGTGTAAAAGCGTATAGACAGTTATTTTAGAATCTAAATGGTATGAAAAAGGTTTATCTTCGAATAAAATAAGAGTGACCTTATGGGTTGAAGAGAGTGCATTTGCAAGCAATGAAACATTTTTTTGAACACCCCCCAAGCAGAGATTATGCGTTATGATTGCTATATTTTTCATGCTTTCTTTCTAGCTATCACAAAAAAATTTGGCGAAAAATGTTTCGCAGGAATAAGATCTAAAATCAACCCAAAAACATTATTACATGTAAAGATAATTAAGATAAAAGGTAGCAACACGCTATTGCGAAGAGAGCGTATGCAGGCTAGTTTTTCCCAGATAAAACCATTGATGATAGAAAAAAGAGTCGTTCCAAGATAGCCTTGATAATGCCACTCAAGAACTTCTAATTCATACTTTTGCAAAAGCATTTTTAAGCCATATTCGCTAAAACGATGATAATCATAGGGTGTTGCATGTGCCTGATAGATAAAAGGAACGGAGAGCAACATAACACCCTCTTTTTTCATAACTCTCACCGCTTCACTCAAAGCCTTTTCATAATCAAACACATGTTCTAGCACTTGCGTTAAAACAACCGTATCTATGCTTTCATTATCAAAAGGGAGCAACGTGGCTTCTGCCATCACAAAATCTGTGTGTGAGTCTTTAAACATATGGCTATGTGTTTTTTCACTATCAGTAATGATGTAATTTTTGCAATGTGGTTCAAGGTAGCGCTTGTAGGGTGCTTTACCAGCGCCAATGTCCAAGCAAATCCCCGTAGCATACTCTTTTGCTTTGTGCATCGAGTGCTTCATTTGCCTCCAATTAAGATAAAAGCCATCGGTAATGTACACATCTGGCGCTTTATTTGCCCCTGTAAGAAAAGGAATAATTTTATAAGAGAAAAAGTTGCAAGTTTTTTTCCAAAATTCCACTATTACTCTCCCAAATTTCGATCAAATATAAAAAGTTCATTCCATCTTGATGATTCAAATCGATAAATATTTTTACCAGAAGCTATAAAGTTTTTAAAAGCCTCGGCTGTATAGATTCGGGTAAAATCTTTTTCACTCCAACCACTAGTTTTTAGTTTTTGTGCCATAGATTCTTCGTGATCTTTTGAACCAATTAAAATATGTTCTATATTCATACTTTTGGTCTCACTGAGTGATATTATTGGTAAGTTATAAAAAGTTTTTTGCATAGAAAAATCATCCACAAATGCTACTATATTTTTTTCTAAACCGTATTGCTTTGCCATACAAAAAATATCTAAACTTTGAAAACCTGTACCATAAATAGCTATTTTGGAATTAAACACAGGAGTATAATGTCTTAAATATTCTAAAATATAATAAGGAATGCTCTTTTCCAAAGAAAGATTTTTTGTATCAAGAATTTGTTTACCACCCTTTTTTTGTGCAAAAAAAATACTGCCAATCACACAAAAATTTTCAAAATTATCATCTTCAACAATACTTTCATGAACAGCTTTCATAATACCTGCGATTTCTG
Organism: Sulfurospirillum barnesii SES-3; assembly: GCF_000265295.1. NCBI lineage: Bacteria > Pseudomonadati > Campylobacterota > Epsilonproteobacteria > Campylobacterales > Sulfurospirillaceae > Sulfurospirillum > Sulfurospirillum barnesii. The sequence continues at coordinate 2,400,964 of NC_018002.1, forward strand.
GATTTCCGCTTCCATAATCATGTACAGCTATCATTCCTCCATCTGAAAGAAATCCTTTATATCTTTCTATATCACTTTTACAACCATTGTAAGTATGTTCTCCGTCTATCCATAAAAGTCCTATTGGAAGATTTTTATTTTCACCTTTCCAATCAAATGTTTTGGAGTCTTGAACAAAACATTTGATTTTTTTGATCACTTCATATTTTTTAGCATAATAATCATAAAGAGGGTTGTGTAGAATATCTAAAGAAACCAGCACAGAAAGATTGTGTTTTTCTTGATTTCCAAGTGCTAGAGCAAGAGTAGATCCACCACTATTTCGCCCAATTTCAAAGATTGATTCATGATGACTAACACGCTTTGCAAGTTCAAACAAAAATCTTCTTTCAATATTTTGCATCATCATGCTAAATGGAAGTTTTGCAACACTAAGATTTCCATCGTACAAAGAATATATAATAGGATTAAGCTGATTCGTTACTTCATCATACCAATAGACCATTTTAGGACACACTTGATTGATGTATTCTACATCTGCAAGTGTATTAGGAGTGATTCCAAAAAATATAATATTTTCAAAAGAATGGCAATTATTATCCATCAAATCTTTTCTTTTAATCATTAAAACATTACTTTTAACAAACATATTGTATGAATCAGACAATTTATCCATAATTTCTTCGTCAAATACAACAACCGTATTACCAATAAGCAAAGATTTTATTTCCAATATTAAACCCTTTTAAATAATAATTCTTTTTCACATGTCGTGGCGGTATTGGACTCCTTAGGAAAAGCATACAACACCGTCTCCCCTAAATCATAATGGTACTGCCCTAAACGATAACTATAATTTTTGAGTGTTTCATTTAAAAAAAGGGCGATTTGGTACAAATCTTCATAAGAATGATAAATCGAAATGGCTAATTTTGGTCTATCTTTTTGAAGGGTTTTATAAGCTCCTCTAAGCGCATTTAATTCTGCGCCTTCAATGTCAAATTTGATAAAATCAATTTTTTCAATCTTTCGCTCTTCCACAAAACTATCTATACTTACCACCTCAATTTCAAGATGAGAAGAGAAATTAACTTCCTCTAAAGTGCTCACACTCGCAAGGGGAAGATCACTGGATGTATCTATGGCTAATGTAGTGTTTTCATGCCAAAGCCCTTGCGTTAAAATCTGCACTTTTGGATTTGCATTTAAATACGTTTTATGCGGATGTTCATAGGCATTGTACAGAGGTTCAAACCCATATATTTTTTCTATCTTTGGCATGACATGTAAGAATTCAATGGTATTGATTCCATCAGCCAACCCACCTTCTATCATTACCTTAACATCAGAAAAATCCAAATGCTCTAAATAATGCCTTCCTATAAAAGGAAAATGATGAACATAATAATCTCTCACATCAAAATTTCGCTTATGCCAATTATGAACTATCATACTGTATAAAGCGCTATCTTCTTCTTTTTCAAATATCTCTATGACACGCTCAAAATATCCTTTATGATACTCTTGTATCGAACTATATCTAGGAGTGATAGCATAAGAGTCTTGATGCATTTTTGCTAGTGCCTCACACTCTTTTAAATCATGGGGATAATTCAAGCGAATCAATGCATAATGCCTTATATTCATTCGCTCCAATACACTTAAAATATTCTCACATAAAAGCACAGAAACCAAAACCAAATATTCTGGTATATATATTTGTTCAAGTTCAGCAGAAGAGATAATCGCTATACCATCTATGTCACCAACATGTGCATCATCAACAATATAGCTGATGAGCTGATGTGGGCGATATATACGCAAAAGAGCTATTAAAATTCTTCCAGCATGTCCCCCGCCGTATAGGATAAGCGAACGATCTTCTGGAATATCCGCTATTTTAAAAATATAAGGGGAATTACACTTCACGCTTATAGCCTTTCATACCCAAAATATAATGACACGGCTCAATTTTTTCAAACCCTTCTTCGCTAAACCATCGATACACCTCATCAACATAATGCCGATTGATATACGTTGGGCTGTAAAGATCATAGGTATTGAGTGCCCTCACATGACGGTCTTTATCCATCGCAATCGGCAATGTTTCCCTAAACGCATGCCCTATAAAAGGAATTTTGTAGAGATAATAAAGCCATGAGGCGATGATGGAAAAACGATACAGCGCCATCGGCGACATTTTAGAAGTAAAAAGCTTTCTAATTCTATCTTGATTGACACTTTTCTTTAGCCAATACGCTCCATACAACCAAATACTTAAAAGCCCTCTAGTCTTCACAAAAGGGGCAATAGCTTCAAAGGCTTTATGCGTATCTGGTGTATGGTGCAAAACACCCAAAGAATACACCACATCAAAACTTTTTTTTCGCAAAGGAAGCCTAAAAAGATTGGCTTGAATTATCGTTACATTGTCCAAATGTCCTACATTTTCATAAGCAGCGTCCACAGCACGACTCAAATCAATACCAATAATATGCTTTGCATGAAATTCTCTTGCACTTATATCCAAATAAGGACCTGCCCCACAACCAATCTCAAGAACTTCTTTATTTTCAATATCTTCTTTTTTAAGTCCCATATATTGGTTCATTTCATCTTTTGACATCAAAGGTCTCGTATTTTTCACATGTTTAAAAAGATGCCACTCTTCCCCAAAAGATGCCACATATTCTTGATCTTCTACAAAACGAGGAATAAAGTTATGAATTTTAAACGATGCTTGACACGATGGACAAAAAAGTTTTCCCTCTTTGATGCAGCCACTCTCTTCAACAACATCTTTAAGTTCAAAATCACGCTGGCAAGAAGGGCACACCAAATACTCTAATGCTTTTTTATGCATAAAATCGTCCTTTAAATCCTTGCTCATCTTTAATATAGAGCACATTAAATACTTTACACAAACCTAAAGACATCCCCGTTTTCACAACTACACTCACCACACTATTTGCAAGAAATTTCAACCAACTCTTTTTTCTTATAAAAAGTAAAAAAGAGTTATTGGTTGGCAACTCAGTACGTAAAAAATAGTAATAAAATCCAAATTTTCCAAGCCATCCATCAAAATGAGGCAAAATATAATATCTCCCCTCTTTTAACACTTCGTGTGCTAAAGCATCAATGAGCGAAGGTGTTGTAAAATTAAGCTCATCAATAAAAAAATCAGACCTTCCTCTAAACCTAACATATACTTTTGCAAAAGGCTTATAAAGTAATACATAAGGAATCCAAAGCATATTATAATGTCCTTCAAAAAAAGAGTTATAGTTTGGAATATTCATATACATAATGCCTTGTTGCTTTAAAACCCTTTGTGCCTCACTCAATGATTTTTTTATGTCTAAAACGTGCTCCAATACAGCAATGCTAAAAACCATATCGAATGTTTCATTATCAAATTGACTTAAATTTTCTGCCACCATATCGTAGATATACTGTTCAGCAGGGCTAATGCCGTTTGCTTCTATAAGCTTCAGAGCGAGATTGAATCTATCTTCAAAACCTATGCTTCTCCCAGGCTCAATGCCTACGATGTTATAGCCTGATTGAATTGCATTGATAAGATTAAACCCAAAACCACTTCCGATTTCAAGATAACGCCTATCTTCTTTTTTGCTGGTAAAAAACTTTTCAAAACGAGGTAATTCATTCATTTCACAAAGCGATAAAAAATAGTTTTCAATTTCTTTTTTAGAGCCAAAAGGTATCAACTCCTTATGTAACTTCAAATTGTTTTCAACAATCATATCAAGCAATAAAGAGGGGATGAAAACACTCATTTTCATTCCAAAATATATTTATTTTTTAATTCAATATTTTTATATCCCATCAATTACCCCCTTATCCCATATCGTTATATTATTTCGTTAAACATTTTATTTTTTATTTACAGATAACTTTTGTATAGCAATATCATATACTTCTTTAAAATCTTGATTCATTATTGCTGATTGATCATAAATTAAAGATTTTTTCTTTAATACATAGTTGTAGCTTTTACCAACGGCTAATCCTTTTCCATATTTTTCTAAATACTCTTTTGAAGATAAAATTTCAAAATTCTTTTCTAAAAATTCTCTATAATGAGTTTCAAGAAAAAATATATTAATTAAAGGATTGGGAGAAAAAAGTTTTTGCAAAGTATCTATTTTTTCTCCTCCAAAATAACAAGGCATATCAATAAAAACATTTCTTGATATAAATAATAAGCCATCATCTTTCAATAATCTATGTAACAGTGAAAAAGACTTATCTATATCATTAAAAAGATAATCTACTCCTTGACAGAATATTACATCATAAACAGACTCAATATTTTCATACTCTTCTAAATGCCCATTAAGAACAACATAATTAGAATAACGCTCTCTTAAAATTTGATAATTTTCAGCTATCGGCTCTAATAATACGAAATTCATATCTGCAAGTTTTTCATTTGTCTGCTCAACAATAAACTCAAGCAAGCCAATACCCGCACCAATATCCAAAATTGATTTTTTGTTATCAAACGATATAAACTCTTGAAAAAATTGTAGATTAAATTTCATTCTATCCGCATGCTGAGCAATTTGAACTGATGCTAAATTTGAATCATAATCCTCTTTATTAAAATTACCCCAACTATTTTTGCTATAGGTAGCAAACACTTGCTCTTTATATAAAGTGCTATTTCTAACATGATGAACGACGCCACAAAAATTACATTGAATAATTTCACTAAATTCATATTTCCAAATATGCTTAGAATTGACTATGGACGTTTTACAAACTGGGCAAATCATTTATTTTTTCCTTTTAATGGATTACTCTCTTACCATCTTTAAGCATAATCGGTACTTCACGCATCCAAATCTGTTTTTCCCACATTTGTCTATTATTTTTATACCAAACTATCGTATCTTTAAGTCCTTCTTCAAAGGTAACCTTTGGTCTCCAACCGAGTACATTTTCTGCCTTTGAAATATCTGCCAAATGACAATCCACTTGACCAGGTCTGTCTTCATTGTAAATAATTTTTTCTTCCCCAAAACCAAAAAGCTTAGTAACACTTAAAGCTACATCACGAATCGAAATGGTTCTACTTGTTCCTAAGTTAAAAACTTCACCTTTAACCTTATCAATTGGAGCAGATAAAATAGCATCAATACCCCTGCATGTATCTTCCACAAAAATCCAATCTCTTGAGGCTTCCCCTTTTCCATGAACGGTTAGTTTTTCACCCAAAAGAAGAGAAGTGATAAAACGAGGAATCGCCTTTTCAAGATGTTGTCTGGGACCATAATTATTAAAAGGACGAACAATGGTTGCAGGAATATCATAAGTATTTACATACGAATAAACCAATCTGTCCGCACCTACTTTGGCTGCGGCATAAGGAGATGCTGGATTTAGCGGGTGATTTTCATCCATAAACGTACAATTCTCAGCCGTACCATACACTTCTGACGTAGAGATATGAATAAACCTCTCAACGCTTTTTTTATTTTTAAGTACCGCATTGGCGATTGTTTGCGTTCCAATAACATCGGTCTCAAAAAAATTTCGATTGTCATAAATAGAACGTGTTACATGTGTTTCTGCGGCAAAATGCACCACAATATCTGCTCTTTCAACCAACTCTTCCACCAAAGCACTATTGGTTACATTACCATACCAAAATTCAAAACGCCCAGAATTATTATTGGGCTTGACGGGAAAATTATCAACATTTCCCGCATAAGTCAAAAGATCTAAAACAATTATCTTTGAATTAGGATAGGCATTGAAAATATAATGCAAAAAATTTGAACCTATAAATCCCGCACCACCCGTAATGAGAAACGTTTTTTTCATTTAATTTCCTTTGACATGTAAAGCTTGGTTCTTTACTTTTTCTGCATTCTCAACTAACTTCCAGTAATTATGATGCCACGATCGGTATTTCCAATCAGGACACTCTTTGCACATCGCTATCTCATCGCCTTTTTTATCTAAATGTTTTTGTCTATAAAACTCAAATCCCTCTGAATGCCATATCTCTTTGATACTTTTTTCACGAATATTGCCCATGTTTGTATTGGCAGCAATATCATAACCACACACCATAATCTGCCCACGACTATCGATATTTAAACGCTCAAAAATAAAAGGGCAAGGGATTTTTTCTTCAGGAGGAAGATAAGGAGTATCATCTGCTGAATTTTGTGGGTCATTGATTCCCCATGTGAGGTATTTTCTTTTTTGAAATTGATCTACATAAGGACTCCAAAATGCTTCCACAGAATCCACATCAATGCCTTGCTGATTGATAGCAGATGCTAAAATTTTAGTGGGAGCGTTCATCTCATTTCTTAAAGCATAAAGAGTGCGTACAGCGTTAACTAATGTGTCAAAATCAAGCCCTTTTCGTACAATATCATAATCCTCTTTTGTCGCAGCATCAACAGAGAACTCTAACATCTCAACACCCATCTCAAACAATGCCCTAGCCTTATCAATACTCATCAATGAGCCATTATTAATAATGCCTAATTTACACCCTTTTAATTTAGCATACGCCATTAACTCTAAAAATTGCGGATGCATTAAAGGCTCTCCACCACCAGAAATGCGAAGCCAAGCTCCATATTTTCCCGCTTCATCCGCTATTTTTTTAAAAATTTCTTCACTCATATATTTTGCATCTTTATAGTCACTTCTAATGGAAGAATTTGTATAAGGACAATTGGGACAAAGCGCATTGCATACATAACTAAACGATAATACTATCATCATGGGAAATTCAACTGCCTCAGCTCTGATGCCATAATGTTTATTTGTATGTTCTATTTTTTGCATAGTTAATCCAATCTGTATTTGTATATTATTCCTGAATATGTTGTTGTATTAACAGTCTTATTTTCTTTACTAAAATCTATAAATCCATTGTTGATAAAAAACTTTTGGGAAGCTTTATTTTCATCGTGTACCCATGCCCAAAGCTCAAGCAAATTTTTTTGATTTGCATAGTCTTGTAGTTTTTCTAAAAGAAGTTTGGCTATACCTTGATTTGGCTTTTTGACAAAGAGTGTTATTTCACCTTTTTTGTTAAGGTATAAAATTCCCACTCCTAAAAGCGCATCATTTTCTATGGCTATCAAAACCTCAATATCTCTATTGTTAAGCCAATCTCTCGTTTCATCACTATTCATTTCAGAAGAAAAAAGTGCCTTAGCATATTGATTTCTCAACGCTACATAATTCTCTAGCCAAACGATATTTTCCTTTAAACTAACTATCTTCACGATGTTTCCACCAAAAAGGTCTAGCTTCTTCTTTCGTTTCACCTAAAGTTTTATTTTCATAATATTCAGCACCAACCGCTTGCCAATCAGGACACGTTTTACAAACTTCTGGCAATTCATTCCAGCGATGCTCCCTATGAATTTTACGAAGCTTTTGATAATGATCATGTTGCCAAATATCTTTTAAACTTTTTTCTTCAACATTTCCAGCTACAAAATTTCCTTCATAATCAACTGCACATGCGACGATATTGCCATTTGCGTGAATTGCCATTGTATTATTTCCCCAAGGACACGCAATCCTAAAATCAGTTTCATAGTCTAAATTACTTGCAACCACATCGCCACTATTTGTCCACGAAAGCATATTTCGAACTTTTACCTCAGCACCTCTTACTTCCCAAAAATCTTTAAACGCAGCAACTTCTAAAGCATTATCATCAATGGCTGAAAACTGACATTGTATAATAGGAAATTCAAGCCCTAACTCTTTTTTTCGAGACAGTAACTTTTCGACATTTGCGTATATCTTATCACGATTTCCACCCACACGAATACGCTCAAACGTCTCTTTTTTAAACCCATCTAAGGAGAGAATAAAACGCTTAAGTCCTGATGTTAAAATCTGATCAATATAATCTTTGCGACCCAATAATTTACCATTTGAATTTAAAACGAGATTGCGAAGCCCTTTATCTCTTGCGTAACACAATCTTTCAAAAAGTTTATCTCCCAAAGTAAATGCCTCGCCATAAAAAGTAGGCCACACCTCGGTATCGGGTGCTAGAAGAGCAATTTCATCAATAATTTTGCAATATATATCATTACTCATATGAAATTTTGGACGTTTCATTATTTTATGATTACAATGTGCACATTTCATATTACACACAGAAGTTGTTTCTACTACAATCTGAGGTGGGAAAGCGTGCTGCTCTAAATTTTTCTCAATGGCGAGTAATTTCTTCTTATGCGTTTCTGATATAACCATATTTTCTCTCCTTATTCCAAATTGTCAATACAACCAAACTCCAAATTTTTGCATGATGAGACGCTCCATTTTCCCATTCCCTTACCAAAGAATCAACATACGCTTGTTGTATCCCAAAATCAACATTAATATCGGACATCTTTAATGTTTCTTTGATGCGATCCTTCCACACACTATCCATCCAACGCCAAATAGGCAAAACAAAACCTTCTTTTGGTCTAAAAACAAGCTCTTTTGGTAAAAACTGCAATGCAACTTTTTTTAAAATATATTTTACTTCTTGCTCTTTGATTTTAAGTGAACTAGGGATATGCCCGACCAATTCAATAAAAGAGCGATCTAAAAAGGGGCTTCTTATCTCAACACTATGTGCCATCGAAAGACGATCTGCGTATTTGAGAACCTGATTAGGAAGCTGATCACAAAACTCACCTTCAAGTGTTTGATGTAATTGTGTTATTGCATGTGCTCCACCAAAAAAAAGTTCTGGCGTACTAATATACTTTCCAAACAACATAGAAAGTTCTTCATCGCTAAAAACATTCAGTTTTTTACGCCATAAACCATTTGACAATTGATAATTTTTTATTTCATCTAATTTAGCTGAATTTCGATGCGTGAAATAACTCCCAAATAACTCATCTGCCCCATCTCCACACAATGCCACTTTTACATGCTGTGCAACCAATGAACACAAAAAATAGGGACTTATGGTTGCAGAAAATGGCTCATCAAACGCTCTTAATACTTTGGACAAAGAGCTCCAAACCTCTTCATGTCCCAATCTATAAATATGCCTTTTAGCTCCAATTCTTTCAGCAACTATTTGTGCAAAACGTTCATCATCATCTTTACCTTCTATGCTATCCTCATAAACCAAGGTAAATGTTTCAAGTTGCTTACTTGTATGTTGGGCTGTCAATGTTGCCACAAGACTTGAATCAAGCCCTCCAGATAAAAAAGCACCAAATTCAACATCCATTTGAGCACGCATTTTTACAGAACGCTCTAAAGACTCTGTGATTAATTTTACATACTCATCTTCGCTAGAAAAAACCAAACTACCATCAAAACAAGGAGTCCAGTAACGTCTTTCATTTACCAAAACTCCTTGATGAAAAATCATCATCGTTGCAGGTGGTACTTGCAGAATGTCCTCATAAATAGAATAAGGTGAAGCAACTGTTTTTTTAGCTAAAAACGCATACAATGCTTTCTCGCAAATCGACGGATTTGGCTTTACATGTAAAAGAGCTTTTATCTCCGAAGCAAAGTAAACATCTCCTTTTTCAAGTGTGTAATAACACGGTTTTTTTCCCACAGGATCGCTTACCAAAATAAGGTTTTGCAAAACACTATCCCATAGAGCAATGGCAAACATACCCTCCAAATGATCCACAAAATCAAGCCCCCACTCTTTGTATGCAAAGGGGATGACTTCCGCATCAGAATGGTTTGAACTAAAGGCGTATCCTAAAGATTCTAGTTCAATTCGCAAGGCTTGAAAGTTGTAAATTTCTCCATTCATCACAGAGACAATTGTATCTTTTACACAAGGTTGCATTCCGCCTTTAATATCCAAAATAGCTAAACGATCCAATCCTAAAGAGCACTCATCTGATTGCCAAAAGCCCCTATCATCAGGACCTCTATGCCTTAAACTCTGTGCCATTTTTTCTAATAATTCTTGATTTTTGGGTGCAACAAAGCCAAATATAGCACACACTATTTTTGCTCCACGAGCATTGCCATAATAATTTTATACCCTTCAATATTTTGAGCTACCATATTACGAGCAAATTCATTACTCTTGTTTGCAATGCTTTCTAATTTTTCAGGATGAAGTATCAATTCTTCAAGTTTTGTATAAAGCGTATCAGAATTAATTCCTATCAAAGGTAAATCTTGGAAAAAAGAGCTATACTCCAAAGGCGCAATTTGCATAAAAAATGTTTGCAATTGGGTATCTATTAATGAAAGAACAACTCTTCCTTTAAGCATTGCTTCCAAAGAAGAAAACTGCAAATAACCATCATTTAATGAATCAATAAAAATATGTGAATCTTCAATTTTCTTAATAGCATCATCTCTTGACAAACCACTTAAGCATTCAACTTCAATTTGAGGATAAACTTTAGACAATTTATCTAATTCATTTTTTATAAAATAACTAGATTTTCTTACACCATGTGAAGCAAAATGAATAATTTTAATTTTAGGTTTTATAGAAGGAAAAGGAACCCTATCAACATCATACACAATATGTCCATGCCATGTTAAAACATCTAATCTTGGTAAAAAATCAATATAAGGTGCATAACCTATGACAAGGTTAGCATATTTACTCCACCAAAAATTACGTTTTTCTCGTTTATAATCCATCATAAAATATTTTTTAGAAAAACGCATATGCCCAAAACGTTGTATTCTATTTACATTTCTTACAGTACTCATAACATCGGTTCCATATGGGTAAAGAACTACTTTTATACCAAATACTTGGTATAAAACGGGTTCAATTCTCCACCATAATGTTCGCTCTAATAATCCACCATCAAAATAAAGATGTACAACTTCAAATCGTAATAAAACCCATACCATAGCCCAATAACTACCTAACATATAAGGAGTATTTCCTATTAAAAACGATGGCATAATATCTTTAAGTGTTATTCCTTTGTGCATTGTACCATTTGACCAATCCTCAAAAGCAAATAAAACACACTCATATTCAGTTTCTAATATATGTTTATTATGAACAAAAGTCACAATAGGATGAGATCCAAAAAACATTCTCTTTTTTAAAGGCTGTTTGCAAGATTTTTTCCATATTACTAAACCTAAAACTATACATAGGAAGAATGGAAAAACAAGCACATCAACAATTCCTCTTATGATATAATATTTTACTTCTTGCCAAAAATAAACAGGTGGTTCAAATGGCGTATCAAGAGCAACCCAACCATGCGTCTGCATATTTTTATTCACTCTTCACTCCATCAAACAAATTTTGAAAAATATTTTTCTCACAAAACCCATCAACAACCCGCTTACTACTCAACTCAACAAACTTGCGAGAATCTTCAATTCGTTTTTTTAACGTATCTTTATCTTCTATGAGTGAAATCAATGCTTGTTTGAGCGTATAAACATTCACATTTACCATAGGCATCTCTCTAAAAAATGTGGCATAAAATACATAATCTTGAACCAAACAAAAATCTATCAAGCGCTGATCAAAATTTGTCAATACCACATTTCCTTTTGCCATTGCTTCAAGTGCACCTGTCCCCATAACACCATTAAAAAGATGCTCGATAAAGATATGAGACTCATCTAAAATAGCAAGTGCTTCTTGGCGACTTGCTCCATAAATACTTCTATACTCTATAGCATATCCCTCAGCCTTAAGCTCTTCACACATCGCTTCAATCGCATAGGAACCTTTTCGTTCACGATGATTAGCAAAATGAGAAACAATAATTTTATCCATATTTTCATTATATCTATAAGGCAGAAGATCCAAATCTACATAAAAATGTGCCATACTAAAGGAGCTAAAACGAGGTAAATAGCGTATATCCCCAGCCATTAAATGAGCATATTGTGCCCACATATAACGAAGTTCTATGCGTTTAAAATCCATCATAAAATAACGTTTTCTAAACCTTGAGAGTCCAAATTTAAAATTGATATCATCCGTACTCTGCAACAAAGTCCACTGATCCGATCCATAGGCTTGAATGATAACTTTTTTAGAAAATAATTCTAAAAGCAACGGCTCCCAACGCCACAATGCAGTTCTCTCTAAAATAGCACCATCAAGGTGCCAATAAAACCCTCTATAACGACGCATTGCCCAAATAAATACAATATAAGGAGAGAGTAAATAAGCGTCATGACATATGAACCATTTTGGCAAAATATCTTTTGCTTGAATATCATAATAAGAAGGCTCATTTAGCCAATCAGTAAAAACAAAAATTTCAATCTCATAATCAAGCAAAGCCCCATTAAGCAGATGTTTATAGTGAATATTACTGACAAGAGAATGTGTTCCAACCATAACACGTTTTTTCTTCGCAGGGAATACTACATTCAATAATCCAACAATTGGCAAAGCAATCATGAAAATAAAAGCACCAAAAACACCAATCATTTTAACCAACAAACTATGTTTTAGTGTTTTTAAAGCTGAAGCAATGGGCTTGTATTCTTCTTCCAAAATAATTAAACCGTCTTTACGCATGATTTGCTTCTTCTACAATGTTTACAAAGTCATCGACTGTCTTTTTAATCTCTAAAAGTTTTTCACTTACCTGCTTTGCAAAAAGGATCATATTTTTTTTCACTTTTTCAAAAATAGTATCATCACTTAAAATGTAATTGGCTATTTTGACATACTCTTCCACGCTAAATGCATGTATTTTCTCAAGAGAATCCAACATACCCAACCTAATATAGGTATCTTTTGCAATATGATTTTTATTTAATAAAATCAAAGGAACACGCCCTTTTGCTATGTATTCATTCAATGCTTCCCCTGAATGCAGGGGAAACGTATCTAAATAATAATCAATAACATACCCATAAAGATGAGGATTCACAAAACCTGTAAAAATAAACCTTTCTTCGTCTATATGGTAACGAATGAGCTTTTCACGAATATTCTGCATATCTCCTTTTCCACAGGCAAGATAGATCGTATTTGGATTATTGCTAAGTATTTTTGAAAGTGCTTCAAGATACACATCACTATCTAACTTAATCAGCCTCCCAATGCTTCCAAGGATACGCTTTCCCGCCCACTTTTTACGTATATTAATGGCTTCTTTTTCAAAAAAATCACTCTGAGGATTTGAAAATTGCTCTAAAATGGGAATGTCAAAGAGACTAAACTTAAATTTTGTTTCTGCTGAAAAATGACTCATTCTCTTATCAATTCCTAATACATCGTACTCAAAATTCCCATGACTCCAAAATATCTGCTTCACACAGCTTCGTGTACTCAATAAAAAACTCGCAATGGGGGTATTATTGTTTACCACTATCATCGTATCAATTTCATTTTTTTGCATATCATGACGTATCGCTAAAGCCCGTGTCAAATGGCTTTGAAAATTGGTTTTAGGATTGAGACTCTCAAACGCAACACATCTTACCTCAAAGCCCAAGTTTCGGATACTTTCAATACATCTTTCATCGTCTAAACTTTTTTCAATGATTGCCATCGAATAAACAATAAGCTCATAATTCTTTTTAAAATCTTCATTTTCAGACAATGCACTTAAAAGCGAAAACTCGACTTTAAAAGGAGAATTCTCCACGATTCTATCTTTTACGAGTGCTATTTTCTTCTTTACATGTAAAGATGTTTTAGGCAAAGAAAGCTTCTGTTCTTCTGCCCATTTGGCATAAAAAGCACTTGCTTCTTCTTCAATTTCAATGTTAAATTCTTTCATCTCTTCTTGCGTTTGAATACGATTGGTGACAATATGACTCATTAAAAAGTGCAAATTCATCACCTCCTCCATCATTCCACGCTCTTTACATGTAACAAAGAGCTGCTTCAAAACAGGATATAAAATATCTCTCCAAGAAGCATGATTTTCAAATCCCTTAATCTGCCAAAAAAAGCCTAATATCCACGTACCAATGCCCATACGAGTCGCATAGCTTGCCTTTAAAAAACGCTCCACATCCAAAGAGTCTGCGAGTCCTTGAATGACCCATTCTACAGGGATTTCAAATGACTCACAAAAACTTCTTAGTGCTTGGGCATTGGCATCCATGAGATGATAACTTTTTCCATCAAACCAAAGATGTTCCCCCATAAACCACGACAAACACTTCACTCCCTCTCCATTTGCCATCTTCAAAACAAATAAAAGATGCGCAAAAATAAAACGCTCTTTTTGAGTGACATCATACGTCGCATAGCTCTGTTCAAGTAAGGCTATAAAGGAGCTTAATGTTGCATCATTCCTCAAAGACGTTTGCGAAAATAAAAACCATAGATTGATATAATTATTCTCTAAAAGATGCCCCTCTTTAAGATACACATACAACTTAGCACGTAACGCCTCTAAAAGATTTATCACATATTCATGGGAGCATTGAAATGTTCCTGTAACACGTGAGCGCTTATAAAGCTCAGGTATATTGGAGCGCAAAATACCCTCAAACGTCTCAAAGTCTAAAGGCTGAGATAAGACTTCAGTGAGTTTTGCAACATAAGCATCATCTACCATCACATTCATACCTTTACCGCAGATGTGCTACCATAGTGGCTTCCTTTGCGCTCCATCGCCACTTGAATGGCATCAATGCAGCCCGCAAGGGCAAAAAGCCATCCTTTATGCGCTTGTATCCACAACGAGAGCTTTTCGTAGCGCTCTTTTTCGTTACATGTAAAGCGTACTTCAATACACGCCAAATCCATCTCTTGCACCAAAAGCATCGACTGCCCCACATGCCAAATCAACTGCTCAAATCGCTCTTCTCTGACACGCTTACGCACTGCTAGAATCTGCGCTTCAAGAGCTTCTAACTGTTCTAGTGTTACGTTTTTGTTTGCCTCAAGGGCTTCGCACAGTGTTGCGGTTTTTAAAAAGAGAGTCTCGACCAACGTTCGTTGCTGTGCTAAAAAAGAGCGAATCGCCTCAATGTTGTGGGCCACCTCTTGTTGTACACGCTTGAGTTCTGTCTCATGAAGAGGCGTCAATGCAATGGGCTTTTTGATTCTGCTTTTATCGACCGTTGTCATCACCTCTTTAAAAGCACGCTCAATCGCTCCAAAAATACGAGCACCACCCTCCGTGGCATTGATGGTTTGCATATGCTCTTTGGTTTCGGCGATATCTTTTTCAAAAAATGCCCGAAACCAGTTCCACACCGCTGTGGTTTTAATGACCCCTCCACCACCGTAACGCTCTACAAATCCATCACCCGCTTTGTGCTTGACCTCATCTTCGCCAAACACATGCCCTGCTGAGTGACTTTTGCCCTCATCGCTGTACGCCAAATCTTGCCCGATGAGCACGCACGTTTTAAAACCACTGTGGTAAATAAGCTCATACGCCTTATTTGCCGCACTCATCCCAATACCCACATAGCCCCACGCATGCGCACCTGTTTCCATCATATAGCCAAAAGGGCGCATATTCATCTGCATCACCCCAGTCTTTATGCTTCCCACCACCTCAGGGTGTTGCAAGGAGCTGAGGGAAAAGACAACGCCTTCAAACGCCTCTTTAGGCGTCTCTTTGAAAAAGCGCCCCGTTAAAGGAATGCGCTCCATGGAGACCACCACATCGGGCTTAATGCCATAGCGTGTTAAAACAGGAAAACTTGCATCCACGGCAAAAATAGTGATATAAGGTGCCATCTCTTTCAAAAGCGGTAATTGTTTGGCTAAAGAGGGACCTGTGGAAACTAAGACGGCAACTTCGGTCGTTTTAGCCTGTTTAAAAAATTGAAGCAAAGGTGGAGTTTTAAGCATCAAAGGAAGGTTCATAAAGTGATGCTCCACCCCCACAAGGGCGTCGTGCACATCATTGCCAGCCGATTGGACACTTTGGTGCAAACACTCCATAAACAAACGATTGCTTTGCATGATGAGTTCTTCATGCATTTCGTAAAACGCACTGCTTACATGTAAATCATAAAGTTTAGCATAGCGCTGTGTCTCAAAGGTGCTAAAAAGTGCAGAGATGGTGGGAAAATTGAGCGCATCTTTTCCAAAAATTACCAAACGATTGCTCGTTAGCTCTCTGGAAAAATCAACCACATTTAACACCACATAAGCGATGTAAGCATCAGGCTCAATCACTACGATACGCTGATGTTTTTGGTTCGCTAAAAGATGTTTCAACAATGCCCCATTGCCTAGACCAAAAAAGTAAAGGTAGGGGTACTCTTGAAACACTTTAAACTGCTCTTTTTGCTCTTCTAAAACCATTTGCGGTTTGGTTGCATACAGGGGTGTAAAGGTTGTGGTATGGACTAAATTAAGTGTTTCAAGCGCTTCATTTTCCATAAAAATCTCATACGGAATTTCTAAAGACAAGCTACTTAGCGCATGGGCAAGAGAAGGATTTTTTAACGAAAGTGCTGAGAAATTTTTTTCATACAAAGCCATGGTTCACCTTTTGTGTCACGTAGCCCTTTTAAAAGCAAGAACTATACCCATAAAAAAAGGGTAGATGGGTCGCCCCATCTACCCTTAGAGAGAAAAATTGTTACTATTGTAACAATTTCAATACATTCTGTTGTGTAGAGTTTGCTTGACTTAAAGCATAACTTCCAGCTTGCGCCATGATGTTATATTTTGAGAACGTTGCAGACTCTTCAGCAAAGTCAACGTCACGGATTTGAGATTCCGCTGATGTTACGTTTACTTGTGTTACAGAGATGTTGTTGATGGTTGATGTCAACTGATTTTGAACAGAACCGATGTTTGCACGAATGGTATCAAGTTTCTCTTGCGCTGTTTGAGCAATTTTAATCATCGCTTGTGCACCCGCATACGTTGTTACACCCGCTGTTAATTCTTGATTAGCGCCTACAACGTTATCATTCGCAAACGCACCCATTGCTTCTGCATCATCCGCGCTAATTGCACTCATCATGTCACGAAGGCTTAAGCTCGATTCACTTTGACTTGTGGTATCAAGGTCTGTTACACCTGCAATTGTCATCTGAATATCCGCTGCACCCGCCTTTGTTAGCGTTAAACGACCTGTTGAAACACCATCAGCAATACCCGTAAGAGTATCTAGGCTATTTGTGCCATCTGAGCTAATTTGAATGGCTCTACCATCAGTCGATGTAAGGTTGAGTTGTCCCTGTGCATCAACGCTTGCAGAAACACCTGTAGTTGACGTAAACTGATTAATCGCATCAACTAAAACACCATTGCTATCATTCGCTTCAACCGCTAAAGAAGCCGCAACAATAGTTCCATTAATGGTGAGATCTTCAACAGTTCCTGCAGCAATCGCTTGATCACCTGTTTGGGTTAAACTCCAACTTGCAGTAACCCCTGTGGTTTCAGAGTTTTTATTAATCACCGAAGCCAATGCCCCAATACCTGTACCCGCACTGGTACTAATGGTAACCGATTCAAATACGATATTATTAGCTGCACCACTTTCAGGAGTATACGTAACCGTTGCTGTACCAAGAGCTGTACCCATAGCACTGGTTTCAAAACGGGTTTGACCAATTTTATCAGAACTGGTTGCATCAATACTCATACTAACGGTTTGGTTAGAGTAAGCACCGATTTGGAACTCTGCATTGGTAAAACTACCTGAAAGCAAGTTTTTACCGTTGAATGAGGTTGAGCCTGCAATGTTGTCTAGGGATTCAACCAATTTAGAAATATCGGATTGAAGCGCTTTACGAGATGCGGGACTTTGACCATCTTGTGCTGCTTGAGTCGCTTTAGTTTTGATGGTATCAAGAATTTTAATCTGTTCATCCATCGCACCGTCTGCAATTTGAGCGATAGATACACCATCGTTCGCATTAGAAACCGCTTGACCCAAAGCATTTGCTTGTGAACGAAGAGAATCGGCAATTGACATACCTGAAGCATCATCAGCCGCTGTGTTGATTCTCAAACCTGAAGAGAGTTTAGACAAAGAGCTACTAAGAGCGCTATTAGTCTTTGTGAGGTTCGTTTGTGCTGCAAGAGCAGAGACGTTAGTGTTAATACGCATGATAAATCCTTTTATCGTTTTATTTCTCGGGCTTCCTTGCCTTTGATGTAAACTACATCGTCACCTCAAAAAAAAACTTTAGCGTTTGGCATAGATTTTTTTTTTCGATAGAATACAAAAAAATGTTTACATGTAACCTATATTATTATGGAAAAATCATTGAAAAATCTCATCATTGTGGAATCACCCACTAAAGCCAAAACGATTAAAAATTTTTTAGGTAAAAATTACACCGTTGTCGCCTCTAAAGGGCATATTCGAGACCTTCCCAAAAGCAGTTTTGGCATTAAAATAGAAAACCAAACCTTTATCCCCGAATACCGTGTACCAAAAGATCACGCCAGTGTGGTTAAAGAGATGAAAGAGCTGGCAAAAGAAGCCGATCAAGTCTATATCGCAACCGATGAGGATAGAGAAGGAGAAGCCATTGGGTTTCACATTGCCACCGCCATTGGTAAAGACCCTAAAAGCTTGCCACGTATTGTTTTTCATGAAATTACTAAACATGCCATTACCCATGCGCTAGAAAATCCTCGCACTTTAGATGAAAGCAGTATTAACGCACAACAAGCCAGACGCCTGCTCGATAGAATTGTAGGCTATAAACTCTCTCCCCTGCTCTCCTCAAAAATCCAAAAAGGCTTAAGTGCGGGGCGTGTGCAATCTTCTAGCCTTAAAATAATTGTCGATAGAGAAAAAGAGATAAAAGCCTTTCAGTCAGAAGAGTTTTGGAGCCTTGATGCACTCTTTAACAAAACCATTGACGCTTTATTGGTTGAGTTTGAGGGTGAAAAAATTGAAAAAATGAGCATAGGCAATCAAGAGCGTGCCTATGCCATCAAAGAAAAACTTTTAAAAGAAGCTTTTCATGTCGCCCTTTTGGAGAAAAAAGAGCGTGAGAGTTCTCCCAGCCCTGCTTTTATGACCTCAACCTTACAACAAAGTGCCTCCAGTGCGTTGGGGTATTCGCCTAAAAAAACGATGATGCTCGCACAAACCTTGTACGAGGGTGTTAAGACCCATCAAGGCGTTCAAGGGGTTATTACCTATATGAGAACCGACTCGCTTAATATCTCTAAAGAGGCGATTGAAGCGGCACGTGAGCAGATTTTAAATCAATACGGCAAAGCCTATCTGCCTGAAAAAGCTCGTTTTTATGCCAACAAAAGCAAAAGCGCACAAGAAGCACACGAAGCGATTCGTCCGACCATTTTGGAGTTCACCCCAGCGATTGCAAGTGCGTATTTGGCTTCTGATGAGCTCAAACTCTACGCACTCATCTACAACCGCTTTTTAGCCTCACAAATGAACAATGCCCGTTTTGAATCCCAAACGCTTATCTTTGAAAGCCAAAGTGGTAAGTTTAAAGCCAGTGGTCGCAAACTCCTTTTTGATGGCTTTTACAAAGTCTATGGCGATAATGACAAAGATAAATTGCTTCCAGATTTAGCGCTTAAACAAGACGTTGCGTTAAGTAAACTTGATGCCAATCAACACTTTACAGAGCCACCTTCTCGCTACTCAGAAGCCAGTTTGATTAAAAAATTAGAGAGCCTTGGTATTGGCAGACCTTCCACGTATGCGCCAACTATCTCGGTGTTAAGTGCACGTGAATACATCAATATTGAAAAGAAGCAAATTGTCCCTACTGAAGTGGCGTTTCAAGTCACGGAGCTTTTAGAGCAACACTTTCCTCAAATTGTAGACTCCTCTTTTACCTCAAACATGGAAGAGCGCCTAGACCTCATTGCGGAGGATAAAGAGGATTGGCAAGCCATTTTATGGAATTTTTACGAACCGTTTGAAGCGCAAGTTGCCAAAGGAAAAACAGAGATTCAGAGCCAAAAAGTTATTGTCTTCACAGGCGAAATGTGCCCTGAGTGTGGTAAAGAGCTTGTGCGACGAAAAGGGCGTTTTGGTGAGTTTATTGCATGCAGTACGTATCCTACATGTAAATACACACAAAACCTTAAAAAAGTGAGTGAAAGTGCTCCTAAAGAGCATGTCAAGCTTGCGGTACCTTGTCCTGAGTGTGGTGGCGATATTATTGAGCGAAGCTCCCGTCGAGGCAAATTTTTTGGCTGTGGTAATTACCCCAAATGCAAATTTATCTCCAATTACGAACCCACTGATAAAAAATGCCCTGAATGTGGCTACATTATGGCAAAACGAGAACTACGTAAAAAAGAGATTTATGAGTGCATTAAATGCAAACACAAAGAAGAGGCGTAAGCACTCTTCTTTTCTTCCAAAACCATCTCACCTATCTTTACATGTAAGGAAAAATACCTGATGAAAAAACCTATTTTTTTATGTTCTATTTGCAATATTTCCAGCGGAAGTTGTGCGGAGGATTGTGGGTTTTGTACCCAGAGTGCCCATCACAATGCCGATATTGAGCGCTACAAATACAAAGCCATTGAGCAAATTGTTCATGAAGCAAAATGTGCTTCAAGCAATGGTGCCCTTGGTTTTTGTTTGGTGACCTCTGGTCTTGGACTGGATGATAAAAAACTTGCCTTCGTGTGTGAAGCAGCCCGTGCGGTTAAACGTGAATTACCTCAACTTCTTTTAATCGCTTGTAATGGAACGGCGAGTGTTGAGCAACTCAAAGCCCTTAAAGAAGCAGGAGTCAATGCGTATAACCATAATTTAGAGAGTTCCAAAGAGTTTTACTCTAACATCTGCACAACCCATTCATGGGAAGGGCGTTATCAAACCTGTTTAAATGTCAAAGAGGTGGGGCTCTTTTTATTTACAGGAGGGATTGTGGGATTGGGAGAGAGTGAAGCGGATAGAGCCTCTTTACTCCAAAGTATTTGCGAACTCTCCCCTGCAACAGTACCCCTTAATTTTTACATCTCAAATCCTGCATTGCCTCTTAAAGCGACCCCTTTAAGTGAAGCAGAAGCGCTTGATATTATCAAAGAATTTAGAGCCAAACTTCCTAAAGAGAGTGTTTTAATGATAGCAGGAGGACGTGAACAAACCTTTAGCCCACACTGTGATATTTTTGCAGCAGGGGCGGATTCTATTATTATTGGAGACTATCTTACCACCAAAGGGGAAGCTCCGATGCGGGATAGAGCCATGATTGAACATTTGGGCTACACGGTTGCCACACTCTGTCAGCATGTGACACCTGCATAAATCGTTTCATACGAAATAAAATTTGCTATAATAAATCCTAATGTAAGTTCAATCGTTTTTAGAAAGGATACGTATGAGTAAAGATACTGTGACCCTTATTGACAATCGCACAGGTAAGGAATTTGAATTTCCCATTCTTAAGGCGACACTGGGTTCGGATGTGGTTGATATATCCTCTTTTTATGCCAATACTGGCATGTTTACACTGGATCGTGGGTTTACCTCCACCGCAAGCTGCCGTTCAAAAATTACCTACATTGATGGGGATATTGGTAAACTCATGTACCGTGGATACGATATTGCCTATCTAGCAACGAAAAAATCATTCTTAGATACAGCGTATTTGCTTTTACACAACGAACTGCCCAACAGAGAAGAGTATAAAAACTTTTTAATGGAACTTAAAAAGCGCTCTTTTGTGCATGAAAGTATGCGTAAACTCTTCGATGCATTCCCTGATAACGCTCATCCTATGGCCATTTTATCGGCAGCTGTTTCAGCCCTTTCTACCTTTTACTTTGACCATTTAGATATGGACTCCCCTGAGCAAGCTAAAGAGATGGCACATCGTATTGTGGCAAAAATTCCTACGATTGCAGCATTTTCCTACCGTTATTCACAGGGACTTCCTATTATTTATCCCGACTTAGACAAAGGCTTTACGGAGAACTTTTTATATATGATACGAGGGTATCCTCATCATCATATTGATTTAAAGCCTATTGAAGTTAAAGCATTGGATACGATTTTCACCCTGCATGCTGACCATGAGCAAAATGCCTCAACCACTGCTGTTCGTGTGGTTGCTTCTACACATGCACATCCTTATGCCGCTATTTCAGCTGGTATTGGAGCACTTTGGGGTCGTGCACATGGTGGAGCAAATGAGTCTGTGATTCGTCAGTTAGAATTAATTGGGAATGTTGATAATGTCGATAAATTTATTGCTAAGGCAAAAGATCCTAATGATCCGTTTCGATTGATGGGATTTGGTCATAGGGTCTATAAAAACTTTGACCCACGAGCAACCATCTTGAAAAATCTCCAAAAGCAGTTGGTGAATGACCTGTGCATTGACACAGAATTAATGGCAGTGGCACACCGTATTGAAGAAATTGCTTTAAATGATGAGTATTTTATCAAACGAAAACTCTACCCTAATATTGACTTTTATTCAGGACTTATTTTACAAGCGCTTAAAATTCCTAAAGAGATGTTTGCGGTTATTTTTGTGATTGGAAGAACTCCAGGATGGATTGCACAATGGATTGAGTTAAAAGAACAACCTGATATGAAGATTGCACGCCCTCGCCAGCACTATCTAGGACCTGTCGAGCGAACACCAAAATTTGATATTTAAACGCTCTTACATGTAAGGATATTTTTCCTTACATGTAAACTTTTTTATTTTAATTTAATGCGATACCCACCCTCAAATGCTTGTAAATCATAACGATAATGCCCATCCAATAAAATCGCTAAACGGTAAAAATCTTTATGCTCTCCAAGCGTAACGGAGACAAAGTGTGATTTTAAAAAGGGAAGCGTTTTTGTCGTAAAAGAGCGTACTCTTTTAAAATCAAGGACAATTTTATAGGGGTCTACCACTAAAAAATCACGGAGTTTGCTATCTTTCGTAAAAAGGATTAATTCATTTTCATCGAGTAAAAAAGAGATACCCTCTGCTAAAACCAAAGGTTTTTCACGCTTCTCTTGTATGGTTGGGGTAGGGGCAAGAAGAGATATTTTACTTTGAATCTTTTCAGTTGCCTCTTTAGAAAGAGTTGTACTAGATACAGGGGGAGTAACGGATACTTTCTCTTTCACAGGAATGCTATGGCTAAGGACTAAAGGATGATGCCAATCAACCATATGATGTAACACTTTTTCTTCATAGCCGATGGAGCCATCAATATTTTGAAAGCTAATGGTAACACTTTTTAAAATACGTGCGCTACTAGGAAGCGTAAAGGAGATGTTTTTAAACTCTTCAATATGCTCTTCAATATCCGTCATTTTACCGACATCCTCCGTAGAAGAGAGGCTCTTAAAAGGATTTTCTCTTGCTTCTAGCGTTATGATTAACACTAAAAAAAGCCAAAAAAATTTCTGCATTCACATACTCCTATCGATCAGGGTCTAGTTGACGCAACTCAAAATACTCTTTTTGTAAAATGGAATTCTCTTCTTTAAGGCTTTGAATCTTTTGGCTTAAGGTATCCTTGTCGGCTTGAAGATTTAAAAGAATATCTAAGGAGCTTTTTCCAAAAAGAACATCACCAATATAAAGACCAAAACCTATAACAAGGACAATAAGCGATAATAATTTTAAATAAAAGAGGGCTTTGCCCTCTTGTGGATTGTGTTCAAGTTCGTCTAAAACATCACTCATTTAGCAAAAAGTTTTGTTCCTATATACTCGCCATAAACGACTTCATTTTCAATCTCTAATAAACGATTATACTTTGCAGTTCGCTCACCACGTGCGGTTGCACCTGTTTTAATCTCACCTGCATTGAGAGCCACGGCAAAATCAGCAATAAACGCATCTTCGCTCTCGCCACTTCGATGGCTCATCACGCATTTATAATTGTTACGTTGGGCAAGACGTACCGTTTGCATGGTTTCCGTAACGGTTCCAATTTGGTTTGGTTTAATCAAAATGGCATTTCCAATACCTTTTTCAATTCCCTCCGCCAAAATTTTCTTATTGGTCACAAACAAATCATCGCCCACCAATTGTATTTTTGAACCTAATTTTTCAGTTAAAAGTTTCCAACCTTCCCAATCATCCTCACTCAAACCATCTTCAATAGAAACAATTGGGTATTTTGCGCAGAGATTTTCATAATATGTCACGAGCTCAGCACTGCTTAAAACACGATTTTCAGACGCTAATTTATACCCACCCTCACAGACAAGCTCACTGCTTGCCACATCTAAGGCGATAGCTATATCCACGCCTGCTTTGTAGCCTGCTTTTTCAATCGCTTGCATAATCACTTTAATCGGCTCTTCATTGTCTTTAAGATTAGGAGCGAAACCACCCTCATCTCCAAGAGCGGTACTCTCTCCCATAGAAGCAATAATTTTTTTCAGCTGATGATAGACTTCCACACATGATCTCAGTGCGTCTGAAAAATTCTCAAACTGAAGTGGCATAATCATATACTCTTGAAAATCAACACTGTTATTCGCATGGCTTCCACCGTTAATAATGTTAAACATCGGTGTTGGAAGCGTCATGGCATTGGCACCACCTAAATAGCGATACAAAGGTACATCTAAACTCTGAGCTGCCGCACGAGCGACTGCCATAGAGACACCAAGGACGGCATTGGCACCCAAACGGCCATAATTTTCTGTGCCATCAAGGTTTTTCATCGTTTCATCAATCACTGCTTGGTTAAACGGGCTTAAGCCAATGAGCTCATCCGAAATTTCTGTGTTCACATTTTCGCATGCTTTTAACACACCTTTACCCATATAGCGACTGTCCGCATCTCTAAGTTCCAACGCTTCTCGCTTACCAGTACTTGCACCACTAGGCACAATCGCACTGGCAACGGTACCATCACTCAATGTTACACGAGCACGAACGGTTGGGTTACCCCGACTGTCCAAAACCTCATCTGCATTTATATCTTCGATATAGATCATTCATCTTCCTTTATATCATCAACGCCACATGCCATCACCATGGCATTGCCACTGATGGCTTGTTTGATTTTTTCTTCAATTTCTAGGGCAACCGCCTTGTTTTCTTTTAAAAAGGCTTTGACATTTTCACGTCCTTGCCCCAATTTGGTTTCATTGTAACTAAACCACGCACCACTTTTATCGATAATATCGAGTTTTACACCATAATCAACAATTTCGCCCTCTTTAGAAATCCCCTCGCCAAACATAATATCAAACTCTGCTTGACGAAATGGAGGAGCCACTTTGTTTTTAATGACTTTGGCTTTCACTCTGTTACCAATTTGCTCTTCACCTTGCTTTAACGTCGCAATTTTACGTACATCAATACGTACAGAAGCATAAAATTTGAGTGCATTTCCACCCGTAGTTGTCTCAGGAGAACCATACCCCATCGTTCCAATTTTCATACGAATTTGATTAATAAAAATAACCGTGGTGTTCATTTTATGCACAACAGCAGTAAGTTTACGAAGGGCTTGACTCATAAGTCGTGCTTGAAGTCCTACATGGGTATCGCCCATATCCCCTTCAATTTCACTCTTTGGTGTCAATGCAGCTACAGAGTCAATAACAATCACATCCACCGCGCCACTGCGTGCAAGGGTTTCAACAATATCTAAAGCCTGCTCACCAAAATCAGGTTGTGAAACCAATAGGTTTTCAATATCAACCCCCAAATTCCCCGCATATTTAACGTCTAAGGCGTGTTCAGCGTCCACAAACGCACAGATGCTTCCTTTGGCTTGCGCTTCGGCAACGATTTGAAGTGATAGTGTTGTTTTACCAGAACTCTCAGGTCCATACACTTCAATAATTCTCCCCTGTGGAATGCCACCGATACCAAGGGCTAAATCTAAACCAATCGAGCCTGTACTAATAGAAGCAATAGGCTCAACCACCTTATCACCAAGCCTTACAAGTGCGCCTTTTCCAAACGCCTTATCAATCTGCTTTATCGCAAGTTCGAGAGCTTTTCTCTTATTTTCATCGATTTGCATGTGACCCCTCATTTCATAGTGTTATTATTTTATCATTTCGAGCTTGAAAAAGCCCTTTGAGGTGATTGTAGTCAAAAATAAATAAAGGGGCTCAAAATATTTCAATCTGCAATATGTTACAATGCAAAAAGATTTACATGTAAGGATTTTTGTGAAAACACTTAGCGTAGCGCACTCCCCCGATGCTGATGATATTTTTATGTATTATGCCATCAAATTTGGCTGGGTTGACACAGGGAATGTCTGCTTTGACAATATCGCTCTAGACATTGAAACCCTCAACGTTGAAGCCCTTAAAACTACCTATGACATTAGCGCCATTAGCTTTGCCTTGTACCCAAAAATTCGAAACGATTATGCACTTTTACGCACAGCGGTCAGCTTTGGTGAGGGCTATGGTCCCAAACTGGTGAAGAAAAAAGAGAGCACGCTCAAACGTAATTTTAAAGTCGCCCTAAGTGGGACGCACACCACCAACGCTCTTTTATTTAAAATCGCCTATCCTGAAGCACGTATTGTGTATAAAAATTTTTTAGAAATTGAACATGCTGTGCTTAGTGGTGAAGTAGATGCAGGGGTTTTGATTCATGAGAGTATTTTAGATTTTAGTGATACCCTTGTGGTCGAGCGTGAGCTATGGGATATTTGGAAAGAGTTAACCCCCAATAAAGAGCTTCCTCTGCCTCTTGGCGGTATGGCATTGCGCCGTTCTATGCCATTATTGCAAGCGATTCATTGTGAAAAAACGCTCATTAAAGCGGTTGATGTTGCCCATACGCATCAACAGCTTCTCTCCAAAATGTTGCTTGAGCGTAATCTGGTTCGGGTTGATGATGCGACGCTGAAAACGTATTTGGGTCTGTATGCTAACGCTCACTCCATCGAAATGAACGACCTACAATATGAAGCCATTGATACCCTTTTTGAACTTGGCTATCAGCATGGTTTTTACGACCAAAGCATCAAGGCAAAAGATTATCTTATTCCGCATGAATACGAAGCACTTAGGATGCGCTAATGGAAGCCAAACTCATTGGTTTAGGTGTTGAAACCTTTAAAATTGCTCTTTACCTCTCTTTACCCATGCTTTTAGCGGGAATGATTGCAGGTCTTTCCATTAGTATTTTTCAAGCGGTTACCCAAATCAATGAATCAACACTGAGTTTTGTTCCTAAAATTTTAATTACCATTGTGGTTGCTATTTTTACCATGCCATGGATGATGAACATGATGATAGAATTTACCACCCGCCTATTCGACATGATTCCTACGTTCATTTTTTAAGATGACAAAAACAATTCATTTTTCAAGCTATTCAAGTATTAAAATTGGTCCGAGCGTGGATGTCTTTCTTTTAGATTCACTGATGCCACTCCCTTTGGATTATCGCTTAATTGGTGGTGCAAACAACCTTTTAATCAGCCCAACACCTCCACCCCTTGCTATGTTGGACAAGTCTTTTGATTTCATTCGATTAGAAGAAAATGTGTTACATGTAGGTGGAGCCACACCCAGTGGTAAAATCCTCTCCTTTGCTAAAAAACACAACCTTGCAAGCTTTGAGCTGATGCAAAAACTCCCAGGAACCCTAGGCGGTATGGTTGCTATGAATGCGGGGCTTAAAGAGTGGGAAGTGTTCAATAACCTCCGTGCGATTCGCACTGAAAACGGATGGATAGAAAAATCTAAGATAAACCATGGCTACCGCTTTGCGAACATTGATGGCATCGTGTATGAAGCCACCTTTACATGTAACGAGGGTTTTGATGAAAGTCTACTAGCAATGTTTAAGCAAATGCGTGACAATCAACCTAAAGAGGCCAGCGCAGGCAGCTGTTTTAAAAATCCAAAAGGGCACTATGCTGGGAAACTGATTGAAGAAGCGGGATTTAAAGGCAAACGAATTGGCGCTATGATGTTTAGTCCCGTACATGCCAACTTTTTGGTGAACACAGGGGGTGGAACGTTTGAAGATGCACTGAAGCTCATCACGGAGGTGAAAGCAGAGGTTTTCAAGCGTTTTGGAGTGGAACTTGAAGAGGAAATTATTATCCTCTAGCGCTTTACATGTAAACATTCTAAACGCTATTTTACCTTTTCTGCACCAACGCATGAATCTGTTTTTTATCCTGTTTGCATCGATACGCAATAATATTTACCGTCCCTTTTCCTGCATATTTTGTCATTTCATACTTATCAGGAAATGCTTCAATTAATCGAGGTAATTTCTCAAATCCATACGTTCGAGGGTCAAAATCTGGTTTCGCTCTTTTAATAAAGGAACCAACCGAGCTCACATTTACAAAGCCATCATCATCTTGATACTTGTCAGATGCAATTCTTAAGAGACTATGTATTTCATTAATATCATCGCTTATGACTTTTTCATTCCCTTCGTTAGATGTTTTTTCATTGATGTCATCTTCTAAATTTTCTAGGAAAATAAACTCGTCACATGAGTTTTTAAAAGCTTCAGGAGTCTTTTTTTCACCAACACCCATCACATAGATACCTGACTCATGTATTTTAATGGATAGGGGCGTAAAATCACTGTCACTTGAGACAATCACAAAAGCATCGTAAATTCCCCGATGCAATAACTCTATCGCATCAATCACCAATGCCATATCGGTTGCATTCTTTCCTGCGACATAATCAAATTGCTGCTCAGCCTTAATCGCCAATCTTTTTATTTCACTCTCCCAGTGTTTAAGGCCCTCTTTTTTCCAATTGCCATAGGCTCTTTTGACAACGATACGTCCATGTGTAGAAATTTCACGAATGACATATTCAATTTTAGAGAGTTGTGTATTATCTGCATCAATTAATAATGCAATTTTTTGTAAAGATTTCATCGCATAACCTCCCTTGTCTCTTTATGGTTTACTCTCTAAAAATAATGTTCACGTATAAAACATATCTTTGGAGGAACTACGCACTTTTAAATCCTCTAAACGTACAAAAGCACCTTTCTTATACGCTTCCACACCACATCGACCAATCATCGCCGCATTATCGGAGCAAAACTCCATCTTAGCGGTGTGTAATAGCGCTTTTTTAGAAGCGCAAAAGCTTTCAAGCGCATCTCTTAAATAGAGATTTGCACTCGCCCCACCTACCACACCAAAGTGCTCCACTTTTCGCTCTTTATAGGCTTTTTTTATTTTTTGCATCAAATGCGCTACGGCTACACGTTGAAACGAAGCACAAATATCGCACAGGGTTTGCTCATCCATATTTTCTTGCGCCTCAATGCAAAGCCTCACTTGATTTTTAAGCCCTGAGTAACTAAACGCCAATAAAGAGGATGACGTACCTTGCAGAGGAATGGTAAAATCAAAGCGTTTAGCATCACCTCTTTTGGCATAACTCTCAATAACCGCACCCGCAGGATAAGCAAGTCCTAGCATTTTTCCTACTTTATCAAAACTCTCACCAAAGCTATCATCCATGGTGCTTGCTAGCAATTCAATGTGCTCTAAACTCTTTACATGTAAAAGCTGCGTATGCCCTCCAGAGACAAGCAAAACATCCATAGGAAAACGTGTTTCATCTTCAATGAACAAAGAGCAAATATGCCCTTTGAGATGATTAATCCCAAGCAAAGGAAGCCCCAGCGCTACGCTAAGTGCTTTTGCCATACTGACCCCCTCCACCAGAGTGACAGAAAGCCCTGGTTCGTTGGTTACAGCAATTGCTTTAAGCTCTGAAAAATAAACTTGAGTCTCTTCTAAAATCTTAGGCAATGTCACAGCATGCAGTCGTGCGGCAAGTTCTGGTACGACCCCACCGTACTTAGCATGTTCCGCGTCTTGAGAAATTTTTTTGTGAAATAAAAGCTTTTTATCATCAATGCGTGTGATGGCAATAGAGCTATCATCACAGCTACTTTCAATACTTAAAATCATGAGACAATCTTTATATGCCACGGCTCAAAACGCACTCCATCGCCATTGCCGATGGTATAACGCATGGAGACATAGGAGAGCTTTTGGAGCCTCCAGAACTCTTCTGTACGGGCAAAGTTTGCTGTAAAATTTTGATGCCCCCATCCTTTTTTACCGACATCAAAATCGCCAATAGAATGATACGAATACGCAGGAGGAACGAGAGAACGAGATGCCATGGTAACATTGCCATTTTCACTCTCAATTTTTTCAAGATGTAAACGTAACTGCTTCACCATACTGCGAACACCTGAAGTTAAAATGAGCGAATCTCCTATATCTTTCATAAGGCGCTCTAGAAGAGGGGCATAATCACCAAAAACATAATGCCCTGTGCCACCAATTTTCACCACTTCTTTTTTGTTAATCACGGCACTCATCTGATCAATGGTTCTGTGTCCATAAAACCCATACTTACGAGGGTCTGTATAAAAAACCTCTTCAATATAGGCAAGCTCTAAAGGGCTAAAAGGCTCAATTTTGGGATAATTTTTTGCAATTTTTAGTGTTTCATCTAACGAGATGAGATTGAAATTGGCATGCCCTATGGTGCGTTCTACTAAGGTAAGTTTTTTAAGAACCGATGCTAAAAGCAGTTGCTGCTCTTTACTAAGCCAGACATCTTCTGTCTCTAAGGTATCCGCATATGCTCCATTGCCTAAAAGACTTACGCCTAAAAATCCTAAAAAATCCCTTCGTTGCATAAAGACCCTATGTAATGATTTTATCTGTGATTATAACATGTGACGTTGGTTTTTCAACATCACTTCTACCGCATTCGCATCCACGGGCTTACTAAATAAATAACCTTGCATCAACTCACATCCGCTGCTGTGAATAAACTCTTTTTGGACTTTCGTCTCTACCCCCTCAGCCAGAACAACCAACCCCAAACCTCGTCCTAACTCGATAATTGTTCGAGCAATCGCTCGATCTTCACTGCTGTCCTCTAAATTTTGCACAAAGCTCTGATCAATTTTAAGTTTGGTAATAGGTAACTGCTTCAAATAGGCTAAAGAAGAGTGCCCTGTCCCAAAATCATCAATGGAAATATCCAATCCCAACTCACGAAAACGCTTCAAAAGTGCAATGGATTTTGTGGTATCTTTCATAATAAACCGCTCTACAATTTCCATCTCGATCCATTCTGCCTTACACCCACTCTCTTTAAGGCTTTGCAATATAAAATCAATTAAATGCCCAGATTCGAGTTGTTTACCTGCAATATTAATGGCCACTTTTCCTGGATGTAACCCTTTGTCATACCAGACTTTAAATTGTCGCATTGCTTCACGAATCACCCAATTACCAAGTTCAATAATCAATTCACTCTCTTCTGCAATATGAATAAAATACCCAGGTGCCGTCAAGCCTCTTTGAGGATGATTCCAACGCAACAACGCTTCAAAGCCTACAATCTCCCCTGTTTTAAGATTAACCTGCGGCTGATAATACAGAGCAAATTCCTCATTTTTTAACGCTTTATATAAACTTTTTTCCACTTCTAAATGCTCATTGGTCTCTTGATTCATCTCTTGATCAAAAAAGACATAACGGTTGCGTCCCTGAGATTTGGCTTTATACATCGCAATATCAGCATTTTTCAGCAATTTACTGGCGATGGCTCCATCATTAGGATAAACACTCACCCCAATACTCATGGTAATTCTAAAACTCTCGTTGCTAAAAATAAACGGTTCTTGAAATGCACCCACTAATTTTTTAATTGCCACAAAAATATCGTTAACATCCTTGCATCCATCCAAGAGCACAATAAACTCATCCCCACTTAAACGAGCTACCGTATCGGTCTCACGAACACTGTGTTGCATCCGTTTTGAAATGGTTTTTAAAAGCATATCCCCTGCATCATGCCCGAGGGAATCATTGATGGTTTTAAATTTATCAATATCCACAAACATAATGCCCAAAACCTTATTATCACGGCTTGCCTTTTTCATAGCCTGTGAAAGCCTGTCTTGCAGTAAATTACGGTTAGGAAGTCCTGTTAAAATATCATGTTCAACTTGATGCATCAAAAGTTTTTTCTGCTTTTTATTTTCCTCTTCCAATGCTTTTCGTGCCGTAATATCACGTACAGAACAGTGGTGAATCTTTCCTTGATTCATAAAAATAGTCGTCATAACCACGCTCAGCCATAAAAATGTTCCATCAAACGCTTGCGCATACCATTCAAACTTGTGCACGCCCTCTTTCGCAGCAATGGAGTTCATCCAATGTGACTTGTCACAAGAATTTTGCCCATCAGGCTGATAATCAGGCGATACCTCCGCTAAGGTCACATTGATGAGTTGCTTTTTATCCTTCGCTTTAAACATTTTCATAATGGCTTCATTGCAATCAATAAAGACACCCTCTTTTAAAAGCCAAATCCCATCAGCAGATTTTTGGTACAAGGTTTCAAACACCATTTTTTGTTCTTTAATTTGCTTATTGTTTAACAAAAGATGGTTTTCATAACGAGACAAAATGGAGCGTAATTTAACAGAGATGATAAACATTAATACGACAATAAGGGACATAATCACAACTGAGATAAGCACTAGATTGGCAATATTGGCTTGCATTTTTGTTTTGAGTATCTTTTCTTGTTCTAAAAATGCATTATTCTCTTCTAAAAGGTAGGTTCCCGTACCAATGACCCATTTAAATTGGGGGATAGGACGAATAAAAGAGACCTTTTGCCTGTCTTTGTCAATGGGATGATACGAAGCGGTGTAGTTCATAAAAAATCCCTCCGCAATTTGCTTTCCACCCTCCACAATATCACGAATGACAAACTGATCATTGACCACAACATCTAGTCTATTTTTGCCTATAAATTCATGGTTTCCATGAGAAATAGTATAACCGTCATAATCGTACGCAAAAATATAACCATACTCACCGTACTTTGTATTTAAAAGTACTTTTTGCGTCTCTTTTTTGATTTTTTCTAAAATGGTATCTTCGTAGCGTCCACTGATAATAAAAATATCCAGTGGAGCAAAATGCTTAGAATAGCCTATTTTTTTACGATAAACCTGTTCATGTGGATTTTTCCAACTCCATGTAGAGGCGTAAGCGGAGTATTTTTTTAAAGACTCAATAGAGTCTCTAATGATAAAATTTCCCTCACCATCTTTCATATTGATTAAATTCTTACCCTCAAGTGATTCATTCACACCATGCATAATGCATTTACCCTCAAAGTCAAAAATTGTATAATACCCACTCAAATCATTAAAAAAGCGTACATCTTTGAGTTTGGATTTAATATTTTCAATAATCTTTTCATGCGGTAACGAAGAGTTTTCATAGTAGG
Organism: Sulfurospirillum barnesii SES-3; assembly: GCF_000265295.1. NCBI lineage: Bacteria > Pseudomonadati > Campylobacterota > Epsilonproteobacteria > Campylobacterales > Sulfurospirillaceae > Sulfurospirillum > Sulfurospirillum barnesii. The sequence goes on from NC_018002.1 coordinate 2,434,085, forward strand.
TATCCGACATAATTTTATACCCTAGGTTGACAATGTTTTCAACCTCTTCTTTGGCCTCATTACGCAATAAGGTCTCATTAACATTAATATAATCAATCAGTTTATCAATCCGCTCTTGGGCTTGAATTTTAGAGCGCTTCACATACGAAATACGTGCTTGTTCAAGAGAACGGACATAATCGGCTTGTTCAAAAGAAATCACCATTGCCAAAATAATTACAAAGGTAAGGAGTACGGCTATTACAGGCAAAAAAACAATCCATTTAACAATATTTTGTTTTTTTATACTTAACAATGGCTACTCCAAAAAAGTTAATGTAAGAGTATTACTTTATCAAAATTTTCTAAAATTTTAGCCACCCTTTCTTGCCATAAATGGGCAAAGAGCCTCTTTTCTTCTACCGTGGGTACGCCTGTAAAATATTGAGGCATTAAGGTGTCCATACGTGAATCAGGGGGAATACACGAGGGCTGATACGCCACATTGATTTCCGCTGTGGTATCGGTTCTTCTAAGCTTTACATGTAAGGCAATATCCGCATTAAAATGCATCAATCCTGTACGAGAAAAATGCCCATTTATCCCTTTAAATCCCCACACATCCGTTGCCCCTGTAATCAGGGAAAAGACATTGGCAACGACACCTGTTACCCCTTCTTCTAAAGCTTCTTTAAAAAAAACTTCAATCCCACCTCTTAAAGGCAAGGTATCAGGATAAAGCCTCTTAAGCCCTTCACGCACCATTAAATATGCACCTGCAATGCTAGGGCAACTATGCCCTGCACTCTTTACCACATCGGTGTATGAAAAACATATTTTTCCCTCTTCAAAAGCGCCTAAGACCTCAGAGAGTGGGTCATACATGGTGATAGCCTCAACCGTATTAAAAAATGCAGGATACTTCATGATTTTTCCTTCGATGATTTTTTTTACATTGTAGATTATATGATAAAAGTCAAGAGAGGCATTTATTTTAAGAGATTTTGATTATTTTGAAGTTTTAGAGGGGTTAGAGGCGATTAAGCCTCTAGCCTCATTTTTGAGAGAGTTGAGTGATAAGCAAGTCGAGTTTTCCATCAATTTTAGCGATGAGTTTATGTTGTTCTTGCCCCTCTTTGATTGCTTTTTTGATGGCGATTACATCCGCTTCTAAGAATTTTACTTTCTCTCGTAAAGAAGTGAAGAAGCCAACAATAAAAACAATCTGAACGGCTAAAGTCAAAATAAATTCAGGCGTAACGGAGAAATTCATTAAGCGCCTACTTTAACTTCTCTCATTTGAACAAAAAGCTTATCAGCTTTAACGCCATTGAATGTTTTACCAATCAGTGCATTTTGAATCTCGACATCGGTTACACCAATTTTAGCCAAAAAGCCAAAGTAGGTTTTAGAACCTGTGTCATTAGAAACCTGAACACGCACATCATGGTAACCTGTAATACCTGTATCAGTACCACTCTCAGATTTTTTTACAAAACCCTCGTATTCGCCATCAAGCATAGCAGAACAAAAAGCACTTGCAGAAGTATCATCCGCAGGAACAGAAAAAGACTTAGTGGTCGCCCCCAAAGTGTTATAAATCAATGTTTTTGCCATGTTTTACTCCTTAGCACTTAACGAACCAATAAGATTCGAATAATCACATTTTGCATCTGATTCAAAACCACAATCAAACGCACCGATAACAATCGCTTTACAATCAGCAAAGCTCTTACCTTGCTTAATGTGAGGAACGCTAACAGAAGCACTCATAGTAACATTTTTAGAAATCTTTTTACCCACAGAAAAACGAATATAGTTCATTTCAGTAGGAACGCTTGTAGCCGTACCACCCTCGAATTTTTTATCATAAATTTCGAGTTTACCCTCCATAAGAGGTTGAAGCACTGCTAAATCAGCCGCCGACATATCGGCATAAACAGTCTTAACAGTTTTACCGCCAATGATTTGTTTAATCATTTTTTTTCTCCTTAATTTCTTGTAATTTGTTTTTGCAAAAACTAAAAAGAAGTTTATAAAAATAAAAAAAAATCAAATCATGGGTGTTTTAAAACACGATAAAAAGGGCTTTTCAAAAGGGGGTGATTTGATTTTTTAAAAAAGCTCTTATTATTTAAAACATATTTTAAAGAAAAAAGGAGGCTTTTTTGACAATAGACAATGAAGATTTTAAAACATTGTTTGAGGTTGCGTTTGATATTACAGACGTAGGGGTATTAAAATGTTTTGAGTGTGGGGAAAGGTTAGAAGAAAAAGAGGATTTGAGCGGTGTTACATGTAAAAACGCTCATGAGATAGGTTATCTTGAATACATAGCAAAATATGCAAACATGTTAAAAGATTTCTTTGATAATGCAGAAATGAGCATGGATTTCTCAAAAAAGGTTATCACGCCATCAAGTGTTCTTTATTGTGGGAATAATGTACTTTTTGCAAACAAAACAATTTTAAGGAGTTTATAAAAATGCAACATAGAGACGTAAAAGCAGGAGATGTTCACGTCATTCATAATTTTAAATTTATGAGTGAAAGTGAAAGAGATTTATATAAAGCGAAAGAGGAAGATTTAGACAAAATTTGCCTAGTGGTTGAGCCTTATGGGTTTTATGCATTAAAGAGTATTGAGCCGATTCAATGGAAACCACTTAGCACAATTACTGTATCCGTGGAAGATTTTGAGGTGTATACGAAAGAGCAGATAATCACAATGCTTAATAAAAAAGCAGAGGCTTACAACGTGAGCGGAACGGAATACAAATGTGGATATACACGTAATGGAAAAGAGGTGTTTGGAATAGAAGTTGATTGTGGGGCATTGCCAAATGCAACAACTAAAGCAATCACAATTCCAAATCATAACTCATTGAACAAATATTGGATTAACTCAGGGGAAAGCTACACAATGCCAAAAGACAGAAGCTCAACAATGCCCCTACCTTATATTCCTGTAAATGCAAACACTGCGAATAATGGAGCATGGATAAATCTCTTCCTACAAAACGGAACTATAAAAATTCAAACTTATGCAAATCTAACAATATACACAGAAACAAAAATTGTTTTAAACTATACAAAGGAGTAAAAATGCACAGTTACATTATGCAGAACGAAAAAGATTATCGCACAGCGGTAAACGGTCAAGGGCATGGGGTTGTTTTAATTAAAAAAGTTGGAGAGCTTGAAAAAGCTTTTGGGTATTTTAAAAGCATTGATAAAGATATGATCGCTCTTTCAGAGCGAGAAGAAGCAGAGATAAACGCTATCATAAACCCTACGTTTTAAGAGAGTGTGCTTTGCACATTCTCATCCTCTTTTTTTTACATGTAAAAATCATCCTATTACGTCACGCTTAAAAGAGAGGAGGCTTGCGCCTCAGCACTTTGTTACATAACCGTTTTAAAGAATGGGGAATTAAGAGCGGGCTTTTAGGGTGGCGTTTGGAAAATAGTTTGCATTATTTTATGTATTTTGCGTTCTATTCTTTATTGCAGTTTGACCGAGTGGCGATGAGGCAAAGCCTACTTTGTGCTACGGCACTCTATCACTACAAACGGGGGCAAAGCCCCAGATTTGTAGTGATGTGCCTATACCCCTAAAGGGGTGAAGAGAAGAGAGAAAGAATGCTAAAGCTAACCCATTTTAGTTTTAAAAAGTGCACTATAAAGACTATCAATATTCTGACCTTCTATTTCTAGGTTTTGGATACAAAGTTGTGCGATTTCTTTTTCATTTTTAGAGAGTTTTACATTATTGATAATAATCTGCTTAGCCATGCGTGTATCTGTTTTCATAATGCCTTTAAAGAGCGGATGATAGAGCATATCATCCACGGGGGGCATGGTGTCATTTTCGTACTCTATTTTTAAAATCTCAGTCACTTTCATTGTGCTGATGGACTCATAAAAGGTGAGCACAGCGCCTACACTTTTTGCTTCAATGTGGTTTACGATAGTGCGTGAACCTTGTTTAAGTTGCACTCTATATTTTGGCATTTATTCAGCTCCTAACATTTTTGAAATTCTTTTGACGTAGTCTTTTGATAATTCACACTCTTTCAAACCATTTTCAGCAGAATCAACGCCTAAAAGATTACAAATTGATTTTAAATTATCGTTTGGCTCAACATATGGAGAACCACCTAGAATTTGATTTAATCGTTTAAGGTACTCTTTCATAAGTTCACACTCTTTTAAGCCATTTTCAGCGGTATCTACGCCTAAGAGATAGCAAATTTGTTTTAGGTTTTCGAGTTGAACGGGGGAGGGAGTAGCGCCTAGGTTTTTAACTATTGGGGAAAAGTCAGAGTAACAACATTCAATACCATCAGCAAAACAAAAAAAATCAAACATTTCATAATGCCAACGAATGGCAGTACTATTAGGATATTTATCAAAATAAAATGTTTTTGTAAAAAAAGTATTAAAACCGTTATGACCAACATTACCAGAAGTGTAAGGATTCACACAATCAAAAAGAAAAGAATAAGCACTATCTAAAGAAGAATCAAAATGGTGTTCCCCATTAACATAAACAGAAGTATCCTCAACAGAGGAAAAACTAGGAGGAAATAGTGGACCATAAGTATAAGGAGTATGACGGCAAAGAGCATAAACATCATCATACCTAATAGCGAAAAGAGGAGGAGAAACTCCAGTAAGACCACCCTGACCAGTAAGCCAAAATTCAAGATTATAGAAAAAAATGGGATTATTATTATTAGGAGCATAAAAGGGAATAAAAACAAACTCACCAGTAAAAACATTCTCAACAGGGTCAAAAATAGGAAATTTGTTATAACCATTAACGACATTAAGATGAGAAACAAGTGAAAGCAAATGAGAACGCAAAGGAGACATCATAACTATCCTTATTTATTAATATAACCCATTGTATTTACAAGCTGAAAAAACGCCTCTGAAAGCCCCGTTACTTTGCCGTTTGTGTCTTTTACAAACATGAAATCAGCAACGTGGTTCAAGTCTTCAATGTTGAGGACTGCACCCGTCTCACGACCTAGCATTTTTTTAATGAGCATTTCATCTTGAGCGGTGAATGATTTTGTGAAAAGTTTAAACAAAAGGGTTTCATTGTAACGGGATGCCATTGCGTTGCCGAATTGAAAATGGAGGTTTTCCCGTTGGTAGACTGATTGCTTAGTGTTTAAAGCAGAGTTATAAGTATCAGTAGAACGGGGAGTTGGGTTAGTTAAAGCAGAACCATTAGCCTTAAAACCTTGATGTGTAGCAACTACATTTGCCAAAGCGATATTTTCTTGACGGGAAGAATTAAAGTAAGGAATACGCTTTAATAACTTAATACCTTTATATTTCCTTAATTTGTTTAAACCTCTTTTTGCAGGGTCAATAATCAAGTAACCAAAAAGAGCCTCTGCAACATTAAAAATTCTTTCAATGATTTTTTCTTGATATTGAACACCCAAAAAAACTAAACCAAACATAGATACACTCATAGCCGATTCAACCGCTTCTTTTAAAATGGGATTATCAATATCTTTGGTAAAATCTTTCATAATTTTACGTGATTCTTCATAAGCGGTCATATAGAGAATTGTTTCAAAAAACTCCTCTGCAGTGTTCTGCCCTATTTGCTTAATTTGTTTACCATCTGACATAAAACATCCTTTTTTTTTAAAGAATGTTAAAATAAAACAAAAAAATCAAATCATGGGTACGTTAAGACACGATAAAAAGGGAATTCAAAAGGGAGGTGATTTGATTTTTTTAAAAAGAAAAAAGCCAAATCAATGGCTTATTATTTATCTCTAACATATTGTTTTAAATGTTCAGGAACTTCCATTTTTTTTCCAAAAGCTTTTTCATAAGCTTCAATATACTGTTCAACAGGATTTGGAGCAAAATAATAATCATAAATATCACGACCAAAAAAGACAAAAAAGAACAAAGAAAAAAATAAAAAAATATAAAGCCATCCAAAAAATTGTTCTCTTATCTTTTTAAACATTTTACAATCCCTTTTCACCTAATTTTTAGGAAGAGTCTCACGAAGATAGTCAGGAATATCCATTTTTTTACCATAAGCCTTTTCATATGCTTCCATCTGTATTTCTAAAGAAGAGGGGATAGTAGGAAAAATAAAAGGCTTGACTACAAACCAAAGAAAAAGAAAAAAAACAATAACCTCCAAAAAAATATAAAGCAAACCTAAAAAATCATCTTTTATTTTTTGAAACATATTTACCAATCCCCAACCAATTAATATTAAAGAGAAAAAAAACAAAAATAATCAACAATTTATATTTTTCATATAACACTTTTCATTGCTCATTTTGGAAGATAACTAGATTTATAATTATCTAAATTTTCTTTTCCACCCAGGCCATAATACATTTTCTTATAAATATCAGCTGAAGAAGGATAACCAAGATAATTAAATTTATAAGCTAGAAAAACACAAAAAAGAAAAAAGAAAAAAAGAAAAAAAACTTTAAAAATATGCAAAATAAAAAAACGCTTATAATTTAAATTAAATTTATTTTTTAACATTATACCGAACCTCCCAATCCCTTAATAATATTTTCATAAATTACAGAATTATGCTCATAACCATAAATAGATGATATATCAAAAGGGGTAACGATGTCAATATCTTCTTCATCTAATTCAAAATTATTAATATCTGTCTTTTCAACAGCTACAACCGCATTTTTAACCAATTCAGCTTCACGAGGTTCAAGCTTTGCAATGGTGTTCCCGTCTAAATCTTTCACAGTTTGAGCGGTTTTATTATATTCAAAAGCCTCTTTACTTAGCTCAATCTCCTCAGAGCGTAAAGCGTAATGTTCTTTTTCTTGTTCATTGTCAACTGCTTTTAATTTAACAAGCTCATCAAGAGCATTATTCACACCTACAATAGAAGCATTAAAAGGTTTAACATTTTCAGAAAGTTTATCTAAAGAGGTAGCAACAACTTGAACGGATGGATTAGCAAATTTTTGAGCTTCAATTTGTAAAGTGGCGGAAGATATATCTAAAAGTTGTTGTTGAATCAACAAACTTGATTTTAACGTAGTATTAAGATTTACAAGTTCTTTACTCAAGGAGTTAGAAAGAACACCAACCGCCTCAACAATTGCGCCAACACCTTTGGCGTTTACAGATGCAAGAGAATCGACAGATTTTACAAGAGCTTTAGAGTTATTGGATAAAACGGTAGGGAGAGCTTCTCCTTGAGAATAAGCAGTAAAAGGAGTAGCCACAACCTCAGGCGCTTTCTCTAAAACCTTATGATTCATTTCTTCCAAATCTTTTAAAGCAGCAAGTTGAGTTTCATACGATTTTTGAAGCGACTCATAACGCTCTACAGCTTGAAGCTCAGAATCTGTTAAAGATGCTTTTTCATCATCTGTAAAATAATCATAAATAAGAGGAGCCGCCAAAGAAACGGCTAAGCCTAAAAGATTAGACCTACCAATAGTCTTCCCCCCAGCTTTACCGTTTGAGCCAAAAACAGATTCTACAGACTTATTAACAACGGTGCTAACATTTGTAGAAATAGGAGGAGTAGCGACAGTAGGAGCAGGAACCTTTACGGCTCCATTACCTACATATTTAACATTGTTTGAGGGCTGATTAACATAATCAACAGCAACCGCACCCATTATGCCACCTCTTTGACTGAAACGTCAGGTGCCATCATAAACAAGTCATCTTCATCTTTTAAAACATAAACAATCATGTATGAGCTAGAACTAGAATCATTCCAAAGCATTTCCGAAGAAACAACAGTATATTCATTTTTCTTACCCGTTACGGTAACCTCTGTGCCATCAGGCAAAGAACCATATTTACCATTCAATGAGGGGAATGAAGAGGATGAAGCAGATGAAAAACTCTGAACAATACGCTCTAAAGTCGGAAACGAATCAATTGTAAAATTTTCCATTAAAACAGGATTACCCAAAACAGGACTAAAAAAAATAGAAAAGGGAGTAGAAGGCTCACATGTAAAAGTAAAATTATAGGTAACCCCATCAATCTCAAAAGAACCAGAAGTAGAGTATACTATATCCCCAAAATTCCAACCACGATAAGTAACTTTACCCTCATCATCCATGCATCTAAAAACAAGAATAAAGGTATTTTCAGAACCATACCATTCCCCAAAGATAGACTTAGAACGACGGTCAAGGTATTCAAGCATTACAGAAATTTGCATAAGAGCCCCTTTTACTTCATAATCGCATAATTTTTATCAAAAACAACATCAAGAGACTTTAAAGACTCATGAACGAGCTTAACATTATCAAGCGTAGGGGCTTGATTAAGCTCAACTTTTTGGATGTAATCTGCTAGAATTTCAGAACAACGGGTTAAGCCTATGACATCATTTTTAAGAACGTCATTATTTGATAAAGTAGAATCAGTATTAAACTTTTCCACAACCTCAGAAGCAACCAATAAACCACCACCTATTGCAGGGTTAAACACCGTAGCAATTTTACCAACGCCATTTAAAACAGCGCTCCAATCATAACTTTTTAAATCCATTTTTTTTCCTTATTTCATAATTTTAATTATTGGATTTGGTTTGTCTAAATCCAAATCAACGTGAATAAATGTAGGGTAAATTAACACACGACAAAACCCAACATTTAAAAGAGCCGACAAAATAACAAATCTTGCACCATCGCTAGGGATAGAAATATCCACCGCCAATCCTTTAACATGTGCACTATCCTTAACACCTCCTATCTTTTTATTATGTGCTTCACAACGGCACGCTGAGTTAATTTTAAAAGGCATATTTGCCAACTTCCTAGCATCTTCCAACATCAAAACAAGCGTATAGCTAATATTGTTCAATGAACAACCGCATTTACATGTAAACTCTTCTTTTTTGAAGTGTTTTATAGTTTTCCAATCAATCATTTTTAAACCGCCTCACCTAAGAATTTTTGGAATTTTTTAATAAAATAATCTTTTGAATCGTATGCCACATCCAAATGGTACATATGGTCGTAAGATTGCTCTATATGGTCAAATACACGATTAACAAAGGTATGTTTTTGCTGATAGAGAATCTCATCATCTCTTTCTAATTTTTCAAGACGATTAAAACGGTCTAAGCGTCTGGAGTAAACATCTTGCAAGACTGTTTTTTCATGTTTAGATTGTGTGTATTCTTCAACCTTATTCATAGCATCACAAATTGTAGAGGGTAGCACATCTCCATAATGGCTAAGGGTAGTACTCAAGAAGGCTTTAAAGGCATTATGAACATAAAGAAAGTCAGTTGTAAACGGTTTTTTAAATGTTTCTATAACGTCCGTTTTTACATGACCATTAAAGGTTTGAATCGTATCCCACAGGGGGTGAATTTCACTTCTTTGAAAGCGTTTTCGAATTGTCTCAGGTTCAAGCAAAAGCTTAGAGCCATCTTTGTTAGTTTTATAGCCTAGCATGATTTCTAACGTGTTTTTATCGTCCAAATCTCTTAAGCTAAAATCATCCAAGCAACGCCCCCAAATGTTGTTAAGGTTATTTAAAATCACCTCAAAACCATCTAGCACTTCATCATTAATCACCATGTTTTTAAGTTTTTCACGCCTTAGTTGAAACTCAATTCTAAAGACTTCTTGTGATTCGCTATAGTTAGGATTTGTTTTCCAAAGCGTTTGAATAAAGCCTTTATTTGGGAATTTTTGTATTTCTTTTGTTTTATTGTAAACACGCATTAAATAATCACCACCGCCACGCATGAAGCCTTGAAATTTGCGCCCGTTTTGATAAAAAGAATCCGTGGAGGAGCTTTCATCATTGTAATAGCGATTGTTTCTAGTTCGTGATTTAATGCGGTGAAAATCAAGAACGGAAAAGGTATAGCCTTGAACGTCACAGTGCAAATGGATTTCACTGATTTTGATTTGAAAAGCGCTGATAATGTTCTCTTTTAAAAATTGATTGATTTTTTGAACAGCGCCAAGATAGCCAAAGCGTTGAAGAAAAGAGGAGCGGAACTCAACTTTGCAAAAAGGACTTTGATCACATGTGATTGTTATTTTTTTGAGATGAATTGTAACGTCAGCGTTTGCAATCGTAACGCTAAAGCCTCTTACTGTGGAGGGAGCCACTTGAAACAAAGAGCCTTTAAAATCGTGCTGAAATTGTGAAACATTTTTGTTTTCATTGCGATTTGTTTGAGATTGTGATTTAATCCCTAGTAATTTATCAATGAGGAGATTATAAAAGCTTATGTCTTTTGAAGTTATCAATAAAGAGAGGTAAAGGTGATATTTTAATGTGTCTACATTTTGCCAAAGTTTCACGAATTTTTGCTCTTTTTGCATTGAGTACCTTTTTTAATTTTTGTCCCACTTAGCCCCCCTTGATAAACCATTGTGGGGGCAAAGTGATTTTTGCTTATTAAGTCGGTGCGAGGTTTAAACACCGACCAAATAAACAAAAAAAAAGGGCGGTTAAGCCCTTTGGTTATGCGACCTTTTCCCAACTCTTCCAAATAGGGGAAAGGACTTCTTGCCCAAAATCTTTAACAAATCCTAAAGCACCCTTTAACATGTAAGTAGCGCCCATTTCTAAAGAGGTATACATCTCTTCACTCACGGTTTGGGTTAGAGTACCGCCTTTAAACGTGAAAGTGATTTTGTAACGGTTTGGGTAAAATGTAGGAAAGCCATCAGAATCAAGAACGGGTAAACGGCTATCTTTGTCTATTCTCTCTTTCCCTTTGATAATCTCTTTTGCGGTAATTTCAGCGGATAAAGTCACCTCATTGGCGTTTACTCTTTGATTGTGTAATGCCATCATACGGTTAAAATCTTCCATGGTGAAATTCCCTGCTAAAGGATTCATATCTTTAATCTCTACATTGTTTACAGCCTCACCGTTTTCAATCGTAGTCACAGGAACTTGCTTACCATTAATTTCTTTCATTGTTGTTTTCATGCTATGTTTTCCTTTAAAAATTTTTCTTTTTGATATGAATTTAAAATTCGATTTGACACCAATTGAGGTGAAACGCCACTTTCTCGAATAATATCTGCTCTAGTGATTGAACATTTTGCCCCACCTTTTTTTAATAAATTTAAAACAGATACGTAAATTTCATAATCTGCTTTTGATACTTCAAATCTCATTTTTTTTTAAAACCTATCTAAAACACGACCACGAGAATCTTCTACAATTACATCAAATGTATTTTTACAAAAAAGATTTTTTACCTTTTGAGCTTTACTAACCGCTTGAGCATAAGTAACGCATGTATCTATCACATTGCCATTCATTAAAATTTTAAACATAATTGCCCCTTTTCACGGAAAGCATTAAAACGAAGAACAATCTCATGAGCCAATCTTTGAGCGCTCCCAAAAGTGCGTTCATAGTTGTAAACATTGCCCGAATGGTAAAGCTTTATCTCACCGCATGGATATTTAGCGCCCTCATGTTCAAGATGAAGAAGAACAGAACGAAAGGTTAAATCATCATGTACAGAATAGCCGAGAATAAAATCATTAATAAAAAGCTCTTTATCAAATTGAAAAAGAGGAAATGGAGAGGGTTTTTTTGGAATCTTATTAAAAACAATATCAGACATTTACGAATCCTTGATTAAATTTAATGTAAACAGCTCTAAAGATATGAGCCATACAAGCTACAAGAGCCACCATTTTTGCTTTTCCACCCAAGACCATACGGTCATATTTTTCTTTGATAATGGGATTAAAACGAAGAGAGACCATAGCCGACATGTAGAGAAGTTTTCTAACGAGAGAACTTCCACGCTTAGAAATTTTCTCTCTTTTATAAACAGAAGAGCCACTCTCAAAAACACGAGGTGAAAGACCTACAAAGCTTTGAAGTTGTTTCAATGTGTAATTTTGAGAACTAAGAAAAATGGGGATGAGTTCTAAAAGAAGAGCATAACCTACACCCTTAATATCACTTTTAATTGATTCAACATGGGGATAAAGGGCAATAAGAACTTTTTGCGCTTCTTTTGAAAGTTGTTTTTTAACTTCCTTGATTAAAGAAAGAAGGGAAGATAAGGCATTATCAAGATAGAGAACATCATTATCTTTTTGGGAATGGATAAAATTTTTTAACTGTGTATTCAACTTACTGAGCAATGACAAAGAAGCGTTATATTTTTTGAGTATTTTTTGAGATTGATTGAACGTAGTTTTAAAATCATCTTCACTTAATGTTTGGATGTATTTTGTAATACCTAAAGAATCAATGACATCATTTTTTTTACGAGCATTTAAATGTTTTAAGTAATGATGCATGGTATAAGGATTAACCATCACCTGCTTAAAATTAGCCTCATGGCAGAGCTTTTGGAGTACGTGCATATAATTTGAAGTAGCTTCATAGCCAAAAAAGAAAGAAGATTTTTTATAGGTTTTTTGGAGATAATCAAAAAAGCCTAAAATCGAAGATTCATTATTAAAGATAGTCAAACTATCATATTTTAATCCATCAAGAGAAAAAGAAATATCCAAAGTATCTTTGGAAACATCAACACCTACAAAAACTTTACTCATGGTAAACCCCTTTTTATGTATAATGTGTACTTCTTTTTACTTGTAAACGTGCTCATATGACACTAGATTATTATTAAAAGTTAGTACACGAATTCCCCTTATCTACAATACAGGCTTGAAGCCTTAGTACAATAACAGGATGAATTCGCATATCGGAATAACGAGAGAATCTTACAAGTACAATATAAATCCTAGTTCATTGATTTACTTCATCGCTAAAGGTTAGATATATGCAAGCAGTGTGGGATGAGAAGTTTAAAGAGGCGGATTTTATCTATGGAGAAGCGCCAAATGCCTTTGTTCAAGAGAATTTTGATCGTCTGGAAAATGCCCAAAACATTCTTTGTCTGGGAGAAGGTGAGGGACGCAATGCGCTTTTCTTAGCAGAACAAGGCATTGCACATGTTGAGGCCTTAGATGCATCGTTTGTTGCCCTTTCAAAACTAAGACGCTATGCCAAAGAGCGTTATCTTCGCATTACCGTTCATCATACGCTGCTAAACCAGTGGGATGCCCCCACCAATCTCTACGATGCGATTGTGTGTACCTATTTGCATCTCCCCAACGATGAACAGCCTCTCTTGTTTGAGAAATCACTGCAAGCCCTCAAAGAAAAAGGGCTCTTTATTGCAGAATTTTTCAGTAAAAGCCAACTGCAATTTAAAAGCGGGGGTCCACGGGATGAAAAGATACTTTATGACCTTCATGAACTCAGCCAAATCCTTAAAAAACTTCCATGCCATGTGCATAAGCTCTCGCAAGAAATTGTGATACTCAATGAAGGGGAAAAACATAAAGGCAGAGGAAGCGTTATTCGTATGATTTTAGAAAAAACCGCCTAAGGCTGAATCGTCCCATAATAACGGCTTCGTTCACTATTTTCAACCCATACATACGAAGGATCATCGTTTAATTTTCCCCAATAGAGTACCCCCGAATTTCGCCATGGATCTAGCAAAATACCCGTGGGAAAAGGGGCATTTTTAGCCACAACCACCACACTGTTATGCTCATCAAACGCACCCTTATTCGCCACACCCCATCGTAAATCAAAACTTTCATAATGCCCTTTTTTGAGGTGTGCCATCATATCCTCACTCCACTCATAACACAAGCCTCGCTCTTTAATACCTGTGTTGATTAAAAAATTATGAAACGTAGGCGGAGAGACCAGTCCATACTTCTTCGCTAAAGTCTGAGGGTAGCTTAACGCTTCATACGCCAACAGCCGAGCCTCTGGATAGCTAACATTTTCACCTAAGTGCATCAACTCCTGTGTTAATGTTTCTAAACCATCACGCTTTACATGTAACGCATCGTATTTCACACTGCATCCCACAAAAAAGAGCATGATGACAATACCAAGAACCCCGTGCTTCATGCGTTTGGCTTTAAAATAAGTTTGACAATTTCACTAGGAGCCATCACCCTCACTGCAGGTCCCCAGTATCCTGCGCCGTTGCTGACAAACACCTGTGTGGTTTTTGAATGCTGATACAATCCACTAAGATACGGTTGATCCAATAAGACTAAAAGCCCAAACGGAAAAATTTGCCCACCGTGGGTATGCCCACTTATCATCAAATCGACGTTCTCATCTTTTAACTCTTTAATGAATTTTGGCTGATGCGCCAATAAAATTGTTGGCAATTCAGGCGCTACATGTAAAAAGGCTTGAGGGGCATCAGGGGGCGAAAAATCAAAGCGTTTGCCTATCATATCCATCACGCCTACAAGATTAATCGTATTGTGAATGACCATAGAACGATTGGGTAAAATATGCACGCCTAAAGATTCTACATGCGCCATAATGTCATGAACTCCATAAAAATACTCATGATTGCCTGGAACAAAATAGACACCTAAACGGCTTTTTATCGTACCTAAGCTGTCTAATTTATCTCCAATTTCATGCACGGGCATATCCACCAAATCACCTGTAATCACAACAATATCAGCATTAAGGGTATTTATTTTGTCTACAATGTCATCCATGAATGCTTTACCCAAAACTTTACCAATATGCACATCACTAATCTGCACAATGCTAAGCTCCTCACGCAATCCTTGAATCAGCACTTCCACCTCTTTAATCACAGGCGCTTTCATACCGTTGAAAAAACCTTTGAGCATGTACGAGAGTGCCAAAAGAAGCATGGTCACATCAAAGACCATTTTCAGGAAAAGACGTCTGGAGTAATCGTGCGGAATTTTGGCATACGGGATGTGAAACAAATCATAAAGCAGTGCCACACAAAAAAGCATAAAAGAGACCCCAATCATCGCTGAAAAAAGAGCATACAAAAAAGGATCCAATCCATCTAAACGCAAAAACATAAAATAAGAAATTTCACACAGCGTGATCAGCACCATGCCCACTTTAATGGGCAGCTGAATCTTGCGTAAAAAATCTAAACGCTTTAAGAAGCGTTGATAGCTGTAAAGATTAATAAGCGATAAAACAATAAGCGCTACCAACGCAAAGGAAAGGCGAAACATTGTATTTTATTTTAAAGACTCAAAATAACGCTTGCTCTCAATGGAAACTACTTTTGAAAGTAAAAGAAGCGCAATTAAGTTTGGAATCGCCATTAACCCATTCATTAAGTCCGAGAAATTCCATACAAATTCCAATTTCATCATTGCTCCAACCATAACACCTGCAATAAACAAAACACGATACAGACGAATAAAACGCTCACCAAAAATATACTCAAACGCTTTTTCACCATAATAACTCCACCCTAAAATTGTAGAGTATGCAAACAAAACCGTAGCAATAACCACAACGACCACACCAAAAGAACCCAAATGCAAGCCAAAGCTTTGCATGGTCAGTGTTCCTGCACTCACCCCTTCTTGCCAAAACGGTGAAATTAAAATAATTAAAGCTGTCATCGTACACACGACTAAGGTGTCAATAAAGGTTTGAGTCATGCTCACCAATGCTTGTCTCACAGGATCATTGGTTTTAGCAGCAGCTGCTGCGATAGGGGCAGAACCCAAACCTGATTCGTTGGAGAAGACACCTCGTGCCACACCAAAACGAATGGCTGCTGCCATCGTAGCACCTACAAACCCACCACCTGCGGCAATGGGGTTAAACGCATGGTAAAAAATCAGTCCAAAGGCGCCACCAATTTTATCGGCGTTCATCACTAAAATAATCAATGCCACGGAAATATATGCCACAATCATAAAGGGAACCAACACAGACGTAAACTTTCCAATGGACTTAATACCCCCTAAAATAACCAGCGCAGTTAATGTTAGAAGCACCAAACCTGTCACCCAATGAGGAATTGCCATTTGTGTCTCTAAAATAGTTGCAACAGCATTGGCTTGTGTCATATTGCCAATACCAAAGGCGGCAAGAGCCGTAAAAACCGCAAACATCATACCAAGGCGAGGCATATCTAAGCCGTACGTTAGGTAATACATTGGTCCACCTTTATAGCCATGGTGCCCTCTTTGACGGTACTTGACTGCCAAAACGGCCTCAGAGTATTTGGTTGCCATTCCCACTAAACCCGTGACCCACATCCAAAAAATAGCTCCTGGTCCACCTAGCGTAATGGCCGTTGCGACACCAACAATATTTCCAATGCCCACCGTTGCAGCAAGGGCTGTCATCAGGGCAGCAAAATGGCTAATTTCACCCTCACCATCGCTCTCTTTATGAAAAATAAGCTTCAAGGCATGCGGTAATGCCCAAAATTGCATTCCTTTTAAAATAATCGTTAAATAAACACCTGTTCCTACCAATAAAATCAACATCGGAGGACCCCAAACAATGGCTGAAAGGTTTGAAATAATCGTTTCTAATAATTCCACAAAAGCTCCTTTTTAATAGCCATCAAAATGGCGTGTTTTTGGCAAAATAAAATTCAACAAAATACCTACAATAGCGCCTAATCCAATACCACTAAACTTCACACCACCCAAATCAAAACTCATGCCCCCAATAGCAAAAACCAAAATAATGGAGACAATAATCATATTACGAGGCTCTGCCATATCAACATTGCCTTTAATCAATGTCTCCATACCGATAGAAGCAATAAGCCCAAACAAGAGCAATAAAATACCCCCCATTACAGGCACAGGAATCGTCGCTAAAAATCCACCCAGTTTTCCAACAAAAGCTAACACAATAGCACACAATGCCGCCCATGTCATCACAGCAGGATTGTACGCTTTAGTAATGGTAACAGCTCCCGTCACTTCAGAATAAGTAGTATTGGGAGGTCCTCCTAAGAAGGAAGCTAACATCGTTGCTAATCCATCGCCCAAAAGTGTTTTTTTCAAACCTGGCTTTTCCAAATAATCCCGTTTGGTAACATTACTAATCGCCAACATATCCCCCACATGCTCAACAGCAGGGGCAATAGCAATAGGTAAAATATATAAAATCGCCTCCCAATTAAGCTCAGGTGCTGTAAAAGACGGGATCGCAAACCATGGAGCATTGATCATCGCATCAAAACGTACCACACCAAGCATAAGGGCGACACCATACCCACCAATAATGCCAAACATAATAGGCAAGAGTCGAAAAACACCCTTACCAAGTAAGGTAATCAACACCGTAATCACCAAGGCAACCAGAGAAATGGTTATGGCTTGAGCAAAAGGAACTAAAACGATCGCACCATCCCCCGTCTTACCCATTGCCATATTGACCGCAACAGGAGAGAGAATCAACCCAATGGTCATAATCACAGGACCCGTGACGACAGGAGGCAAAAGCCTATGAATAAAATTACTGCCTCGAAGATGAATTAAAAGGCTCAACAGTACATAAAATAAACCTGCTGCCACCAATCCACTCATAGTGCCTGCAATACCCCACGTTTTTACGCCATACAAAATAGGCGCAATAAAGGCAAACGAAGAAGCCAAAAAAACAGGAGGAATTGGTTTGCGTGTTACAAGTTGGAAAAGCAATGTTCCAGCACCTGCCGTAAAAAGGGCTACGTTAGAATCCAGTCCTGTAAGCATAGGTACGAGCACCAATGCGCCAAAGGCAACAAATAAAAATTGTAAGCCAACAATGCTCTCTTTGAGCCTAAAAACATAATCTGTACGATGGAGCATCCACACCTCTTTATACGAATTTTTTGAAAGATTTTAGAATTTTAAAAGTCTTATTATAATAGACAAAAAAAGAAAAAAAAGAAAAAAATTGTTCTTATTTTAAGCAATAATGTCGAACTTCTTTGTCAATTTGAAACACCTCATCTAAACTTTGAGGGAGTGCATCTTCAAAAAAGCGGTAGGCTTTTTTAGTGCGTTCAGCCAGTTCTAAAATAGAGATTTCACGGTTGTAAAATTGAGCAATACCCACTTCATTCGCAGCATTAATAACAACACCTCGCTTAGGATTAGCCAGCACATCGTCTTTAATTTCCCAAATAGGATAACGCGCTTTATCAATGTTTTGAAACGAAAAAGAACCAATACTGACCAAATCAATCGGTGGCAAAATAGCCTCTTGTACCTCACCCAAAAGAGCAAATGCAATGGGTAGTTTCATATCCGCCTTAGCTAAATGAGCGGTGGTACTGCCATCTTGAAAATCAACAAAGGCATGAATGATAGATTTTGGCTCAATAATAGCGTCTAGCTTTTCACACCCAAAAAGCCACTTTGCCTCTAACAGTTCAAAAAGCTTATTGGTCATGGTTGCGCTATCAATGGTGATTTTGGGGCCCATACTCCAATTAGGATGCTTGAGTGCATCTTCAAACGACATAGAAGCAAGTTTTTCCAAAGGTGTATCACGAAAGGCACCACCACTGGCGGTAATAATCATTTTTGAGATGGGACGATTGCCCAACAAATACCAAAGTCCAAAATGTTCACTATCAATGGGCGTAATTTTTTTGGTGTCCAGTAAATGCCCTGCAACCACCAAAGATTCTTTATTGGCAAGGGCGAGGCGCTTGCCTAAACGCAGTGCTTCAATACTAGGAGCAAGCCCCACAAAACCGACTAAAGCATTGACAACTAAAAAACTCTCTGTTTTTTGCATGAGTTCTAAAATGCCCTCTTTACCCACAAAAACATGTGGATGGTTGACCAAAGAGCGGTCTTTTTCATCCGCAATGGCAACGTATTTAGGGTGATGTTCTTTAATTTGTTCATTTAAAAGAGCTATATTTTTCCCCGCCACCAACGCTTCAACCTCAATGCCAAAACGCTTAGCGATGAGCAGCGCATTAAGCCCAATCGAGCCTGTGGATCCTAAGAGTACCACTTACGCCAACCCTCGAAGTAAAATAACCATAACCACACCACCAAACAAATAGCCATCGAGTCTATCAAGCATACCACCGTGTCCTGGGAAAAGGGTGCCACTGTCTTTTACCCCTGCTTCACGCTTTAAATAGCTCTCAAACAAATCCCCAAATACAGAAGATACTGAGGCTAAAAGGGCAATAAATGCAGAGAGCCAAAAAGGGATAAAAAAGGTGCCATAAAGCGCACCAACAACACTTCCAATCACAATGCCACCCACAACACCCTCAAGTGTTTTATTCGGAGATGAGGGAGAAAAAGAGGTTTTACCCATACTTTTACCCACAAAATAGGCTCCCGTATCGGTGAGTGCTACAATAAAAACCAACCACACCAATACCGACATGCCAAAATCATGATAAAGAGCATAAAGAAAGAGCATAGAAATGGACGGATAAAGAAACGGGGCTAAGAGTTTATAATCCACTTTTTTTGTGTATGCCATAATGGAGAGGGAGAGAATTAAGATAAGATAGATTAAATCATCAGGATTGGGATAGACATAGGCGATTAACCATAAAAGCACTGCGTACACATACAGTTTAACATCCCGTACACCAAAAAGATTCATCGCTTCATGAAAAGCGAACAAATAAACAACACCCAATACCAGCCATGTTAAAATGGAATTATCTAAAAAGGCAAGCAAGGTTGCAAAACCTAGCATCACTAAGCCTGTGACAACACGCTGTTTATTGGATTCGTAGAGTGTTTTAAAATTCATAAGAACTCTTTGATAGTGGTATTTTATATAAGAAGCAATCATAGCAAACCAAAGGTGAGGCTAAGCTTTAATGTCTAAATGCCCACTTGTGACAAAAGGTACCGCTTCAGGCTCTTCTTCCGTTTCTGCTTCTTCAGGCTTCTCCTTGCTTGAGCTAGAGGCATTTTCTTGGTCGTGCTTATGGCGTTCATGCTCATTTTCAGGGTCAATTTTATAGCTCTCTTCAGGAGGCCGTACTTCTTGCACCTCATCCTCTTTTTCGGCTTGCATGGCAGCAGCCAGTGCATTTTGCATCTGAACACTGTTTTGATAATCCATCTGTTTCGCCGCTTGTGCTGGCATCATTTGGTTTGCATACACCACACTACCAATAGGACCTACTGCCATACCTTCCTCCTTTACATGTAAAACTCACTCTTTGTAAATTTTGAGTGTCTGATACGTCTCATAAGCAACATTCGCTCCCGCTGATTTTGACACGCTTTCTAGGCAAAGCCTAAAAAGCTACGTTGCACTAGGCACTAAAGCTTGGCTCTTTCGAGCCAGAGAGCCAGAAAGGAGACTTACTCTTTGTAAATTTTGAGTGTCTGATATGTCTCATAAGCAACATTCGCTCCATCAAAAGGCTTCACGTTTTTGCGTTGTGTATAATCGACCAAATAGCCACCTTTTTGAGAGAGGCTAAAATCCACACACAACTTTGCTGCAAAAATTAAAATAGGCTCAGGCACACTCTGCTTTTCGGTGCAAATAATCACATGCGCTGAGGGCATATCTTTTACATGTAACCACATATCGCTCTTTTTTGCCTCTTGCAACAGAGCAAGATTGCCCTTCTCATTTTTACCCAATAAAATGCGGTACCCCTCCAGCCAAAACGTTTCATAATTGCTATCATCGCCTTTTTGCTTCTGCTTGGTGACTTTGGGCGTTAAAATGTGTATCTCTTCCAAATCCCGTGCCGCTTCAATCACCCCCATCATCCGCTCCAAGAAGAGTCGTTTCTCTTCCAAATTTTCCCGTTGCCTGTGAATAGAAAAGGCTTTTTGGCGCAATTTTTTCGACTTTTTATAAAGCATATTGGCGGCGTGTTGAGGCGAATGCGCTAGGGGTAACTCAATGCTCACAAGCGCTCCATCAAAGTCATAAAGTTCCACACGCTCTTGATAATTTTTAATGCTATACACATGCGCTAGTACCAGCGTTGCTTCTTTATGCGCCTGCTCACTTTTGGCTAAAAGTTCTTCCTCATTTTCTAAAGCATTCATGGCTTGCCTGAGCTTTTCACTCTTTCGCTCCAGCACCGCTTTTTTTTGGTTTTTTAGCTCACAAAGCTTTACATGTAAACGCTTTTTATAGCTCTCTTGCAAATAATCTTCCACGCTTCCTTCTATCGTAAAAGGCTTCTCTTTGAGCTCTTTAGGAGGTAATGGCTCCAACACCTCTCCCACTTTCACACTGCGAAAACTCACACTCGCATCAATGTGCCGCAAGGCCTCTAACACCACCTCATTTTCATCTAAGATAATCGCATTGGTGTTGCGTCCTGTAAATTCCAGTTGTAAAGTGGTCTCAAAGGCTTTGTAACTCGAACTTGAAAGCACGCAAATACGCCAAATACGGTTACTCTCCTCTACTTTCATAGAAACAATTTTTGCATTGGCAAAGCGCTTGTGTAAAAGCACATCAAAAGGAGCGTTATAGCGTTTGGATTGTTTAAAATCGCTCTTATAAAACAGATACGAATCATTCCGTGAGAGGTCGATAAAAAGGGCCTCACCTGCTTCAAACACAATGCGTAAAACATTATCGTCCACACGGTAAATGGAGGAAATTTTGTGGTATTGGTGTAAAAAATTATTAATTAAAATCAGCTCTTTATGTTTCATTCATCACTTTCGTAAAATAGCACGAATCAGTCTAAAAATTTCTGTCGTGCTTTTGGTCACCAACTGCTTGGTACGCTCTTTTTCCATCGCCTCTTCTAAATGTATAGGGTAACGCATAATGGAAAACAGTGCGTCAATCTCCTCACACATCTCCAAATCATCGGCAATGCCACCTCCCAGCGCAATGAGTGGGACTCCCGCCCTGCGAGCACGTTTAGAAACCCCACTGAGCACTTTTCCCATCAGGGATTGCGTATCAATACGCCCCTCACCTGTAATGACCAGCGTTGCCCCTTTAAGCGTTTCATCAAAATGCATCGCATCTAAAATAATCTCAATGCCTGAGCGAAGCGACGCATTTTTTAAAAATGCCAGTATACCACCGCCCATACCACCTGCTGCCCCTGAACCTGCCACATGCGCTATGCTTTTGCCATAAGAGCGTTCGAGCACCTCGCAAAAATGCACCATACCCGCATCCAAACGCTCAACCATCAACGCATCAGCACCTTTTTGTGGGGCATACACATGCACACACCCTTTTGCCCCATACATGACATTGTCCACATCACATGCCACGCTAAATTCACACTGCTCGAGCAAAGGCTCAACGCCTGAAAAATCAACCTTCTCAACCTTTTCTAGTATCTCACCACCATACCCCAAAACATCGCCATTTTTATCTAAAAAACGGTACCCCAATGCTTGAAGCATCCCAAGCCCTGCATCATTGGTCGCACTGCCCCCAATACCCACAATAAATTTGCGACACCCTCTTAAAAGCGCATCCTTAATCAACTCTCCCACCCCATACGTGGTCGTTTTTAATGGGTTACGCTGCTCTTTTGGTACCAAAGGAAGCCCAGAGGCCTGCGCCATTTCTATTACCGCTGTCATGCCATCACTTAAAATGCCATACTGCGCTTCAATGGGTTGCATCAACGGGTTATGCACGTTACATGTAATAATTTTTCCATCACGATTTTGCATTAAGGCATGAAGCATTCCCTCACCACCATCGGCAATAAAACACGGTGTTACCTCCGCCTCTACGTAAACGTTTTTAATGCCCTCTTCTATCCATCCTGAAAGTTCTTGCGAACTTGCACACCCTTTAAAAGAATCAATTGCTATGACAACATTCATCGGTATTTTTGCTCCAACGCTAAAAGATATTCTTTACGCCAAACCCCACTGCTGTATCCCCCTATGCTTCCATCTTTAGCAATCACACGGTGGCAAGGAATCACAATGGCAATCGGGTTTTTACCATTGGCATTAGCCACCGCACGCACAGCTTTGGACTGTTTGAGCAGTTCTGCCTCATGGCTATACGAAATGGTCTCACCGTAGGGAATACGCTGAAGTACACGCCACACCCCTTGCTGAAAGAAAGTGCCTTTGGGATTCAATGGCACACTAAAATTTTTGAGTTTGCCTGCAAAATAGGCTTCTAACTCTTTTTTAAGTAGTTCAATGTGTTGATTTGAATCTTTGAGGATTTCACCATTATCGTCAAAATCTAAAGCGCAAATGCCACGCTCATCAGCTGAGATCAGCAACAACCCAACAGGCGATGAAAATGAACAGTAAACCATGCTAGCTCCTTAGTGCTTTGTGCATACAGACGCTGTTTTCCATCCCCACATAAGGTCCATAATTGGGAATGACCGCATACCCCATTTTGGCATAAAGCGCAATCGCTTCAGGCTGACCTTTGCCTGTCTCCAAACACGCTTCGCTAAAGCCAAGCTCCACTGCCCACGCTTCTAATTCGCATAAAAGTTGTGAAGAAAAGCCACGCCTGCGACAGTTTGGGTCCACAAACATGCGTTTGATCTCAACCGTTTTGGCATCAATTTTTTTAAAGCACCCGCATGCCACGGGAACATCATTTTCATAACCAACCAAAGCCGTTTCAATGGGATCAATCACATTGTGCTTGTCATACAGTGCTTGCTCTTTTCCATAGCGTGCATTTAGCTCTGCATCCAATGCCTTTGTTAAAGCACAAAAATCTTGATGACTGTTGTTTCTTTTACATGTAACCATTTGGGGGAATCTCTTACTAATGATTTTATTCATTATACTCTTTTTGATGCTATTTCACTAAAATGAATAATTCATTTTAGTGTCTAAAGATAGTTTGCCAAAACAAAATCTGTGCGTTTTGACAAACTATAAAACGTCTAATACGTATCGTACAGCTTATTGAACTTTAAAATCATCCATTTTGCAGGATAGCTTTTCAGTCATTGAATTAAGATGATCTATAGCGAGCATCATCTCTTTGGTACTTTTGGTGTTATCCAAAGAAGACAAACCTACCGTTGTAAGATTATGTGCTATTTCTTGAATTTGAGAAGAGGTTTCATCTGCTTGTTGAGCGCTCTGTTCTGCAACTTTTGTAATTTTAGTCATAGTGTGAGAGACATCCGTGAGTGCTGTTTCAATATGAGATGAAGTTTCCATAACATGTTTTACTTTTTCAATGTCTCTTTGCATGGTTTCACTTAAATCACTAATGGATTGCGTAATAACATTGATCGTTGTATTGGTCTCAACCAAAGATTTTTGGGTTCTTTCGGCCAATTTTCTTACCTCATCAGCAACCACAGCAAAGCCTCTTCCATGTTCCCCCGCACGAGCTGCTTCTATGGCAGCATTCAGCGCTAAGAGATTGGTTTGATCGGCAATATCAGATATAACACCAAGCACATTTTTGACTTGTTGTGTATCTTCAACAAGGTGAAGAAGTTTCTCAGATAACGCAAGCTCACTTTGCGAGTTTTCTCTAATTTTCTCCATAATACCCATCGTTATGACTCTGGTCTCATTGAGTTTTTCAGAAGCTTTGGTAATCTCTTGCTTACTTGCATTGAGCGTGCTTGAGCTATTAACAGCAGATTGTCTCATAGGTTCAACTTTTTGAACCGCATCTTGTAGCATTGCTGATTCATGGTAAACCCTTGTTTCAATGGCTTTGGCTGTTGCAATGAGCTCTTCTGATGCAGTTGCATTTTCAATGGTAAGACTTTTAGCCTCAGCTACAGTGATTCTTATTTTTTCAACAAACGTATTGAGCAACATAGAGACATCTACGATTTCATCGTCTCCTTCTAGTTCAAGTTTTTTGGTCAAATCGCCATCACCTTTGACAAGTTCAGTAACAGCGTTATTGATCATTGTAAGCTTTGATGTAATCGCTTTTATTGTCAGAAAAATTATCACTAAAATAACGACACATGCGAACAGAACGGTAACAATCATTGCGGTACTGCTTTTTTGCAATATTGCAGTCGCATCTTCTTCATCCTGTAGCGCTTCCTTATTTGCCATTTCGACCAGTTTATCCACCATGGCTCTATGCGCTTCATAGGTAGCACTGAGTATGCCACTGGAAAGCGCTTGTGCTTTTTCTCTCTGGTGTGCTTTGAGCGCAGGAACATACTCTTTTTCCATTATTTCAAAAAACTCAAACGCTGGTGTTTTGGTATCTTCTAATATCAATTTTCGCATCCCAGTATGTTTAAGATTTTCATCCCAGTATGTTTGTCTTTCCCTATAGTCTTTTTTAAGAGAATCTATTTTGGCAATCAATTCATTTAAAGATTTTTCATCTGTGGCCTCAAGCATCATATAGGCGACAAGTCGGCTTTCAATGATATACTCAGGAGGAGGAAGAATGTCGGCTATCAGATCTTTGGAGAGGATAATATCGTTGTATTTGTCCCCTTTTATTTTTGTGGCTTCGATACTCAGATAAGAAACAACCGATACGGTCATTAACGCTAAAAAAGCACAAACCCCAAGCAGCATAAGTTTTGATTTAATGGTCACTCTACTTTCCTTATTTATAACGTAACTGTCATTTTATGAAATTAATGTATACAATTTATGTTTATTTTTGATTAAAATTTAATCAAAACAAGACAGGTTACCTTGTTCCCTATACCCGTGTGTAATTTGCATAATTTTTAAGCACAAAACGCACACAAAGCATGGTATGATTTTCATCAAGGAGCAGGCAATGACACACCTCTTTACATACGGATCACTGATGTTTGAAAATGTTTGGCACAAATTGGTTAAAGGCAACTATCTCGCCCAGAAAGCAACCCTGCATGGCTATGAGAGACGTGCCATTAAAGACGATGTTTACCCTGTCATCTTTAAATCAAACACCTTCGTTGAAGGTGTGGTTTATTACGATATGTCAGACGAAGATTTGGTTATCCTTGATACTTTTGAAGGCGAGTATTACGAACGTAAAGAGGTGGAGCTTCTGGTAGAAAACACTCCCATTAAAGCATCGGCGTATATTTTAAAAGAGGCTTATTTTCACTTAATCGATACCAAGCCATGGAGTGATGCCCTCTTTGCACAAGAGGGCATTCAGACCTTTTTAGAAGAATACAAAGGCTTTCACTAAACGCTAAAGTGCTCCATACGTTTTTGTAAATCTTTAGAAATATGCATGAGTTCACTGACCGCAGCAACACTCTCTTGCATTGAACGGGTAGTGCTTTGTGACATCTGCGCAATAGAATGTACATTGCCTGCCAATCCTGAAACCTTTTGCGCTTGTTCTTCTGATGAGAGGCTCATCTCATGCGTTTTTATCAGTGAATCACTCGCTTGCGTATAGATCTGTTCCAACATAGCACTTGCTTCATGCGTCATGTCATAACTTTTTTCAATTTGTGTGACCACATTTTCCATATTGGAAACCGCATTTTTCGTTTCGCTTTGAATGATGCCAATCATCTGAGAAATCTCTTTGGTCGCCACATCGGTGCGGTCTGCTAGCTTTCGAATCTCATCGGCAACCACAGCAAACCCACGCCCTGCTTCACCTGCACGGGCTGCTTCAATGGCGGCATTGAGGGCTAAAAGATTGGTTTGATCCGTAATCTCTTTAATCAAAGCAGCGCTCCCACCAATGCTTTGTGAATGATGATTCAAGGTTTCAATATGCATTGCCGAAGCTTTGACATTGCGGGTAACCTCCTCCATATGTAAGGCGGTTTGTGTCACAACATCACGCCCTTTTTCAGACAGTTGAGAACTCTGGCGTGAATTTTCCTCTGCTTGCTTAGAAATCAGCGCAATTGCATCAATTTTTGCGCTAATGCTCCCAATCTCTTGAACCAAAGAGAGGGATGTTTGCTCTTGCTTGGACGCAAGTTCTTTTGAATTTTCAGAAGCCTTATGCACCTCTTCGGCTTTTTGCGCCAATACATTAGACGTTTGAATAATATGCAAAACAATGGTTTTAAGGTTAGCTTGCATTTTTAGCACTGCACCCAAAATACTCCCCTCATTTTTTACACTTAAATGACGTGTTAAATCTCCATTGGCAATATAATTTGCAATTTCTGAAACCTCTTTTGGCTCAGCACCCAAAGAGCAGGTCAGATTTTTAGAGATACGCCATGCAACCCCACTAGCAAGAACAAAGGCAATCAACAGTAACACAATCATAAACTGTGCAAAACTTCCAGCGACTTCTCGTGCCTTAGGCGTTGCTAGCTGATTTTTTGCCTCTTCAAAATCAATAAATTCATTAATAGCGCCTAACCATGCTTTAAATGCAGGGCTTAACTGTTCTAAAAGAAGAGCCTTTGCTCTACTATGCTCATTGCTTTGCTTCAGTGCAATAACCTCTGCTATCAAAGGTATTGCCTTTTGTTCAACCCTTTTAATCTTCTCTAAAATAAGCCGTTCTTGTTCTTCAACACCCTCTTTTTGTGCAAAAATAGCATCCAAAGGCTTGGCGGATGCTTCATAAAACTGTTCTAAGCGTTTTATCTCATCTAGCACCTGTGTTAAAGCATTTTTATCGTCTATAAGCACTACATCACGCAGGGCAATGGCTCGATCATGCACACTGCCTCTAAAATTAATCGCATAACGCTGTTTGAGAGAATTGACATCGGTGATTTCATACAGTGTTTCATCAATAAAATTAACCTTTTGAATGCCTATGGCTGTAAGAATAAACATCAAGCCCACCACAAGCCCAAAACCACCCATAAGCTTTTTTCGTATACTCCACTGTGTCAAAAATATCATTATTTTTCCTTTATCAAACCTATGCTACAAGCGAGCGTTTAGGCTTCCCCGTAAAAAGCATTTTTACATACAAGACCGCTTTAGCAACACTACGAGGAGAAAAACCAATAATCTTCTTTTCTTTTCCTTTCCCTCCAACGCTTTGCAAATACTCCACAACGCCAACACGCCCAAACAAGGCTGCAAACATAATGGGCGTTCGTCCACCACCATTATCACTATCTACCTCAGCCCCCGCTTCAACCAAAGCTTTGCAAATCTCCAAATACCCTTTAAATGCGGCACCGCCTAAAGGTGTTTGGTACCTGTCGTTTCTCTGATCCACCAAAGCACCATAAGAGAGCAACATCCTAACCGTATCGCGTTCACCATTGTAAGCAGCCAACATAAGAAGGGTGTTGCCTTTGGCATCCGATACGTTTACATGTAAACCACTTTTGAGCATAGATTCTAAAATATCGCACTCTCCATGGCGTGCAAAATCAAGCGCCATTTCTTGAAGCTCACCGTAGCGAGCCTCTTCTTCTTTACTGAGTGTTTCCATCTTAGATTCCTAATGCGTGACGCACACCAGTACCATAATCTGGATCGACCTGATCAAATAAAGCAATTTGTCGCTCAATAATCTCTCTTGGCACACCTGCCATGGCAGAGGCAATATTGCCAAAAAGTTGTGCTTTTTGATCCAAACTCATCAGCCTAAACAGTGCTCTGGGTTGGGAAAAGTCATCATTTCCAATACGATGATCGTATCTATCGCCATCCCCATTGACAGGAAATGCAGGCTCGCTATACGTCTTATCTTCTTTAGCTCCCCCAAAACTGTTTGGTTCGTAGTAAGCATCCCCAAAATCAGGCACATCTAAACGCATTGAGCCATCCATATGGTAGGTGTTTACCTCTACTTTTGGACGGTTAATCGGCAACATCTCGTAGTGCGTTCCCACACGGTAACGGTGCGCATCCGCATACGAAAAGACTCTGGCTTGGAGCATTTTATCGGGTGAGAAACTAATGCCTGAAACGACATTGGAAGGGCTAAAGGAGGCTTGTTCTACCTCAGCAAAGTAATTTTGCGGATTGCGATTCAGCTCCATCACACCCACATCGATCAATGGATAATCTCCATGCGGCCATACTTTGGTGAGATCAAAGGGATTAAAAGAGCAGACTTCTGCTTGCGCCTTGGTCATGATCTGAATTTTCAATTTCCATCTTGGAAACGCTTTACGCTCAATCGCAGCAAACAGATCTTCTTGCGAACTCTCACGTGATTTTGCCACAACCGCTTCAGCCTCGGCATTGGTATAGTTTTCGATGCCTTGTTCGGATTTAAAGTGAAATTTCACCCAAAATCGCTCGTTTTGCGCGTTGATAAGACTGTACGTATGTGAACCAAACCCATGAATATGGCGAAACCCTTTAGGAAGCCCACGATCGGACATTAAAATCGTCACTTGGTGTAAACTCTCAGGCGAAAGTGACCAAAAATCCCACATAGCCGCATTACTTCTCAGATTGGTTCGTGGATGGCGTTTTTGGGTGTGAATAAAATCGGGAAATTTTTGAGGATCGCGGATGAAAAAAACAGGCGTGTTATTGCCCACCAAATCCCAATTGCCCTCATCGGTGTAAAACTTAATCGCAAACCCTCGCACATCGCGTTCGGCATCTGCAGCACCTCGCTCACCTGCAACGGTTGAAAAACGCAAAAAGAGCTCTGTTTCCACCCCTTTTTGAAGCACTTTGGCTTTGGTGTAACGTGAAATATCGTGCGTGATGGTCAGCGTTCCAAACGCAGCCGAACCTTTGGCATGAACCACACGCTCAGGAATACGCTCACGATTTTGATGCGCTAATTTTTCAAGAAGTTGATAATCTTGCATTAAGAGCGGCCCCCGTGAACCCGCACTTAAAGAATTTTGGTTGTCCGCTATGGGATTTCCAGCAGTTGTTGTCATTGTTTTTGAGTGTGTTTTCATTGTTTATCCTTTTTTACTCTACAAATTTCTTGAATAGCTAACAGAATAGTAATATTTTAATAATTATTTGTCAATAGTAATTTTTATCATTTAATAAATATAATAAAATATTTTATCGTCATTAGAACCAAAGATGATATATTGCTGCTACGAACGACTACACAATAGGATGTCTATAGAATGAAGGATAAAGAAAAGAATGTGATGAGAAAAGAAAAGAATATGACAAGCCCCTTTATAAGGGGTCTTGTCTATTTACATGTAAAAAAATTAAGAGAGAATCTCTTCAATGGTAATATAATCACCCACACGACCTGTCATCTGCTCAACATCAGTCGCTACAGGCAATGTTTTTTTACCTGGTCTCCAACCTGCTGGGCATACTTCGCCTGTTTTGCTGGCATGTTGCCATGCTCTCACTTGGCGTAAAAATTCATTGACGTTTCGTCCAACCATTGGTGCTTGAACTTCTTGTGCGACACATACACCTTCTGGATTGATAAGGAAACGTCCACGAAGCGCAATACCTTCATCTTCAATCATAACACCAAACGCACGGCTTACTGTACCTGTTGGATCTGCACCGATAGTCAATTTTAGACCTGCTAAAATAGGTTCTGTCTCCACAAAACGTTTGTGTGAAAACTTAGTATCAGTAGAAACCGCTAAGATTTCAACACCAAGCTCTTGAAACTCATCGTATTTTGCATTCATCGCTGCGATTTCAGTGGGGCACACAAAGGTAAAATCCGCTGGATAAAAACAAACTACATGCCATTTACCTTTATAATCTTCACTGTTAACCGTTGTATAGTGACCTGTTTTTGCGTCATACGCATCCATTTTAAATTCTGGGGCTTTTTGTAAAACTAAAGATGAACTCATTGATTTTTTCTCCTGTACTTTCATTTCTGAATTTTGATTTTCTTGATTTGTTTGAGAAGCTTTTGCTTCAACCGTATTGGTGTCACATGCCATAATTTCTCCTTATCGTTTTAATTTGATTTGGTGATGGAATTCTAGCAAAAGAATAATTATTTGTCAATAGTAATTTTTATCATTTGAGAAACTGTTTGCTATTTATTGAAAACAAGATATAATAACTCCAATTTAAATTAAGGAGTATTATCATGAAATGTAATGTTGGAAAAACCGATAAAATGCTTCGGATGATTGCAGGTATTTTAATTGCCATTTTAAGTGTTATTTACAACAGTTGGTTTGGACTGATTGGTGTGGTTGTTTTAGCAACGGCTATCATTCGTTTTTGCCCTGCTTACCTTCCTTTTGGTATTGACACTTCTAAAAATGATGATGAAAGCTCTTGCGGAAGTGGCGGCTGCGGCTGCGGGCGATAAGCGCTTAGACTCTTCTTTGAGGGGAACTCTTTCTCCTCAACCAACCTCTTTTCTTCGCTTAAACCATTTTTTGCTAAAATATCCCAATTTACTATTGTAAGGTGTATGATTATGGGACAAACCATTACTGAAAAAATTTTTAGCGACCACGTCGGTCATCCTGTGTTTGCGGGTGAAATTGTCAAAAGTAAAATTGACATGGTGATTGGTAACGATATTACCACACCTATTTCTATTCGAGCGTTTGAAGAGAGTGGCGCTACCACGCTTGCCAATCCTGATGGCTTTAGTATCGTTATGGATCACTACATTCCTGCTAAAGACATTGCCAGTGCCAATCAAGCCAAAATCAGTCGTGAATTTGCATATAAACACGACCTCAAACACTATTTTGATGAAAAAGACATGGGTATTGAACACGCCCTTTTGCCCGAAAAAGGCTTAATCGTTCCAGGCGATGTCATCATCGGTGCAGATTCGCACACCTGTACACACGGCGCTCTTGGTGCCTTTGCCACGGGCATGGGTTCGACTGACTTAGCGTTTGCGATGATTACAGGTGAGAACTGGTTTAAAGTACCTGAATCTATTAAAGTTGTTTTTAGCGGAAAACCTAAAAAACATGTTTACGGAAAAGATTTAATCCTTGAGGTGATTCGCCTTTTAGGCGTGGATGGTGCATTGTACCGAGCCTTAGAGTTCACAGGGGATACCATTGCACATTTAAGCATGGATGACCGTTTTTCACTCTGTAACATGGCGATTGAAGCGGGTGCAAAAAGCGGTATCGTTGCCGTCGATGATATTACCAAAGCTTTTTTAAACGACAAAAGTCTTGCACGAGAGGCAAAATTTTTCTACTCTGATGCGGATGCAACCTATGTTCAAGTGCTTCACATTGATGTTGCCAATCTTGACCCTGTTATTGCCTATCCTTTCTTACCATCCAATGGAAAGTCGATTAACCAAGCGGTTCAAGATGATTTAACCATTGACCAAGTCTTTATTGGGAGTTGTACGAATGGCCGTTTGGAAGATTTACGTATTGCTGCTAGTATTCTTAAAGGTCGCAAAGTCGCACGTAAAACCCGTTTAATCATCACCCCTGCAACTCAAAAAATCTCCTTACAAGCACAAAAAGAAGGCTTAGTCGATATTTTTGTAGAAGCAGGAGCCGTCTTTAGCAATCCCACATGTGGGGCATGTTTGGGTGGCTATATGGGGATTTTAGGTGAAGGTGAACGCTGTGTCTCCACGACCAATCGTAACTTTGTAGGACGCATGGGAGCACGAAGTAGTGAAATCTACCTTGCCAACTCCGCTGTTGCAGCAGCCAGTGCGGTGATGGGCAAAATCACCGATCCAAGAACGCTTTAATGACTTATATCCCGCTGCCTTTAGTCATTGTCGCTGGCGGGAAAAGTTCACGCATGGGAAGTGATAAAGCCTTGCTTCCCTTTGGCGATTTTAAAACCCTAACAGAGTACCAAATTGCAAGGCTTCAACCCTATTTTAAAAGTGTACATGTAAGCACAAAAAAACGTGATAAATTTGATTTTGAAGCCTTATTTATTAACGACAATGCAACCTATGAAGCGCATTCGCCCTTGATTGCATTACTCTCTATTTTAGAATATTTTAACACGCCTGTATGCGTCCTTAGTGTTGACACCCCTTTTGTTACCCCTGAAATTTTTGAAAAACTCTATCAAACACTTCAAGAGAGCACTGATGCGATTATTGCAACATCACCTACTTCATCACACCCCTTGTGCGCCATTTATGCTCCCTCCATTCAAGAAAATATTCGTACCTGTTTAAAGAGAGATGAACATAAAATTCGCACCGTACTCAATCAAAGTACTACGCAATACGTACCGTTTGAAGAAGATACACCTTTTTTAAATCTCAACCGCTTCGAAGATTATGTATATGCAAAGAAGCTTCTAGGATGATACAAACTAAAATAAACCTCACATAGGAGTTTACCCATGGTAAAACACATTGTTTTTTTTAAACTTGTTGATGCTTCACAAGCCAACAAAAATGCTGTTAAAGAGCGCATTATGAGCCTTAAAGGTAACATTGATGAACTGATTCATCTGGAAGTAGGTGTTAATTTCTCTCCTGAAGAGCGGGCCTTTGATCTTGCACTGATTAGTGATTTTAAAACGAAAGAAGATTTGCAGGCCTATGCGATACATCCTTTACATGTAAAAGTTGTTGAGTTCTTAAAATCAATACAAACGCTCAGTAAAATCGTTGATTATGAATATTAAAGTTTTCAAAAAGCAGCGTTTTTTTCTTTTTCTCTGTCATTTTCCTCTAGCACTCATGGCTCTTGATACAAGTGCTTTAGAAAAAAAAGCCTCCTACGGTGACGCATCGGCTGCTTATGCGTTAGCGCAACAGTATGAGGCACAAAATGATAAAGAGAGTGCTTTTATATGGTATAAGAAAGCAGCTACTTTGAGTCTAGAAGAAAAAACAGCCCACACCAAAGCACTGGAAGATTCAATAGTGGAACGCTTACAAAAAATTGAACGCACCGAAGCAGTGTATAGTTCATTTTTAGACAATTATGATGACGCCGATACCTATCAGTCAATGAAGCAAATGATTACGCAAAGCTTTGATATTGCACCTTACAAAATGAACTACCTCTTACCCGCAACGTATGATAAAGTCACGCACGACAATAGAAAGCATCAAGAGAGTAAATTTCAACTCAGCTTCCAAAAAGACCTTGTCGATAATCTTTTTGGCTTACATGAGAGTATTGTACTAGCGTATACGCAAACATCATGGTGGCAAACAAGCGAAGACTCTGCGCCTTTTCGTGAGACAAACTATCAGCCCGAACTTTTTGTTATTATGCCTCACTTTGACACTGAAAGCTTTATTAAAGCCTATCAATTTGGAATTTTACACGAATCAAACGGCAAAGATAGTGAAAAGTCACGTTCATGGAATCGTCTTTATGCAAAAGGCTTTTTTCAAGCAGGCAATCTTATTGTCTCTCCACGTATCTGGTACCGCATCAAAGAAGATGAACACAGCGATGATAATCCAAACATTGAGGATTATTTAGGATACGGTGACTTGGAGCTCATTTATCCATGGAAAAAACATACCTTTAAACTTTTGCTACGCAACAATCTTCACTTTGATACAGAAAACAAAGGCGCTGTTCAACTGGATTGGACTTTTCCATTGTGGGAAGAAAATCTTTTTGGATACATACAACTCTATAGTGGTTATGCAGAGAGCCTTATTGACTACAATAAACGTACCGAACGTATTGGCATAGGCTTTGCGCTTTCACGCTAAACGCAGTAAAGAGAAGAACAACGCTACGTGTTGTACCTTCTCTTTACATGTAATGCTTCGTTAAAAATCTCTTGAAGAACGTCTTGGGCGCTCTTCCCGTGGTCTTGCTTCATTAACTTTTAAAGTTCTTCCACCAATCTCTTTTTCATTGGTTGCTTCAATAGCAGCTTTTGCTTCTGAATCATTTGGCATTTCAACAAAACCAAAACCTTTTGAACGACCCGTATCTCTATCGCTGATGATTCTAGCACTTGAAACCTCACCATACGCAGAAAACATCTCTTTTAACTCATCGCCCGTCATCTCATACTTGACATTGCCTACATAAATATTCATCGTGAACACACTCCTCTTTTTTAAATCACTCAATGTTACCTTTTGCCCGTAAATACGTTACTTAGAGGGTAACATAAATGACTTTATTCAATCATTGTAGCATAATAATAAACATTTCTATACTCAGAATCCTCCCTTTTTCTTTAGAATGAGAAAAATTGACACACTCTTATCACACAGCGCTTAAGAGAAATGGTGCTATAATCAGTCTAATCAATATAAATGTAACGAGGTGCGTATGCAATTAACCCATTTGGATGAAAAAGATAGACCAAAAATGGTCGATGTCAGTGATAAAGAGGATACATTTCGTATCGCTATTGCGAGTGGCACAATTACAATGAGTCAAACAGCCTTTCATCAAATTATTTCCCAACAGACAAAAAAAGGTCCTGTGCTCCAAACTGCTGTGATTGCAGCTATTATGGGAACAAAAAAAACCAGTGACCTCATTCCTATGTGCCACCCCTTAATGCTCACTTCTGTCAATTGCGATGTGGAAGAGCTTCCCACACTTCCAGGATTTAAACTCACTGTAACTGCAAAACTCAAAGGACAAACTGGTGTTGAAATGGAAGCGCTTATGGGTGTTAGTATTGGACTTCTAACCATCTATGATATGGCAAAAGCCATTGATAAATCTATGGTCATTAATGCCATTCAGCTTGAATCAAAAAGTGGAGGGAAGAGTGGAAACTACACCCGAACTTAAACTTGATTATCCGTGTCATTGGGAATACAAACTGGTTTTAAGTGTAGAACATGACATCATAAGCATTGTGCAAGAGCTACTTGAAGAGCGTATTCATGATATACGAAAATCACAAAATAGCACCAAAGGTAACTATGCAAGCTACACCTTACGTGTTTTAGTCCACAATACCGATGACAGAAAAACGCTATTCGAACGACTCAAACAACATCAACATATTAAATTCGTACTTTAGAAGGAATACCTTATGGAATCTACACAACATATCTTTTCAGTAACCCTTAAAGAAAATAAAGAAAATCCTCAACTGTTACATCTCATTCAAGAGATGAGTTTTGAGCTTACACGCAAGAAAGTCCAACGCCTTAAAGATGAAAAAAATATCCAAAACCGTATTGGAGAGCTTTTTGAACTTTACTGTAAAGTGCTTCACGATGAGGGACTGAAAACTCCTAAAGCCGTAGAACATGTTATTAATGGTCTTTTGCGTGCAACAAGCCATGATAAAGAAGCGTTTTTATACAAAACGATTTATGAAAAAGAGCAGCTTGAAAAGAGTATTTTTATTCAAAAACAGCATATTAGAGAAGAAATTTCACAAACATTTTCCACGCTTGAAGCTCATATTGAAAACCTTACAGACGACACAAAACACGCCGCCTTTATTGCACTAAATGATGCAAAACTAAGAGGCATTGAAATGTTAGGTATTTTAAAAGAAACGGTGCAAGAAGCGCTTTTAACAACGCTTGAAAAAGGGCATGACCTTACCGATACCATTCATACCATCAGTAAAAATTTAACCTACCTGAGCATTCAAGAGGGACAATTAACAAAGCAACGTATTTTGGATATTTCACAGACCATTATCACTGCAAGCATTGACATTGCCGATGAAGATTTTGCTCACGCAAGAGAGATTCTTGAGGGATCTATTAACGGTGTGCATGATGGCATTACAAAAGCACTTGAAAAATTTAAAAATGATTTTAAATACATGCCAACTGAAGATATTGAAAGCCTCTTGCAAATGGATTTATCACTTTTACGAAAAGAACTTCTTAAAATTGATGAAGAGTTTATTGTTATGCTCAGCGTATTTGCTTCACAATCAGAGGGTATTTCTTCTGGCATTATTAAAGAGATGATTGAAGAGATGAATAGCTCTGTAGCAAAACTTAAAAGAACTACCAACGAAGTTAAAGAGCTCCTCTCCGAGCGTATTGAAACCCTAAAAGGTGAGGCTGAAAAAAAATTAGAATCCTTCAAAAAAGATGTGAATGTCTTTGAAAAAATTGCTTCCGCAAAAGTAGAATCCCTCAAACAATTCGAATTTGAAAGCGATAAAGCAAAACAGGTAGCCAATGAGGCTAAAAAATTAGGTTTTCGTGCATGGGAAGTTGCTAAGAACATGGTAGACGGTGCGGTTAAAGGAGCCAAAGAAGCTATCAAAAAAGATGAAAAATAACGTTACATGTAAGGATTTTCCTTACATGTAACGCATTAAATTCTGCTACTTCAATCCTTTTGAGGAGGTAAGCATAACCTTATCATCCACAAATTTAATTTTAATATACTGCGTTTCATCACCCCACATACAATCACGCATTCCAATAAAACTATCACAATGATTAGCTTTCCCAAAAATATCACGTACCTCAGTATACGTCATACCTACATGAAGCTTATCGTAATTTTCTTTTGTCATACTAGAGCATCCTGTGATGAAAAGCATCACAACAATCATAAAAAGATACCGCATCACCACTCCTTGTTTTATCTCCATGGAATAGCCTAGCACATTTTGACTGTTCGTTAGCTTTTCATCCTAAAAAGACTCCTCTCCTAAACTCTATCAATAACGATAACGAAGTGAGGCACGCACATTTTGAGCTGTTTGCACAGCCCCTGCTGTTTCATTAACTTTTTGAGGTGAACCTGTCCATCCAAAAAAACTATCACTACCTGTGTAGTCATAGTCAATATACAAGTAACTCAACTGTGCGGTCAAGTTCTTACCGACAAGTGGCAAGGTATAATAGACTTCATAGGCATCACCACGAGCAGCTAATTTTGAACCAACAAGGGTATCCTCTCCATAAGTAAAGCTTCTCCAATATTTACTACCATGATTGTACTCTAAGCCCAATCGATGCCCTGCAAAGAAGCTTGGGACCTGAATACCTGCGTAAATAGAAGAACCTGTTTCACTATCCGTACTTCCCAGCATACCTGTTGCAGTACCTGTTGTTGTACCTAAGACACTATTATTTGGATCTGTTTTGCTAAAGGCATAAGAGATAAAGAAAATACTATCATCTAAGAAATCACTGATACCATCACCAATACCATTAACTTGTAAGGATAATGCACCGCCTGTTAAATCACCCACATCTGCAAATTTAAAAGAGGTAGCTGATAGCATATTAATATCCATCATATTCCAGCCTTTAAAAGCATTTGCCATGACTTTATATTGACCATTGTCATAGACTTGAAAAATAAGCCCCGCTAAATCCATATTGGGCGTATCTCCATCTTCTGAATAGCTTGAATTAAATCCGCCACTACTGTCCATAGAATAAGATCCCCTTGTCTCAGAGAATCCCCGACCTAAACAAAGTTTGACATACATACCAGAAATACCTGTTAGTTTGTCTAAATCAAACTTAAAGCTCGCACCGTCAAATTCCATATTGATATTATGCCCAATTGGAGAAGCTGGGTTTTCATTATCTGCTCTAAGATTGGTTAAGAACCCATCAATAGAGGGACGACGACCAAAGCTTGCCGTATATGGCATGTCACCCATATTTCCAAAATACAAGAAATAGGCTTCTCTTAATTTGATAGTACTGTCATTTGGTTTTTGTGTACCATACCAATCAAAAGACTGAAACATAGTTCCATTCGTTGACATATTGGTTTGACCGAAGGCTTTATAGGCTCCTAGTGATCCTTTAAAGACTAAATTATCCGCAGGTTGTGCAGCCATACCAAGAATCAGTTTATTCGTCCAAACACCATTTCGTTCATCTTGCGCAACAGTACCCATTGCATTAGCTGATTTATTTACCTTATAATCAACCGCATCATAAGAGGTACGTAAATCTACGCTCCACTTGATATTATCATTGGCATCATGCGCTTTTACCTCTGATATTTGCGCTTTAAGCGCATCAATGTTAATTTTTGATTGAGCATTTTTAAGTTCAGCCATCTGAGCTTTTAATGCTTCTATTTCTTGTCGAAGTGAATCATCGGCACCCAATACATACGAAAGCCCTAAAGAGAGTATTACCAGTGTTTTTTTCATTGTTTATCTTTTATAGTAAAATTTATTTAACCACATTAGCACGCAGGAACATTACCACTATCACTGGCAAACTCAATGCAAAAATCCCTAATATCTGGCATAAATTTTTCAAATTTTTCGCCTTTTAGAAACTCTTCTAATCCAGGGTATTTCTTAGAATACTCGGCAATAAACTTCTCAGCTTTACCATCAAAAAGAACTTTCCATTCTGCTTGTGTATGTTCAGTAGCGAATTTAGCACCATTCATACCCGATTCTTTTTTCATGTATTTTAAATAATACTTTTGCCCCTTCGCAGCATCTGCTAAAGCAGATGTACCTAATAACCCAACAATCATCAACGTCGAAACGAAGAAATTGAGAACTTTTTTCATCACAATCCTTTAATATTAAGATACGCTGATGATAACAAAAGTAAAGTAAATTTAAATTTAAAAGAGTATTTTAGAGATATTAGTAAAAATTTATTTTACCTATAAGTAACAATAAGAGCAGAAAGAGAGGGGGGAGTATAAATGACATATAACGAAGCATAAAAGGTATAAGTAGAATTAGAAAGAAAGATAAGTTATAGCATTTATCAAGGGAATAAGTGTTAATTTAGATTGTTTATTATTAGAATAAAGATAAGAGGAAGAATCACGGAACTGGCAGCGACCTACGTTTCCATCCCAGTAAGGGAGAGTATTATCGGCGATGAAGAGCTTAGCTTCCTGGTTCGAAATGGGACAGGGCGTTTCCTCTTCTCTATAGCCACCAGAATCGTGAATTAAATCTATGTCATATTATAACGAAATAGGCTTAATTCACCATTCTTTTGGTGATTTTAGTATTGTCTAGTCAACATCACGCTTTACACTTAATAAGGAAGTGAAATAGCATTATCATACGTAATAATATGTAAGCCAAACGACCTATTAGTACTGGTCAGCTAAAGGGCTCTCACCCATTACACACCCAGCCTATCAAACATGTAGTCTTCATGAGGTCTTCAGGGAAAGTTCATCTTGGAGTTGGCTTCCCGCTTAGATGCTTTCAGCGGTTATCACATCCGAACATAGCTACCGGGCGATGCTCTTGGCAGAACAACCCGTACACCAGTGGTTCGTTCAACCCGGTCCTCTCGTACTAGGGTCAACTCTCCTCAACTTTCCTACGCCCACGGCAGATAGGGACCGAACTGTCTCACGACGTTCTGAACCCAGCTCGCGTACCGCTTTAAATGGCGAACAGCCATACCCTTGGGACCTGCTCCAGCCCCAGGATGCGATGAGCCGACATCGAGGTGCCAAACCTCCCCGTCGATGTGAGCTCTTGGGGGAGATCAGCCTGTTATCCCCGGGGTACCTTTTATCCTTTGAGCGATGGCCCTTCCACACAGAACCACCGGATCACTATGACCGACTTTCGTCTCTGCTCGACGTGTATGTCTCACAGTCAAGCTGGCTTGTACCATTATACTCTACGAACGATTTCCAACCGTTCTGAGCCAACCTTTGTAAGCCTCCGTTACTTTTTAGGAGGCGACCGCCCCAGTCAAACTACCCACCAGACATTGTCCTGAACATAGATAATATGTCCCAGTTAGCTATCAGAATAAAGAAGAGTGGTATCTCAACAATGGCTCAGGTGCAACTGGCGTCACACCCTCAAAGCCTCCCACCTATCCTGCACATCTTTATCCCAACAGCAGTGTCAAGCTATAGTAAAGGTCCACGGGGTCTTTCCGTCTTGCCGCGGGTAGGAGGAATTTTCACCTCCACTACAATTTCACTGGATTTCTGGTCGAGACAGCTCCCATCTCGTTACGCCATTCATGCAGGTCGATATTTAATCGACAAGGAATTTCGCTACCTTAGGACCGTTATAGTTACGGCCGCCGTTTACTGGGGCTTCGATCAAGAGCTTCGCTTGCGCTAACACCATCAATTAACCTTCCAGCACCGGGCAGGCGTCACACCCTATACATCCTCTTACGAGTTAGCAGAGTGCTGTGTTTTTGGTAAACAGTCGGGAGGGACTCTTTGTTGCAACCTTTTCCGCTTTTTGGAGCAAGTCCATATACAGAAGGAGGCACACCTTATACCGAAGATACGGTGCTATTTTGCAGAGTTCCTTAACCAGAATTCTTCCACGCGCCTTAGAATACTCATCTCACCCACCTGTGTCGGTTTACGGTACGAGCAATTACAGATATACTTAGAAACTTTTCTTGGCTCGACGGCATCAACGATTCACCATCCACTCCGAAGAGCATCAAGTGCCTGTCAGGTCTCGAATAAAAGATGACGGATTTGCCTGTCATCTAATCTACTCCCTTCGAACAACTATTCCATCAGT
Organism: Sulfurospirillum barnesii SES-3; assembly: GCF_000265295.1. Classification (NCBI taxonomy): domain Bacteria; kingdom Pseudomonadati; phylum Campylobacterota; class Epsilonproteobacteria; order Campylobacterales; family Sulfurospirillaceae; genus Sulfurospirillum; species Sulfurospirillum barnesii. The sequence goes on from NC_018002.1 coordinate 2,474,988, forward strand.
TGCCTCGTTTAGCCCTAAGCGTCCTTCCATCGCGCTCTATAATTGGTGTTGGAATATTAACCAACTTTCCATCGTCTACCCCTTTCGGACTCGACTTAGGTCCCGACTAACCCTACGATGACGAACATCGCGTAGGAAACCTTGGGTTTTCGGCGAACGGGATTCTCACCCGTTTTATCGCTACTCATGCCTGCATACTCACTTCTAGCCGCTCCAGCGCTCCTTACCGGTACACCTTCAATGCTGACTAGAACGCTCTCCTACCACTCTATTAAAAATAGAATCTACAGCTTCGGTGGATAACTTTAGCCCCGTTATATTTTCCGCGCAGAATCGCTAGACCAGTGAGCTGTTACGCTATCTTTAAAGGATGGCTGCTTCTAAGCCAACCTCCTGGTTGTTTGAGCAACTCCACATCGTTTTCCACTGAGTTATCACTTTGGGACCTTAGCTGGTAGTCTGGGTTGTTCCCCTCTTGACGACGCATTTTATCACCCGCCGCCTGACTGCCATGATTACATATACGGTATTCGGAGTTTGACAGGGTTTGGTACCTTGGTATAGGCCCTAGCCCAATCAGTGCTCTACCCCCGTATACTACAACATGACGCTATACCTAAATATATTTCGGAGAGAACCAGCTATCACGAAGTTTGATTGGCCTTTCACCCCTATCCACAAGTCATCCCGAGACTTTTCAACGTCAATGAGTTCGGTCCTCCACTAGCTCTTACACCAGCTTCAACCTGCTCATGGATAGATCACTTCGCTTCGGGTCTGCAGCATCTGACTAATTCGCCCTATTAAGACTCGCTTTCGCTACGGCTCCGAGTTTTCTTAACCTCGCCAGATACCACAACTCGCAGGCTCATTATGCAAAAGGCAGTCCATCACCCTGTATAAAACATAGGGCTCTGAATGATTGTAAGCAAATGGTTTCAGGTTCTATTTCACTCCCCTCACTGGGGTTCTTTTCACCTTTCCCTCACGGTACTGGTTCACTATCGGTCTGTAAGTAGTATTTAGGGTTGGGAGGTGGTCCTCCCGGCTTCAGACAGAATATCACGTGTTCCGCCCTACTCAGGATACTGCTAAGATGATTTAAGATTTCGTATATGGGACTATCACCCGCTATGGTTAACCTTTCCAGGTTACTCTACTATCTAGCATCATTCTACAACGCAGTCCTACAACCCCTGTTGCAAGCAACAGGTTTGCCCTCTTCCAAGTTCGCTCGCCGCTACTATCGGAATCTCTATTTGATTTCTTCTCCTCTGGCTACTGAGATGTTTCACTTCACCAGGTTCGCTCCCCGCAGGGTAACTGATATTACTATCAGTTGGGTTGCCCCATTCGGATATTTGCGGATCAAAGCTTCTTGACAGCTCCCCGCAACTTTTCGCAGTCTAGTACGTCCTTCATCGCCTCTTACAGCCTAGGCATCCACCATTCGCTCTTAATAGCTTACCTATTCGTATTCTAATGCACATTTCACTCCCTTATTAAATGTAAACCATCTAACAAGTTGTAAATTGTTTTTTTTGCGTTTTGTTGACTTTGACAATAATAAATTAAATAACATCTTTATGTTCTTTCACCAGATAGCAAAGCTATCTTAAAGAACCAAACCTAAAGTACAACGCAAAGCATCGTATTCTAAATTGTAGAACATAAACTTAGACTAAAAAGTCTAATATAAAAACAACTAAAATTGTTCTTATATTAGACGTTGTGTCCTCATTTTCACTAACAATGTCTCTTAGCAATCTTTCACCATCTCTCTAAAAAATGGTGGAGAATAGCGGGATCGAACCGCTGACCTCCTGCGTGCAAAGCAGGCGCTCTCCCAGCTGAGCTAATTCCCCATGGTGGGCTTAAGAGGACTCGAACCTCTGACCTTACCCTTATCAGGGGTACGCTCTAACCACCTGAGCTATAAGCCCCTTTTTCATTCAATCTCTCAAAACTAAATAAGCTTCCCTAGACAAGTGCTCGCCGGAGCACCATTGTGAGATAGTGCCCCTATACTCTAGAAAGGAGGTGATCCAACCGCAGGTTCTCCTACGGTTACCTTGTTACGACTTCACCCCAGTCGCTGAACCCACCGTGGTCGGTAACTAGTTTAGTATTCCGGCTTCGGGTGAATTCAACTCCCATGGTGTGACGGGCGGTGAGTACAAGACCCGGGAACGTATTCACCGTAGCATATCTGATCTACGATTACTAGCGATTCCAGCTTCATGAAGTCGAGTTGCAGACTTCAATCCGAACTGAGACTAGGTTTTAAGATTTGCTCCACTTCGCAGTATCGCGTCTCTTTGTCCTAGCCATTGTAGCACGTGTGTAGCCCTGGCCATAAGGGCCATGATGACTTGACGTCGTCCTCACCTTCCTCCTCCTTACGAAGGCAGTCTGTTTAGAGTGCTCAGCCAAACTGTTAGCAACTAAACACGAGGGTTGCGCTCGTTGCGGGACTTAACCCAACATCTCACGACACGAGCTGACGACAGCCGTGCAGCACCTGTCTCTAAGTTCTAGTAAACTAGCACTCCCATATCTCTACAGGATTCTTAGGATATCAAGGCCAGGTAAGGTTCTTCGTGTATCTTCGAATTAAACCACATGCTCCACCGCTTGTGCGGGTCCCCGTCTATTCCTTTGAGTTTTAATCTTGCGACCGTACTCCCCAGGCGGCACACTTAATCTGTTAAGTGCATTACTGCAATGACTAGCATCGCAACAACTAGTGTGCATCGTTTAGGGCGTGGACTACCAGGGTATCTAATCCTGTTTGCTCCCCACGCTTTCATGCCTCAGCGTCAATAATGTTCCAGTAGATCGCCTTCGCAATCGGTATTCCTAGTGATATCTACGGATTTTACCCCTACACCACTAATTCCATCTACCTCTCCCATATTCTAGTAAAACAGTTTCAAGAGCAGTTCAACGGTTGAGCCGTTGGATTTCACTCCTGACTTATATTACAGCCTACGCATCCTTTACGCCCAGTGATTCCGAGTAACGCTTGCACCCTCCGTATTACCGCGGCTGCTGGCACGGAGTTAGCCGGTGCTTATTCATAAGGTACCGTCATTATCTTCCCTTATAAAAGGAGTTTACACACCGAAATGCGTCATCCTCCACGCGGCGTTGCTGCATCAGAGTTTCCTCCATTGTGCAATATTCCCCACTGCTGCCTCCCGTAGGAGTCTGGACCGTGTCTCAGTTCCAGTGTGCCTGATCATCCTCTCAGACCAGGTATGCGTCATAGCCTTGGTAGGCCATTACCCCACCAACTAGCTGATACAATAAAGCCCCATCCTTTAGCGATAAATCTTTCCCAACTTACCTTATAGTAAGAAGGAGTATGGGGTATTAGCAGTCGTTTCCAACTGTTGTCCCCCACTAAAGGGCAGGTTAGCTATACATTACTCACCCGTGCGCCACTAACAAAATAAGCAAGCTTATTTTATCCGTTCGACTTGCATGTGTTAAGCACGCCGCCAGCGTTCACTCTGAGCCAGGATCAAACTCTCCATAAAGTTTCGTTCTTTTAGCAGACAGCAAAGCTGTTTTAAAGAACCAAATACTAAAGCACAACGCAAGCGTCGCACCAAAGCTATGAAGTGTTTTCTTCAATGACTTAAAGTATCTCTTTTTTTTCAAAGAGTTGATAATCTCTTTTTTCGCGTCACTGACTAAGGTCGCTTATTTAGATTTCAAAGATTGAATTTGACATTGTTAAAATGGTAATGAACTTGAAGCAAATCCCCTACTTTGGGTGCTTCTCTTTAACCCCGTTCTCTCAAACGAGGACGAAATTATATACCCATGTCCCTTAAAAGAAGATTAAAAGATTTTAAACGAAAATGGATATTTATTTTCATATACAATTTGATTAATTTTTCATTTACTCTCTTTCCATATAATAGAGAACACAAAATAGCATTCCTTCTGATTAATTTTGATAGAATATGTCTTGTGTAAATACTGTTATTAACATCTAAAAGGAGAATCACATGGGTCTGTATGATCGAAATTACATACACCAACACTCGCATGAGGGTGCCTATGAGCATGCAAAAGGCAAAGAAAGTTCTATAGGACTTTTCATTAAGCAAACGTATCAGCTCTTTGCAGCTTCTCTTCTTGCCGCAAGTGTTGGGGCATATGTAGGTATAGGTATGGCAAGTACTGTTGCCTCTTGGTTTTGGGGAATTGTTATTTTAGAGTTTGTCTTTTTGTTTGGGCTTTATGCTGCAAAACGAAAAGCAGGTCTTAATTTAATATTGCTTTTTGGCTTTACTTTTCTAAGTGGGTTAACTCTCGCACCTTTACTTTCGAGTATTTTAGGGTTAAAAGGTGGAGCAAATATTGTTGCTAACGCATTTATTTTAACAACAGTTGCTTTTGGTGGACTTTCAGTTTTCGCAATGAACACGAAAAAAGATTTTACAACCATGGGCAAAATGTTATTCATTACATTAATCGTTGTTGTTGTTGCTGGATTGATTAATATTTTCTTTCATAGTCCTATTTTGCAACTTGTTATTGCAAGTGTTAGCTCCATATTGTTTAGTGCATTTATTCTTTACGATACACAAAACATTATCAGAGGTGCTTATGAAACACCTATTGAAGGGGCTATTGCTCTTTATTTAGACTTTTTAAATCTTTTTATATCACTGCTACAAATTCTTGGGATTTTTGGTTCTAGAGACGAGTAGTACCGTGCGGGGCAAAATGTTATGCAGGCCCCGCTCTTATTTATACCAGTTACTTCACAAGTTGGCTGATAATTTTAAATGCTTCATGCGTAGCACTTCCTAGAAATTCAAACAAAATTGATTCCGTTGAACCTAAAAGACACCCCTCTTGTTCTAAACGACGAAGGGCTAAATCGTGATTGACTTGTTTTCGAGAACCCATCGCATCTGCACATGCGATAACATCAAAGCCTTTCTCAAGGAGATCCATAATACTTTGTTGCACACAAATATGACTTTCTATTCCTGCAACAATCACCGTTTTTACATGTAAAGTTTGTAATGTTTGCATCATATCTTCATTAAGGCAACAACTAAAGGTAGATTTTTCATAAACAGGCAGATTCCCTAAACATTGCGCAACAGAAGATATGGTTGCGCCCAATCCCTTGGTATATTGTTGATTGCATACAATGGGAATACCTAATGCTTGAACTCCTTTAATCAAGGTGATCAAATGTCTTTCAAGCGCATCTGCATTTTCAATATGAGGAAAAAGTTTTTCTTGGACATCAATAAGTAATAATACAGAGTGTCGAGAGTCTAAACGCATAAAAAACCTCTTTATATTCAAAATATATTGACAATTTTATCTGAATCTTTATGTGAAAAGGAAGTTAATCTCAATTGTATGGAGAAGCAAAAGAGGAGTATCGGTGTGGGCGAGAGCATAACTCCCACCCTAATTTTAGACTAACGTAAAATATACAGATGTGGGCAACAACCTGTTGCTTTCACATTTAACATGCTGGAACGTTACCACTGTCACTTGCATAGTTAAACAAAAAGTCATACACATGTTCAATATAAGAATCTTTCAAGGGCTTTGCATTTGGACAAAATTTCAACATTTCATCATTGAGCTTACCACTCTCTTGAATCGCTTTCCACTCCGCTTGCGTATGTTTTTTTGCCATAGTAGCACCATCAAAACCGCAAGGACCTTTAAGCTCTTTAATAAAAAGTTTTTGACCTTTTCCTGCATCAGCAAGGGCTGCTGTACTTAGAAAACTTATACTTACCATAATTGCACAAAGCAATTTAAAGAATTTTGACACTCTATCTCCTTATATTAAAATTGATTTTAGAAATATAGAGATATAACATCTCTATATTTCTTTACATGTAATAGTTAATTAACCTAAAGGCTCATTCACTTTAATTTCACATTTATTTGAAGTATCGCATTTGATATTTGCATCAAAGAAAAAGACACGACTCACATCCACTTTGGCATCTTTAAGCTTCATTTGTGCTTCCATCGCACGACCACCTGTGGCACAATTGATAATAACAACTTTACCCTTAGGAAGTTTGGCTGCAAAATCAACTGCGCTCATTTTACCTGCTTCAATATTGATGGCGCCTTTAATATGACCATTAGTAAATTCTGCTGGACTTCTTACATCTATAATCGCTACATTAGCAGGTACTGTTCCTGCTACGATGTGTGCTTTATACCACTCGCCATCAACAGATCCTTCATCAACACCCAGTTTCACGCCATCAACCATAGCTGGTGCTTTTGGTGTTGCGTCAGCTTTGACTTCGGCTTTTGACTCACCTTTCGTTGTTTGAAGCTTTGCCTCTTTCCATGCAGGAAGTCCGCCCGCATAAACACTTACTTTTGTATAACCTAATTCTAAGAGTTTATTGGCAACAACATGTGATTTATGACATTCATAACCTGCACAAAACGTAATAATAGGTGTATTTTTATCTACAGGGAATCGACCCATTAATTTGGGAAGTTCATCATCATTCATATATATAGAACCAGGAATACTCTCTGCTAAAAATTTAACGTACGGTCTAGCATCCATCATCAACGCACTACTGTTTTTAAATGCACTTTGTGCAACAGGAGTTCCTACTTCTAAATAACTCTTAGTCGCCCACTCTGGCTCACCTGCTTGGTAAAGTTTTACGTTTGTAAAGCCTTTACTTTTCAAATGACCTGCAACAATAGGACTTTTTTCACAATCCCATCCACCACAATAAACAATAATCTCTTTATCTTTAGCCACTTTGTCAAGCTGTCCGATGTATTTATCAATTTGTGTATCAGGAATATTCAAACTAGATGGAATGGTTCCTCCTAAATATTTAGGATTTGGACGGGCATCAATTAAAAGCGCCTTTGCACCACTGCGTGTGCCATTGCCAATGGCAGCTTTAACATACGCATAATCAACATCTTGAAGTTTAAATTTCTCTATCAAGCCTTTGACGTGAGGTGTTGGTGCATTTAAAACTTTTGCACTGGGTGCCGTACCTGCTTCTGGTTGTGTCGCTGTACATCCACTAAGAAGCAAACCTGCAACGACGATACTTGCTCCAAAAATTCTTAACTTCATTTTTTCTCCTTTAAAAGTTTAAATTTCACGTATTAATGATGTTCTCTGAAATCACTTACAGAGAGAACACTATCAAACAGTTTATAGACAATCATAATCACACCTAAAGAACCAACAACAATCAGTATCTCACCTAAATGAGGAGCTACATAATTAAATGATTTTTCTAAAGCGTAAAAATCATATTTTTCGTAACCCAACCCAAAACGATTTGACATTGGATTGGCATTGCCACCATAGACGAAAATATAACGTCCAACAAAACCACCTATCACCACACACACAGATGCAAGCAGGGTATAGAGTGATTTACCTGGTTTGAAAATAAAGAAAAATGGTAAAGCTAATGTCAATAAGATATAACCTCCAAAATAAATAGGTTTAAAAGGTCCAAAAAGAATTAAAAAAGACCAATCTTTGTCAACTGTCATATACCCAAAAACTTCATAAAGTGCTAGGATAGAAACAAAAAATAACATCGCTTTTCTAATTAAATCCATTAATTCATTATATTCTTCTTTATTTTTGTGTACTAAGTAACTGTAAATACCCATAACACCCAAAGAAGAAACAAAGGCTGAAATAATGAAATAAAACGTCAAAAATGGAAACTCTGTCCAGAGATGACGTGCGGTATTCATAGAAAATAGCTTCGCTTGAATATAATACTCCACCAAATCCACGCCAATGCTTAAAACCAAAATAGGTAAAGCTAAACGTTTAGCCCACTCTCTTTTATTCGTCAAAAGTAAGTAAATTTCAAATAGAACAAAAGGGATATAGGTACAATAAAGCGGTAACATCAACCACATACCTGCACTTATATTTGGCGTTAAAACCATCCACAACATATTAAGCATATTCAAATCCGTTGCGATGGTAAACAGTCCAGCAAATACCATAGATAGACCAACAGCCATAAATCCAGCTGCTGCTTTGGCAATGACATGAAACCCCATCAACTCGGCTAAGGCAACAAGAAAAATCACTCCACTGCCTGTGTAAATCATGTACATGTAATTCACGATAAACAGTGTCCATGGAATGTTACGATTTACCTCTCCCACATCACCAAATACGGCTAAACGCATTGCCTCTTTGAGTGCAGGATCCGTTGGATTAAGACCTGAAGCATGCGCATTGGCTGCTGCGCTAAAATACCTCACATCAAAAATCTCATAAATACCGACCATCGCTAATGCCATAAAGAAATAGCCAAGAAGCATTGTTTTATTAAATAAGAGCCCAAAAATAGAAATCTTGTTAATTTCAAGACCCATAAATGTTATTTTTTCCATTCTTTACTCCTTCTATTTTTTGCTTCTTCATAAAGAGGTTTAATGTCATCCCATGTATGAATAATGGTGTCATGCGAGACACTCTGCTTTGCATACGCTTCATCATCGGGTAAGATGTAAAAAAGCTTTGGCAAGGTATTGGTATACTCTTTTTGAAAGAAAAAGCGTTTCGTTTTAAGTAATTTCACCAAATCACTGTTCTCATCGTCCAAATCACCAAAAAGTCTTACTTTGGTTGGACAGGTTGCTTGACAAGCTGTTGTCCCACCCGCTTCTAAAGAACGATGATCACAGAAAGTACATTTATCAACAGCGACCATGGTATCATCCACAAAACGTGCATCATAAGGACATGCTTCCATACATCCTTTACATAAAATACATTTATGCGGTTCAACTTTAACAATACCGCCTTCTGCAAAATGACTTGCATTGGTTGGACATACACTCACACAAGGTGCATCAATACAATGGTTACATTGAGAAGGATAAAGATTGGCAAATGGCTTTCCAAAAATAGTTCCCTCAACAACTCCTACCCAAATACGTTGTTTATCAGCGCCTAGCTGGACACCGTTTTCTTCTTTACACGCTACTTCACACGCTTTACAGTTAATACAATTTTGATAATCTAATGCCATTGCGTAATTCATTTTTACACCCTCCTCAGCGTTACAAGCGTGTCATGCATATTGGCACAACCATGAACTGGCTCTATCGTATCTTCAATAATTTCATTATCGCTTGCTCCATTGCGATGTGCAAAGGTTAATCCATCTGATTTTGCACCAAAGCCATGAATATAAAATACCGTTTGTGGAACAATTTTTGGTGTTGGATAGGCTTTAATGCGTACTTGACCAACACTGCTTGTTACTTCAATGTTATCACCAAAGCGAATACCTAATTTTTGAGCTTCTTTATCATTAATCCATAAATAGTTCTCACGCATTAATTCTAAAAGCATAATATTATTCGCTGTTGAACTTTGTGTAAATTGCGCATGTCTGCCTGTGATAAATTTAAATTTTCCTTCAGGAACTTTGACATATTCTTCATCATGCCACGTTGGCATAGGGTCTATTTTTCGAGCAACCATACTAGAAAGATAACACTCAACTTTTTTATTTGGAGTATTAAAAGAACGCTTTAACTCTGCAATATCCGTTGGATTGACACATAAATCATGTAAATACGCTTCTGGGTCATACTCTTCTTCTAGTTTCAAAACAGAATAGAATTTTTTATCTTTTGGATAATACTCATAGGTATTGTTATCTATTTTTTTGAAATAGGTAAGCATATTAGGATAAAACACCCCTTTTTCTCTCAAAATTTTCCATGCATCTTCTCCGTATTTACTCACCACCATATGATGATTGGTCTCTTCTTGAGAGTGCATAAATGGTTCTGCTAAATCAAAGCCACCCTCTTCAAAAACGCTCTGTTCATCCTCTTCTTCAATCGCCTCTTGTACATCTTCATCATATTTTTTGGTAATTTCCCACAGTGGCTGTGTCAATTTTTGTGCTAACTCACGCATAATGTCATTGACAGGCTTTGTCTCGTACATAGGCTCAATGACCTTTTCACGCAAAATTATGGCAGGCTCAACTCCTGCAAACGATTGAACAGGGTCTTCTCTCTCAAGATACGTACACTCAGGTAAAATAACATCTGCTAACATTGCTGTATCGCTTGGCATCGTATCAATCACCACAACCAAATCCATTTTTTCAAACATTTGACGTGTTTTTGCAGAATTTGGAACAGAGAGCATTGGATTTTGTTTATAAACAAACATACCTCGAATCGGGTACGGTGTTTTACCTTCTGCTACCATATTTCTCCACCCCACCCATGAACCTGTAGCACCCACAACAGCTGCTACATTTTTATCAATACGAGGCTGTGCATTGGCATACATCGGCGCACTCACGGCATGATCACCTAAAGGCAATTTTTTACCAAAAACGATACCACCTTTAACATCAATGCCTCCACCTAGCGCCGTAAAAAGCGCCATAGCGCGTCGTAGCTGAAAATCATTTTTTGACCACGTAGTCCGTCTGCCTTGATAATAAACAGATTGTGGGGCATGTGCCATAAAATCATGCGCTATTTTACGAATTTCTGAAGCAGAAATGCCTGTAATTTTTTCAGCCCACTCAGGGGTATAACCACCCTCAAGGATATGTTTTTCATATTTATCAAAATCAACAAAATTCTTAGCGACATACGTACGATTGTAGCTCTTCGTGCTAATTGCCACATACGTCAATGCTAAAACAAACGCCAAATCCGTACCAGGTCGGATTGGTAAATAGGTATCTGCGTGCATGGCGGTATTGGTATAGCGAGGATCAACCACCACAAGCTTCATGCCTCTGCCACGTGTGCGTTTAAACATATCCATTGTATCAGGGGTTAAAATCGCTTCTGCACGGTTAGCTCCTGCCATAATGACATATTTGGCATTTTCTAAATCAGCTTGACCATACCCACCAATGGTTAAGGTGTAGCCAGAAACAGCCGTTTGCAAACAAATAGTTGAGTGATTTAAAAAGTTAGAAGAACCAAATTTATCTGCCATAAATGTTTTAAAGGTATGCTCTGCCAAGCCCTCACCTGCGCAATAGCCAATACAGGAGCGATTATCCTCTTCCTCATCTAAAATTTTCACCAATTTATTTTGGATGTATGCATAAGCTTCATCCCATGATACACGACGGTATTGACCATCGCCTCGCTCTCCTGCTCGAATTAAAGGATATTTTAGACGATCAGGATCATACACAGCATGAATACCAGCAGCCCCTCTAGCACATAACATATTACGTGATTTTGGGAAAAGAGGGTTAGGTTCTAATTTGGTGACAATGCCATTTTTAACATGCGCAATAGCAGCGCATTTATTCACACACATTTCACAAATGGTTGGAACTTCCTTCATCAGCAAATTTTCAGGTTTCTTATCTGAGTTTGCTAAAATGGATGTGCTACTTAGTGCGGTTCCACCCACAACACTTAGTGCGACACTTCCTTGAAGAAATCTCCTTCGTGAGATCTCTACTTTCATTGCATCTCCTTATTCTCTTTGGCTCTTAAGCTTTAAACGCTAAACAACACTTTTAACGCATATCTTGTAACATCCATTGTAAAGGTAAAATCTTAGAAAGAACTTACAAAAGGTAAAAAAAAATGAACAAAAGGTATATAAATAGTGTAAAATATCGAATTGATGGGCATTTGATAAGAGGTATTTTTTCTATTTTTTTGGCATTTTATTCTTAAAAAGGTTAAATTTATTAAACCTTTCATGAAGTATTTTCATCAAAAAAACCAAAAAAAATAAATTAGGGTCAATTTTTTTATTTAAGTTTAAATAAGAAAGTAGATGTTCTTTTATAAGTGTAGATTATACATTGTAAGTTTATTTAGGAAATCCCCAAACAAAAAGTACCTCATATTCAAGATAGTCATAAGGATAATGAGTAATCAATGCTTTGGTTTGTGTAACACTTAACTGCTTTTGCCCTCCACTAACACCACTTTTTTTAATGTGACGGAATTTTGAAAGATTGTCTTCAAAATATAGACGAAAGGTTTTGGTTTCTACTTTACATGTAAAGAGAGTTTCAAAAAGCGAAATAAGGGCTTGAGCATTTGGCAAAAAACGGTTTAAGCCACTCATTGAATACAGCGTATCAAAGGTTTTATCGGTAAAAATAGCAAAAGCACCCTCTTTGCAGGACAAAGCAATTTTGTGAATCAACGCTACAATATCATCTGCCCATTGTAAAGCAGACGAAGAGAGGATGAGATCGTAGTGTGTCTCAAAAAGGTGCGATGATTCAAAACGCTCACACATGAGTTTTACGTTTGAAGACTTCGGATGAAGGTTGCACATATTAATGGCACAATCAACCCCAATAAAGCGTTCAAAAGGCCATGAAATATTCTTAAAAACAGCTCCACTGCCACATCCCAAATCTAAAATTTTCTGAGGCTGTGTGCTAATATGTGAAACCAAATAGTGTGCTACTTCTTGTTGTAATGAGGTATAAGCATCGTAGCAGTAAGCATTTTTTGAAAATTCTTGAATGTGTTTTGCTATCATCTGTCTTAAAATACCTACTTTTTTTTAAAAAAAATTATACCCCCAAATGGCTAAAAAGTGACTTTTAAACTTACATGTAAAGAAAAGTATCAAGAGTCCTACATTCTTTTAAGAAATCTTTTCATACAATAAACCATACTTCTCACACAAAGGTCTTGCATGTCTAAATGGGGGCGTTTAGTAATTGCACTGTGGCTTATTGCAAGCACACAAGTCTGGGCATCTATTGGAAAAGTGTCGCTTCTTAAAGGAGAAGCTCTTGCGTTGCGTCATCAAAACACCGTAGCACTCTCTAACGGTGCGCTTATAGAAGAGCATGATGTCATTCACACACAAGCGAAAAGTCAAATTCAACTTATTTTTGAAGATAAAACCGTTATTACTTTAGGTAGTTCTACGGTTATGGATATTCAAGAATACCTTCATGAATCCACACAGCCGAAGGCAAAGTTTAAATTTAATCAAGGCACCTTTAAAACCATCACTGGTGCCATTGGGAAAAAAGCTCCTGAAAATTTTCAACTTGAAACCAAAACAGCGACCATTGGTATTCGAGGTACCATCATAAGAGGCGAAACAGGAGATGAAGGAGATATCATTGCGTGTTTGCGTGGGCGTATTCTCGTGATGTCTCGCCATACAGGTGTTACCGTTGAAGTTCCAGCAGGTCAATTTACTGCCATTCCACTAAACCAAGACCCAACACCACCGCAAGAAACAAGAGAGGTTTTTTTTAGTGAATTTTTAGCACAAAACCCTTCAGGCTCACCCTTGCCTAATACGCTTGATTCGGTAGAGGACACCAACAATGAAAACCGTGCAAAAACTCATTACAATGCCCCAAAAATAAGAACAGGCACACTAACACTTCAAGGACTTGCAACACCCAATACCAATGACTTCCCTTATTTCCTATTAGACTTTAGTATCCATCGCTCTACCGCCCAAACCACAGGGGGGATGTATGTGCCTAATCCTGATCTTGATTTAGTTTATGGACTCGGCACACCCACAGGTGGACTAGCCCACGCATTTATAAATCATGGTAATGTTGTTGTAACCTACATTGATTTAGCAACCTACATTGAACAGGACGATTATGCACCTAACTTTGCAACATACAGCCACGACCAATTGTTCGCTCGTGTCGGTTTTGTTGATTCCGCAAACTCACTAGGCTACTTTGGTACCGCAACAAGCACCGATGCAACAGCATCGCAGTACCTTTCATGGGGCGTTTGGGGCACAACCCAATTGGATGAAAACAACCCTGATTTAGAGACAGAAAATTATTGGGTAGCAGGTTCTACCCGTACGCCTGAGAGTAAAATTGAAGCCTTAATGACCCATAACACAACCTATACCTATACAGGGAAAGTGTTAGGAAAAACCTATGTTGGCTCGTCATGGAATGCAATTAATACCGATACCTCAAATGTCAATTTAATTTTTAACTTTGGCTCCACCTCAACCATAAACAGTGCTAGTTCTATTACGTTCAGTTCCAGTGCAGGAGATAACTGGGTGCTTAAACCCAATACCAGCTCCATCACGTCAAGTGGATTTAGTTTTGAGACCTCATTGGGCACCAATGGCGGAACAATAGATGTGAGTAATGGCTCAATCCATGGGCAATTTTTTGGTGCCAATGCGCAAGCCATTGGCGGAACCATCCAAGCGTGTGGCGATAGCTGTACCAACAAAGCCGTAGGTGTCTTTAAGGCGGTACGATAATGAAAACACTGCCAAAAGTACTGCTCAGCTTACTAACCAGTAGCCTTCTTGTAGCAGGCACGCCTTATGAGCAACGCTTTGAAGAAGCAAAAAAAGGGTTTGAAGCAAAAGAGTATGACAAAGCCTATGATTTACTAGATACGTTGAGTGGCGAAATGGCAACTCATGCCCAAGTGCACTTCTATTTAGGCTTATGCGCCATAGAGCTTCAAAAATACGATGAAGCTTTAGCGGCATTTGATAGGGTACTCATACTTGATCCCAATCATGTACGTACGAAACTTGAAATTGCCCGTATTTATTATATTTCAGGGCAATACGAACAAGCCAGTGTTGAAATCAAGTCTGTACTGATGGAGAATTTACCTTTTGATGTTAAAAATAATGTTGAATCTTTTAAAGCCAATTTAGAACAAAAACTCACTAAAACTGCATGGCTTGCTAGTGTGAGTATTGGCGTCATACACGATAGCAATGCAAACAATACGGGCATGTCACAATTTAACTATTTGAGTTTTCCCATTAATTCAGATAAAGAAAAAAGCGATACCTACATGTACACCAGTGCAGGGCTTACGAATATCTATGATATAGGTCAAAGAGGAGATTGGTTGGTCGAATCCAATGCTCTTTTTTATCTCAAGATGAATCGCCATATTCAAGACAATAACCTTGCGCTTGTCTCACTGAGCACAAAACCCTATTGGACGCAAAACGCTTATAGAATTGGATTTCCCATCAGTTTTGATCGTGTTTACCTCTCAGGGGAAGGCTATGCAAAAGTACTTCAAGCAGGTATGGAAGGAACGTATCTGATAGATGAAAAATCGATGTTGCTCCCTAGTGTTTCCCTGAAGCGAACTGCTTACAGTGATGATGATACCCTCGATGCCAATGCTCACCTATGGGCACTTACCTATAAACGCTCTTTTGGAGATGACCCTATTATTCTCAGTATTGGGAGTAGCTATGAAAAGAGTCATAAACTACGAGGAACAGGACTAAATGTCGACGCAGACACATGGACACATAAAATAGAAGCTTCCAAAGAGCTGATGAGACAGCTTACAGGCTCACTCTACTACGCCTATGAAGATAAAGATTATGATGTAAAAGATTTTGGATTTAACAATCCTCATCGCAAAGATAAAGAAAACACCTACAGTGCAAGCTTGAGCTATGCCCTGAGTAAAACCTCAAGCCTCAATGCAATCCTAAGCTATAAGGATCAAAAATCAACACAAGAACCGTATGAGTATTCCAAAAAAACGGTTGGGTTAAACTACATTAAAAGTTTTTAGCCCATGAAAAAAACTTTGGCACACGGCATCGCCACCCTTTTTATTATCATAGGAGCGGTGATGGTGTCTCTCTATTTTCCTTCATTTTGGCAACCCTTTGAGTATAAAATAAAAGATTTAATGCTCCAAAGCAGAGGTGAAATCAAAGGGGATACCAATATTGTTATTGTTGATATTGATGAGAAAAGCCTTCATACTTTAGGGCAATGGCCATGGAGCAGAGATATGATGGCGACCCTTCTACAAAATCTCAATGACTTAGGTGCTAGCATTATCGGATTGGATGTTGTCTTTGCAGAAGCAGACAAAAGCTCACCTCAAAGCGTTGTTAAAACATTGGGATTGCCTTTTGAGCATCTGCTTGATTATGACGCACTTTTTGCACAAACCATCGCACAAACACCGACCATTTTAGGTTATGTTTTCGCCTTAAATCCAGATGCCATTGAGCCCAAAGGCATTCCAAAATCCGCAGCAATAATCCTAGAGCACAACCGCCCTGAATTCTCATCACTTCTAAAACCCTATCGTCCTATTCTTAATATTCCACCCCTTCAAGAAGCCGCCTACTCAAGTGGCTATTTTAATACCATCCCCGATAGCGATGGTGTGGTACGAAGCATCCCTTTAATCATGGCATACGATGGCATCATCTATCCTTCCTTGAGTCTTGAAATAGCACGTATTGCCTTGGAGGAAAAACAGATTCATATTCAGTATGATGAACAAGGCATGGAGCATATTGCTTTAGGAGAACACCGTATCCCCACCGATTTCTTTGGGCGTATGATGATCAATTATCGTGGTAGCCAACACAGCTATCAATACATCCCCGCCATAGATGTTTACACGAAAAAGGTCGATGCGTTACATGTAAAGGATAAAATTGTGCTTATTGGAACTTCTGCTGCAGGACTTTTAGACCTTCGCAGTACCCCTTTTGAGAGTGTTTATGCTGGGGTAGAAGTGCATGCCAATGCCATTGATAATATCTTGCATCAAGACCATATCGCAAAACCCGTGTGGACATGGGGTGTTGATCTTCTTAGTATCACGCTTCTGTGTCTGCTTGTCTTTGCTCTTTTACTGCTTCCTAGTGCCATGCTGAGTTTTATAACCCTTATTGTCCTCAACACACTTCTCATAGGAGTCCATTACGCTAGTATGGTCGATTATGGCATACTTTTCAACACCGTTATCCCCATACTGGCGATGAATAGCCTCTTTATCATAGGAGAGGTGATCAACTACTTTCTTGAAATCAAACAAAAAGAGCTGATTAAACATAAATTTGCAAGCAAGGTCAGCCCTGCGGTTATGGAGAGTATTTTAACCTCGGGTGAGACTGTTTTACAAGGTATTGAAAAAGAAATTACCATTTTCTTCTCCGATATACGTCGCTTCACAGCTCTTTCAGAAGCGTCAAGCTCCCCAAAATCGCTGATACACCTCATAAACGCCTATATGGATCCGATGAGTCAAATCATTATTCGTAACGAAGGTACGGTGGATAAATTTATTGGGGATGCCATTATGGCCTATTGGAATGCCCCTGTTGACACCTATAACCACGCCGATAAAGCAATCATCAGTGCTTTAGAGCAACTCCATTACCTCCCTACGCTAAATGCCAAACTAAAAGAAAATCCTGAGTTTTCAACGATTGCTGCCATGGCTGAGGAAAAGGCAATGCCTATTATTGACATAGGCATTGGTATTAATACAGGTATTGCGGTGGTGGGGGAGATGGGAACAGAAAATCGAAGCGATTATACCGTTATTGGCGATACCATCAATCTAGGCTCTCGCATAGAGTCTTTATGTAAATATTACCATGCACGCCTTATTATCTCTCATTTCACAAAAGCACAGCTTGAGGGTGATTATATCCTTCGGTTTTTAGATTTGGTCACCGTCAAAGGCAAAAATGAGCCTGTTGAATTATGGCAAATTCATGATTTTAACACACCTCAAAAAGAACCTCTTTATCCACAAAGTTACGAAGCGCTTCAAAAAGAACTGACCTCCTATCACGAAGCCATTGCCCTGTATAAAGAGGCTCGCTTTGAAGAAGCCCTGCACCGTTTTAAAACCCTTGAGCAAGAACCCAATAAAAGCAATGAAGGCATTTATACACTTTATCGAGAACGCTGTGAGCACTACTGTGCCTTTCCCCCTGTAGCATTTAACGGGGTATTTATACATACCAGCAAAGGATAACCATGAGCTCTATTCGCATTTTAGGTTCGCAAGGGAGCAGATCAAAAGAGGCCTTTACCACATGTATTTATGTTAATCAACACACCTTGATTGATGCGGGAAATATCATCCATGCCTTAGGCGAAGAGGCTTTACATGTAAACCGTATTTTTTTCTCACATGCCCATTTGGATCATATTATTGATACGGCTTTTGTGATTGACCATTTTTTTAGTAAACGCACGGAAACACTCTACTTATATGGACTTCCTCATACCCTTGAAGCCTTAAAAAAACATCTTTTTAATGATGTTTTATGGCCTGATTTTAGTCAGCTTTACCTTCCCAATACGCACATTCCTGCCATTACCTATGTTGAGATAGACCTGCAGCAAAGCTATGCCATTGAAGAGGGCATTACCCTCACCCCTATTTTAGCAAACCATTCTGTACCGTGTTGTGGCTACTTCATTGAGCAAGAAGGAAGCGGTGTTCTTTTCTCAGGCGATACCTTTCGCAATGAAGCACTTTGGAAACGCCTCAATGAAATGCCCCATATCAAAGCCCTGATAATAGATGTCTCCTTTCCTAATCATTTTGTCAACATCGCAACAACAAGCAAACACCTCACCCCCGCCTTTCTCAAAGAAGAGATGAGCCACCTTAAGCGCACCGAACTCAAAGTCTATGTGAACCACCTCAAATCACTCTACACAGAACAAATTACCCAAGAACTTGCTGCAATAGGAATTGGTGAAACAATGATTTTAAAAGATGCTCAACGCATAGACCTTGCTTCAGGAGCCTTGCAACAAGCGCTGCACACATCTAAAAACGATAAGCGTGTTCAAAAGCTCACCGAAATTGGTACCGCACTCTCTGCCAATGAAAGCCTTGATGTTCTTTTAGAAATGATTGTCACCGAAGCTAAAAATCTCACCAATGCCGATGGAGGAACACTTTATTTACTGGATAATCATGCCTTACACTTTAAAGTCATTCAAACAGACTCTTTACACATTAAGATGGGAGGAACCAGTGATGCCATCTCGTGGCTACCACTTCCGCTCTACCTTGAAGATAGCACCCCCAATAAAACCATGGTAGCCGCTACGTGTGCCCTAGAAGATCGTTTAATCAATATTCCTGATGTTTATGAAGCTGTGGGATTCTCTTTTGAGGGAACAAAGCAATTTGACAAGGGAACAGGGTATCGCTCAAAATCCATGCTTGTGATTCCTATGAAAAACCATGAAAAAGAGATTATTGGTGTTTTGCAACTGATTAATAAATACGATTATAACACGCACAATGTAATCCCATTTGATTGCGAAGATGAAAAGATAACCCTCTCTCTTGCCTCACAAGCAGCGATTGCTATTACCAACACCTCTCTTATTCAAGGACTTGAGACCCTTTTGGAGTCTTTTTTAAAAAGCATTATTTTCGCCATAAGCAAAAAATCGCCTTATTCTGCTGGGCATATTCAACGTATGGTAAGGCTAAGTGTTATGTTTGCAGAAGCTATCAATGAAGATCAAACAGTTTATGCCAACAAACACTTTAGTGCTGAAGAAATTAAACAGATTAATTTTGCAGCCTTAATGCATGACATCGGTAAATTAGCAACGCCTGAGCAAATCATAGATAAAGCATGTAAGCTTGAAACACTTTTTGATCGCATAGGGCTTATTGAAACACGGTTTGCACTGATTCAAAAAGCATTGCATATTGCGTATTTAGAGGGCAAACTCTCTTTGGAAGAAAAATCTATTAAGGAATCCTTGCTGGAGTCTTATTGGCACCTGATACAACGAAGCAACACTGGCGTGGAATTTACGAACGATGAAGATAGAGCATCCATACAATCTATGGCACAAGAACCATGGAATATTGATGGTATGACCTATATACTTTTAACACAGGATGAGGCGTATAATTTAAGCGTTCAAAGAGGAACCCTAACCAAAGAAGAGCGTGACATTATTAATGCCCATGCAAAATTGAGTGTTGATATTTTAAACCGTCTGCCTTTTCCTAAAAAATACCAAAGAATCCCTGAGATTTCAGGAAATCACCATGAAAAACTCAATGGAAAAGGCTATCCTCAAGGACTGCAAGGAGATGAAATCAGTTTTGAAGCACGTATTTTGGCTATTGCCGATATTTTTGAAGCCTTAACCGCACACGATCGCCCCTACAAAGAGGGTATGCCTCTTTCAAAAGCAATGAAAATTCTCTATACGATGGCAAAAGAGGGAGAGATTGATGAAGACTTGGTTCGTTTTTTCTACACCTCTGGGCTCTATCTAAACTATGCCAAACACTTCTTACCTAAGCATTGTATGGATGAGGTTTCATTGGATTTTTAGCAAGAAAAAATGCTTTAGCGATTTTTTAATCCATTTTAGATATAATCCTTAGTTCTACACTATTTTGAAAACAAAGGATATGACGAATGATCACCTCCGTTTTGCTGGTTTTTCAGTTTATTTTAACCGCTATTTTAACCATTGCCGTATTGCTTCAAAAAAGCTCTTCTATTGGTCTTGGCGCATACAGTGGAAGCAATGAATCCCTTTTTGGTGCAAAAGGACCAGCTGGATTTATGGCAAAATTTACCTTTATTTTGGCTATTGTTTTTGTTGCAAACACACTGGCACTGGGCTACTTTTATAATCAAGACCGAAAAGTCTCTTTGGCTGAAGAGATTAAAATTGAAAAAAGCGTTGTACCTGCCAATCCTAGCACATCAATGCCCGTAGCACCTGCTGCTCCTGAAGCTCCAACCCTTAAATAATCTGTTATGAAATCTTTTTGGATTGTCCTGTGTTTAAGTGTTATGGTATGGGCAGATGCCCATATCTTTGTCTATCATCGTTTTAACGATACCAGACACCCATCAACCAATACAAGCCTTGAAGAGCTTCGCAAAGAATTTGATTATTTTAAAAAACATGGCTATGAAGTCATTCCATTGGAAAGATTGGTTGATGCGCTTTACAACAAAGAAGCCATCCCAGACAACTGGGTGGTTTTAACCATTGATGATAATTATAAAAGTTTTTATGAGCATGGCTTAGCCCTTTTTAAAGAATACAACTACCCTTTTTCACTGTTTGTGTATGTGGGTGCAACTGAAAAGAAATACGGTGATTTTATGAGCTGGGAACAGCTACGTGAAACGACCAAGTATGGCTCTTTAGAGTTTCATTCGTTAAACCATCCCCATATGCACGAACTAAGCGATGATGCATTAACAAAAGATTTTGAAGAGGGTTTGGCACTCTTTGAAAAACGCCTAGGTTTTAAACCACGCTATTTTTCTTATCCTTTTGGGGAATTTTCACCCCGAATCAAAGCTATCGCTTCCTCGTTTGGGTTTAAAGCCATTTTAAACCAAAACATGGGAGCGGTTGCATCTTTTAGCGACCCATTGGATTTAGACCGATCTGCCCTTGTTGGAAAAAGCGATTTAGCAGGATTTTTAAACTATAAAGCGCTTGAGAGTGAATGGATTGAACCTTTGATGCTTTCAAACAACAACACGCTTACTTCTTTACATGTAAAGGTAAAAATGACGGCATCAAAAGGGGGCATGTACATTAGTGGGTATGGCTATGAAGAACTCACACTGAGTGAGGGTATTTTTAAAACAAACCTAAATAAAATTGCCATCAAAGAGCGCACACGAATCATGATCTCGGTGGGCAATAAAATTTCAACGAAACTACTTGTAAAGGATAACTATGGAACTAAATAAAGTATATGCAGAACAAAAAGAGCATATGGAAAAATGTATTGCAGCACTTAAACGTGACTTTATGACCATTCGTAGCGGAAAAGTCTCTACCACGATTTTAGATAACATTCACGTCGATTATTATGGAACACCCACAGGTCTTAGTCAAGTTGCAACGGTTTTAGCAACCGATGCAACCACCATTACCATTTCTCCATGGGAGAAAAAAATGCTCAGAGAAATTGAAAAAGCCATTATGCAAGCAAACATTGGTGTCAATCCCAACAATGATGGTGAGAGCATTAAACTCTTCTTTCCTCCAATGACCAGTGAGCAAAGAAAAGAGGGCGCTAAACAAGCAAAATCTATGGGCGATAAAGCAAAAATTGCCATTCGAAACGTACGTAAAGATGCCAACGATCAAGTGAAAAAACTTGAAAAAGACAAACTCATCACGGAAGATCAATCCAAAAAAGGTCAAGATGAAGTCCAAAAAATCACCGATGCCACGGTTTCCAAAGTCGATGATTTGGTCAAAGAAAAAGAAGCTGAATTACTTAAAATTTAAAGGGTTTTGAATGGACGTAGCACAAATATACAAAGATGCCAATGCCCTTTTAGAAGGACATTTTCTCCTCAGCAGTGGTAAGCACTCACGTTACTACCTTCAAAGCGCTAAGGTGTTAGAAGACCCAAAAGTCGCTGAGACCTTAGCCGTAGAATTGGCAAAGATGATTGAAGCACACGGTATTGAAATAGACACCATCTGCTCTCCTGCCTTAGGAGGCGTTTTAGCAGGCTATGAGTTAGCACGCGCACTTGGCAAACGCTTTATTTTTGCAGAACGTGTCAATGGCGAAATGACCATTCGCCGTGGCTTTGAAGTGAAAAAAGGTGAAAAAATTCTTGTCTGTGAAGATATTATCACCACAGGCGGTTCTGCCCTTGAAGCGGCCAAAGTAGCGCAGAGCATGGGCGGAGAGATTGTCGGTTTTGCAGCCCTTGCTAACCGTGGTTTTTGCAAGCGGGTAGGAAGTACTGTGAGTGCAAAACCTACATGTAAACTTCCAAACGATGCCCCATTTTTTGCATTAGCAGATTTTGAATTTGATATTTATGAGCCTAGTGAGTGCCCTTTGTGTCAAGAAGGCAGTGTGGCTCATAAACCTGGTAGCAGGGGAAATTAAGAGCCTATGCGATGGCGAGAGTCTAAAAAAGGCGTTAAAAAAGAGGTGCAAAGCACACAACCTCTTTACGTCATCGCACCCTTTTCCAGACGTTTAAAAGCCTTTATTGTTGATTCTTTTATGCTTTTAATGCCTATTTTATACAGTGTTTTTTACTTTATTTTTGGTTCTCGTGAAGGGTTTGCAGAACATATGGGAATGGGATGGGGAATCATTTTACTCTCCTATGGTCTCATTACTACCCTCTTCTTAGTACGTAAGGGACAAACCCCTGGCTACAAAGCCTATGAGATAGAACTCAAAGAGCTATCCTCCCTTAAAACACCTTCATGGCAACGTATTTTTTTACGTTATAGCATGATGGTTATAACTACAGCTTCCCTTTTTGGACTTCTTGTACCACTTTTTCGTAAAGACAGACGTGCCTTGTATGATGTGTTAAGCCATACTGCACCCCTTTGCAAATGATTTTTTTTAAAATCTCTGGTTTTTTCTTTTTTTATTTTGTCGTAACAGGGGTGTATGTTATTTTCATGCCCAAAATTCTTCAAATACTCGGTTACAGCGCTTTGCAAATTGGTACCATTTTTGCCCTTGCGCCACTCATGCGTTTTATCGTTCCTTTTTTCTTTCTTAAACATTTCAAACTCACACAAAAGACTTTTTATGGTGCACTCCTTGGAGCGATTTGTGCGGTATTTCTCTTTTATGGAAGTATTCATAATTTTTACCTCTTTATGGTACCCAACATGCTTCTAGGTGCCTCATTAGGTCTCATTTTACCCTACATTGAGACCTATGCCATGGAGCATCTCCAAAAAGAGCGCTACGGAAAATCACGCCTTTTTGGGTCCTTAGGCTTTATGCTGATTGCTATTGTCCTAGCACGTCATTTAGATGATTACACCAATGGTCTGCATTATCTCATCTGCGCTATAGTCCTTACAGCGCTTTTTGCATTTTGGCTAACCCACAATAATGTCAATTTTACAACGTCAACAGCAGAGAATGAGCCTTTTAATCTTTTACATGTAAGTTATTTTTGGTTAGCTCTTTTTTTAATGCAAGTTAGTTTTGGTGCTTTTTATAATTTCTTTACGATTTACGAAACGGCACACGGTATTAGTTTAGAGACCACCAGTTATTTATGGGCATTTGGAGTGGTTTGCGAAATTGTGCTTTTTTATTTTCAAGCCCCTATTTTAAAGCGTTTTACCCTTTTAAATTTAGTGCGCTTTAGCATCTTTAGCACCGCCATACGATGGTTTTTACTCTTTGCTTTTCCCTCATCGCTCTTTATCTCTTACCTTTCACAATCCTTCCATGCCTTTAGTTTTGCTTTGCATCACACAGCAGCCCTTAGCCTTTTATACACCCTTTATGCGCATAAAAAACTTGCAGCTCAGTTTTACTATGGTATTTCATTTGGTTTAGGTGGATTTGTAGGAGCCCTCATAGCAGGCTATTTTTACGGGGAATATCTTTATTTATATGCAAGTGTTGTAGCACTATTGGCGTATATTAGCCTGCTCTTTTTCAAGGGGAAAGAATAAAATTTTTGAGGTAAATACGTTCAACATCGTAACCAAAATTTTCCTCCAAAAGTGTTATCAACTCCTCTTTAAGACGGTCTTTCCCCTCATTGGTTTCCAAGCCTTTTGCTTCCATTTCATTTAAATAGCGTAACATTACATTGCGTACGTTTTGCATATTTCCTTGCAACGCTTTTTTAGACTCAGCACTTTTCATCTCAAGGGCAATATCTGCTTTTAAAATTTTAAATTTTGGGGATTTAATATTGATATAAATCGTATCCAAACTAACCTCATTTGCATTGGTACTTCGCTTAGCACTCTTTTGTTGGGGTATATTTTCATACGATGAACGTGAATCATCATCTTTCAACGCATAATTAAGCATAAAAATTCCAAAAAGGATAAGAAGCGCTATAAAAGCGAGTGAAATTTTAAGCAATCGTTCATTAAACATCTCTGCTCCACTTCAAAGTTTGTATCTGCCATAGCATATCGGCAAAACCATAAGAAAAGTATAATCCTTATGAACACCCTAAAAACTAAAAATTGATTTGAACTAAAAAAAAGAGTAAATAGCAGTGATTTTGCCACATATTCGTGGCAAAATCTTTTTACATGTAAAGTATAGTTTAACGACTCATACGCTTACGTACGGTTGGGTCAAGGTATTTTTTACGAATACGAATATTGGTTGGTGTGACCTCTACCAATTCGTCATTTTCAATCCACTCTAACGCTAATTCAAGGTTCATTTTTCGAGGTGGCACAAGCTTAATTGCTTCATCTGCTCCACTACTTCTTACGTTACTTTGTGGCTTACCTTTGATGGGGTTGACATCCAAGTCGTTTGGACGTGAATGTTCACCAATAATCATACCTGCGTAGACTTTTACCTGTACATCAATAAATAAAATACCACGCTCTTGTAAACTAAAGAGTGAGTAACCCATCGCAGTACCTGTCTCCATAGAAATCAATGCGCCATTTTTACGGTGTTCAACTTCACCACTTAAAGGACGGAATTCTAAAAAGGAGTGGTTCATAACGCCCTCACCTTTGGTATCGGTCAAAAATTGTCCACGAAAACCAATCAAACCACGAGCAGGAATTTCAAACTCAATTCTGGTTTGCCCATCACCTGTTGGGTTCATCGCTTTCATTTCTGCTTTTTTGCGACCTAATTTCTCAATAACCGCACCCGTGAATTCATCAGGAACATCAATCACAAGATGCTCATATGGTTCCATTTTTACACCATTTTCTTCTTTAATAATAACCTCAGGGCGACCAAGTGAAAACTCAAAACCCTCACGCCTCATATTTTCAGCCAAAATGGTAATTTGAAGTTCTCCACGTCCTGAAACTTTAAACTTACCCTCACCCTCAGACTCGTACTTCATCGCAATGTTTGTTTTCATCTCAGATTCAAGACGTTCTGCAAGTTTATTTGAAGTAACATATTTACCCTCAAGTCCTGCAAATGGCGAATCATTAACACCAAACACAACGGAGAGGGTCGGTTCTTCAATGTGCAAAGGATCAAGTGGCATAGGATTAGCAGGGTCAACTAAACTATCACCTACGTCCAGTGTTTCAAAACCAGCTACTGCTACAATGTCACCACTCTCTGCTTCGTTAATATCAATGCGATCCAAGCCATGAAAACCAATCAATTTTGATACACGTCCACGTACTTGCTCACCATCGGCCTTTGCAAGCATAACTGTCTCATTCTTCTTGATAGTTCCATTAAAAATACGAGCAATACCAATTTTCCCCACATAGTTATCATAATCAAGGGTAAACACTTGAAGTTGAAGAGGATTTTCCGCTTTACCAGAAGGTGCTGGAACATGCTTAATGATGGTTTCAAACAATGGCTCAAGATTTTTGTTCTCATCATCCATGCTGTATTTAGCATAACCATCACGTGCCGCAGCGTAAATAATGGGGAATTCAAGTTGTTGTTCATTCGCACCAAGAGCAACTAAAAGGTCAAACACTTCATCAATCACACGATCAGGATCAGCGGCAGGTTTGTCGATTTTATTGACCACAATAATCGGACAAAGTCCAAGGCTCAATGCCTTTTTAACAACAAATTTGGTTTGTGGCATAACACCTTCTTGTGCATCAACCAGCAATAAAACACCATCAACCATCTTTAAAACACGCTCAACCTCACCACCAAAATCGGCGTGGCCTGGAGTGTCGATAATGTTAATCTTAGTCTCTTTATAACGAATCGCTGTATTTTTAGAAAGAATGGTAATACCACGTTCTTTCTCCAAATCGTTGCTATCCATTGCTCTTTCTTCTACTTTTTGGTGCGCACTGTACGTACCTGATTGCTTTAGCAGCTCATCCACTAGGGTTGTTTTTCCGTGATCAACGTGCGCGATCACGGCAATATTTCTAAACTCTTGCAAAAAATTCTCCTCGAAATTTAAGGTTTACATCTCAATAAAACGTACGTGATTGGTGTAGGTTTGAAGAAGTAACTATGCTAGATTATACCATGTTCTGACTAAAATCTTACATGTAAAAGATTTTTCAACCTTTATATACAAAAAGGAACGAATATTGCTTTTAATGAATACAAAACTATCTCTATGAGACGCATAAAAAGGCAGTATGATGTACGATATTCTTGCTTTTGTTCAGACGCAAAGTAACCCTTTAAGCCTTGCAACACCTGTCAACAGTGCCACCATCTCTGCAAACAATGAGGATGGTAGTAGCACATTTGCACAGAGTTTTTTTTCAATCATATTGGGTGAATTAACACAAGAATCGCCTGCAAATTCCTATGAACCAAGTGACACGCTTGAACTTATTTCCAACGACTTACCCATCCTTACGCAAGAAGCTAAAAGTATTGATGAACATCTATTAGAAGACCTTTTAAGTGTGATTCAAAGTTTGCAAGAAGATTCCACTCAAACCAGTTTTCCCACACTCAATACCTCACCTACCTTAGATAAATTACTCGCCAGTGAAGCGACACGTCAAGAGTTTGCCGCCGTGAAAAATGTGAGTGAACTTGTAGCCCTTTCTGAAAAATACAATCTAGGTTTGGAAAAAATAACCGTCTCCCAAGAGAGTTTACAAAGCCTTCAAACAAAATTTTCTACCCTAAAAGAAAACGCTTTTTTTGATGACCTTGAAGTAGCGTTAAATAACACCCAAACAAAAGAGCTCATTAAACCATTGACCAACAATGTCATAAATTTTTTAGATAAGCAAACACCCAAAACAGAATCTAAACCAACACCCTCCATTTTAAGTGAGTTGATTGCAAAAGAAAGCACCCAAAAAATTTCTACGGATACAACCAAAGAGTCATCTGTCACTATCGCTACAACACCCTCAACAGTAAATGAAAAGCAACAAACCACACCCCTTGAAACAATGATTCAAAAAGCTCTTAATCCAAATAAAACAGAAAAAATAGAAGCTCCATTGAAAGCAGAAACGGTTATAAAAACAGAAACTTTAATGAAATCAGAAGCTCTGTCCAATGAGGAATCCACAGCAAAAATAGCCCCTGCGCTTACAACAGAACTTGATGCAAAAAGAGAAAAAAACGTGGCAAAAGTAGCGAATGATTCTGTGTTAAAAACAGAATTTGTAGCCGATGAAGAACCGTTAAGGCAAAGTTTAAAGTCCGAAGAGATCAAAACAACTCCTAAAACAAACGAGACAAAACCCCTTGAAAATATGTTAAAAACTGTAAAGTTAGAAACAAACACGGATGACGTTGCTGTAGAAGAGGTGTTAAAAACACAAAAAACAACCCTTAGTGTCGATGAAACCGCCACCAGTACTTCTGATGAAACACAAATCATCACCACTGATAAGACCGATATTAAGACAACCTTTAAACAAGAACTAAACACAAAAAGCACAACCCTCAAAGAGAGTCTAAATCAATTTGCTTCTGATTTACAAGAAAAAATTGAAACCTATAAACCTCCTATTATGAAAGTGGAATTAGCACTTAGTCCTAAAAATTTGGGAGAAGTCGATGTCACGCTTCTTACACGAGGCAATAATTTACATGTAAACATTTCGTCTAACACAACAACGATGTCACTTTTTACCCAAAATCAAGCCGAAGTAAAAAGTGCCCTCATTAATATGGGATTTACCAATTTAGAGATGAATTTTAGCGATCAAAGAAACAGTGAACAATCACATCAAAATCAAAAACAAAACAGTCGTGGAAACGTCGATACGTTTACCACAGAAACCAGTGAAGAGGAAACAACACTCTTAGAGATTGTTATTCCTCAATACGTTTAAACTAAAAATAAAGGATTTATTATGGCAACAGGTTGGGAAAATCTAATTACAGGTTCTAGCGCATCAACGGCTACCTCATCGACAACAAGTTCAACCAAATCATCCCTGAGTAACGATGATTTTTTAAAACTCTTACTCACAGAATTGGAGCATCAAGACCCCACTGATCCAATGGACAGTGATAAAATCTTAACCCAAACAGCGCAACTCTCTTCTCTTGAAGCATCGCAAAATACCACTACCGCTCTTGAAAAGCTCTCTGAACAATTGGCCGCCAATACCAATTTTAGTGCCATTGGTGTTATTGGACAGATGGCAAGTTTAGGAAGTTCTGCCATTACGCTTAAAGATAAAGCTTCCAATTTTGAAATTTATTTTCCCACTGAAATTGCAAAAGGGACACTTACCATTACAGATACTGATGGCAAGACTGTTAAGACAATCGATATTAGCGAATCTACTAAAGGTAAAAGCGGTGTGGTTGCCTTTAATTGGGATGGTGTGGATAATGATGGTAATCAACTTGCTGATGGCACGTATGGTGCAACCGTGACGTACACCGATAGCAATGGCGATTTAAAAACAACCCAATCAGGAACTTACCCTGTAGAATCCGTACGCTACATTGATGGTGCAGCCTATGTTAAATTAGGCACTTACTATTATGCTATTGATGAAGTGCTTGAATTTTATGATAAATCATTGGCATAAAAAGGATAGTGTATGAATAGCTCCTTTTATAATGGCGTATCAGGTGTTAAAACCAGCCAATTTTATATGGATGTCATTGGCAATAATATTTCCAATGTCAATACCAACGGGTACAAAGGAAGCAGTGCGGAGGTCTCCTCTTTGTTTTCCTCTATTCTTATAGGAACGTACAACAGCTACTCCAATGGGGTAGGCATGGGAGCACAAAGCCTTACCACAGCATTAGATATGTCACAAGGCATCCTTCAAGATGCGGACAATACCTTTGATCTTGCGCTTGGAAGCGAAGGATGGTTTGGTGTTCAAGGTGCAGATGGCAATACCTACTACACCCGTGCAGGCAGTTTTTCACTTGATGCCAATGGAAATTTGGTCGATGGCAATGGCAACTACCTTCTTGCTACATTAGGCAATAATATAACTCCAGCCAATCTAGACGCAGATACTTTGGCACAATTTGGTCAATACTACAACAATGGCACCGTAACTTCGGTGACTCCTTACAGCATTACAGCGCTCAACAATGTTGCACTTGGGACTATTGGTACACAAGGCATTGTCAATCTACCCAATCATTTGTATTATCACCCTGTTGCTACAACCATTGCTTCGTATGGTGCTAATTTAGACCCAACCATTAATGTGGACAATGTCACGCTCAATTTAGATACCACAGACTATCCAACCCAAACCCTTGATACGACAGCTAAAACCCTAAGCCTGAGTGGTACAACTGCTAATACGACCGCTGCACTCAACCCTAAAAAAGGAGATATTGTCAATGTTGTACTGCAAGATGCCAGTGGCAATAAACTCTCACTCACCGCTGAGTTAGATGAAAATTTAGCATGGAACATTAACAGCCATGATGTGAGTACATACGATTTAAGCAGTGGATTTACCGTTACATCTGCGACCCTCCAAACAGAACAAGAAGTCGCTACCCAAAAACATTTTAGTATGACAATCATTGGTCCTGATGGTGATAAAGATACTTTAGATATGACTTTTACCAAAGTCGTACCCCAAACCTCTACAGAAACCACATGGAACGCCACGGCAAATATTTACAGTTTTTATGAAACGTACGATGCCTCAAAAACATACGACACCACGCAATACTACGTTGATAAAACGGCTAATAAAGTTTATGAAATTATCGATACCCAAACAGGTGTATTAACCTTTAATGCTGATGGCTCTTTGGCAAGTAACACTATGCCCACACTCAACAATGGAGGCACTGCCCTTAGTCTTAATTTGGGTTCAGTTGGCGGATACGACGGTATGGTCTCCAATGCCAATATATCAAAATCCAATACTTCAAGTTCTAATGGTACGTTAGAAGGTTTTTTAACAGGGTATGCTGTGGATACCAACGGCAATATTGTCGCAAGTTTTAGCAACGGCAAAAGCTCTTCTGTGGCTAAGATTGCCGTTTATCATTTTCAAAATGATCAAGGCTTAACAGCCCAATCTTCCACTCTTTTCTCCGAATCTGCTAACAGTGGTAAAGCCTTTTTTTACACTGACGACAACGGTGAGAGTTTTTTAGGAACAAAAATTTACAGTAAAAAATTAGAGGGAAGCAACGTAAGCCTTGCCACTGCTTTAACTGAACTTATCGTGGTTCAAAAAGCCTTTGGTGCGAGTGCTAAAAGTATTACCACCAGTGATGAACTGCTAAAAAATGCCATTAACATGAAAGCTTAATAAACAAAAAGTAACATGGAATAAAAATTGCTTTTACTAAATACAAAACTTATCAAAAGAGAGACAAAGGATACGCTATGATGAGAGCACTCTGGGCCGGCGTTACCGGATTACAAGCACACCAAGTTGCGATGGATGTTGAGTCTAACAACATTGCAAACGTTAACACCAAAGGGTATAAATATTCACGTGCAAACTTTTCAACCCTTTTAAGCCAAACGGTCTCTATTGCGACCTCACCACAAGGAAATTTGGGTGGTCAAAACTCCATGCAAATTGGTTTGGGAACAACAGTAAGTACCGTCACAAAGATTTTTGAACAAGGTTCCATTGAAACCACCGACAAAGACACCGACCTTGCTATTAGTGGGGATGGTTTTTTTGTTGTCTCTCCCGATAAAGGCGTCACCTACAAATACACCCGAAACGGTGATTTTAATTTTGATGCCAATGGTAACTTTGTGGATGCCAACGGTTATATTGTTCAAGGTTGGCTCAAAGATGAAACCACAGGCTTAATTGACAATACCTCACCGATTACTAATATTTTAATTACCCCAGGTCTTACTACCCCTGCAAAAGCGACTTCTTTGGTTTCCGTTAAAGCCAATCTGGATTCAGGCATCAGTGTTGGTACCAATAAAACCGCTATCTACTCCCTAGATTCTAACAGCGGTTGGGTGGACAGCAATAATGATGGCATTAAATCTAATACTGAAGTGCATAATGAAGACGATACTGCTGATGCTATTTTTAACAGCGATACAAAAATCCATGAACGAGGAGTTGACTTTGGGGTTCTTTTTGACGCCAATGGCGATGCCTTAAGCTTAAGAGATGGACAAGGTTCATGGATTAGTTATGCAGAGGCAACATCACGAAAGATAGAAGTAACGGCAGCAGGGGCAAACACAATCATCACTATGACCCTAAATGGTACAAAAATCACAGCAGATATTGCCACACCTGCAACCTCTTATCCAACTGCAGCGGATAGAGACAATGCGGTTGCAACCGCAATTGCTGCCGCAATTAATGCCCAAACTTCTATTACGGGGGTTGTAGCAACACCTACAGGAGGCAATGATATTACCCTTACCAATACCAATGCTAATGGAGAGACAGAATCAACAAAAAATATTAAACTCGATATAGACACAGACCCCGCAGCAACCAGTGCCAGTTTAATATCTGCAACTGGTTTTCAAGACTTAAATGTGATTACCGCTTATCAGTATACCTACAGCAGTTCTCCTAAAAATAATACCCATACAGAGCTAGATTCAGATCCTCGTTATTTTACAACTACTGAAGATTTACGAGAAGCCATGCAAAAAGATGCAAGGCTTCATGTTGATTATACGGGTGATGGTATTGCAGATAAAAACGATGGGGTTACTGTCACCGTTAATGCAGCAGGGCAATTTGTTGTTGCCAATCCAACAGGGGATGCGTTTAATGAAGATGATGAAGATATTATTGATGAGACAACGCTTGTAGCGCCTGCTGCAAAATCTTCGTCTTATTTAGCATCTGCTTTAGCAAATGGTAATGTTTTATTTGCAGAGGGAACCATTTTTGGCGAAGATGTTTACCCTTTTTCTGATGTAACGGTTACCATAGGTGCCACAACCTTTGTATATGGTCCAACAGGTGCGGATGGTGCCTTTATTCCTGCAGGTTCTGTATTGGATAGCGATGTAACCCTACCACAAGGCTCAACCGTTGGTACCTCAACCTCTACCACAGCAGCGGATCTTACCACAGCATTGAGTTTATCCAGCGTTACAATAGCAGCAGGTACAACCTTAGGTGCAGCCATTACCTTACCAGCAAGCTATACAGGAACACTCACCATCGCTGGTACCGCTTATACAGGTGGTGATACCATTCCATCAGGTGCTACGATTTTGGCATCGGAAGGATTGATTACCCTTCCTCTTGGCTCTACAGCAGCAGGTGGTGCTACGGATATTATTCTTCCATCAACCACCGTCGATTCAACGCTCGCCGTGGGAACAAATTTTTTATCTAAGGATGATTATCCTCTCAACCTTAAAGTAACCAGCTTAACCTCAAATGGTATTTCGGCAAATAAAAGTTTTACTTCCATTATGAGTTCCATTGATGGAACATTAATTAGTGGTACAGCAACAAGAAGCACACAAAGCCTTTATATGGCAAGTTTAGCTTCAACAACTGAAGTGTATGATTCACTAGGTTCCAAACACACCCTTCGTTTACAATACACTAAAACAGGTTTTAATGCAACAGGAGGTACGGAGTGGTCTGTTACCATTTCGGTTGCTGAACCAGGCGATATTAATTTAGGGGCAAGCCCTAAAAATGTTGTAACAGGCTCCATTAACTTTAATTCCGATGGTTCTCTTGCCACCTACACCCCACGAAACCTAACGTTTACTGCCAATAATGGCTCGAGTGCAAATCAAATTATTCAACTTAATTTTGGCTCTGTTGGGCAGCTCGATGGTATTACCAGTTTTGATAAAGACTCAAGCACAGGAAATATTACCCAAGATGGCTATGAAGGCGGTGATTTATCAAAACTTAAAATTGATGAGAATGGAACCATTATTGGTGTTTTCACCAATGGAAAAAGTTTTGGTCTTGCACAAGTTGCGATGGCAAGCTTTACCAATAATGGAGGTTTAGACAGCGATGGGGGTAACTGCTATATTCAAACCTCAAACTCAGGTGATCCTGTTTTTGGGCAAGCAGGAACAGCAGGAAAAGGCTCCGTTCAAGCCAGTTCATTAGAGATGAGTAACGTCGACTTATCACGCTCACTGACGCAACTCATTGTGATTCAAAGAGGGTATCAAGCCAACTCAAAAACCATCACCACAGCAGATGAAATGCTCAACACCCTGCTCCAACTCAAATAGCATTTTTAGCTTACATGTAATACAATGAGTCCCAAAAAAACAAGGGACTCATTGACATGAAAGTTACACTCAACCACTACACTCCCCTTCTCATTTGTGCTGATGCTATTCGTACGTGTTGGCAAAGTTTTGATAAAAGTGATGAGGGTGGACAAAAAGATAAAGAACTGATTGACCGTGTGGGCAATAAATTTAAACACGCTTCAACCTTAGAGCATTTGGTTTATAACTTTTACATTGAGGGAATCTCTCGTGCGCTTTTACAAGAACTCTCCCGTCACCGTATGGCATCACTCTCTGTCAAATCCACACGCTATACGCTTAAGGAGTTAAAAAACGAAGAGAGCTTTACATGTAAAGATATAAAACGTGCTGAAAAATACCTTGTTTTAACAGGTGTGGAGATGGTTGATGAGATGAGCATTAAAGCACTTGAAAACCTTCGTCTAGTCCTTGTCCAAAACATTAGCAACGATAAGGCAAAATACTGCCTTCCAGAGAGCTATAAAACAGAACTTACCTGGACCATTAATGCACGAAGCCTTCAAAACTTTTTAACCCTGCGTAGCGATAAAAGTGCGCTTTGGGAAATTCAAAATCTAGCCCATGCACTCTATAATGCACTCCCAGAAGAGCACAAATACCTCTTTAGTATTCAAGAACCTTCTTAACTCACTTTTACCCTTTGGGCATGTGTAATGGCTATAGCAATAGCATCAGTAATGTCCAAAGGTTTAATCTCTTGAAAAATCCCTAAAATCTTCTTTACCATAAATGCCACTTGCTCTTTTTGCGCCTTACCATTGCCCGTTACTGCCTTTTTGACTTGTAAGGGGGTGTATTCACTAAAATTACCTTTAACTTGCAAAATTTTAAGGCTTAATGCACCACGAAATTGTGCTAATTTTAAAACCGTTTGAGGGTTAAATGCATAAAAAATATCTTCAATTGCTACCTCATCTATCACATGCTGTTTAAAAATAATATCAAGCCCTTCAACCAATTCCATGATTTGATGTTGAAGAATTTTTTCTTTAATTTTAATAAGCCCAGCTTCTATTAAAACCAACTTATTTTTCTCTTTTTTAACGATGGCATACCCACAATTTCGGGTGCCTGGGTCAATTCCTAAAATAAACACTTTTTTCCTTTATTCACAGGTTAATTCACAGGGTGAATAACTTTTTTCACATTATACAAAGAACCGCTTTAACGTCTAACTAATAATAGTTTAGCTAGAATAAAACA